>DDQZ01000070.1:221038-248706 GCA_002343505.1 Verrucomicrobiaceae bacterium UBA2429 | reverse complement strand
GGTGTAGGTCTTGCCCGAGCCGGTGACGCCGAGCAGGACCTGCGTCTTCTCGCCCGCCTGAATCTGCTCGACCAGTTCGGCGATCGCGGTCGGCTGATCGCCCGCTGGCGAATAGTCGCTGACCAACTTGAACTTGCGCCCACCTTCCGACTTTTCCGGCCGCTGCGGACGGTGCGGAATGAAGCTCTGGCCGGTTTCCGGCTCCTCGAGACTCGTGCGGATCTGGATGGCCATGTTCTCCATATGGTCATTCCGGCGCGCGCGCGCTAGCTTGGCGAAAACAACAGGGAGAGGCAGGATGAAGTGGGCATATTTGTGCGCGATACCGCTCGTGGCGCTGGCCGCGTGCGGCGGCGGCGAAGCTGAGAATAAGGCGAAGGGCAAGGCAGAGCGGTTGCAGCCGGGCCAGTATGAAGTCACCGCCGAAGTCACCAACTTCAAGGCGGCCGACAAGGGCATTCCCAAGATCAATACGAAGCAGGGCGACAGCACGACCCGCAGCGTCTGCGTGCCCGAAGGCGGGACGCCGCCGGCGGAGTTGTTTACCGACGAAGCCTTTACCTGCCGTGGCAGCAGCGATGTCTTCGTGCGCAACGGATCGATCAACGGCAGCATCGACTGCACCGGGACCGGCCTTTCCGGACAAGTCGCTTATTCCATCACCGGCCGGTTCACCGAGGATTCCTTCGAGGCTGAGCGGGAACTCAAGACGCGCCTGACGACCGACGGGGATGTCGAGATCGCATCGACCCTTCGCGGCCGCCGCACCGGCGAATGCAGCGCCGCACCGGCGATTCCGGCAGCGGAGAACAAGGCGAAATGATCGGCTACGTCACGCTCGGCACCAACGACATCGATCGGGCCAGGGGCTTTTACGACGATCTGCTCGGCACCCTCGGTGCCAAGCGGATCATGGAATTTCCGCAGAACGGTTTCACCATGTGGGGCACCGGCTGGGACAAGCCCGGCATCGCGGTGACCAAGCCGTATGACGGCGCGCCGCACGACAAGGGCAACGGTCATATGACCGCGATCCCGGTGGAAACCCGCGATCAGGTCGATGCCCTGCACGCGAAAGCGCTCGCACTCGGCGGCAGCGACGAAGGCGCGCCCGGGCTGCGCGGCGAGGAAGGCCCGCAAGCCTTCTACGGCGCCTATTTCCGCGACCTGGACGGAAACAAGCTCTGCGCCTTCAGGATCGGGCCGGCCTGACCGGCGCCTGCGATTATTCGGTGAGCGTGAATCCCGGCGGGGCGCGATTCTCGCGATGCTCGTCATGGTACATGTCCATGAGCAGAATCGTCTGGCCGGGGGCGGCGCTGCCGCAATCCAGCGGATAGCCGTCGACGATCGATCCGAAGGCGCCGACGCCCATATTCGCACGCTGGCCGACGCGCGGGGCATTGCCGTCACTGCAACGCAAGCGCGCGATATAGGCCCGCTCGCCATCCGGCCCGCCGACGCGCACCGGATTTTCGCGCGAACCGAGGGGATGGGCGTCGGCGGCCGCAATCGCTTCGGCGAGGTCGTCCTGATCGGGCGCGAGGCCCATTTCGGCCATCATGCTTTGCGGGGTACCGGTGCGCTGGCCGATCGGGGGCGTCGTGGCGGGCTGTGCCGCGAGCAAGGCGGCGAGAAGGATTGTTTGCATCGCAGCGGCTTAGCCGCGTTCGGCTGACGGCACCATGACTCGTTAGAGCCCTTCGCTGATCCCTCCATAGACGCCGTTCCAGTAGAGCAAGGGCGAGACGTCGTCGCGCACCCGCACATCCTCGATGACGCCGATGAAGATGCTGTGCGTGCCGAACTGGTGGCAATCGATCCGGCGGCACAGCACCGAAGCCTGCGCGTCGAGCAGCCGCGGTGGCTCGTCCGCGCCCAGTTCCCAGCCGTCGACGAAGCGCAATTTCTCCATCTTGCGATCGGCGAACATGCTGGCGATCTCCTCCTGATCGCGGTGGAGGATATTCACCCGGAATGCCTCCATGTCGGACATCGAGGCATGGACCGAAGCGGCCCGGTTGATGCAGACGAGCAGGCTCGGCGGGTCCATCGACAAGGACGAAACGGCGGTCGCGGTGACGCCCATCGGCCGCCCGTCTACCGTCAGGCTGATCACGTTCACCGTCGAAGCGACGCGCCGCATCGCCAGCCGGAAATCTCCGATCAGCTGGTCCTCGTCGCTCATGCCGCGCTCCGCATCTTGTAGCCCGCGAGGATCTCCGCGACCCAGCGCCCGGCGGTCAGCGCGGACAGATCGGACGGATCGAGGCTGGGATCGAATTCGGTGAGATCGACCAGCCGCACCTTGGGTTCGGCGGCCAGCAGGCGCGCGGCTGTGAAGAAATCGGTCACGTGCATGCCGCCCGGCCGCGCGCCCGGTGCGCCGGGAAACTGCCCCCGGTCGATCACGTCAATGTCGAAATCGACGATGATCCGCTCGCAATGGTCGAGCTGGCCGAGCGCGGTCTCGATCAGGCGCGCGATGCCGCGCGTGCGGACGTCGGCGGCGGTGTAGACCGTCCCTCCCGCTTCCAGCACGTCCAGGTGCATCTTCACCGTGTTGGCGAACGGCGCGAGGCCGATCTGGACGAGGTTGCTGCCGTCGAGTCCATCCTCCAGCAGGCAGCGCACGGGATTGCCGTTCAGCGGGCCATCGTTGGTGTCGCGCATGTCGAAATGCGCATCGAGCGTGATCAGCCCGACCTGGGCCAGCGGCACGCCCAGCCCGTGCGCGGCCGGGCGCGTCACTGCATTGTTGCCGCCGATCAGCAGGGTCAGGCCATGCGTCGCCGCCGCTCCGCCCACCGCGTCGCGGATCGGCGCAAAGCCGTCGGCGGGCGACAGGCCGGTCACCGGCACATCGCCCAGATCCGCGACCGGCGCGGTCAGCACCTCGCGCGTCTCGACATCGTAGCTGCTGATCCGCTTCAGCGCCTTGCGAACAGCCTCAGGCGCGAGATCGCAGCGGCCGGGCGTCACCGATCCCGCCTCCATCGGCGCGCCCAGCAATGCCACCTCACCGGGGCCGCCGGGCACGAGCAGATCGGCGATGCTGGGCCATTCGGCGCTCATGGCTTGGCGCTTAAGGGGTCGCCGTGCGAAAGGCGAGAGCATGTGGGATTTGATGCTCGTAGATTGCCATGTGGCGACGATGGACGCTGCCGTCGCGGCCCCGTTCGGCGCGATCGAAAATGCCGCGATCGGCATCGCCGACGGCAAGGTGGTGCGCGTCGGCAAGCGCTCCGAACTGGCCGGGAATCGCGCCGCGAAAGTCGAGGCGCTGGGCGGCGCCTGGGTGACGCCCGGGCTGATCGATTGCCACACGCACCTCGTCTTCGGCGGCAACCGCGCGCACGAATTCGAAATGCGGCTGGAAGGTGCGACCTATGAGGAGATCGCCAAGGCCGGCGGGGGCATCGTCTCGACGGTCGGCGCAACCCGCAGCGCCAGCGCCGAGGAGATTGCCGAACAGGCCTGGCCTCGCCTCAAGGCACTGATGCGCGGCGGCGTGACGACGATCGAGATCAAGTCGGGCTATGGCCTCGATCTCGAGAGCGAACTTAAGCTCCTCCGCGCAGCGCGACTGCTGGCCGAGAGCGAACGGGTTCGGGTCTGCCCGACCCTCCTGGCCCTTCACGCGCTGCCGCCCGACTTCAAGGAACGCCGCGCCGAATTCGTCGCGATGGCGACCGATGAACTGATCCCGGCCGCGAAGGCGGAAGGTCTGGCCGAAGCGGTCGACGCCTTTTGCGAGGGTATCGGCTTCACCCCCGACGAGGTCCGCGCCTTGTTCGAGGCCGCGGTGAAGGCGGGCCTGCGCGTGAAGCTGCACGCCGAGCAGCTGAGCAACCTCAACGGCGCGGCGCTCGCGGCGGAATATGGTGCGCTCTCCGCCGACCATCTCGAACATCTCGACGAGGCCGGCGCGGCGGCGATGGCGCGCGCTGGAATGGTCGGCGTGCTCCTCCCCGGCGCCTTCTACGCGCTGAAGGAAACGCACAAGCCGCCGGTCGACATGCTCCGCCGCCACGGCGTGCCGATGGCGGTTGCGACCGATTGCAATCCCGGCACCTCGCCCGTCCTGTCGGCGACGCTGATGCTCAGCATGGCCTGCACCCTGTTCGGCCTGACGCCCGAGGAAGCGCTCGCCGGCATGACCCGCAACGCGGCGAAAGCGCTCGGTCGCGAGGCGGAGCTCGGCACGATCGCTTCGGGCAAGGCTGCGGACCTGTGCGTCTGGCGCATCGGCCGTCCGGCCGAACTCGCTTACTGGATCGGTCACCCCGGCCCCGAGCGGCGCTATCTCGCAGGGGTTGAGGCCTAGGACAGGCTGTGTAGGGAGCGGCCATGCAAAACAGACGTGACAACAGCCGCATCATCCGCGCGCGCACCGGCACTGAGATCAAGGCCAAGTCCTGGCTCACCGAAGCCGCCGTGCGGATGCTCCAGAACAATCTCGATCCGGCCGTGGCGGAAGCGCCCGAGGAGCTGGTCGTCTATGGCGGCATCGGCCGCGCCGCGCGCGACTGGGTGAGCTTCGACACGATCGTCGAGACGCTGGAGCGGCTGGAGGGCGACCAGACCCTGCTGGTGCAATCGGGCAAGCCGGTCGGCGTCTTCCCCACCCATCCGGACGCGCCGCGCGTGCTGATCGCGAACTCGAACCTCGTGCCGAAATGGGCGAATTGGGAGCATTTCCACGAGCTCGATCGCAAGGGCCTGATGATGTACGGTCAGATGACGGCCGGATCGTGGATCTACATCGGCACGCAGGGCATCGTGCAGGGCACGTACGAAACCTTCGTCGAGATGGGCCGGCAGCATTATAACGGCGACCTCACCGGCAAGTGGATATTGACCGCGGGACTCGGCGGGATGGGCGGGGCGCAGCCGCTCGCGGCGGTGATGGCCGGCGCGCATTGCCTCGCAATCGAATGCCAGCAGAGCCGGATCGAGAAGCGCCTCGAAACCCGTTATCTCGACCGCCAGGCAGCGACTCTGGACGAAGCGCTGGAGATCATCCGCACCGCCAGCGTGCCCACCTCCGTCGGCCTGCTCGGCAATGCCGCCGAAATCCTGCCGCAAATGGTCGAACGCGGCATCCGCCCCGACGCCGTCACCGATCAGACCAGCGCCCACGATCCGGTCAACGGCTATCTGCCGATCGGCTGGACGGTCGAGCAATGGATCGCCGAGCGCGAGGCCGATCCGCGCCGCGTCGAGCGCGAAGCGCGCGCCTCCATGGCCGTGCACGTACAGGCGATGCTGGCCTATCGTCACATGGGCGTGCCGACCTTCGATTACGGCAACAACATCCGCCAGGAAGCCTATGACCATGGCGTGATCGACGCGTTCGATTTCCCCGGCTTCGTCCCCGCTTACGTCCGCCCGCTCTTCTGCCGCGGCATCGGCCCGTTCCGCTGGTGCGCGCTGTCCGGCGATCCGGAGGATATCTACAAGACCGACGCCAAGGTGAAGGAGATGATCCCCGACGATCCGCACCTCCACCGCTGGCTCGACATGGCGCGTGAGCGGATCGCCTTTCAGGGCCTGCCGGCGCGCATCTGCTGGGTCGGCCTGGGCCAGCGCCATCGGCTCGGTCTCGCCTTCAACGAAATGGTCCGCAACGGCGAATTGAAGGCGCCGGTCGTGATCGGCCGCGACCATCTCGACAGCGGCTCGGTCGCCTCGCCCAATCGCGAAACGGAGGCGATGCGCGACGGCTCGGATGCGGTCTCCGACTGGCCCCTGCTTAACGCCTTGCTCAACACCGCCGGCGGCGCGACCTGGGTGTCGCTCCATCATGGCGGCGGCGTCGGCATGGGCTATTCGCAGCATTCCGGCGTGGTGATCGTCGCCGACGGCACGGACGAAGCGGCGCGGCGGCTGGAAAGGGTGCTGTGGAACGACCCGGGTACCGGCGTCATGCGCCACGCCGATGCGGGCTACGACATCGCCATCGACTGCGCGCGCGAACAGGGCCTCGATCTGCCGATGGTGGGGAAATGATTCTCCAGCCCGGCAGCGTCACGCTCAGCGATCTTCGCGCTCTCTGGTCCGGCGAGGGTGCGTCACTGTCGCCCGATGCCTGGACCGCGATCGACACCTCCGCCGCCGCGGTCGGGCGGATCGTGGAGAGCGGGCGCACCGTCTACGGCATCAACACCGGCTTCGGCCTGCTCGCCAGCACCCGCATCCCGCGCGAGCGGCTGGCGGAATTGCAGCGCAACCTCATCCTCTCGCACGCCGCAGGGCTGGGCGAACCACTGAAGCCGCAGGTCGTCCGCCTCATCATTGCGCTGAAGGTGATCGGCCTCGGCCGCGGGATGAGCGGGATCAGCCGCGCGGTGGTCGAACGACTGCTGGCGATGCTGGAGGCCGATGCGCTGCCGGTCATCCCCGCGCAGGGATCGGTCGGCGCGTCCGGCGATCTTGCTCCGCTGGCGCACCTCAGTGCCGCGATGCTCGGCGAGGGCCATGTCACGCTGAAGGGCGAATTGCTGCACGCCGCCGACGCGCTGCAGCGGCTCGGCCTCGAACCGATCCAGCTCGGCCCGAAGGAAGGCCTCGCGCTGATCAACGGCACGCAGGTTTCGACCGCGATCGCCCTCGACACCTTGTTCGCCGCCGAGCGCGTCTTCGGCGCGGCTTTGGTCGCCGGGGCGATGTCTGTCGATGCGCTGAAAGGCACCGACGTCGCCTTCGATCCGCGCATTCACGCGGCGCGCGGCCAGCCCGGCCAGATCGCCGTCGCTGCGGCCCTGCGCGGCCTGCTTGCCGGCAGTCAGATCCGCGACTCCCATTCCGACTGCGAACGGGTGCAGGACCCCTACGCCTTCCGCTGCCAGCCGCAGGTAATGGGCGCCGCCTACGATCTCCTTCGGCAGGTCTCAGGCACGCTGACGATCGAGGCCAATGCGGTCACCGACAATCCGATCATCTTCGGCGAGGAAGGCATTTCCGGCGGCAATTTTCATGCCGAGCCGGTTGCTTTCGCGGCGGACATCCTGACCATCGCGCTCTGCGAAATCGCCAGCATTTCGGAGCGGCGCACCGCCATATTGGTCGATCCGAAGCTGAGCGGCCTGCCGCCCTTCCTAACCCCGGACAGCGGCGTGAATTCCGGCTTCATGATCGCGCAGGTCACCGCCGCGGCCCTGGTCTCGGAAAACAAGACACAGGCCTGGCCCGCAAGCGTGGACACGGTGCCGACGTCGGCCGGACAGGAAGACCATGTCTCGATGGCCACCCATGCCGGCACCAAGGCGCGACGCGTCGCGGGCAATGCCGCCGGCGTGATCGGCGTGGAATTGCTCGCCGCCGCGCAGGGCGTGGATTTCCACAAGCCGCTAACCACCTCCGCGCCGCTTGCTCGCGCGCTCGCGACGGTCCGCGCGCAAGTGCCGTTCTACGAGAGCGACCGTTACATGGCGAACGATATGGCCTGGGCGCAGGCAGCGGTGCTGGACGGTGCGTTCGAAGGGCTGGCGGAATTCAGCCTGCCAGGCTGAAGGCGATCGCGCGGCGGGTTATGTCCACGCCGTCCAGCCGCACCTGTAAAGTGTCGCCTGCCGTCGCGCGTTCGGCCGCGACCCGCGCCAGGACGGCGAGGTCGGTGAGTTGGATACGCGCGCCGCGCTCGTCGGTGTCGGTCACGATCGCGGTGAAGGTCTCGCCGACCTGATTTTGCAGCATCACCGCTTCGGCCAAATCGACCACCGCCCGGTCGATCCGCCCGCCCAGTGCATCGGCCCGCGCCATCACCTTGGGCAGCCGCTCGAAAGCGTCTGCGTTTGGCACCGGCTTGCCATTGGCGACCGCCAGCGCCGCCTCGACGACATAGCGATCCGCCAGCCGCCGCAACGGTGCGGTCGCATGCGCGTAGGTGGCCGCGACGGCGGCGTGCCAGGGCTTTTCGTTGGCATCGAACGGCGCGTAGCTCGCGCCCGGACTGCCCCGCCGCACGGCGAGCATGAAGGCGGCATCGGCGGGCTTGGCTGGATCCAGCCGCCGCTCGAAATTATCCAGCGGCGTGCGGCGCGGCCAGTTCAGACCCAGCGCCTGCGCGCTGTGCCGCAAGCGCCGGATCGCACGCGGATCTGGCTCCGCCATCACCCGGAACAGACCGGTGCGATGTTCGAGCAGCAACTTGCCGACTGCCAGATTCGCGGCCAGCGACAAGGCCGCATTGTCATCTTCAGCCTTCGTGCGCGGGCGGAAAGCGAGCGCATATCCCCCCGCCCCGTCACGCGTGACTTCCTGCTCCGGTGGATCGACCCGCGCCGCGCCCCGCGCCGCCTCCGCAGCCTGTACCCGTCGCGCGAGTTCGCTGAAGCCTTCCGGCAGATCGGCCTCGGTCGCACTCTCATAGGCCAGCTTCGCGCGGTTACGGATCAGGCCCCGCTCCACGCCGTCGATCGCGGCATTCCCGTCACCGCCGATCCGCACCGTGAAGATCACTGCCGGCCGGTCACCATCGGGCAACAGGCTCGCCGCGCCTTCGCTCAGCACCGGCGGGTAGAGGCCGATCCGCCCGTCCGGAAAATACATGGTCGCCCCGCGCTTCCACGCCTCCGTGTCGAGCGGATCGCCCGGCGACACGAACCAGCCCACATCGGCGATGGCATAGTGAAGCAACAGGTCGCTGCCCGCCGCCTCGATCGCAAAGGCCTGGTCCAGATCGGTCGCACCCTCGGGATCCAGCGTGACGAAAGGAACAGCGGTCCAATCGGCATGCGCATCCGGCACCCGCCGCGCCGCGTCCCCCGCGGCCGCCAGCACCGCGTCCGGGAAGCCCTCCGGCAGGGTCAGTTCGGCGCGAAGCGCAGCGAGCCCGCCATCGAGCGCGCCGGTGGGATCGAGGATGATCTTCATGCCGGCGGGGCTTCGCTCTCCAGCAGCGCCATCAGATTGCGCGCCGCATCGCGGTCATCCTCGCTCTCGAACGCCACATCCAGGTCCGGCGCCTGCCCCAGCGTGTAGAGCAGGGCCCAGAGCACGAAGCGGCGCGGCCGGTCCGTCTCCAGCCCCAGATCGACGCGCATCCGCTCCGCCCCCGCTTCCAGCGCGGCCGGCGGGATCGTCGAAATATCGGTCGTGCCGAAATAGCGGAGCAGTTGATCGTCGAAGGTCATGGGGCCAAGCTAGGCGGCACAAAGCGGAAAAGCGAGACGATGACCGAGATGATCGACAAAGCGGGACTGAAGGTCGCAACCACATTGGTGCGGTTCCTCGAGGACGAGGCCCTGCCCGACACCGGCATCGCACCTGACGTCTTCTGGCGCGGGGTCGCGGATATCTATGCCCGCTTCACGCCGGAGAATCGCGCGCTGCTGGCGACCCGCGACGATCTGCAGGCGAAGCTGGACGCCTGGCACGTCGCGAATCCCGGGCCGCCGTCCGGCGATGGCTATCAAAACTTCCTCCGCGAGATCGGCTACCTCGTCGACGAGCCCGCGCCCTTCACCATCGCGCCCCAAAATGTGGACGAAGAGGTCGCGCGCCTCGCCGGGCCGCAGCTGGTCGTGCCGGTGCTCAACGCCCGCTTCCTGCTGAACGCCGCCAATGCCCGCTGGGGCAGCCTCTACGATGCGCTCTACGGCACTGACGCGCTCGGCGATCTGCCGAAGGGCGGCGGCTATGATCCCGAACGCGGCGCCAAAGTGATCGCGCGGGCCAAGGGCTTCCTGGATGAAGTGCTGCCCTTCATCGATGGCTCATGGAAAGACTGCACAGCGGCATCGCTCAACGACTTGGAAGACCAGATCGTCGTTCTGGGGCAGGATGGCGGCGAGTGCATCGTCGGAAAGACAAGTCGCTCGTTACTATTGTGTCACAACGGCCTGCATATCGAGGTCGTATTCGACCGCGACCATCCGATCGGCCGCGACGATCCGGCTGGGATCGCCGACGTGATCCTTGAGGCCGCGCTGACCACGATCGTCGATCTGGAAGACTCGGTCGCGGCGGTCGATGCCTACGACAAGGTTGCGGCCTATCGGAACTGGCTCGGGCTGATGAAAGGCGACCTTTCCGCCCGCTTCGACAAGGGCGGCCGGAGCCTTACCCGCGAACTGGAGGAGGACCGTACCTATACCGCGCCGGACGGCTCCACCCTGACCTTGCCGGGCCGCAGTCTGCTCTTCGTCCGCAATGTCGGGCATTTGATGACCAATCCGGCGATCATCCTGCCCGACGGCGGAGAGGCGCCCGAAGGCATACTCGACGCCATCGTCACCAGCCTGATCGCCTTGCACGACCTGAAAGGCGGGGGCCGCTTCCGCAACAGCCGCGCCGGCTCGGTCTATATCGTGAAGCCCAAGATGCACGGGCCGGACGAGGCAGCCTTCACCAACCGGCTCTTCGACGCGGTCGAGGATCTGCTCGGCCTCTCCCGCCACACGATCAAGGTCGGCGTGATGGACGAGGAGCGCCGCACCTCCGCCAATCTCGCCGCCTGCATCCATGCGGTGAAGGACCGCATCGTCTTCATCAATACCGGCTTCCTCGATCGCACCGGCGACGAGATGCACAGTTCGATGCGGGCCGGCGCCATGGTCCGGAAAGGCGAGATGAAGGCCAGCGACTGGATCGCGGCCTATGAGGCGCGCAACGTGCAGATCGGCCTGGCCAGCGGCTTTGCGGGCCGGGCGCAGATCGGCAAAGGGATGTGGGCCGCGCCCGACCGGATGGCCGACATGCTCGCACAGAAGATCGGCCACCCGCAGGCCGGCGCCAGCACCGCCTGGGTGCCGAGCCCGACCGCCGCGGTGCTGCACGCGCTCCATTATCACCAATGCGATGTCGCCGCGCGGCAGCGGGAGTTGGCGGATCAGCCGACGGCCGGCGTCGACCGCCTGCTCACCGTCCCGCTCGCCGGCGGCCGCAACTGGTCGCCGGAGGAGGTCCGCGAGGAGCTGGACAACAATGCCCAGGGCATTCTCGGCTATGTCGTGCGCTGGATCGACCAGGGCGTCGGCTGCTCGAAGGTGCCGGACATTCACGACATCGGCCTGATGGAGGATCGCGCGACCTTGCGCATCTCTTCCCAGCACATCGCCAACTGGCTGCTCCACGGCGTCTGCACGGCGGAGGAAGTCGACGCCGCCCTCACCCGCATGGCCGCCAAGGTCGACGCCCAGAATGCGGGCGATCCGCTCTACCGGCCGATGAGCGGCAATGCGGAAACCAGCCTCGCCTACCAAGCCGCGCGGGCCTTAATCTTCGAGGGTACGGCACAACCGAACGGCTATACCGAGCCGTTGCTGCACGCTTTCCGGCGGCGGTTGAAGGATGAGATGGACTAAACTGCCGAGGGGGAAATCTTACCGGCCCTCGCCACGCTGTTCTCGTGGCTGTCGGCAGACAATCAACTCATTCGCAAATCCGATCAGCGCGCTTTATCGAGTCGGTGCAGGGTCTGATCATCCGGATAGTCATTGAGGTCCAATTCCACGCCTGAAATCTGGACCTGAGACATATGCAGGAGCCGCGTATGGTAGCGCTGATGCTCCGCAGCGTGTGTAAGAAACGCTCGATCATTGGACAGGATAGCTGAGACGTAAGGCGCATAGACCATATGCATTCCGTCGTGGATCGCGCCTCGATTTGTCTTCCCTGTTCGGTATTGGTGCGCGGCCATAACGGCCATTTCGAGAATCGGCCCTCGAACAAAAATCTCAGGATAGTCCAAAAATACCTTTGTCACCTCGGCGCGCTCTAACGGGCCGACATAGCCTTTTTCGAGCCAGAATTTTCGAGCCGCCGACCCATCCAAATCGGCGTGAGCGAGCAAGAACAGAAACGTGTAGAGTATAACTAGCTTGGCCGTCGTCGCATCTAAGCCAAAGCCTTCAATATCCTCACGAGCTGCGTCGAAAACCGTGACTACGAAAACACGCGCAAGATCGACGATCTCGGTATCGTGAGGTGCATCTTCGAGGACGCTTCTAAGGTTTCTTGAGATCGCGCGGATGGGCGCGCTTTGCCGAACCAACTGGTCAAAGTCGTAGTTCATGGTGCATCCGAAATCGCGCGTCATTCGCGACCATAGCCCGGACATGCTGAGGTCCGAGGTGACGTCGTAGTTCACTACATTGTTCGGGTACGCGGACCGAAGATAGCGGATGGCCAGCTCGGTAGGTGTGCCAAGCAGAACCGGATCGAAAAGGGCCTGCGCTGCCATAAGCAGCATGTCTGCGCGCTGGCGATCCGAGTTGAGCATGATCTCCCACAACATCGTCGGCGAGGTGACAAATATGACGCCTTTTCGTCGCTGATAGGCTCGAGTCAGCTCAAGGTTCGATAGACCGACGTTCTCCACGAGGAAATTAAAGGCGGAGGTTTCAACATATACCCGCGCGCAACGATCAAATCGCTCTCGATCCACCTTGTCGCCGTCAGGGTTTTTCGGCTGCGCTGGATTGCCCACTCAGCGTACCGCCCGAATGTACTCGATAGCGGGCATGCTTACCTCCTCACAATTCTCTCCTGACCCAGCCCTGTCCACGACGAGAAAGTCCGTATCCGCCTCCAGCACCAGCAGGAAATGGTGCCACGTCCCCTTGCCGTAATGGACCCCCTGCCCGCCTTCAGCGCGGAACACCCGCACCGCGCTCGCATCGAACTCCCCCGGCGGCGCGACCGCGACCAGGTATGGCCGGCCGCTCAGGGGCACGAAGCTCTGGCTCCCCAGCGGGTGGCGCTCGAAGGTCTTCAGCACCAGTTCGGCCAGCGGCTGGGCGCGGAAGATGCTGATCACCGGGACGCCGCCTTCGTCCGCCACATCGACCTCCGCCAGCGCGTCGTAGCGGACGGCGTGGCCCTGGTTGATGTCGATCTTCATCGCCGCGTCGCTCGCCTCGATCACGCGGCCGAACGGCGCGAACGCCTCGGCGGTCAGCGGTTCCGGCACCATCTCGCGCATCGTCTCTCCTTCGCTTGCCCGGCGGCACGGCACATCCTAGCATGATTGATTGGGGGTGCGATTGGACGAACAACATTATCCGCGCGATCTGATCGGCTACGGCGCGACGCCGCCGCATGCCGCCTGGCCGGGCGGGGCGCGGATCGCGGTGCAATGCGTGCTGAATTACGAGGAAGGCGCCGAGGCCTGCACGCTGGATGGCGATCCGGCCTCCGAAGTGTTCCTGTCCGATATCGCCAATGCCCAGCCGGTGCAGGGCGCGCGGCACATGAGCATGGAGCAGATGTACGAGTATGGCTCGCGGGCCGGGGTGTGGCGGCTGCTGCGGCTGTTCGCGCGCTACGATCTGCCGCTGACCATGTTCGGGGTCGCGCTGGCGATGCAGCGCAATCCGGCGGTGGTCGACGCGACGCTCGCGGCCGGGCATGAAATCGCCTCGCATGGCTGGCGCTGGCTCAATTACCAGCATGTGCCGGAAGAACAGGAGCGCGCCGACATGGCCCGCGCGATCGAGGTGCACCGCGCCCTGACCGGCGAGCGCCCGCTCGGCTGGTATACCGGCCGCACCAGCCCCAACACCCGGCGGCTCGTGGCGGAGGAAGGCGGCTTCCTCTATGATGCGGACGATTATTCGGACGACCTGCCCTTCTGGACGAAGGCCGCCGGGAAGGACCATCTGATCGTCCCTTATTCGCTGGAGACCAACGACATGCGCTTCGCCAGCGCCAACATGCACACCGGGGAACAATTCTCCGAATATCTGAAGGATGCGTTCGACGTGCTGTATGAGGAGGGCGCGGATAGCCCGAAGATGATGTCGGTGGGCCTGCATTGCCGCCTCGTGGGGCGGCCAGGGAAGATGGCGGGGCTTGAGCGCTTCATCAAATACGCGCTCGGTCACCAGGACGTCTGGTTCTGCCGCCGCATCGACATTGCCCGCCATTGGCGCGCCACCCATCCGGCGGTGACCGCCTGATGTTCGGGCAACTGCGCCAGCTTTACGTCAATCTCGCCCAGCCCCGGCTCGGTGCGGAGGTGGTCTATGCCACCGACGATTTCTTCGCCGACAAGGCGCGGCTGATCGACCCGGCGCCAGCGGTCTTCATCCCCGACAAATATGACGACAATGGCAAGTGGATGGACGGCTGGGAAAGCCGCCGCAAGCGCATCCCCGGCCACGATTGGTGCATCGTCCGCCTCGGCGCGCCGGGTCTCGTCGCGGGCTTCGAGATCGACACCAGCCATTTCACCGGCAATTACCCGCCCGGCGCGGAGGTCGAGGTCTGCCGCAGCGACGATGCGGTCCCCGGCGAGGATGCGGGCTGGACGAAAGTCACGCCGCGCCTCGCGCTGAACGGCAATGACCGCATCTACGTGCCGATCGAGCATGAAGACCCCGTCACTCACGTCCGCCTCCACATCTTCCCGGACGGCGGCGTGGCGCGGCTGCGGGTCTGGGGCCGGATCGTGAAGGATTGGTCCCGGGTCGGCGCGGACGAGCGGCTCGATCTGCTGGCGATGGAGCATGGCGGCCGCGGCATCATCGCCAATGACGAACACTATGGCCGCATCGAAAATCTCACCGCGCCCGGCCGCGGCGTGAATATGGGGGATGGTTGGGAAACCCGCCGCCGGCGCGAGGCCGGCCACGACTGGGCGATCCTCGAACTTGGCGCTCCGGGCCTGATCGACGAGATCATCGTCGATACCGCCCACTTCAAGGGCAATTACCCTGACCGCTGCTTCCTGCAGGGCGCGGCGGAGGCGAACGGGTCGGCCGACGAGATCGCGGCAGCCTCGGAAAGCTGGCCAATCCTGCTGCCGGAGACGAAGCTCTCGGCGGACAATGTCCACACCTTCACCGAAGGCCTCGCCAACATCGGCCCGATCCGCTTCGTGCGGCTGAACATCATTCCCGACGGCGGCGTCAGCCGGCTGAGGCTGATCGGACGTGTCGCGCGATGACCGCCTTGTTCGAACATTCCCCCTGGGTGGAGGAACGCGCCGACGCCCGCCCCTCTTCCGGCGACCGTCATGCGGATTTGATGGCTGTTCTCTACGACGCCACGCCGGACGAGCAACTCGCCCTGATCCGCGCGCATCCCGAACTGGCGGGCAAGGCCGCGATCGATGGCAGCCTTACCGAAGCCAGCGCCGCCGAGCAGGCCAGCGCCGGCCTCGACCGCCTCACGCCCACGGAGTTCGAGCGCTTCCACACACTCAACGCCGCCTATCGTGACCGCTTCGACTTCCCCTTCATCATCTGCGTCCGCCTGACCGACAAGGCCGGCATCCTCGCCGCGATGGAGCGCCGTCTCGGCAATGATCGCAACACCGAGATCGCGACGGCGCTGGACGAGATCGGCAAGATCGTCCGCCTGCGGCTGGAGGCGATGGCATGAGCACACTCTCCACCCACGTCCTCGACACGATGCACGGCCGGCCCGCCGCCGGAATGGCCGTCGCGTTGAGCGGCCCCGACGGAGAAATCGCACGCGGCACGACCAACGAGGATGGCCGCTGCCCCGGCCTCGCGCCGGACGACCTCGCGCCCGGCCGCTATGCGCTGACCTTCTCCGTGGCCGCTTATTTCCGCGCGGCGGGCGTGGACCTTCCCGATCCGCCCTTCCTCGATGAGGTCAGCATCGACTTCGGCATCAATGCCGACGGTGGCCATTATCACGTGCCTCTGCTCGTTTCCCCCTACGGCTATTCCACCTACCGGGGCAGCTGAGACGTGGGCGTCGATCTCACCGAATGGCTGAATCTCGCGATCCGCTGGCTGCACATCACCGCGGGCATCGCCTGGATCGGCTCATCATTCTATTTCGTCTGGCTCGACAACCATCTGAAGAAGCCGCGCGAGGGCGATGCCTCGGGTGAGCTCTGGTCCGTCCACGGCGGCGGCTTTTATCACAATCAGAAATATCAGGTCGCGCCCGCCAAGATGCCGGACGATCTGCACTGGTTCAAATGGGAGGCCTATTTCACCTGGATCAGCGGCTTCTCGCTGCTGGTGCTGGTCTATTATGTCGGCGCGGACAGCTTCCTGCTCGATCCCGCCAAGGCCGATCTCGGCGCGGGCTGGGGCATCGCCGTCGGCCTCGGCTCGCTGGCGCTGGGCTGGCTGATCTATGATGGCCTTTGCCGCTCGCCCGTAGGCCGCTCCAACATCGCACTAGGCATCTTCTGGTTCGCCATCCTGCTCTACGCCGCGATGCTGCTCGACAGCCTCTTGAGCGCCCGCGCCGCCTACATGCATATCGGCGCGATCGTCGGCACGGCGATGGTCGCCAACGTCTTCTTCATCATCATCCCGAACCAGCGGAAGGTGGTCGCGGACCTGATAGCGGGCCGCACCCCCGATCCCTCGCTCGGCGCGGCGGCCAAGCAGCGCTCGCTGCACAACAATTACATGACCCTGCCGGTGCTCTTCATCATGATCAGCCCGCATTACCCGATGACCTATGGGGCGGATCGGCCCTGGCTGGTGCTGGCCTTGCTCGGCCTGACCGGCGTCGCGGTCCGCCACGTCTTCAACCTGCGCGGACGCGGCAAGAGCTGGGGCGCGACGGCCCTGCTGGCGATCGCGCTGATGCTGGCGACCGTGACCTACGTGACGCTGGAGAAACGCGGCAACGCAGCCCCCGCTTCCGCCGAGGGCCTGACCTATGCGAGTGTGCAGCCAATCATCGCCACGCATTGCGCGAGCTGCCACAATATCAATCCGCCGCCGAAGGGCGTGGCGCTGAGCAGCTATGAGCAGGTCAAGGCTGCGGCCCCGCAGATCAAGGCGGTGTCGGTGGACACGCAGGTGATGCCGATGGGCAATCCCACCCGCATGACGCCGGAAGAACGGCAGCGGCTCGGCGCCTGGATCGCGGCGGGAGCGCCGCAATGACTCTCCTGCGCCAAGGCTCCGGCGGGCGAGTCCGCTTCCTCCTCGACGGCGAAGTGATTGAAGCCGCGGACGTCGAGCCGACCGGCAGCGTGCTCGATTACCTGCGCTACGATCTGCGGCGCACCGGCACCAAGGAAGGATGCGCGGAGGGGGATTGCGGGGCGTGCACCGTCCTGCTCGGCGAATTGGCCGGCGACCGGGTGAAGTGGCGCGCGGTCAATGCCTGCATCCTCTTCCTGCCGATGCTCGACGGCAAGGCGCTGAAGACGGTCGAAAGCCTCGGCGGCGATCATCCGGTCCAGCGCGAGATGGTCGCCCGGCACGGCTCGCAATGCGGCTTCTGCACACCGGGCTTCGTCATGTCGCTCTACGGCCGGACCATCGGCGCGGCAGGGACGGAAGGCATGCCGGTCGGCGACGTGATCGCGGGCAATCTGTGCCGCTGTACCGGCTACGGCCCGATCCTCGCGGCGGGCGAGGCGGTGCCGGTGTCCGCCGAGAATGACACCTCCGCCGCCGAGGCGCTCAGGTCGCTTCAGCCCGGTTACGGCCATCCGAGGACCACGGATGAACTGGCCGCCTTGCTGCTGACCAATCCCGAAACGCGGATCGTCGCCGGGGCCACCGATGTCGGCCTGTGGGTCACCAAACAGCTTCGCGACCTCGGCCCGACCGTCTTCATCGGCGACATTCCCGACCTGCAGCAGATCGAGGAAGCGCCCGATGCGCTGATCCTTGGCGCGGCTGTCCGCTATTCCGAGGCGCGCGAAGCCCTGACCCGGCTTCACCCCGATCTCGGCGAACTGGTCCGGCGGATCGGCGGCGTGCAGGTGCGCAATGCCGGTACGATCGGCGGCAACATCGCCAACGGCTCCCCGATCGGCGACATGCCGCCCGCGTTGATCGCGCTCGGCGCCGAACTGACGCTCCGCCGGGGCAGCGAGCGCCGCACGATCACGCTCGAGGATTTCTTCCTCGCCTACGGCAAGCAGGATCGCGCGGCTGGCGAGTTCGTCGAAAGCGTCCGCATTCCCCGTCCGGCGCCGGACATGCTGATCCGTATCGTGAAGCTCTCCAAACGCTTCGACAGCGACATCACCGGCGTCTGCGGTGCGCTCGCCCTCCGCATCGAAGGCGGCACCGTCACGCAGGCGCGGATCGCCTTCGGCGGCATGGCCGGCATCCCCGCCCGCGCCAAGGCTTGTGAAGCCGCGCTCATTGGCCAGCCGTGGAACGCGGATACGGTCGAGGCTGCGGCACAGGCGCTTGCCGACGACTACACCCCGCTCGACGATCTGCGCGGTTCCGCCGACTACCGCGGCAAGGTCGCCGCCAATCTCCTCCGCCGCATCTGGGCCGAGCAAAGCGAACCGGTCAGCGTGCTCCATGCCTGAAGGCGCCGTCCACCAATCGCTGCCGCACGATAGCGCCGATCTCCACGTCGCCGGGGCTGCGGCCTATGTCGACGATCTGCCGGAGCCGCCAGGCCTGCTCCATCTCGCCTTCGGCCACGCGACGGACGGCCACGCCACGCTGCGCTCGCTCGATCTCGACGCCGTCCGCGCCGCGCCGGGCGTCGTCGCGGTCTTCACCGCCGCCGACATTCCGGGCGAGAATAATGTCGGTCCCGTCGTCCATGACGACCTGCTGCTGGCCGACGGCGAGATTCTCTATCCCGGTCAACCGCTCTTCCTCGTCGCCGCGGTCAGCGCCCGCGCCGCTCGCCGCGCCGCGCGGCTGGGCAAGGTGTCGGCCGAACCCCGCCCGGTCCGCGTCACCATTGCCGACGCGCAAGCCGCCGGGGATGAGATCGAAACCACCCAACGCATGGCGCGCGGCGATGCCGATGCGGCGCTGGCCGCCGCGCCACATCGCCTGACCGGTGCTGTAGAGATTGGCGGGCAGGAACATTTCTATCTGGAGGGTCAGGCCGCACTCGCGCTCCCGGGCGAGCAGGGCCAGCTCCACATCGTCAGTTCCACCCAGCATCCGAGCGAGGTGCAGCATCTCGTCGCCACTCTGCTGAACCTTAGCAGCGCCGACGTGACCGTCGAGGTCCGCCGCATGGGCGGCGCGTTCGGCGGCAAGGAGACGCAGGCCGCGCCCTTCGCCGCCGCCTGCGCACTCGTCGCCGCGAAGACCGGACGCCCCGCCAAGTTCCGCGCCGACCGCGACGATGACATGAATTTCACCGGCAAGCGCCACGATTTCACCGCCGGTTACGATGTCGGCTTCGACAGTGACGGGCGCATCGTCGGCATCCGCCTCACCCTCGCCTCACGCTGCGGCGCGACGACCGATCTGTCGCCCGCGATCAACGACCGGGCGATGTTCCACGCCGACAATTGCTATTTCCTGCCCGCGGTCGAGATCGTCTCGCATCGCCTCAGGACGCACACCGTCTCCAACACCGCCTTCCGGGGCTTCGGCGGGCCGCAGGGGATGATGGCGATCGAGCGGGTGATGGACGCCATCGCCGCCGAGCTCGAACTCGATCCGCTCGTGGTGCGCCAAGCCAATCTCTACGGCCCCGGCCGCGACCTCACCCCCTATCACATGCAGGTCGCCGACAATGTCGCGCCGGAGATCATCGCCGAACTCGCCAACCGCGCGGGCTACGAAGCCCGCCGCGCCGAAATCGCCGCGTTCAACGCCAGCCACACTGTGCTGAAGAAGGGCCTCGCCCTCACGCCGGTCAAATTCGGCATCAGCTTCACCACCACCCATCTCAACCAGGCCGGCGCCTTAGTGCTGGTCTATGCCGACGGTTCGATCCAGCTGAATCATGGCGGCACCGAGATGGGCCAGGGCCTCAACATCAAGGTCGCGCAGGTCGTCGCCGACGTGTTCGGCGTTCCCATCGATGTCGTGAAGATCACGTCGACCCGCACCGACAAGGTGCCCAACACCTCCGCCACCGCCGCCTCGTCGGGCACCGACCTCAATGGCATGGCGGCGCAGCGCGCGGCGGAGACGATCAAACGGCGCCTCGACGATTTCGCCGCGACCGTACCCGGTTCCGCCGACTGGACCTTCCAAGAACTCTGCCGCCGCGCTCATCTCGCCCGCATCTCGCTGGCCTCGACCGGCTTCTACGCGACGCCGGGCATCGGCTATGACCGCGCCAGTCATCGCGGCCGGCCCTTCCTCTATTTCGCTTACGGCGCGGCGCTCAGCGAAGTCGTGATCGACACCCTCACCGGCGAGCATAAGGTCGTCGCGGTCGATATCCTCCACGACGTCGGCCGCTCGCTCAATCCGGCGATCGACCTGGGGCAGATCGAGGGCGGCTTCATTCAGGGCATGGGCTGGCTGACGACGGAAGAGTTGGTCTACGACGCGCGCGGCCGGCTGCTGACACACGCTCCCTCCACCTACAAGATCCCGACCGCCAACGACCGCCCGCAGCGGATGAACATCGCGATCTGGGAACGGGGCGAAAATGCCGAGCCCACCGTCCACCGCTCCAAGGCTGTCGGCGAGCCGCCGCTGATGCTCGCCATCTCGGTCTTCTCCGCGCTGACCCAAGCGGTCGCCGCCGCCGCACCCGGCAAGGGGCTGCCCGATCTGGACGCCCCCGCCACCCCTGAACGCATCCTCGCCGCGATCGACGAACTCAGGGCGCGCAATGGCTGACTGGACCGCCCACGCCCGCGCGGCGCTGGAGCAGGGTCCTGCCGCTTTGGTCACCATCCTCGCCACGGAGGGTTCTGCCCCGCGCGGGCCGGGCACGCGGATGGTGGTGACGACTGGCGCCATCGCCGGCACCATTGGCGGCGGCGCGCTCGAGCATCAGGCAATGGCGCAGGCCCGCGCGATCCTTGCGCTCGATCCGGGCAGCTGGCGGGTGCAGGATTATCCGCTCGGCCCCCTGCTCGGCCAATGCTGCGGCGGCCGCGTGCGGTTGATGGTCGAGCATCTGAAGGGCGCGCCCGAAGCCGACGGCCTGTTCGAAGTCGAACTGGGGGAGCGCCTCACACGCACCCCTCTCCCCGGCGAAGGCCGGGGCCCAGAACTGACTAAACAGCTGGACCTCGGCCTTCGCCGGGGAGCGATAGGTGCCCGAGGCCCCCTCCCCGAACCCGGCACCCGCTTCATCGAACCGGCCGACACAGCCCGCCGCCCGCTGCTGATGTTCGGCGCAGGCCATGTCGGCCGCGCCATCGCCGCCAAGACAGATGGTTTGCCGCTTCACCTCGCCTGGTTCGACACCCGTCCGCAGGCTGCCGAGACGCCGGGCGTGGCGCTGGGGACCGAGGACGAACTGGTCGCCACCGCCGCCGCAGCGCCCACTGAGGCCGCCATCCTGATCCTCACCCACGATCATGCGCTCGACTATCGCCTGACCGCAGCCGCGCTCGGCGGAAGCGCCGCCTTCGTCGGCCTGATCGGCTCGCAGACCAAGCGCGCCCGCTTCCTGTCGCGGCTGGCGAAGGAGGGCGTGGACGCGGCGCGGCTCACCTGCCCGATCGGCCTGCCGGGCGTGGACGGCAAGGAACCGGACGTCATCGCCATCGCCGCTTTGGCGCAATTGCTCGCTTTGGGGAGGCCCGCATGAAGGCATTTCGCGGAGAGATATTGAGCGTGCCGGCCGATCCGGCGTCGGCGGGCCATGAGGCGATCCGCCACTATCCGGACGGGCTTTTGGTGGTGGAGGACGGCCTGGTCATCGCCTGCGGTGCCTATGCCGATCTCGCGGACACCTACGCGGAAGCGGACACCGAAACCCTCACCGGCCTGATCGTTCCCGGCTTCGTCGATGCGCATGTCCATTATCCGCAGATCGGCTCCATCGCCTCGCATGGCGAGCAGCTGATGCAATGGCTGGAGCGGCATATCTTCCCGGCCGAGAAAGCCTTCGCCGATCGAGCCCATGCCGATGCGACCGCGGCGTTCTTCCTCGACCAGTTGCTCCGCCACGGCACCACCAGCGCGCTCGTTTTCGCGACGGTTCACCCCGGCTCGGTCGATGCCTTGTTCGAGGCCGCGCTCCAGCGCGACATGCGGATCGTCTCCGGCAAGGTGCTGATGGACTTGGGCCCCGAGGATCTACGCGACACGCTCGTTTCCGGCCGCGCCGATACCGAAGCGTTGATCGCCAGATGGCGCGGGCGCGGTCGGCTCGGCTACGCGGTCACGCCGCGCTTCGCGCCGACGTCCAGCGCCGAACAACTCGCATCGGCGGGCGAAATGGTCGCCGCCCATCCCGACGTAATGATGCACACGCATCTGTCCGAAAATCCCGGCGAAATCGCTTATGTCGCCGAGCGCTTCCCGGAAGCGGCGGACTATCTCGACGTCTATGCCCGCTTCGGGCTGGTCGGCCCGCGCTCGGTCTTCGCCCATTGCGTCCATTCGGACGACGGCGCGCTGCAGCGCATGGCCGAGGCGGGCGCGGGCATCGCCTTCTGCCCGACCAGCAACATGTTCCTGGGGAGCGGCCTCTTCGATCTCGCCGCCGCCGACCGGCACGGCGTCAATGTCGGCATCGGCACCGATGTCGGCGCGGGCACGACCCTCTCGGTCCTGCACACGCTCGGCGAGGCCTACCGCACCTGCCAGCTGCGCGGGAGCAACCTCGATCCCTTCCGCGCCCTCCACCTCGCCACCGCCGGCGGCGCGCGGGTGATCGGCATCGGCGACAAGGTCGGCGGGCTCTTGCCGGGGCAGGAAGCGGACTTCATCGTGCTGGAGGATCAGGCGACGCCCCTTCTCGCCCGCCGCTGCCATGGCGCATCGCTGCATGATCGGCTGTTCGCGCTACAAGTTCTCGGCGACGACCGCGCGATCTCGGCCACCTATCTGCGCGGCAGGAAGGTCTGAGTCACGGCGGATTTCACCCGCGTGCGACCCTTCCAGACCCGTCCATCCTGAGCTTGTCGAAGGACTGCCCTTCTGCCTTCCTCAGCGCGGAAAGAAAGGCAGGCCTTCGACAAGCTCAGGCTGAGCGGGCTTGGGTAATCCGGCCAGAGGAAAACCTACCTCGCCAACCGGCACTTCATTAGCGGCTGGATGCGCGTTCCGAACGCCTCCGTCCCTTCGATGAAATCGTCGAAGGTCAGCAGCACGCCGCCGGTGTTGGGCACCGTGCTCGCCTCGTCCAGCATCCGCGCGATGCTTTCATAGGAGCCGACCAGAGTTCCCATATTGAGGTTCACCGCGCTCTCCTTGTCGGCGAGCTGGCGGACGTTGGTGGTCGTGCTGGTCTTGTCCGCCGCCCCCTGCGTGCCGAGCCAGGCGACCGCCTCCTCGTCCACGCCCTCGCGATAGTGGATCCATTTCTCCATCGCTTCCTCGTCCGTCTCGGCGGCGATGACCATGAAGAGGGCGTAGATCTTCACGTCGCGACCGGTCTTGGCGGTCGCGGCCAGCAGGCGTTCGTTGTTGGGCGCGAAGGCGGTGGGCGTGTTCACGCCCTTGCCAAGGCAGAAGGCATAATCCGCATATTGCGCGGAAAAAGCGAGGCCCTCGTCCGACGAGCCGGCGCAGATGATCTTCATCTCGCCTTCGGGCAGCGGACGGACGCGGCAATCGTCCATCTGGTAATAATCGCCCTCGAAGTCCGAAACGCCGGTCTCCCACAATTCGCGCAAGATGTGGGCGTACTCGCCGAGCATCTGGTAGCGATTGCGGAAATGCTCGTCGCCCGGCCACAGCCCCATCTGGCTGTATTCCGGCCGCTGCCAGCCGGTGATCAGGTTCAAGCCGAAACGGCCATGGCTGATGCTGTCGATCGTGTTGCACATGCGCGCGCAGAAAGCGGGCGGAATGACGAGCGTCGGGCAGGTCGCGTAAATCTTGATCTTGCTCGTCACCGCCGCGAGCCCCGCCATCAGCGTAAAGCTTTCCAGATTATGCTCCCAGAATTCGGTCTTCCCGCCGAAGCCGCGCAGCTTGATCATCGAAAGCAGGAAATCGACGCCGTACTTCTCGGCGCGGACCGCAATCTCCTTATTGAGATCGAAGCTCGGCATATATTGCGGGCTGTTCTCGCTGATCAGCCAGCCATTGTTGCCGATGGGCACGAAGATTCCGACTTCCATCAGTCTTGCTCCTCCAGGAGGGGTTCTCCGGCTAGCCACGCCGGAACAAAGTCGTTGAAATCCTCAGCGGCGGTCACATTGCAGGCATGGCCGCCCCACTGCATGATAACCTCGGTTCCGCCGTTACCCGGCGAAAGCCGGTCGACAATTCTGGATGACGCAATCGACGGAACGAGGATGTCGTCCCCCGTCGAAACCGCCAGCAGCGGCGAGGCGATCTCGCCCAGGCGATCCTGAACATCGAAGCCGCGGACCGCCGCAATACGCCTCTCGACGGTCTCCGCGCCGGGAAAATGGCCGCGTTGCGCAGCCGCCTCTGCCTCGACCGCTTCCGCGTTCAACTCCATCCAGTTTGCAGGATAAAGGAAAATGGGCTGGGCGCGGATGAACGCCTCCGGCCCGCTGTCACGCAACAGGCTCAGCCGCGTGTCGAAGCATCGTGCAGTGTGCGGTTCGAGCCGCGCCCAACCGTTTATGACGACGAGCCGGCCGATCCGCTCGGGCGCGGCGAGCGCGGCAGCCATGCCGATCAGGCCCCCCAGCGCATGACCCAGGACATGCGCCCGCGCGACGCCGAGTTCGTTCATCAACGCGAGCAGATCGCCCGCCATATCCTCGACGGTGAGGCCATCCGGCAGGGCGCGTTCGCTTCGTCCGGTGCCGCGATGATCGTAGAGCAGCACACGGAAGCGGGCGGCCAGAACATCAAGATTGGGTGCCCAATACGTGGCCGATCCGCCCAGCCCGGCCGACAGGATCAGGACCTCGCCCTCCTCCGGCCCATGCCATTCATAATAAAGCCCGGCGGCGTGCGGCATCAGCCGATATGCGCCACGCTGGCGATCTCGACGACCAGGCCGGGCTTCACCAGCCCGCACTGGATGCAATAGCGGGCCGGTTTGTCGCCCGGAAAATACTCCGCATAGACCGCGTTCATCGCCGGATAATGGGCCCAGTCGGTCAGGAAGATATGGTTGAACGCCACGTCCGCCATCGTCGCTCCGGCGGCCTCAAGCGTGATCTTGATCGTCTCCAGCACATGCCGGGTCTGCGCCTCGGCATCGTCGGGATGCAGGATCGTCCCGCCGGGACCCAGCGCCAGCGTGCCCGAGACATAGACCGTGCCATCCGCCTTCGTGCCCGCGGAATAAGGCGCGATCGGCGTCGGGAATTGCGGCGGATTGATCGGCTCGAACGACATTAAAGGCTACTCCTCTGATTGCGGGATCTGGCCGAACGTGCCGCAGAAGTCTGCGACTGTGCTCACCCAGCCGAAGAATTTCTCGACATTGTAGACACTGGCCGCCTGGATGAAATCCGGCCCCAGATGATGGGTCGCATCCTCCAGCATCACCCCGAAATATTCGAGGTGGAAGCCGTCGCGCAGTGTGCTCTCGACGCAGACATTGGTGGCGATGCCGACGAAGACGATGTTGCGGATGCCGCGCGAGCGAAGCGTGCTGTCGAGCCCGGAATTGAAGAAGGCGCTGTAGCGGGTCTTCGGCAACACGATGTCGCCCGGCTGCGGCGCCAGCGCGTCCACGAGCGCATAATCCCAGCCGCCCTTGGCCAGCAATTTGCCCTGCAATTCGGGCCGCGCCCGCATCGTCTTGAGCGCATTCGACTTGTGCCAGTTGGGCGAGCACGGCCCGCCGGCCTCGACATAATCGGCATCCCAGCCATTCTGCAGATAGATGACCGTCACGCCCGCATTGCGCGCCGTATCCAGCACCTTGGCGATCTGCCCGATCGTCCCCGCTGCGCCGGAAATGTCGAACCCCGCCTGATCGACATAGCCGCCGGGCGAGGCATAGGCATTCTGCATGTCGATGACGACGACCGCCGTCTCGTCGGCCGAAACACGAATCGGCTCGGGACGCGCGGGCAACGTCACGACCCTTCCTCGCGATGCGCCCGCCTCAACCGTCATGCCTGCCCCTCTCCGGCCGCGATTGTTCGCGCTTTGCCGGGCTAAGGCAAGTCTGCTGGCCAATTGCCCGCATGCACGAAGGCGCTCTGCGGCTTGCGGCCGGACGGGAATTCGCGCGCACGCTGCTTCTCGTCGAGTTGCGCGGGATCGCCGATCCTGCCGATCACGCAGGCGGCGTTGAGCTGGTAGCGTTCGGGCAGGCCCAATTCGGCGCGGGCCAGCTCATATTGGATGCCCGACATGCCGTGGGCGTGATAGCCCATGCGCGTCGCCTGCAACGCGAGGCTCGCCCAGGCCGCCCCGCTATCGAAGGCGTGCGTCGACGAAGGCTGCGGGGCGCCATCCTTGCCCGTCGCGGGCATCGTGTCGGAGATCATGTAGATCAGCACCGACGCACTATACGCCCAGCCCTGATTGAACGGGATCAGCAGCGACAGGAACCGCTCCCAATTCGCGTCGCCGCGCTTCGCGTAGAGGAAATGCCAAGGCTGCGAATTGTACGCCGATGGCGCCCAGCGCGCCGCCTCGAACATCGCCTGCAAATCCGCGTCGGGTACATCCGAGCCATCGAAAGCGCGCGGCGACCAGCGCTCGAGGAAGAGCGGGTCGATCTCATGGTCGGGGGTGCGAACGGTCACGCGAAGGCTCCTGATGAGTTCCCCGCCTGTCCGCGAAATCCCCCGGAGTGGCAATCCACTTCGACGCGCTCTCCGGCTGACGCCCAAACGCAAAAAAGCCGCCCGAAGGCGGCTTTACTGGTGGTTGCGGGGGTAGGATTTGAACCTACGACCTTCAGGTTATGAGCCTGACGAGCTACCGGGCTGCTCCACCCCGCGATTGATGGCGCAGAGTCGTCCGGATCATTGCGAATGCAACCGCATTTTTGATGGAAGCATGAGGGCACGAAAAAGCCCTGCGGGGGGATTCCCCGCAGGGCTTTTGATGGCGAATCACTTCGCCGTGGCAGAGGTCTCTTGCGAGACCCTCAGCTTATTTGCCTTTTTTGGCGGGAGCCTTCTTCGCAGGAGCGGCCTTTTTAGCGGGCGCTTTCTTCGGAGCGGCTTTCTTGGCGGGCGCGGCCTTTTTGGCGGGCGCTTTCTTTGCAGCTTTCTTAGCCATGTTGTTGTTCCTCTTGTTGTTGGTTGCTTTGTTGTTTTGTTTTGCCGAGGAGGCAGCGGAACTGCCACCACGGACATCTTTTCCATTGGCCGCTTTTTCGGCGGCGCGCTTCTCCTCAATCGCGGCCTGGGCGGCTGCCAGACGGGCGACGGGAACACGGAAGGGACTGCAACTGACATAGGTCAAGCCCACCTTGTGGCAGAACTTGACGCTGTCTGGGTCGCCGCCATGCTCGCCGCAGATGCCCAGCTTGATGCCGGGGTTCGTGCTGCGGCCTTTCTCGATGGCGATCTTGATGAGCTGGCCGACGCCGGTCTGGTCCAGCGTGGCGAACGGGTTCTTTTTGAAGATCTCGTTCTCGGTGTAGGGCATGAGGAAGCTGCCCATGTCGTCTCGGCTGATGCCAAGCGCCGTCTGGGTCAGGTCGTTGGTGCCAAAAGAGAAGAACTCCGCCGTCTGGGCGATCTCGTCGGCGGTGAGCGCGCCGCGAGGGACTTCGATCATGGTGCCGACCATGTAGTCAATTTTGACCTTCTTCTCGGCCATGACTTCCTTGGCGACGCGGTGGACGATCTCGGTCTGCAGATCCAGCTCCTTCTTGAAGCCGACCAGAGGAATCATCACCTCAGGTTTCACCTTGATCTTCTTCTTCGCCACATCCGCGGCGGCTTCAAAGATGGCGCGGGCCTGCATCTCCGTGATTTCTGGATACGCGATGCCCAGGCGGCAGCCGCGGTGGCCGAGCAT
>DDQZ01000070.1:220628-220923 GCA_002343505.1 Verrucomicrobiaceae bacterium UBA2429 | reverse complement strand
GAGCATGGGGTTGAACTCATGCAGCTGCTCGACTCGGTGCGCGATCTTGTCAGCGCTGATGCCCATCTTGGAGGCCAGCTCCTTCTGCTGCTTGGCAGTGTGCGGCAGGAACTCGTGAAGAGGCGGGTCCAGCAGGCGGATCGTTGCAGGCAAGCCTTTGAGGGACTCAAAAATGCCGGTGAAGTCTTCGCGCTGATAAGGCAGAAGCTTGGCCAGGGCGGCTCGACGGTCCTTTTCGTTATCCGCGAGAATCATCTCGCGCATGGCGTCAATGCGGTCGCCCTCGAAGAACATG
>DDQZ01000070.1:219745-220512 GCA_002343505.1 Verrucomicrobiaceae bacterium UBA2429 | reverse complement strand
ATGCGGTCGCCCTCGAAGAACATGTGCTCCGTGCGGGTGAGACCGATGCCCTGCGCGCCGAATGCGATGGCGTTCTGCGTCTGCTCAGGATTGTCGGCATTGGTGCGCACCTGGAGGCGTGTGACTTTGCCGCACCACTTCATGAGCTGGTTGAAGTGCTGGAACTTCTCCGTGCCCTGGGCAGCCTTGTCGCCGTGCAGCATGCCGGTGATGATTTCGGACGGCGCGGTCTTGAGCTGGCCGCCATAGACGGTGCCGCTGGTGCCATCAATGCTGAGGAAGTCGCCTTCCTTGAAGGTCTTGCTGGCGACGGTGACGGTCTTCTTGTCGTAATTGATCTCAAGCGCGGAGGCGCCGCAGATGCAGACCTTGCCCATCTGACGCGCGACAAGCGCGGCGTGGGAGGAGACGCCGCCCTTGGCAGTGAGGATACCCTCGGCGGCGATCATGCCGCGCAGATCCTCGGGGGAGGTTTCGTTGCGGACCAGCAGCACCTTCTCACCGCGCTGCTCGGCAGCGGCGGCACGGTCGGCATTGAGGTAAATCTTGCCGGAAGCCGCGCCGGGGCCGGCGGGAAGGCCGGTGGCGAGCGCTTTGGCGTTGCGCACGTCCTCGTGATCGAAGATCGGGGCGAGGAGTTGGTCGAGCTGCTCGGCGGGATTGCGCAGGATGGCGGTTTCCCAGTCGATGAGGCGCTCTTTCACCATGTCCATGGAGAACTTCAGCGCGGCGGCGGCGGTGCGCTTGCCGTTGCGCGTCTGCAGCAT
>DDQZ01000070.1:155352-219601 GCA_002343505.1 Verrucomicrobiaceae bacterium UBA2429 | reverse complement strand
GCCTTCCTGGATGGTGAACTCGACGTCCTGCACGTCTTTGAAGTGCTTTTCCAGAATGGCGCGCACTTTCATCAGCTCGGCGTAAGCCTTCGGCATTTCAGCCTGAAGCTGCGCGACGGGCTCCGGAGTGCGCACACCGGCGACGACGTCCTCGCCCTGCGCGTTGATGAGAAACTCGCCGTAAAATTCGTTGATGCCGTTGGCTGGATTGCGGGTGAAGGCCACGCCGGAGCCGGAATCATTGCCGGTGTTGCCATAGACCATCGCCTGCACGTTGACAGCGGTGCCCCACTCGGCGGGGATGTTGTATTTGCGGCGATAGACGATCGCGCGGTCATTCATCCAGGAGCCGAACACAGCGCCGGCGGCGCCGCGAAGCTGATCCCACGGGCTGTCAGGGAAGCCCTTGCCAGTGCGCTCTTTGACGAGGGCCTTGAAGCGCTTCACCAGCTCCTGCTGGTCGGCGGCGGTGAGGTCGCTGTCCACGATGTCCTTGCCATAGACCTCATGTTTGTAGCCTTCGATGACGGTTTCAAAAGGCTCGTGGTCTTCGCCCTCGCGCTTCTGCACGCCGAGCACCACGTCGCCATACATCTGCACAAAGCGGCGGTAGCAGTCCCAGGCGAAGCGCTCGTTGTTCGTGGCGCTGGCGAGGGAGAGGACGGTCTGGTCGTTGAGGCCAAGGTTGAGGATGGTGTCCATCATGCCCGGCATGGAGTCGCGCGCGCCGGAGCGGACGGCGACGAGGAGCGGCATGCCCTTGGCGTCGCCAAATTTGCAGGCCATGATCTTCTCCATCTTGGCGATGCCTTCCTCCATCTGCTTCTGGAGATCGGCGGGGTAGCTGCGCTTGTTGGCATAATAAAACGTGCAGACCTCGGTGGTGATCGTGAACCCTGGAGGAACCGGCAGGCCGATGCGGCTCATCTCCGCGAGGTTGGCGCCTTTGCCGCCGAGCAGCGCTTTCATGGAGCCATCACCATCTGCTTTTCCTGCTCCGAAGGAATAGACGTACTTCACTGCCTTGCTGCTGCTGTTGCTCGCTTTTTTTGCCATAGGGGGTTGTTCTTCGTGATCGGGCTTGTTGTTCTTGTTGTTATGTTGTCAGGAGACGGCACCGATATTTGTCTTCGGATTATAGGATGCAAGCATTTGTTGACAATAGAAAGTTGAGCGGCCACGCGACACGCGCTCATCAATTCATCATGAAGATGCCATCACTGATGATGATGAAGAGCCTCTCCGGTCATGCGCGCGTGACGCGCCAAGTCTTGTCTGCGCGATGAAGATGCGCGCTCATCATCATGCGCGCCATGCGAGCGGAAACGCGGCTAGCGCTTTGACGCGGCGGCGGTTGCGCGCGAAAAAAATTCTTCGAACAATCACGGAGGCAGCCGGAACAAATCTTGACGGGGAGCGCGGATTTTGATTTAACGTGTGAAAATTCAGCGCGTCCCCAGCATCAAGGAGCGCGCGAGTTTCAGAAAAAATCCCCCATCTCAAAGCCATGAAAACATTCGCAAAATTCCAGCACACAACCCGCCGGGGCTTCACTCTGATCGAGCTGCTCGTGGTCATCGTCATCATCGCCATCCTTGCCTCTCTGGCCATTCCTGTGGGCAATCTCGTCATGGACAGAACCAATCGCCTGCGCGTGCAAAAAACCATGAAGGATGTCATCGTCGCCGTGAACAATTACCGCGTCGACTACAACCGCTTCCCCATTGGCATCAACGACGCCACTGGCGGGGATTCTGACATGGCCCCCTTTCTCACCGATGGGAACGGTACGCCGATCATCAACATCCTCATGGCAAACACCCAGGACGGCAACGAGGACATGAACCCGCGCAAGATCAAGTTCGTGGACATCCCCTTCGCGCGGAACAACCAGTTCGGCATCATCAGCCAGAGCGGCGGCGCGAACGACGGCGCGCCTGTGCAGTTGGTGGACGTCTGGGGGCAGCCTTATTCGATCGCTCTGGACACGAACTATGACAATCTGATCGAAAACCCCGACAAACAGAACAACGACCTGACCATCTCCAGCCGGGCCACGGACAATGTTTCGGCCAGCGCCATCATGTGGAGCTATGGCAAAGACCGCCAGCAGGGGACCAAGGACGACATCGCCTCCTGGCGTTGAGCCATCGGGCGTCTTTCATTCCAACAAAAAAGACGGGGAGAATTCCCCGTCTTTTTTTTCTTCACACATATCGCCCGGCTCGATGTCAGGAATATCTGGCGAGCAGAACGGAGGCTTTGGCGGGTTCCACTTTTTCATGGAAATCATTCTCCACCATGCACACGGGGCCGAAACCGCAGCTCGCCAGGCATTCGGCGAACTCGATGCTGAACTTGCCGTCCGCGCTCACGGCGATGGGGTGGTGATGATCGCAATGGCTGCGGTCAATGCCGGCCTCCTTGCACAGCGCGTCCATCAAGTCAAAGGAGCCGGCCATCGCGCATGAGAGGGTGCGGCAGACACGGATGTGGTATTTGCCGGGCGCAGTCTGGCGGAAGCCTGGATAGAAGGTCACCACTTCGAGCACCTGTATGAGCTCCAACCCCAGCTTGGCGGCCACCCATGCCACGATGTCCTCGCTGATGAAGCGGAAGTGCTCCTGCATCAGATGGAGCAGGGGCAGCACGGCGCTGCGCTTGGACACGGGGTAGTGCGTGATCACCTCGTCCATCTTGCTCTCTAACTCGGCGGGGACTGCGAAAGCCATCTCTCTATATATAATGTGCGGGTTCAGGGCGTGCGGTCAGCGGTCGCACTCGCCCATGACGAAATCCAGGCTGCCAAGCACGGCGGGAATGTCGCTGAGCATGTGGCCTTTGAGCATCTTGGGCAGGATGCTCAGGTTGACAAAGGAGGGGCTGCGGATTTTCAGCCGGTAGGGGACGCCTCCGCCTTTGCTGTGAATGTAAAAGCCGAGTTCGCCCTTGGGATTTTCAGCGCCGAAATAAACCTCGCCCGCAGGCGCGTCTATGCCCTGGGTGGCGATGATGAAGTGGTGGATGAGCTCCTCCATTTTCATGAGCACGCGCTCTTTCTGCGGCAGGAGATTTTTCGCGTCGGCCACATTGATCGGCCCGCCGGGCAGGCTGGCCAGCACCTGGCGCAGGATGCGCGCGCTTTGCCGCATCTCCTCCATGCGCACGAGATAGCGGTCATAGCAGTCGCCGGTGGAGCCGACGGGGATGTCGAACTCGTAGCGGTCGTAGTGCAGGTAGGGGTGCGTTTTGCGCAGGTCGTGATCCACACCGGAGCCGCGCAGGTTCGGGCCGGAGAGACCAAAGGAAATGGCGTCCTCTTTCGAGATGACGCCGAGGCCCTGGGTGCGGTTGATGAAGATCGCGTTTCGGGTCAGCAGCTTGTCTATTTCATCAATGACGGGCAGCACCTCGTCGAGGAACTTCGTCACTGCGGCGGTGAAGCCCTCCGGCAGATCGCGTATCTGCCCGCCGACGCGCGTGTAGCTGGTGGTAAAGCGCGCGCCAGTGAGCTGCTCGCACAAATTATAGATCTTTTCGCGCTCGGTGAAGGTATAGAGGAAGGCGGTCATCGCGCCCACATCCATGGCGAAGACGCCGACTCCGAGAAGGTGGGCGGAAATGCGCGCCAGCTCGCAGCAGATCACGCGGATGGCCTGCCCGCGCTCGGGCACTTCCCACCCCATGAGTTTTTCCACAGCCAGGGCGTAGGCGACGTTGTTGGCGAGCGGTGCCAGGTAGTCCAGCCGGTCCGTGTAGGGCACGAACTGGTTGTAGTGCATGTTCTCGGCGATCTTTTCATCGCCACGGTGCAGGAAGCCCACATCCGGATCTGCCTTGGTGATGACCTCGCCGTCCATCTCCAGCACCAGACGCAGCACGCCGTGCGTGGCAGGGTGGGAGGGGCCCATGTTGAGCACCAGTTTCTCGCCGACGATGTCTTCGGCGGTCTCCTCCATGGACTCCAGGTGCCGCGCCGCTTTCGCGGCGGTGTCCGGGGCTTCGTGTTCGCGGGTGACCGTGGGCATGGATGTTTGGGGGCGAATTTGAGTATTCTACGCCGGGGAAAACCCAGCAAGGCGAATTTGTGAAAAATTTCACAAGCTCGGTGATGACGAAGCCTGGAGCTCCATTTCTCGGCCATCTAAAACCGGTTTGTCCGCGTGGCGAAACCTGCCGCCCCTGCCAGCGGCAGCGTTTTCCGCTTGCCTCGGCAATGCGAAACGGGCGAGGGTACACCCAAATTCATGCCCATGTCCGCCCGCCTTGATGCTTCTGAGTCTCCCGTCGTCACCACTGCCCAGGCCAGGGAGGCGGCTGACCGGCTGGGGGTTCTGGTGGCCGGGCTGTCGGAGATTATCTTGGGAAAAGAGGATGTGCTGCGCCTGGCGGTGACCTGTCTGCTGGCGCGCGGGCATTTGCTCTTCGAGGACTTGCCTGGCGTGGGCAAGACTCTGCTCTCGCAGGCGTTGGCGCAGGCGCTGGGGCTGCGCTTCAGGCGCGTGCAGTTCACCAGTGACCTGCTGCCGGCGGACATCCTCGGCGCGAACATGTATGACCGTCAGTCGGGTGGCTTTGTTTTTCACCCGGGGCCGGTATTTGCCCAGGTACTGCTGGCGGATGAAATCAACCGCGCCACGCCCAAGACCCAGTCCGCTCTTTTGGAGGCGATGGAGGAGGGCAGGGTGACTTGCGATGGCGAGTCTCACGCGCTGCCGGCACCGTTTTTCGTCATAGCCACACAAAATCCCTCCACGCAGATGGGCACCTTCATGCTGCCGGAGAGCCAACTCGACCGCTTTCTCATGCGCCTGGCCCTCGGCGTGCCGGACCGCGCGGCCGAGCGCTCCATCCTCCAGGGTCGGGACCGGCGCGAGGCGCTGCGCGAGATGCCCGAACTGCTCTCCTGGGAGGCCATGTCTGCCATGCAGCAGCAGGCGCGTCATGTGCATGTGTCCCCCGCCCTTCTGGACTACCTGCAAGACCTACTGGCCGCCACGCGCGCCGAAGGGCGCGGCCTCTCCCCGCGAGGCGGCCTGGCGGTGCTGCACGCGGCGCGCGCCTGGGCGCTGATGCACGGCCGCGCCATGGTGCTGCCGGAAGACATCCAGGCCGTGGCTCCCGCCGTGATGGGCCATCGCCTCGACGGCGGCGCTGAGACCGCCCGCCGCGTCGTGGTGGAGGTGGCGGTGCCGTGAGGCGGGGTGATTGAGTGGTCCAACCTGCCCGATGCGTCCGACTCGTCTGTCCCGATTGATCTGACTCTGAATTCAAATGACCGACCACACCCGTCTCCGCCCCACCTGGCATACGCTCTCCTGGGCGGGGCTTTGCGGGGCCATGGTATACTCGGGCGCGGTGCAGTCGAACGGGGCGGCCTATCTGCTGGCCTTTCTCTCCGTGTGCCTGGGGCTGCTGGGCATCATGCACGCGCGGGCGAACCTGCGCGGGCTGGAGCTGCGCGTCATCGGCAGCGGTCCGCGTCGTGAGGGGCGGGCGCTCGCGCTCCTGGTGGAGCTGCGCGCGGCCACGGGCGCGGGGCATCATGGTGTGGAGCTGGTGCTTGCAGGGGCGGAGCGGGCTGCCTTCGTGGGGTATTTGGAAAGCGGCGCGCGCGCCCGGGTGGCGGTGCCTGCGCCGGAGGGTGGCGGGCCGTTTCACTTGCGGCTGCGCAGCCGCTATCCGCTGGGCATTTTCCAGACGCGGCGGGACATGGTGCTGAGCCAGGTGAAAGCCGCGCCGCCCGCGCCCTCAGGCACGCTGCCGCTGCCGGAGCCGGGCCGCACGCTTTGGCAGGGAGACGCGGCCACGCAGGCCGCGGGCAGCCCGGGCCGGGAGGGGGATGACTTTGCCGGAGTGCGGGAATGGCGGCCTGGGGACTCGCCCCGGCACATTGACTGGCGCGCACTGGCCCGCGGCCGTCCGCTGCTGGTGAAGACCTGGAGTGGCGGCGCGGGCGCGGTGGTGGAGCTGGACTGGGAGGCGGTGCCGCTCCCTTCAGAAGAGCGCGGCGGCCAGCTCGCGCGCTGGATCGAGACCTGCGAGCGCCAGGGCGCGCCGTATTCTTTAAAGCTGCCAAACCGCACCCTGCCCGCCGGTCTGGGCGCGGAGCACGCGGCACGGTGCCTGGAGGCGCTGGCGGAGCTGGGTGCTGGCCTGGGCACACGCATGGATGGCAAAGGCCGCGGGCGTTTTGCCGCCGGCCATGAAAGCCTGGGCCGTGTGGGTCAAAAAACGCTGGCGTTGCTGGGCGCGGTGGTGCTGGCCGTGGCTTTGCTGCTGCTGGACTTCATGCCCTGGATCAGTGTGCTGATGCTGGGGTTGTGCCTGGGCTGGCGGTTGAGGCATCCGCCTGCGGGGCGCGTGTGGCCGCTGCTGGTGCTGGCAGCGGGCGTGGGCATCGTCGGCGCCACGAGCGGCGGCGGTTGGAACATGGAGACGGGCATCGCGCTGCTGGTGGTGCTGCTGGGCGGGAAGCTGCTGGAGGCGCGCTCGCCGCACGACTTCCAGGTCATCGCCATGATCGGGTGGTTTTTATGCCTGTGCGGCCTGCTCACGGACCAGGGCATCGGCCGCGTGCTGATGATGAACGGCGCGCTGGGGGTGATGACGGGCTGCATGTTGTGGTTCCGCCATGGCGAGGGCACGCGCGCGCCCTGGCGGCTGACGCTGCGACTGCTGGCCCAGGCATTGCCCCTGGCGGTTGCCCTTTTCTTCATCTTCCCGCGTGTGAGTCTGGACCTGCTGGCCCGCGCGGGCGGGGGAAAGGTGACGCAGACCGGCGTCACCAACCACCTGGAGCCGGGCCGCGTCTCACAAGTGGCCAAGAGTGACGCCACCGCGTTCCGCGTGCGCTTCCCTGATGGCATGCTGCCCGCGCGCCAGGACCTCTACTGGCGCTGCGTGGTGCTTTGGGAATGCGACGGGCTGGTGTGGCGGCACCGTCCGTGGATGGCCTTCGCCCCCATCCGCGCGGCCGGTCCTGGAGATGTGGCGCAATCCGTCACACTCGAGCCGCACGGCCAGCAGTGGCTGCCCAGCCTGGAGCGCGCCCTGCGCCCCGCCCAGGGCGGCGGGCGCAACGCGCTCTACGCGGACGGCACGCTGGGCGTGACGAGTGTGCCGGACCGGGTCACCTCCCTGCGGCGGTATGAGGTGGTGTCGCGCTTCGAGCCGCTGAAGGAGCCGCTGCCGCCGCCGCTGAAAAATGCCGCCCTGCAAGTGCCGGCGCGCGTCTCCCCGCGCCTGGAGGCGCTGGCCGCGCTATGGCGCGCGACCTCCGACGATGACGCGGGTGTGGTGAGGCAGGCACTGGATTACCTGCGCACACAAGGCTTTGAATACACTCTGGAGCCGGGGGAATATCGCGGGGCCGGAGCGCTGGAGGAGTTCGTCTTCGAGCGGAGGACGGGCTTCTGCGAGCACTTCAGCGCGGCCTTTGCCACCCTCATGCGCCTGGCGGGCGTGCCCGCGCGCGTGGTGCTCGGCTACCTGGGCGGCGAATACTCCGAGCGCGGCGGCTACCTCATCGTGCGCCAGGCCGACGCCCATGCCTGGACGGAGGTGTGGCTGGAGGACACGGGCTGGACGCGCGTGGACCCCACGGTGACGGCGGCCCCTTCGCGCGGCAGTCTGGATTTGCAGAGCTTCCTGCTCGGGGATGAGGAGGCGCTGGAACGCGCGCGCAACAGCCTCCTGGGCGGCCTCCTCCAGCAGGCGCGGCTGACTTGGGACCACTGGAACTTCGTCTGGCTGAACTCGGTGGTCAGCTTCGACCGCGAGACGCAGCTCGGCTGGCTGAGCTGGATGGGGCTGGAAGCCCTGGAGGGGCGCCTCACACAGCTCATCCTGAGCATGGCGCTGCTGCTGGCCGCGGCTGCGGCGCTGCACTTCTGGTTACGCCGCCCCGCCGCAGTGGCCGACCCGTGGGCGCGCGCCTGGCACCGCCTCTGCCGCCGCCTGGAGCGCCAGGGCCAGCCCCGCCGCCTGCCGCATGAGGGGCCCCTGGCTTACACGCAGCGCCTGAGCACCGCCCCCGCCTCCCTCCACCAAGCCGCCCGCCTCTACGCCGAGGGGCGCTATGGCCGGGGAGGCGCGGCTTTGGAGGACTTTGAAAAAGCCGTGGCAATCGTGCTGGCGGAGATACGAAAAGCGAAACACCCGGTCAGCAAACCAGCCACAACCTGCGCGTGAAAAACAGGCGCGCCTTTTGCCTCAACCCAGCGCGCGCTCAATGTCGGCCCACAGATCCTCGAAGTGCTCAATGCCCACGGAGAAACGGACGAGGCCGTCGGTGATGCCCACGGATTCGCGCACCTCTTTCGGCACGGAGGCGTGGGTCATGCTGGCGGGGTGGCAGACGAGGGACTCGATGCCCCCGAGGCTCTCAGCCTGGGTGAAAAGCCGCAGCCGCCGGATGAAGGCCAGCGCGCCCGCGAAGTCGTGGCCGAAATCCGCGAGCATCATGCCCGAGCCGGAACGCATCTGCTTTCTCGCCAGCTCGTGCTGCGGATGCGAGGGTAGAAATGGGTAGATGACGCGGCGCACGCCTTTGCGCGCCTCCAGCCGACGGGCCAGTTCCAGCGCGTTGGCGCTGTGGCGCTCCATGCGCAGGGCCTCCGTCTTTACGCCGCGGGAGACGAGCCAGGTGTCGAAGGGGCTGGGCTGAAGACCGAGGGCTTTTTGGGCAAAGATCATTTTTTCCTGCCATTCGTCCGTGTTGGCGCACACCGCGCCGCCGAGGCAGTCGGAGTGGCCGTTGGTGTACTTCGTCGTGCTCAGCAGGCTGAGGTCCGCGCCGAGATTGAGCGGCTGCTGCAGCGCGCTGGAGGCGAAGGTGTTGTCCACCACCACCGCCGCGCCGTGGGCATGCGCGGCGTCGGAGATGGCGCGCAGATCGAGGATTTTCAGCAGCGGGTTGGTGGGCGACTCCAGCCACACCAGCGCGGGCTTGAGCTGGCCGATGAGCGAGTAATTCGCCGGGTTGGCAAGGTTGGCATATTTGATGTGGACATCGAACTTGCGCAGCACGCGCTCGAACAGCCGGTAGGTGCAGCCGTAAATGTTCTGCTCGGAGAGGATCACATCCCCGGCCTTCAGGCCAAAGACCACCGCCGTGATGGCGGAGACGCCGCTGGCGAAGACGGTGCAATGCCGGGCGTTTTCCAGCGAGGCGAGCGTCGTTTGCAGGTTGCGGAAGTTCGGACTGCCAGAGCGTGTGTAGTCAAAGCCGCCCGGGTTCCCCGTCTCGAAGGTCGAGGTCATGTAGATGGGCGGGATCACCGCTCCTGTCTCGGCGCGGTAATCCTGGCCGAGATGAATGGCGCGCGTCTCGAAACGCGCGTCCGGCGGCACGGTGGGGTCGTCTTTCATGAGGGAAAAATCGAAGCTCGAAATCGGATCCCCTCACTTCAGTTCCTTGATGCGCAGGTTGCGGAACTTGTAGGTCTGGCCTTTTTCTCCGTGGTGCTGGATGGCGATCACACCGCTGGCATCCATGTCATCCACGACATCGGTGGTGACCACGCCATTGACCTCGATCTTGAGTTTTTTGCCCTGGCAGGTGATGCGGTAGGTGTTCCAGTCATTGCGCTTGAAGCAGTCGCCCGCGCGCGCGCGGAAGGCGGCCTCGCTTTCCTTGTCACCCTTGACGGGGCTGATGAACCACTTGCGCCGGCCCTCATCGTAGAGGCCGCCGGACCACTTGCGGTTGGCGTCGCCATCCACCTCGGCCTGGTAGCCGAAGACTTTGTTGGGCTCGACATGGGCGCGGAACATGAAGCCGCTGTTGGCCTGGCCCTCGGGCAGGAGGATTTCGCCCTCGAAGATGAAGTCGCTGTAGGTCTTCTCGGTGACGACGAAGAATTTTTTGTCGCCCGTGAGATGGATCTCGCCATTCACCACTTCGATGTCGCCCCACTCGTAGGCGTTGCGCCAGCCGTTCATCGTTTTGCCGTCAAAGAGCGGCGTGAAACCTTCGTCGGCCAGCACGGGCAGGGTCAGGGCGCAGAGAAGGGGGGAGAGAAAATGAAGGTGTTTCATGGTTCGAGGCGGTGATCATGCCGAAAAGCGGGCGGATGAAAAGCGCCTTTGTCTGGCGCGTGGCCGAGGGCTCCCCGCGCCGCGCCTCACTCCCGCCCGCCCCGCAGCAGCGCCCACAGCAGCGCCGCCAGGATGTAAATGGAGCCAAATCCCGCCAGCACCGCGTCCCAGCCGCCCGCATGCGCGATCAGCCAGGGCACGAGGATCGGAAACGATGCCGCGCCGAAATTCCCGCACATGTTCGTAACGGCGCTCCATGTCGCCGCGTGAGGTCCGCCGCAGGTCATCAGCGTGGCGGAGAAGCACGGATTCACGACCCCGGCGCAATACATGCCCGCGCTGATCACGAGCACGGCCAGCACCGGATCGGCGACGAACCACGCCGTAAAAATGAGCGCCGCGCAGAGCAGCAGCGCCGCCATCGCCATGCCCTGGCGCGCGATGCGGCGGCTCCGCGTGCGGCGCAGCAGCGCGTCCGAGATCAGCCCGCCGGAAAAACCGCCGGCCACATCCGCCAGCAGCGGCAGCGTGGTCAGCCACGCGGATTTCACCAGCGTGATGCCCCGCGCCTCCTGCAGATAGGTCGCAAACCAGCTCGCGAAGAAGATGTAGCCCGCCGCGCGGCAGAATTGCTGCACGCACAGCAGCCAAAGCGCCGGATTGACGGCCAAGGCACGCCAGACTCCGGTTGCGGCATCATCCCCGGCCTTCGTGCCGGCTGGCCCGATGCGCTCCAACTCCGCCTCATTCACCGCCGGATGCCGCGCCGGGTCGTCACGATGCCACCAGGCAAACCACGCCGCCCACAGCACACCGGGAATCGCATACAGCACAAACATCCAGCGCCAGCCCAGGTCCATCACCAGCCACGCCGTCAGCGGGGCCGCCACAATGCTGCCCGCGGACATGAACCCGCTGAACGCGCCCGCAGCGGTAGCCTGCGCCGTTTTGGGAAACCAGCGCGCCATCACGCCCACCGCCACCGGCACCAGTCCCGCCTGCGCCACACCCATGAAGGCCCGCGAGGCCGTCATCCAGCCGAGTTCGCCCAACGCAAAGCCTGCCGTGGCCAGCGACCACATCACCGCATAGAGCGCCAGCGCCCGACGCGACCCGAGCCGCTGCGCCAGCATCGCCGCCGGGATCTGGCACAACGCATACGGCCAGAAAAACGCGCTCATCATCATGCCCGACTGCTCCTTGGTGAGCCCGATATCCGCCCGGATCGTGCTCTCCGCCGGCGCCACCCCATTCCGCACCAAATACGCCAGCGCCGCCGCCGAGCACAGCCCGGCCAGGACGATGAAACGGGCTCGGGTGGGTATCATGGTGGCAGGATGGAAGTGGTCCTGATTGTCAACGACATGCGGGTTTAGAACTTCACCATGCCCGGAAACAATCCCGCATCCACCGCCGCCTGCCATTCACGCAAGCAGGATGCCCGCAGCCCATGCTCTGAGTTTTCGGGAGTCCCCACAACCAGTCTGGCTTGTCCTCAAGCCGCCGCGAGCGTGGGTCCATCGTCCAAACTCCGTGTGCAGTGAGCACGCAGCGCGTTGAGGACAACACGCCCCGCCTTTCCCGCCGCCCTACCCGAGAGCGCGCTGGCGCAGGAGGTGGTCGGCGAGCACGAGGTGGGTCATGGCCTCGATCATGGGCACGGCGCGGGGGAGCACGCAGGGGTCATGGCGGCCGCGGGCGGAGAGGGTGGTGTCCTCGCCGGTGTTGGTGACAGTTTTCTGCTCGCGCAGGACGGTGGCGGTGGGCTTGAAGGCGACACGGAAGACGATGTCCTCGCCGTTGCTGATGCCGCCCTGGATGCCGCCGCTGCGGTTGGTGCGGGTGCGGACGCGGCCCTCGTCCATGTAGAATTCGTCGTTGTGCTCCAGGCCGGTCATTTGCGTGCCGGCAAAGCCGCTGCCTATCTCGAAACCCTTGGTGGCGGGCAGGCTCATCATGGCTTTGGCGAGGTCGGCCTCCAGCTTGTCAAAGACAGGCGCGCCGAGTCCGGCGGGCACGCCGCGCACGACGCACTCGATGACGCCGCCGATGCTGTTGCCCTCGCTGCGCATGGCCTCGATGAGGGCGATCATTTGCTCCGCCGCCGCAGGGTCGCAGGTGCGGACGATGTTTGACTCGATGACTTCGGCACTGAGCCGGGCGGGGACGGCGGCGGTGAGGTCACGCACGGTCTTCACATAGGCGAGGCATTCGTAACCGGGCAGGCTGTGCTGGAGCACCTTGCGCGCGATGGCTCCGCCGGCGACGCGGCCGATGGTCTCGCGGGCGCTGGAGCGGCCGCCGCCGGAGACGGCGCGGATGCCGTACTTGGCGTCATAAGTGTAGTCGGCGTGGCTGGGGCGGTAGGCCTGCTGCATCTCCGTGTAGGCGGAGGGGCGCTGGTCGGTGTTGCGCACGAGGATGCCGATGGGGGTGCCGAGGGTCTGACCATCGAGCACGCCGGAGAGGATCTCGGCTTTGTCGTCCTCCTTGCGCGGGGTGACGATCTTGCTCTGGCCGGGACGGCGGCGGTCCAACTCATGCTGGAGGTCGGCCTCGGTGAGGGGGATGCGCGGCGGGCAGCCATCCACGACCACGCCCACGCCGGGACCGTGGGATTCCCCCCAAGTGCTGATTCGAAAAAGCGTGCCAAAGCTGCTGGACATGTTCGTTCATGATGGGCGGTCACGGTGTGACTGCAAGCAGGGAGAAGTTTTCGGAGTTGTGCGCAGCTCTGGAATGATTGGAGGTGAAAAATTCAAATTCTTCCCAGCCGTAGGCGGTGTGAGGAACTGCAACAAGCGGGTTCCATGTTTGTGCCGCCGCTGTTCCACGCCCGCATGATCGGCGAACAAAAATGCGCACAGTCTGTGCGCGCTCAGGAACAAGTCGCAGTTGTGCGCGTGACTCTCAGCATTGAGGGGTTTGTTTGCAGTGTTGCGCACATGTTGTTCCGGGAATTATGGTGGCTGTATAATCGGCGCGCCTCGTCGCTTCAGGCTGCTCTGGAGTGCCTCGCTTTCCAGCGCGGCGCTCGCGGCGCGGATCTCGGCCTCCTTTTTGCTGGCCCCGGTGCCGGTGCCGAGCGGTTCGTCGTCCCAGAGAACGGCGGCGGTGAAATTCTTGGCGTGGTCGAGGCCGCTTTCGGCGATGATTTCATAGCGCAGGTTAACGGGTCCAAGGGTTTGGCAGATTTCCTGGAGGCAGCCTTTGGGATTGCCCTCGTGCTCGAGACGCCCGGCGGCATCCAGCGCCTCCGCGAAGTGCCGGCGCACAAAGCCCTGCGCCGCAGCGAGTCCGCCATCGAGATAGATGGCTCCGAGGACGGCCTCGACAACATCAGCGAGGATGTTTTCATTTTCGCGGCCGCCCACCGCTTCCTCGCCGCGGCCGATCAACATGTGGCTGCCGAGGCCCAACTGCCGTGAGAGACGCGCCAGGGCGCGGGTCGAGACGAGCTGCGCGCGCAGTTTGGTCAGCGCGCCCTCGTCGGCGGTTTGCAGCCGTTCGTACAGCCATTCGGAAAGCGCGAGCTGCAGCACCGCGTCGCCGAGAAATTCCAGCCGCTCATTGTTGGGCGCGCGCTCTTTGGCGGAGTTGTGATTTACGCTGCTGTGCGTGAGGGCCTGCTCAAGCAGCGCGGGATTTTGAAACACATGGCCGGCGATGTTTTGCGCGGTTTCGAGGCGGGGAGACATGACTCGGAAGTATCCGAAAAAATGCCGCCATCAATCTGAATGGCGGGGGAAGCGTGGGGTGATCGACGGGGCTCGAACCCGCAACAACCAGAATCACAATCTGGGGCTCTACCATTGAGCTACGACCACCATTTCGCTGGAAGCGGCACGATGATAACGCCCCTCCCTGCATGTGCTAGCGGTTTTTTTCATGGCGCGGGAACGGCGCGCCGGGCCGGAGGAAAAAAGTCCGTGCAACATCGCGGCGGCGGGTCTACCACTACGCCGTGACCCGCCGCAACAGCGCCGCCCTCCTTCTTTCCCTGCGACTTGCGCAAGGGTAGGCGGCCCGTGTTTCCTCGCCATGCCTCCCTGCCGGCACGTCCCGGCGGACCCGTCACCGAAAACAGGAAAATCCGCCTGTAAAACCCGGCAATCACGCCCTTTCATACCCATCCCGCCATGTTGAAGAATCCAGCCACCAAGTATCAGCCCTTTCCCCTGATCCACCTGCCGAACCGCCAATGGCCCGCGCGCCACCTCAGCCACGCGCCTGTGTGGTGCAGCGTGGATCTGCGGGATGGCAATCAAGCCCTGGCCGTGCCCATGAACGTCTCCCAAAAGCTGGAGATGTTCGACGCGCTCGTGAAGTGCGGCTTTAAAGAGATCGAAGTCGGCTTTCCCGCCGCATCGAACACCGAATTCGCCTTCAACCGCCGCCTCATCGAGGAGAAGCGCATCCCGGATGACGTGACGATCCAGTGCCTGGTGCAGGCGCGCGAGGACTTGATCGAGAAGACCGTGCAGAGCCTCATGGGCGCGCGCCGCGTCATCATCCACATGTACAACTCCACCTCGCCCGCGCAGAGAAAGTATGTGTTTGGCAAAACGAAGCAGGAGATCATCGAGATCGCCGTCAACGGCGCGCGCATGATCAAGGACCGCATCCATCGTTTGGAAGCGGGAGGCACCGAGGTCGTCTTGCAATATTCGCCGGAGAGCTTCAGCGCCACGGAGGTGGAGTTCGCCAAGGAGATCAGCGAGGCGGTGATGGATGTCTGGCGGCCCACGCCGGAGCGCAGGATGATCCTCAACCTGCCCGACACCGTCGAGGTGGCCATGCCCAACGTTTATGCCGACCAGATCGAGTGGATCTGCACGAACATCAAAAACCGCGAGAGCCTCATCATCAGCCTGCACACGCACAACGACCGCGGCACCGGCACCGCCGCCACCGAGCTGGGCCTGCTGGCTGGCGCCGACCGCGTCGAGGGCACGCTGTTTGGAAATGGCGAGCGCACCGGCAATCTCGACATCGTCCAGGTGGCCATGAACCTGTACATGCACGGCATCTCCCCCGGCCTGGACTTTTCCGACATGAACGGCCTCATCACCATGTACGAGCGCACCACCGGCATGACCGTGCCCGCGCGCCAGCCCTATGCCGGCGAGCTGGTCTTCACCGCCTTCAGCGGCAGCCACCAGGACGCCATCAAAAAAGGCCTGGCCGGTTACGAGCAGCACCATGGCATCTGGGACGTGCCCTACCTCACCATTGACCCGCATGATGTCGGCCGCGAATACCGCGAGGTCATCCGCGTGAACAGCCAGAGCGGCAAAGGCGGCGTGGCCTACCTGCTTGAAAGCGAGTTCGGCATCGAGCTGCCGAAGGACATGCAGCGCGAGTTCGGCCCCATCGCCAACGACATCGTGGACAGCCTCGGGCGCGAGGTCAGTGCCGCCGAGTTGCGCGGCATGTTTTGGAAGGAATACATCGAGCGCGAGGCGCCCCTCAGCCTGCACCACTTCCATGCCGACGGCGTGGACGGCGTCTTCACCTGCCGGTGCAGCCTGGTCAAAGACGGCCGCGAGTCCGGCATCACCGGCACGGGCAACGGCCCCATCGCCGCCTTTGCTGACGCCTTGATCCGGGACGCCGGAGTCGCCCCTTTCGAGATCAGCAGCTACCGCGAGCAGAGTCTAGGCGAGGGCACTGCTGCCAGCGCACTGGCCTGCATCCAGATCAAGACCGGCGGCAGGACCGTCTGGGGCGCCGGGGTGGACACGAACATCGAGCTCGCCTCCATCAAAGCCGTGCTCAGCGCCGTGAACCGCGCCGGCTGAGCGGACCCTGCGGCTCACCCCTCCGCAGGCTCCACTCCGCTGAGCACCACGCTCCCGGCGGCCAGGCGCGCGCCGGCGGCCGTGCGCACCTCCCCGGACACCTGGACCAGGCCGGGCATCACCGCCTCACGCCGCGCCGTGATCTCCAGCACCGTGCCCGGCGGCGCGCTGCCGAGAATCTTGAACTGGCGCACCGCCGTCAGGCGCAGGTCCCGCAGCGGGCGCTCCGCGCGGTCACTCTGCGCCAGAATGCCGCCGAGCTGCGCCAGCGCCTCGATCATGATCACGCCCGGCAGCAGCGGCTCGCCGGGGAAGTGGCCGGGCAGGAAGGACTCGGTGCCTTTCAGCGTCCAGCGCGCGCGCGCCGAGACGCCCGGCTCCAGCTCCAGCAGCTCGTCAATGAAGCGGAACTCCGGCCCGTGCGGCAGCGCGGAAAGTGCTTGGACAAATGAGGGGGGTTGCAACATACTCGCGGCCCTTTTTACGCATGAACCGGCTCGCTGACAATGGTCAAAGCCCCAGCCCAAACGCCCCCCGAGCGCTCGCGCGCGCCGGTCTTCCCTCATGGACAGGTTCCGTCTGATCTGCGCCTGGCTGGCCAGCCTCATCTACTGGGTGGCCGGCGGCATTGTCTTCATGCTGCTATGCGTGCTGCTGCCGCTGTTCTACCGGCCCGAGCGCGCGCGGGAGATCGCGCAGATCCTTCTGCGCGCCAGCTTCCAGGGCTTTCTGCGCATGATGCGCTTCTACGACATTGTGGAGTGCGAGTACGAGGGTTTCGAGCGGGTGCGCGAGGCCAAAGGGCCGCTCATCCTGGCGCCGAACCACCCCGCCCTGTGGGACGCCGTCTTCGTCCTCGCCGAGGCAGGCGGCATGGCCTGCGTCTTGAAGGCCGGCCTCATGAACAACCCCCTCCTCTACGGCGGCGCCACCGCCGCCGGCTTCATCCCCAACGAGCCCGCGCACAAAATGCTCCGCCAGTGCGTCCAGACACTCAAGCGGGACGGCCGCCTGCTTTTCTTCCCCGAAGGCACGCGCACCCGCCCCGAGCACGGGCGGCTCAATCCCTTCCAGGGCGGCCTCGGCATTGTCGCCAAAAACTCCGGCGCGCCCGTCTGGCCCGTGCATGTGCGCGCCAGCAGCCCCTACCTGAGCAAAGGCTGGCCCTTGTGGAAGCTCCCGCGTGGGAAAATCCGCATCCGCATGAGCGTGGGCGAGCCGGTTTGCTTCCCGCCCGGGGGTGACATCCAGACATTTCTGGACGACCTGCGCGCGCGCCACCTGGCCGCGCTGGAAAAGCTCGCTGAATGAACCCCCTTATCCTCATCCCCTCCTACAACACCGGCCCCATCCTGTCCCGCACTGTCGCTGACGCCCTGTCTTGCTGGCCGCAGGTCTGGGTCGTGGTGGACGGCAGCACCGATGGCAGCGCCGCATTGCTGGACGATCTCAAAGCAGTCCACCCCGGCCTGCGCGTGCTCACCCTCCCGCGCAACCAGGGCAAAGGCGCCGCCGTGCTGCACGGCGCCGCAGAGGCGGCCAAAGCGGGTTTCACCCATGTGCTCACGCTCGACGCGGACGGGCAGCACCCCGCCGGGGAAATCCCGCGCTTCCTGGCCCTGGCGGAGGCGCACCCGCAGGCCGCACTCATGGGCCGGCCCGTCTTCGGCCCGGAGGCACCGCAGCTCCGCGTGCAGGGGCGGAAGCTCTCCAACGTCTGGGCACACATCGAGACCCTCGGCTGGGGCATCCCCGACTCGCTCTTCGGCATGAGGCTCTACCCAGTGGAGGCGCTGCTGCGCGCCTTTGCCGGCACCGCCTGGGCGCGCCGCTTCGACTACGACACCGAGATCGCCGTGCGCCTGGCCTGGCTCGGCGTGCCCATGCTCGCCGTGCCCACCCCCGTGCGCTACCTCACCCGCGAGGAGGGCGGCATTTCCCAGTTCCGCTACCTCCGGGACAATGCCCTGCTCACCTGGATGCACGCCCGCTTGCTCTGCGGCTTCCTCCTGCGCCTGCCGCGCCTGCTCTGGCTGCTGGGCAAAGGCGGCAACCCCCTGCGCCGCGCCCGCGCCGGATAACCCGAATCCGGAAATGAATGGCCGCAAAAAACTCAAAAAAACCGCAAGAAATAAAGCCCGCATGCTCCTCACGCACTCACGCGCGCGGTGAGGGCCCCGCCGCTTTCCCATGTCTTGTTTTTGCGTCTTTTGTGTCTTTTTGCGGCCATCCCATCTCCATTTTCAGAAAGAACCCCGCGCCGCCCATCCCATGAACCCGCGCACGCCAGCCAAAGCCGACTTCGACCGCATCGCCCGCCTGTGCGACCGGCGCTGGGACTACCACTACACCCGCTCGAAGCTCCGCACCGACCCCGTCTATGCCGCCGTGGCCGCCGTTATCGCCGCGCGCCCGCTGCCCGTGCTCGACATCGGCTGCGGCATCGGCCTGCTCGGCCAGTACCTGCGCGCCTGCGGGCTGGACGCGCCGCTCACCGGTTTCGACTATGACGAGCGGAAAATCCGCGCTGCCCGCGTCATGGCCGCGCGCGCCGGGCACAGTGACTTGAATTTCGAGGCGGGCGACGCGCGCACCGGCCTGCCCGAATTCTCCGGCCACGTCGTCATCCTCGACATCCTGCAATTCTTCACCCCCGCCGAACAAAACGCCCTGCTCGCCGCCGCCGCCGCCCGCGTCGCGCCCGGCGCCAGCCTCGTCATCCGCAGCGGCCTGCGCGCGGACAACTGGCGCTTCCGCGTCACCGTCTGGGCCGATTATCTCGCCAAAGCCACCCGCTGGATGAAAGCCGCGCCCGTCAGCTACCCGGACGCCGCCCTCTTCCACGAAGTCCTCGGCGCCGCCGGCCTGCGCGTCAGCCTCCGCCCCCTCTGGGGCCGCACCCCCTTTCACAACCACCTCATCACCGCCACGCGCCCGTAGCGGAAAACGCCCGCTTTCCCGGGTCGGGGAAGTCTTGCGCGCATCGGCTTTGCCGTGCCCGGCCCGGAGGACGGAGGCGCGTTACTTTTCCCCAGCCTGCGTGGCGGAGTCCGGCGCCTGGAGGAGGTGGTGGAGGAGATCTTCCTCGCGGATGAGGCCGGCGGGTTCCTGGCGCTCGTCGAGCACGAGGGCCAGGGTCTGGCCGCGTTTGCGCAGATGCTGGAGGGCGGTCAGGGCGGGGTCGTCGGCCTTCACAGTCTCCAGGGTGCGCATGTGCTGCCGCACGAGGCGGTCGCCGGGCGGCTGGGGCGGCAGTCGGGAGAGGTCGAGCACGCCGGTAAAGACGCCGTTTTCATCCATGACGGGCAGGGTGCTCAGCTCGTGCTGGCGGGCGTAGATGAGCGCGGCGTGGAGTGGCTGCTCGCTGCCGAGGGCGATGGAGCGGTTCAGCGGCATCATCAGGGCGCGCACACGCTTCTGGCGGTAGTCGAGCATGCCGCAGATGAGCCGCGCGGCGCCCGGCGTGAGATGCCCGGCCTGGCTGAGCTGGAGGGCCTGCGCGCGCAGGTCCGCGCGGCCGCTGGAGTCGTCGGGCACGTCTTGGGCGGTGCCGGCACCGCGGGCAAGGGCGCGGAAGAGCGGGCGGGCCAGGCCGACCAGACGCACCAGGGGCGCCAGGGCGCGGATGCTGCGGAAGGGGTAGCGGCGGAAGAGCTTTTTGGGCAGCACCTCAAGGCCGAGCAGAAACACGGGCAGTGCCAGGATGAAGGCGGGCAGCGGCCCCCAGGGCCCGTGAAAGGGCAGGAAGCGCCAGGCCAGAATGAGGAAGGCGGCGAGGTTGGTGACGTGGTTGCTGACGGTGATGGCGCCGAGCAGCGCGTCGCGGTCCTCAATGAGCGGCAGGAGCCGGGCGGCGCGCCGGTCGCCGGCGCCGGCGGCGTGCCTCATGCGCACGCGGCTGACGGTGAGCACGGCGCTCTCCAGCCCTGAGAGGGTGAAGGAGACGGCCAGGCAGAGCGCGAGGAGCAGCAGCCAGCTCATGCTCCGGCCTCCTCCACGCTTTGCAGTTCCGCGCGACGCGCCTCGTCCAGGCGCAGCTCCACCTCGATGATGCGGGCGCGGACGACGCGCCGGACCTTGAGGGTGATGCCGTCGAGGCGGGCGCGCTCGCCCGCCTTCGGCATGTGGCCGAGGTGGTTGAAGACAAATCCGCCGATGGTGTCCACACCCTCGTCGGGGATGGCGGCGCGCAGCTCGCGGTTCACGTCGTCAATGCGGGTGCCGCCGTCCACGATGTAGCGCCCGCCGCCGAGGTGGCGGATCTCGCTTGCCTCGCCGAGCCAGGGCGCTGCCTCGTGCAGCAGCCAGTCGGCGATCTCCTCCTGCCCGACCATGCCTTCGAGGCCGCCGTATTCGTCGGCGATGAGCACGGGCATGGCGGTGCGCTTCAGGTGCTGGTCGAGCGCGTCGAGCACGGGCAGGGTCTCGGGGACAAAAGACGGGCTGAAGAGCATGCCGCGCCAGTCGGGGCGTCCCGCGAGCTTCCAGGCCTCGGTGTCGAGCACGCCCTCGACCATGTCGGGTGTCTCGCCGTGAAAGACGACGAAGCGGCCGGAGGACTGCTCGAGGGCGGCGGCGATTTTCTCAGGCTTGTCGTCCACGGCCATGAGGGTGAGGTCCACGCGCGGCACCATGCAGTCGCGCACGGTGAGGGTTTCGATGTCGAGCGCCTCGCGCAGCATTTCGGCCTCGTCGGCGCCGAGCAGGCCCTGCTCCTGGCGCATTTCGACCAGGGTCTCGAACTCGTTGCGGGTGATCTTGGGGTTCAACTTCACGCGGCTGGGGATGACGCGCTTGAGCAGCAGATCGGTGATTTTGTCCGCCCAGGCGGCGAAGGGGTCGAGCACGGGCTGCAGCGGCACCAGCAGGCGCAGGCCGCCCTGGAGCACGCTGGTGGGCGCGCGGGCGGCGAGGAATTTCGGCAGCACATCGCCGACGAGCACTGTGGCGCAGAAGATGAGCGCGGTGGCCGCCCAGGGGTTCCACCCGGCGGCGCGCAACGGACCGGAGACCAGGTGCAGGCCGAGGGCGGCCAGGGCCAGGTTCAAGGTGGCGGAGAGCAGCAGGGCGCGGTGCAAGTGGGCGAAGGGGTTCGCGGCGATGCTGCGCAGCTTTTGTGCCATGCCGGGGCCGGCGGCCTCCAGGCGCGGCTCGATGTCGCGCGCGCTGTGAATGGCTGTCTCCACGGCGGAAATGACGGCCAGCAGGGCGAGCAGGGAGAGATACAGGATGGCGGCGGCGAGCGTCACTGCGGCCAGTGTCAGAAGGATGCGGCGGGGGTCAAGCGCCAAGGCTGGGACGGACGCCGGGCGGCACTCACGCGCCGGCGCCTATGGTGACGCGCCTTGCGGGGACGGGGGACTCGATGATGCCTTCAGCGGTCTCCTGCTTGAGACGGAGCTGGCCGCAGGCGGCGGCGATGTCGTGGCCTTTTTCACGGCGCAGGGTGGCTTTGACGCCGGCCTTCAACAGCGCGCCGAGAAAGGCGTCCTGACATTCCTCGGAGGGGCGCGTCCAGGGCAGTCCCTCGACGGTGTTGTAGGGGATGAGGTTCACCTTGGCCTCCAGCGGGCGCGCCAGCCGCGCCAGGGCGCGGGCCTGCTCAAGGCTGTCATTCACATTCTCAATGAGGATGAACTCGAAGGTTAGGTGCTGTTTGCGCTTTTCATGCCAGACCTCCAGGGCGGCGAAGAGCTCGCCAAGAGGATGCTTCCGGTTCACCGGCATGATGCGGTCACGCACCTCGTCGGTGGCGCCGTGCAGGGAGATGGCCAGGCGGATTTGCAGGGGGAAGTCCGCCAGCCTGCGGATCTGCGGGGCCAGGCCGCTGGTGCTCACGGTCATGTGGCGCGCGCCGATGCCGACGCCCCATTCGGCGTTGAGGATTTCGATGGCCTTGGTGACGTGCGAGTAATTCGCCAGCGGCTCGCCCATGCCCATGAACACGAGGTTGTCCACCCGCTCGCCGGTGTGCTGCTCGACCTGGACGATCTGCTCGACGATCTCTGCGGCGGTGAGGTTGCGCGTGAAGCCGGCCAGGCCGCTGGCGCAGAATTTGCAGTCGTAGGCGCAGCCCACCTGGCTGGAGACGCAGAGGGTGCGGCGGTCGGACTTGCCGCCGTAGAGCGCGGGGTTCGCCGGAATGAGCACCGTCTCCACATAGCGTCCGTCGCTCAGGCGCAGGAGGAATTTCCGCGTCGTGTCCTTTGATCCCGTGACCTGGGCGATGCTCATGGTGCGGGTGACGAAGCGCTCCGCGAGCGCGGCGCGCAGGGCCTTCGGCAGGCTGGACATGCCCTCGATGCCGGCGGCGCGCTTTTGGAAGGTCCACTCCAGCACCTGCCGCGCGCGGAAGGCCGGCTCGCCCATTTCAGTGAAAGCGGCGGCCAGCTCCGGCGGAGTGATGCCGAGCAGGGAGGCTGGAGGCTGGGGGTGGGACACAAGGCGTGTGCTAACGCCTTCGGCCCGGCTTTTCAAGCTCATGGACCCGGCGGACGCGCGGGAGAGGGCGCGCACCCGGCTGTTGAGCTTCCGGCGCGCAGGCTGTAAGGGGTGGCCCGCCGCCCCGCAGGATGAAAGACACCCTTGAAGACCTCGAACAATACCTCATTGAGGTGATCATCCACCACAAGCGTGGCATCCGGCCGACGCTGCTGCGCGCGGCTTTCAGGCTGCTTTCCGGCATTTACTCCGGCGCGGTGCGGCTGCGGCTTTTCCTCTACCGTGAGCGCTACATCCACGACCACCATCTGGGCGTGCCGGTGATCAGCATCGGCAACATCACCGTCGGCGGCACGGGGAAGACACCGGTGGTGGAGCTCTTCGCCAAGGCGCTGCACGAGCGCGGGCGGCGGGTCGCCATCCTGAGCCGGGGCTACAAAAGCAAACGCCAGCGCAAAATCCCGCTCGGCTGGCGCATCGCCGCGAAGCTGGGATTCGCCCGCAAACCGCGCGAGCCGCTGCCGCGTGTCGTCTCCGACGGGGAGAGCGTGCTGCTCGACTCCTATGTGGCCGGTGACGAGCCCTACATGCTGGCGCAGAACTGCAAAGGCGTGCCCGTGGTGGTGGACCGCAACCGCGTGAAGGCCGGCGCCCACGCCATCCGCAAATTCGGCGCGGATGTGCTGCTGCTCGACGACGGCCTGCAATACCTCAAGCTCAAGCACCGGCACGACATCGTGCTGGTGGACAAAACCGCGCCCTTCGGCACCGGCCACATGCTGCCGCGCGGCACCCTGCGCGAGCCGCCCGCATCCCTGCGCCGCGCCAGCTACATCTTCCTCACCAAGTCGGACGGCGACAGCGGAGAGGTCATCGGGCAAATCCGCAGGCACAACCGCGTGGCGGAAATCATCGAGTGCCGCCACCGGCCCGTGCATTTTGAGGACATCCACACCGGCGAGCGCCTGCCGCTGGACGCCATGAGCCGCAAATATGTCGGCGCGCTCTCCGGCATCGCCGTGCCGGAGAGCTTTGAAAACGGGCTGCGCAAGCTGGGCGCGCGCGTGCAGTGGGTGAAGCGCTTCACCGACCACCACCGCTTTCAGGAAAAGGAGATCACGCAGTTCATCGAACGCTGCGAAAAGGCCGGCGCCCATGCCATTTTGACCACGGAGAAGGACTTTGTGCGCTTCCCGAAACTGCCGCCAGGAGACCTGCCCATCTATTTCCTGCGCGTGGAGATCGAGATCATCCGCGGCAGGGACATTTTCGACAAGCTCATCCGCCTCATCGCCGAGCCGCGCCATGTGACTCAAGGCCTGGTGAGCGCCGACCTGGTGGAGGCCACGTCATGACGGATGCTGAAAACGCCCCTGCGGCGCACGCGCTGGTGCGCCGCGTCACCGTGGGCGGAGGCAGCGAGGAGCGCGCGGATGTCACCGCGCGCGAGGAGCCGCTGGAGATCCGCGTGGAGGGCCGCAGCGTGGCGGTGGTGATGCGCACGCCGGGGCATGACGAGGAGCTGGCGGCCGGCTTTCTCGTCAGCGAGGGCGTGATAAAAACGGCGCGGGACATTCTGGAAATCTCCCAGTGCCCAAGCACAGGCAACACGCATGGCAACATCGTGGACGTGCTGCTCGGCGGCGCAGTGGTGAACTGGGAGTCGCTGACACGGCATGTCTTCAGCGCGTCGAGCTGCGGCCTGTGCGGAAAGACGAGCATTGACTCTGTGTTCCAGCGCTTCCCGCCGGTGACAGCGGACGTGCGAATCGCGGCGGGTGTCATCGCCGCCCTCCCGGACAAGCTGCGCGCCGCGCAGGAGACCTTCGCCGCCACGGGCGGTCTTCATGCCAGCGGCATTTTTGACCTGGAGGGAAACCTGCTCGTGCTGCGCGAGGATGTGGGCCGCCACAACGCGCTCGACAAGGTGCTCGGCTTCGCCCTGCAAAGAAACCTGCTGCCGCTGGACCGGCACATCCTGCTGGTCAGCGGGCGCGTGTCCTTCGAGATCATGCAAAAGGCGCTGGCTGCCGGCGTGCCCGTGGTGGCGGCCATCTCCGCGCCGAGCAGTTTGGCGGTGGACTTCGCGCGCGAGGGCGGCCAGACTCTCATCGGTTTCCTGCGCGGCGGCACGATGAATGTGTACACCCATCCCGCCCGCATCCTGAATTCCTGAACCCCCTCTCCACCCATCATGTCCAGCAACGTCAAAATCGTCGGAGCCGAGGCTCCCACCGCGCCCCGCGCCCAGCCGGCACCAGCGGCCGCCTACTCGAATGTCAGCCGCGTGTTTGCCACGCCCAATGAAGTGGTGCTCGACTTCGCCATGAACCTGAATGCCTTCGGCCCGCTCATCGAGGAGGACGCGCGCATCGTCAGCCGCGTGGCCACCAGCTACGACGGCGCCAAGCGCCTCTGGGTACACCTCACCCAGACACTCCAGGCCTACGAGCAGAAGTATGGCGTCATCGAACTGGACTTGTCCAAACGCGCGAAGACCGCCGACGCGGGCGCTGTGGAGAAATGAATCTGCCGAATGACTTGATTTTCCCTCCTATTTTCCGATGATCGAAAATTCGCCCCATCGCCCGACCCGATGAAATTCTGCATTTTCGGAGACATCCACGCCAATCTGGAGGCGCTGCAAAGCGTGCTCTGGGACGCGCATGAGCAGGGCTGCGCCAGCCATGTGTGCCTGGGCGACATCGTGGGCTACGCGGCGAATCCGGCGGAGTGCCTGGAGACCGTGCGGGAGATGAACTGCCCCACCGTGCGCGGCAATCATGACGAGGGCGCAGCCAGTACCAGCAACCTGGAGGAGCTCAACCCGCTGGCCCAGGCCGCGCTGCTATGGACACGCGAGCAGCTTGGCGAGGAGCAGCGCCAGTGGCTGCGTGACCTGAAGCTCGTGCGCCAGGTGCGGGATTTCACCATCGTCCATGCCACGCTCGACTCCCCCGGAAGCTGGGGTTATGTCACCAACCGCTTCGACGCGATGGCCAGCTTCAGCTACCAGTTCACCCAGGTCTGTTTCTACGGCCACACCCATGTGCCGCGCATCTTTGAAAAGGACGACTCCGTGCGCGCAGCCCGCGGCAACGAGGTGACGCTGCAGCGCGGCGTGAAATACTTCGTGAACGTCGGCAGCGTCGGCCAGCCGCGCGACGGCGACTGGCGCGCCTCGTATGCCATCTATGACGCGCAGGCACAGACCATCGCCATCCGCCGCGTCGAGTATGACATTCAGACCGCGCAGGACAAAATCCGCGCCGCCGGCCTGCCAAGCCTGCTGGCCGAGCGGCTGGCTCTGGGCAAGTGATGAACACGCGGAAACTGCCGGACCTGGCGGACTTCCGCTCCCTGCTGGTGGTCAAACCCAGCTCGCTCGGCGACATCGTCCACACCCTGCCAGCCGTGCATGCCATCAAGAGCGCGCATCCACACCTGCATGTGCGCTGGCTGGCGAACACGGAGTGGAATCCGCTCCTTGAAGGGTCCCCCGTCGTGGATGAGGTCGTGCCCTTCCCCCGCAAAAGCTTCCGGGGGCTGCTCGGCGGCATGCGTTTTCTGAACTGGATCTCCGCGCAGTGGAGGCGCCGCCCGCATCCGGAGCCGGAGATCGTGCTCGATTTCCAGGGCCTGCTGCGCAGCGGGCTGGTCGCGCGCTTGAGCGGTTCGCGGCCCGTCGTGGGACTGTCCGACTCGCGCGAAGGCGCGCGCTTTTTTCATGACCATGTCATTGCCGTCAATGCCGGGGCCCATGCCCTGGAGCGCTATCTGGAAGTCCCGAGCGCTTTCGGCATCCCGTTGGAAAAGCCGCGCACGCCGCTGCCGGAGGGAACCATGCCCGCCGGCTGGCCGGAGCGCGAGGATGCGGTCGTGGTGCATCCCTGGTCACGCGGCAAAGGCAAGTCTTTGGAACCCGCCGTGCTTGAGGCGCTCTGCGCCGCGCTGGCACCGAGCCCGGTCGTGCTCGTCGGTGTGAGGAATGGGGTGTCCGTGCCGCGGGGAGAGCACATCACCGACCTGAGCGCGCGCACCACCCTGCCGGAGCTGGTCTGGCTGCTGCGCCGCGCGCGGGGCGTGGTCAGCGTGGACAGCGGCCCGATGCACATCGCAGCCGCTGTCAACGACCGCACACTCGGCATCCACACCTGGAGTGATCCGCGCCAGGTCGGCCCGCACAACCCGCGCGCCTGGGTCTGGAAGGACGGACGCATCGCGCACCGCTGTGACTTTGCCAGTGCTGAATGCGCCAGCACTAGATCGCCAAACACGGAGGATGCTCGCGCGCTGGCGGAGTTTGTGAAAAAGCTGGCCTCATGAAGCGCGGGATTGTTGCTGTTTCCCGTTATATTTCGTGGTTCCAATTCTGAAAGACCCCCTACAATGCCGCCATGAAGCCTGTCTTTGAAAAAGTGCCGCGTCGTGACTGGGAGTCGTTTCACTGCGAGGTGATCGAAGGCCCCGACTACGGCACGCGCTGGCATTTCCATCCGGAGTACCAGCTCACCCTCGCCCTGCGCAGCAGCGGACACCGGGTTGTCGGAGACAATATAGCCCCGCTCACCGACGGCGACATGGTGCTGCTAGGCTCGAACCTGCCCCACATCTGGCATCAGGACGCGGGAAAGGGCGGCGTTGAGGCCATCGTCATACGATTCGAGGAAAACTTCCTCGGGCGCGATTTCATGAACATGCCGGAGGCGGAGGGCGTGAAGCGCCTGCTGCGCCGCGCCGCCCGCGGGCTGGAGGTGCGCGGACAGACAAGGAAGGAAGTGGCGCAGCGGCTGCGCCATCTGGCGGAGGCCGGCGGCCTGACGCGCGTGGTGGACCTGCTGGCCATCCTCGACATTCTGGCCCGTGCCAGGGACCTCCGCCCGCTGGCCAGCGCAGGCTACGAACCCACCCTGCACGCCACCGACCAGGGCCGCATGGAGCGCGTGTGCGACTTCATTCACCAGCATCTCACCGAGGACATTGATCGCGGCCAGCTCGCCAGACTCGCGCATCTGAGCGAGGGCGCCTTCAGCCGCTTCTTCCGCTCCCGCACCGGCAAGACGGTGCCCGAATACATCAACGAGGTGCGCATTGGCCGCGCCTGCCGGCTCATCGCCGAGGACCAGCACAACATCACCGACATCGCCCTCGATTGCGGCTACCGGAACCTCGCCAACTTCAACCGCCGCTTCCGCGAGGTCGTCGGACGCACTCCGCGTGACTATCGCGCCCAGATGCGGACCTTTGGCGGCAGGCAGGCGTGAGTTTTTTTTCATGCGCGGCCTTCCCGGCTCTCCACATTTAGCGCATGATCCGGACCGGCATCGGCTACGACGTGCATTGTTTTGAAACTGGCCGCCCCCTAGTTTTAGGCGGCGTGGTCATCCCTCACAGCATGGGCTTGAAGGGGCACTCGGATGCGGACGTGCTTTGCCATGCCATCGCGGATGCCGTGCTCGGCGCCATGGGACTGCCGGACATAGGCTTCTATTTCCCCCCCTCGGACATGAGCATCGAGGGCATCTCCAGCCTGCGCATTCTGGAAAAGTGCGCGGCGCTGGCCAAAGAGCACGGCTTTGCCATCCACAATGTGGACAGCACGCTCGTTGCCGAGGCGCCGAAGGTGATGAAACACGCGCCGGCCATGAAGGAAAACATCGCCGCCGCGCTGGGCATCACGCCAGGCCAGGTGGGCGTGAAGGCCACGACGAACGAGCGCATGGGCTTCGTGGGCCGGGAGGAGGGCATCGCCGCGCTGGCGGTGGCCTGTGTCGAGGGGTGAGCGGCGCGCTCAGTGTGAGCGCGCGATGACGTCCTTGAGCACGGCGGCGAGTCTGAGCCCGGCGGTCACCATCTGCTGCCGCGAGACAAAGCGCGCCTCGCGCACATAGGCGTCGCGGTCGAGCGTGGTCATCGAGACCATCATGACGTTGCCGCCGCGGCTGCTGCGCGTGTTTGGCTGCGCGCTGGTTGAGGCAAGACGGCGCAGCAGCGCGGGGGAATACACATGGCTTTCCGCCAGGGCATGGCCTTCCTTCAACCATTCCACCGGGTCCAGCTCGCGCGCGGCCTCAGCGCCCTTCGACCAGAGTGCTGCATCCGCCTTGAGCGGCGCAAGACGGGCGCTGACATCGGCGAGGCCGTTTTTTTCATCGTTCCAGAGGCTGTCCCAAAAAGCGTGCAGCACATCGCTGGTGAGCACGGGCTGCGCGGACTTCAAACCGAGGATCATGATGCGGTTGGCGCCCTCGCAGCCGTCGGGCAGTTTTTCAGGGATGAAAATCTGCGCGCAGTGGCAGGGCTGGTGCGTGTCTCCGAGGCAGTGAAAGAGCCAGCAAAGGTTCACACCCTGCCCGCCGTGATCGCGTGCGGGATCGGCCAGCTCATGGAGCACGCGCCGGAGTGTCTGGATGGAGTTGAAGCCCTCCTCCGGCTCGGTCATGCCGGGCTGCCAGTCCATGGGCGGCGGGGCGGCTTTGGCCGCAAGCGCCGCGCGTGCCGCATTGTCCGGGAAGACGGCCAGGTCGGTATAGTGCCAGGTGCTGTGGTGGTGCGCGGCGTTGATCTCCTTGGCGTTCGGGTAGCCGCCGTCACGGCGAATGAGGTCGGACCAGATCGCGGCCTGGGCGAAGAACCAGCGCGCGCGGGTGTCCGCGTCGGGCGCGGCGGAGGCAAACTCCTCGCGCAACGGCAGCTCGAAGAGCTCCTCGCGCGTCGGATGCGCCTCCAGCCTCGTCATCACCCAGGCGCGCTCGCTCTCGCTGAGATGGTCGTAGGCGATGAGGGCGATGGCTTTATGCCCGCCATCCCACCATGCCCGCGCGGGCTGAACCACCATGAAAACACCGATCAAGAAACTGGGAAAACGCATGGCCCAGGGTGAAGCTGGAAACACACCCGCGCAACTCGTCTGGCGGCATTGCCACATCCCGCGTTGACGCCGCCCCCGCGCGCGGCTGAATGCCCCGCATGTCCGACACCGACCCCAAGCGCACCCGGCTGACGATGCCCGAATACGCCATGGCCCTGGCCCACGTGGCCAGCCTGCGCTCCGAGGACCCGTATCGAAAAGTCGGCGCCGTGGCCATTGACTTCGACAACCGCGTCATCGGCACCGCCTACAACGGCCTGGCCCCTGGCTACAATGCCAGCCCCGAATTCTGGCACGACCGCGACGACCGGCGCAAATACATGCTCCACGCCGAGGTGAACCTGTGCAGCCTCTTCACCCGCGGGAACGTGAAGCTTGTGGCATGCACCACCAAGCCCTGCACCAGTTGCATGCAAATGCTCTGCGCCTACGGCGTGCGGGAGGTCTATTACCGCGACGACTACCCAGAGTCCGAAGCCGACGCCATCGCGCACCGTTACAGCATCCAGCTCGTCCGCCTCACCGACTACCCGCGCATCATCGCCGGCTTCGAGGCCGGGTGAGCACGGCGCGGACCAGGAGTCACGCTCGTTCAGGATTGCGGCGGTTTTGGCAGTGCTTTTTCACGGCACCATTTCGAGAAGTCTCCCCGCAGGGCTTGCTGCAGTTCCGAGGGCGAACAATCAAACAACCGGCATGCCTCGTCTCTCAGGATCAGATGAGCCTTGCGCTTGTCGTCCGCTCCCTCGCCTGTGGCCCACAGGGCGTCGTACCAGGCCGCGTGGAGCTCTTCAATGAGCTTGTGCCTCGCCATTCAATTCAAGCAGCTTTTGTTGAATGGACCGAATCCTGTCCGGCGAGCTTTCTCCATGCCACTCGTCCCAGTTGGAGCGCAAGGTCGCGAGCGCGGCCTCGGCATTTTCCCCGGAAAAACCCAGTCGCGACAATTCCTCCCGATCCCCCGACTCGGCAATATGAAGCAGCAAAAACTCGCCAATGCTGATCAACCCTGTGAGACAGGCGCGATGGAATTTGAAATCCACCGCTCCCGGTTGTTTTTGACGCATCAGAATGAACTCAGCCTGCCTGAAAAAACGGACAGCGATGCGCCATTGAGCCCATAGTGCCACGAGGTGCTCATGCCTCTCCTGCTCCTGGACATCCGCGATCAGACGGCGCACCCAGTCCCATTCCGAAGCGGACACTCCCTCAAGTCTCATGGTCATTTGCTCTTCCATATCATGACTGGTTTTACGGCGGAATGATGATGTTTTGATGTCATCAAGTGACATCTATGCAGCTTGCCATGCCTTTGGCAAGTTCCGGGGCCATTTTCAACTCCTCAAAGACCACATCGAAGCCTTTGGCTAGCGCGAGCACGGCGGGCACGCTGGCCGCATGAATCCAGCCACCCCCCATTTTCCCCAGGCGGCGGATTTCCCGGTCGAGGGCCGGGCCATCAATGAGACGCGCCAGTTCGGAGCGGCTGAGCATGAGCGGCGCGGACTTGGGAGTTCATCTGCACGGACATGGCAGCCTGGGAACCGGTGTCCTGAAGCTGGCGGCGCACTTGTTGATAGGCTTCCTCATAGCTCGGCTTCCGTCCCGTTTTCGGCGGGAGGCGAAGCCGGGCTCCCGGCGGGGGGAGCTGGATGCTTTGGAGATCAAGAGCCATGCGCGGCAAGACTACGACCCGCCCAGGCGCTGGCAAGGGCGGGATTCCTCACCCCTCCCCCACCGCCTGCATCATGCGCGCCTGGCGCTGGGCGACGTAGGCGCGGGCTTTGGCGGCTTTGGCTTTGGCGGCGACGGGGTCTTTGGCGAGGGCGAGCACGGCGGGCACGATGCCGGGGAGCTGCGCCTCGTCATCGAGATCGAAGAGCCATTCGTCCAGGCCGATGTCACGCCACATGAAGCCCTTGCTGGTCTGCTCGGCCCAGCGGCAGACGATGGCGGGGATGCCCGCGCCGATGCACATGATGGGGCTGTGCATCTCGTTGCCGAAGAGGCCGGCGCTGCGCGCGTAGGTGCTGAGCGCCTCGCCGGTGAGCCAGTAGTCCGGACGCCACGCCACGCGCTTTTTCACGTCCTCGGGCAGCGGGTCGTAGAGCATCTCCTTGCCCACGGCCATCTGCGTTTTGTCCTCCGGGCAGACGAGCACTTTCATGCCGGTCTGGCGCACGACTTCGATGATGGCCTGGCGGAGCTGGGCGTGGTCGTGCTCCTTCATGGCCTCGTTGCGCGCGTGCTTCTCGGGGTCGGGCTTGGCCTTCTTTTCCGGGATGACCCAGTAGGGCGTGTAGCGCAGGCGCGGGATGCAGCAGAGAAACTTGCCCTCCTCCAGCCCGTGCTCTTTGAGAAAGGCCAGCGCCTTTTCCTCCTCCCGCAGATCCGTGGCAAAGGCGCCGTCCGGGCCGAACTCCATGACCGGGCAGGTGCAGCCGAGGCTTTTGGCCAGCGCCAGGGAGACCGAGTCGCGGAAGAAGACAAAGCGCGCGCCATTGAAGACGCGGAGCGTGGCCTGTAAGGCCTCGTCCGCCGCGTCCCGCGTGGAGGTGGAGCCGCGCGTGGAGAAGGTGATGCCGCCGATGCCGTAGGGTTTGCCCGTGGCCTCGCTCCAGCGGATGACATCCCGCTGCGCCACCAGGGAGGGGCCGGAGCCGTGCAGGAGGAAATCACACTCCTCAAAGGCGGTCTGGATCTCGGCCTGCGTCTTAAGGATCTTCAGCTTCGGGAAGCGCGCCATGAGCAGCTCGTCCACGCCATTGTCCACCTTGCTCGGCCACAGGCGCACCTCCACCTCGGGCAGGTGCTTCTCCAAAAGCGCGAGCATCCCCGGCGTGTGGGCGATGTCGCCAATGTTCACCGTCTGCCACGACGAGCGCAGCACGATGCGCGCCGCACGGCCCTCCCGCGCGGCGATGGGGCTGAGGACTGCGGCGAGGGCGGAGGTGAGAAAGGCGCGGCGGTTCATGGCAGGGGGACTTTTCACAAATGGGCGCGCACCGCAAGTCCGCGCGGCTCCGGGGTGACTTCCTCTTTGAACTCCCGTCCGCCCCCGCCATCATGCCGCCATGCACCTGCCCATCCGCCCCCGCCGCAACCGCCAGTCCCCCGCCATCCGCGACTTGGTGCGCGAGACGGTGCTGCGCCCGGCGGACTTCATCTATCCGCTCTTCATCCAGGAAGGAGAGGCAAACACGCCCATTAAAGCCATGCCCGGCTGCCAGCGCTGGTGCCTGCGGGACCTCGTCACCGAGGCGGGAGAGGCGCACGCGCTCGGCATCCCCGCCGTGGTGCTTTTCCCCCGCATCCCCGACGAGCTGAAGACACCCGCCGCCGCCGAGTGCCACAACGACGACGGCCTCGTGCCGCGCGCCATCCGCGCCCTGAAAGCCGCGCACCCCGCGCTGGCCGTCATCACCGACGTGGCGCTCGACCCCTACAACAGCGACGGCCACGACGGCCTCGTCTCCCCGGACGGCCGCATCCTCAATGACGAGACCCTCGCAGTCCTCTGCCAGCAGGCCCTCTGCCACGCCCGCGCCGGGGCCGACATCGTGGCGCCCAGCGACATGATGGACGGCCGTGTCGCTGCCCTGCGCAGCGCCCTCGACCACGAAGGGCACCAAGCCGTCTCCATCCTCAGCTACGCCGTCAAATACGCCAGCGCCTACTATGGCCCCTTCCGCGGCGCGCTCGACTCCGCGCCCAAAGCCGGCGACAAAAAGACCTACCAGATGGACCCCGCCAACGCCCGCGAGGCCCTGCGCGAGGCCGCGCTCGACGAGGCCGAGGGTGCCGACATGCTCATGGTCAAGCCCGCCGGCCCCTACCTCGACATCCTCGCCGCCCTGCGCTCCACCACCACCCTGCCCCTCGCCGCCTACCAGGTCAGCGGCGAGTATCTCATGATCAAGGCCGGGGCCGCCGCCGGCTGGCTGGATGAGGAAAAAGTCATGCTCGAGTCCCTCCTCGGCATCCGCCGCGCCGGCGCCGACATGATCCTCACCTACTTCGCCAAAAAAGCCGCCGCACTGCTGCTATGACGGCAGACTTCATCCCTCACCGGGTTTCCTTCCGCCATTGCCAGGCCTCGTCAAAGAAACCGGCGTCGGCGATGCGGCCTGGAGCCTGGCTGGTGCGGGGCTGGGAGATGTCCACCACAGCCCAGTCGGGCAGCTTGGGCACCTGGCGGGCGTTGTTCAGGTAATCGTACTCGCGGTAAGTGAAGCTGCTGTTGATGACGATGTACTTCTCCGGGTTCAGCGGGTTTGGATACACAAGAATGGGGGCATGCGTCTCAGCGGCATGGGTCTTGCCATTGGCGGTGAGTTTTTCCGCCGTCCACCCGACCGGCAGTTTGGCAATCACTCGGGCGAGCACACTGTTGCTCTGAGGATCGCCCCAGAGAACAAGGTTGTGCGCGGCGATGTCGGCTTCGGTGAGGTCTTTGTCGGCCCTGACACGGGCGTCACCGCGAAACTGGCGTCGCCACTCGAAGACGGCACGATCCATTTCAGCCCCGGCCCAGGCGCCTGTCAGCTCGTGAAATGGCGCGCCGGTGGGTTTTACAAAGAGGAAGCTGTCCATGAAGGCATCGTCTATCGGGCCGGAGAGAGCGTGTTTTTTGACGAGCTTGCCAGGCTCATGCGCGCTGTTCGCCAATGACCACTTGCCCGCATCGTCACGACGCAGATGGACGAGCCAGGAGCGGTCGGACTTGGCGCGCGGAGCCTTTAACGTCGAGCCGTCCACTTTGATCACAGGATCAGCCATGGGACTGATGGGGCAGTGGCCGGAAGCCATGTCGAGAGTGAGGGCGGCGACGTTATCAGTCTTCACGGTCACTTCAGCCGGGCCGGTGAGCAGGGCGTGGACACGCGCGCGCTGCCAATGCTCCCTCATCGCGTCCACGCGCACCCAGTGCATCTGGTTGTAACGCAGGAACCAGGTGGTGAAGCGCACCTCGCGCGGCGTGCGGTCACGCCCGATGGCGGCGATGGCGGCCAGGCGGCGCTCGATCTCGATGAGAGAGTCGGGATGGATTTTGTGCGCTGTGTCAGGGCCGATGATGTGGACCATCTCAATGCCCTCCTGGCGCAGGTGTTTCTCCATGATGTCGGCTGCCTGCTTCTGGCGGTCAATCTCGCCGCTGTAGGCCACGGTGGGGCAGTGGAAAAGGTTCACCGCGCTGTCGGTGGCGTTGTACCATTTCCACAGCGCCTGCTGATACCACGGGATGCTGCTCACATCCTCGGACTGGAAGACATTCAAAAACTCCGGCGTCTCTGAAAAGCCCGCGCCGGGGTTGGCGGCGCACCAGCGGTCGGCGTAATGCACGGCGAACTGCCATGCCGCCGCGCCGCCCATGCTGAAGCCGCGCATCACCATGCGGTCCTCGTCAATGGCGTAAAACTGGCGCGCGTGCTCCAGCGCCTCGAAGAGATCCACCTCGCCGGCGAATTTGTTGGCGCAGCAGTAGCGGCCATACGGATGAATCACGAGCGCGCCTGCGGGCGAGATTTGGCCCTGCTGCTTCCGGCGCTGGTCCATGAAGACGAGCTCGCTGACGGTCTCGCCGCGGCCGTGGCACCAGACATCGAGACGCGCGGGCGCGCCGCTGTAACTTTCCGGAATGACCATGCCGTAAGGCTGCACGGAGCCGTCAAGCCGGGAGCGGTAGCCGCGGACCACGAGGCCCTTTTGCGTGGTCCAGGGCGCGCGGCCATCCCTCAAGTGAGCGGCGCGCTCCATGCCTTCGGCCAGGATTTCGCGCGCGGATTTCAGCTCGTTGGGCTTGTGAATTTCGTGATACCGCAGCGCCCAGTCCACGGCCTTGTGATGGATTTCAATGTCGGGCAGCAGCAGGGCCAGGCGCGGGTTTTTCTCCTGGGCCTTGGCGGCGGCGTCAATGGCGGCGCGCAGCTTGGCCAGGCCGTTCTTCAGCTCGGCGGCATCCGCCTCCGGGACCTCGATCCCGGGCGGCGGAATCGGGCGCACATTGTCGGCGAGGTTGTCCTTGGGGCCGTCGGCGAGGACGGCGGTGGAAAAGGCGAGCAGCAGGACGGAGCGGTTGAGTCGTGTCATGGGAGGGACCTATCAACGCACGGTCCGCCCGGCTTTGTCCACCTGACATTGAAGCGGCGCTTACAGATTCACGGAAAGCTCCAGCTCGTGTCATCAGTGGTCTCACGGCTGTGTTGGAGTGAAGCCTTTGGGCGGCACGGGACTGGACTCCGCTGCGGGAAGTCTGGGGACAAGCTAAAGCTTGAACTCCAACATGACGCTGCGCGCCTGGATCAGGGCGGCCCGCTGCTCATCAGGTATTTGAAAAGATGCGCCGCCTGCTCCTCTCCCAGCGCGGTGAGCAGACCTTCCGGCATGAGGGACATGGGGAGCTGCTGCTGGCTGGCGACCTGGCTTTTCTCGACGGTGAGCTTTTCCGCCGGAGTCTGAATGGTGAGCACGCGCTCCGTCTGCTCGGGGATGACTCCGGTGACGGTGCGGCCGTCCTTGAGCTGGAAGACGGTCATGCGGTAGTCGGCGGGCACGATGGCGCTGGGATCTATGATGTTTTCCAGCAGATAGGTGAGCTTGTGGCGGTCGCTCCCGGTGAGGTCGGGGCCGAGCTGGCCGCCTTGTCCGTAAAGCTTGTGGCAGGCGGCACAGGCGGCGGCAAAGACGGCCTTGCCTTGGATGGCATCCCCTTGGGACAAACGTTCCGGAGTGAGTTTCGCGAGCCACTCCGCCATCTCGGCCTTCTTGGCCTCGGGCGTGTCGCGCAGCTCGCCCCAGACTTCGGTGAGCTTGGCGTTGAGGGCCTCCTCATTGAGGCTGCGGATGGCGCGCGCCTGGTAGGGGGTGATGGCGCTCTTGGGCACGCCGCCCGCCTTCACCGCGTCGAGCAAAGCGTGCGCGTAGCTGGCACGGGAGACCAGCGTGGCCACGGTGGCGGCCTGCTGCTCCTCGCTGCGCTGCGGCCAGGGATTGAGCAGGGCTTTGGGGATATTGGTATCATCGTAAGCCGCCAAAGCACTGCGGGCGGCGGTTCCGAGCACCTTGTCGTTGATGAGCGCGCGGATGACCGCGAGCAATTCGGGCTTCGTCGTGCGTGTGAGGCTCTTGAAGGCGTTCAAGCGGGCGTTGGCATCGCCATCCGCGTTTTTGACGAGGACGATGAGGTCTTCGATGGCACGGCCGCTGCCGAAGAGGACGGAGAGGGTGCGGATGAATCCTTGGAGTGATGGAGTATTGGAGTTTTGGGGTGTTGGGGCTTCAGAAATCCATTTCTCCACCACTCCATCACTCCATCCGGCTGGCTTCTTCGCGCTGCTAAACCCATCCAGCCCCGCGGCCATGCCGGCGAGCACATCACCGCGCACGTCCGCGCGTTCGGTCATCAGCGCCACGAGCGCATCGACGGCCTCGGGCTTGTCCTCGATCATCTCGGCGATGCGACGGGCGACGAGGCGGCGCACGGTGGGGATTTTCGCCTCGCGGATGAGCTCCACACCCTTCATCGGCTCCGCCGCCACCGCCGGCTCGATGCCATACCAGATCATGAGCGGCTGCTGACGGTCGTTGGCGTCTTCGGCGCGTTCCGCAAGTGCAGTAGCTGTATGCCAACGCATTTCGAGTGGGAGGCGCTGGAGTGCTGAGGCTAGGTGGAGGCGGACAAGGCCATGGGATGATTCAGCGGCGAGTTCCGAGAAAGTGATTCCCAAAGCACCCCTATCCCAATCAGCATTTTGGCGTTCTTGTCGGGTCGATCCGGCACTTATATTTATATGCGCTAGGATCTCAGACAAGTAGCGGAGAGCAGCCAATTTTATCACCTCATCAGGCGAAGAAAGCCAACCCTCTGCGGCCCATTCGCGATCTGGAATTCCCATGGCTCCTAATGTTTGGATGAAGGTCAGATGAGTGCGATTCAAAGGCTTCACTTTTTGCCCTTGTGCCTTTAGTTTTACAACCTCTGCTAACGCCATCACCATTTTGTAAACTCTGCCGTCTTCAGCTCTGATCGGACGTTCATCTGATGATGCCAACGCGCGACTAACCAGTTCTGTCTGAGCTGTTCGCACCCACCAATTGTTCTTCGAGTCCAAGAGCTTCACCAGCTCCTCATCCTTCATCGCCGCCACGTTGATCGGCTCCGCCTTCTTCGGCTCTCCATACACGATCTTGTAAATCCGGCCGCTGCTGCGGTGCACGCCGTCGTTGTCGTGGCATTCGCCGCTGTCGCTCCAGTCGGCGACGAAGACGTTGCCGTCGGGGCCGGTGAGGAGGTCGATGCCGCGGAACCACTTGTCTTTGGCCTTCATGAAATCAGGCGCGTGCTTGCCGACGTAGCCGCAGCCTTCGCGATGCAGCGTGTCCATGTTGATGCGGTTGCCGTGCAGGTTGCAGGTCAGGACGGCGCCGTGGTATTTCTCCGGCCACAGGCCGCCTTGATAGATGAGCATGCCGACATGCGCGTGACCGCCGCCGAGTTCGTCGGTCTTGCTGCTCATGCCGGTTTTTTTGAGATCACTCCAGCTTTCCGCGCCGGTGTCCCAATGAAAGTGGTCGGCAGTCTGTTCGATGACCTCATAGACGTGCGGATTGAGGTGCGTGCCGAACATGCGGCGGTAGTAGGCACCTGGAATGCCGTGCCAGAGGTGGCCGATGACGGTGTTGATCCAGAAGAGCTCGCCTTCGGCATTCCAATCATGGCCCCAGGAGTTCGTGCCGCCGTGGCAGACGACTTCGAAAACCTTTCGCGTGGGATGGTAGCGCCAGATGCCGCAGTTGATCTTCACGCGCTTGTCCAGCGGCGTGCCGGGTGCGCCGACGGCGGAGGTGTCGGTGATGCCGTGGCGGCCGTAAAGCCAGCCATCGGGGCCCCAGCGCAGGCCGTTGACGATGTTGTGGCCGATGGTCTTCACGTTGAAGCCATCGAGCAGCACCTCGGGCTCGCCATCGGGGGTGTCGTCGCCGTTTTGATCGGCGATGAAGCTGAGCGTGCCGTTGTGCAGCACCCACACGCCGCCGTAGCCGGTCTCCACGCTGGTGAGGTAGCTGCCGCCTTCCCAGAAGACCTTGCGACCGTCATGTTTGCCATCGCCGTCCTTGTCTTCAAGGATGATGACGCGGTCGCGCAGCTTCGTGTCCCAGCGCATGGGATTTTCGGCGTAGGTGTAGTTTTCCGCGACCCACAGCCGGCCCTTCGCATCCCAGGCCATCGCGATGGGCTGGCGCACATCCGGCTCCGCGGCAAAGACGAGGCACTTGAAGCCCGGCGGCAGCTCCATCGTGGCCGCGGCCTCCTCGGCGGACATGGGCGCGCCTTTTTCGGTGTCGTAGATGGCCGGGAATTCCTCGGCGAGAGCCGGGAGGACAAGACAGGAGAGCAGGATGGCGCGGAGCATGGGATGAAAAGGCGGGCGAGTAGAACGCGGCGTTCGGAAAAAATTTGCCGCCGGTCGGGCGGGTCCCGCAAGAAGAAAAGACGCTGGCAAGCGCGCCGCCTCGAAGCGCGTATTCGTGCCTGCCATGAAGTTCCTGCTTTTTCTCTCCGCCGTCAGTCTGGCCGCCTTCTCACACGCCCAGGAGGTAAAGCGGGACGTGCCTTATGTGCTCGGCGGCCACGCCCGCCAGGTGCTCGACATCCACGCGCCGGCAAAGGCGGAAAAGCTGCCCGTCGTCTTCTGGATTCACGGCGGCGGCTGGCAGACGGGGGACAAATCCAGCGTGCAGGAAAAGCCGCGCCTGTTCAAGGAGCGCGGCTGCGTCTTTGTCTCCACCAACTACCGCCTGCTGCCCGAGGTGGCGATGGCGGACATCATCGGCGACGTGGCAGCGGCGCTGGGCTGGGTGCGCGCCAACATCGCCCGGCACGGCGGCGACCCGGAGCGCATCATCGTCGGCGGGCACTCCGCCGGCGCGCAGCTCGCGGCGCTGGTCTGCACGGACGACCGCCACCTCAAGGCGGAGGGCGTGTCTTTCTCCGCGCTGAAGGGCTGCATTCCCGTGGACGGGGACACCTATGATGTGCCGGCCATCATCGAAACGGCGGAGACGCGCCGCCGCGTTCACGGCCAGCCTCAGGCCCAGTTCGGACACCGGGAAAAATTCGGCCACACGGCGGAAAAGCACCGCGACTTCTCAGCGGTCACCCACATCGCGGCGGGCAAAAGCATCCCGCCCTTCTTGATCCTGCATGTCGCCAATCATCCCGATGTCAGCGCGCAGGCCTTCCGCCTTGGCGCCGTGCTCAAGGCGGCTTCCGTGCCGGTGAAAGTCTTCGGCGCGAAGGACACCGACCACAGCAAGCTCAACGCCGACCTTGGCATCGAAGGCGACGCGGCCACCGGGGAAGTGCTCGCCTTCCTGGATCAAGTCCTCGGGCGCTGAGCCGCGCGCTCACCGGCCCAGCTCGTGGTCGGCCACCTTGAGGTCCTTGCGGTAGCCTTTGAAACCGTAGGTCGTGGGCTCGTAGCCCTCGGGCAGGGACAGGTCCATCTCCGCGGGCGCCTCCGTGCCCAGGCCCCAATGCACCGCGTTCACAATCATGCGGCGCAGCCCCTCGTTGGTGATGTCCGTGGCCGCGCCCATCGTGGTGCAGAAGATTTTATTTTCGCCGCCGGCCTCGTTTTTCACCACGCGCGTCCAGGCGATTGGCATCATGGGGTCGTTGATGCCCTGCTCCAACTTGTCCTTGGTGGCCTTGCGCGTGTCGAGCGGCGGGGAGTCCGGCGTCATGCCGGCGAGCACCTGTCCGCGCATGAGCACGGTGGCGTCGGCGGGCGGCGCGGCCTCATACACATCCGTGGTGCCGAAGACATCCTTGACTCCGCTGAGGATGGCGTGCCCCGCGTTCGCGGCCTCGACGACTCCGCGCGTGGCCTCGTGCTTGTGCCGGCCCCAATGGCTGACCCAGGACTCGCCCAGCACCTTCTTTCCCCAGCCGCCGTCCTTGTTCCAGTTCCACGCGGCGTAGGCGCTCTCCGCCGGGATGCCGGCAAAGGCGTGCGTGCTGGTGCGCAGGGCGATCACGGGGATGCCGCGCTTCATGGCGGCGTCGAAGCGCGCCAGTGTCTCCTCGTTCCAGCGGCGGAAGCGCAGCAGCATGATGATGGCGTCCGCGCTGTCGAGCGCGGCGGGGTTGGTGAGACTGTCGCCCTTGTCGGGGTTGATGCTGCCGTCCTCCTCGGCGGAAAAGCACACGCTGCACTTGAAGCCCTGCCGCTGCAGGATGCGCCCCAGCGCGGGCAGCGCCTCCTCGCTGCGGTACTCCTCGTCACCCGCCAGCAGCACGATGTGTTTGCCCGCGCCCGGCTTGACCTCAGCAGCGGCGGGCTTGACCTCAGCGGCGGCGGGCTTGACCTCAGCGGCGGCGGGCTTGACCTTAGCGGCGGCGGGCTTGGCCTTAGCGGCGGCGGGCTTGACCTCAGCGGCGGCGGGCTTGGCCTTAGCGGCGCCGGGCGTGGAGCAGGCGGCAAGGGTCAATGCGGCGGCGGCGAGGAGGAGATGGCGGAGGTTCATGGCTGGGCGGGGTGGATGAAGGCGGCGGAGAAAACAGGAATCAAGGGCGCATATTTCAAACCGTTCTCCGACGCGCGAGCGGAGAGAACCTTCATGCGCGGCACGAAAGCGGCGCGCGCGGAGCGTTTGTTGCCTTCATGCGCCCGCTCATATTCCTCCTCGCCCTCGCCCCCGGCCTGCTCCACGCGGAAATTCTCGCTGGCATCGCGAAGGTGGACATCACGGACCGCACCGTGCCGGAGAATGATCCGTGTTATGCCAAGGCGCTCGTCTTGAAGAGCGGCGAGACGACCGCGGTGCTCGTGACGGTGGATGCGGTGGCGATTGGCGGCATCGGGCGCATTGGAAACGGCTTCCTCGCCAATGTGCGCATGGAGCTCGGCGATCTCGCCGGCGAGGTCATCATCAATGCGAGCCACTGCCACGGCATCGTGCGCAATGATTTGCAGCAGCTCGTCGTGCAGGCCGTCAAAGACGCCGCGAAGAGTCTCGTGCCCGTCAAAGTCAGCGCAGGCAGCGGCAGCGAAAGCCGCATCAGTGAAAACCGCCGCATGTTCCTCAAAGACGGCACGCAGACGGACATGCGCCGCGCCTACTCCATGCCGCGCGATGAAGACGTGTTGAGCACCGGGCCGATTGATCCGCAGATTGGCCTGCTGCGGCTCGACCGCGCGGACGGCACGCCGTTGGCCATCGTGTATCAGTTCGCCTGTCATCCGATCATGAACCCGCCGAGCAAGGGCAACTCGGCCGACTACCCCGGCTTTGCCTCCAAAGTGATCGAGGAGGCCACCGGCGCGATGGCGTTCTTCGTCCAAGGCTGCGGCGGCGACATCAATCCGGTGCATTACAAGGAAGTCAGCCGCCCCGCCGATGCCGAGCCGCTCGGCACGATGCTCGGTGCGAGCGCGCTGGCCGCGCTCCGGCGCATCGAGCCGCAGGCCGACGCCACGCTGAGGGTCAGCCGCGAGGTCATCGCCCTGCCGCGCGCGGCCGACTACGAGGCGCGCATCACCGCCATCGAGACGGAGCAAAAGGCCCTCGTGGCGGCCCTGAAGCCCACGAACATCAATTTCAAGACCTTCCTGCCGCTGCTCCTGCAGCACCGGCTTTTCCCGGACATGCCATCGCATTACGCGCAGGGCTACCTCGACAACCCGGAGCCGCTCCGGCAGCTCGACGCCGACAACAAGGCGCTCGTCGAGGCCTACCTCGGCAATCTCGCCCTCATGGAAAAGCTCACGCGGCTGAACGCAAACCTCGCCTTGCTCAAAAAACATCTCGCCGACACAAAGGCCGCGAACAGCCCCACGCTCGACGCCGAGGTCTGCGGCCTGCGCGTCGGAGCCTTCAAGCTCGTCACCTTTCCCGGCGAGGTCACCGTGCAGGTCGGCCTGAACATCAAAAAAGCCGCGCAGGATGCCAACGCGCACGTCTCCGGCTACACGAACGGCTACATCTGGTACACCGCCACCGAGCAGCAACGGCGGAACACCGGCTACGCGCAGGAGGATTGCGATGTGATGGTTGCTCCGGAGTGGCAGGCCATCTTTGAAGCCAAAGCCCTGCAAGTGCTGCGCGAGCTGGCCCGCTGAGCGCCGGCCGGCAAAGGAACTCACGGTGTTCGCATGGTGAGATGGGGGGGGTTCTTTCCCGGGGCGGGTATTTTGAAAAAGGGTGGCGCACATCAAGAAAAGAGTTCCCGCATTTTGAAAAACCACCGGCAAATCTTGAGAAGCAGGCAGTGAAAAATGCAAACACGGCCTGCCATTCAGAAACTCACCCGGCTCATTCTGCAAATAAGCCATCAAACATCAAAAACCAGACAGGCCAAAATACCATTCAGGCAGGCCATTCAGAGAGTCGGCAAGCGCTAATTGAGACAAAGGCAGCCAGAAAAAAGTTTTTACAGGCTATCCGTGTCTCAAGAAGCGCCATCCGAAGCTTAATATATGGCAACCGACTTTCATAATGCGCAAACTTTGTCTCAAGAGACCCAACCCGAGTCATTGAATACGCAACCCGCGTCTTATGAGTCGCAAACTGACTTTTATTGTTTGCAACCCGTGTCTCAATATTCTCAAACTGACTCTCATTGTTTGCAACCCGACTTTTATTGTTCGCAAACCTTGTCTCAAAGTTTGCAACCCGACTTTCATTGTTTGCAAACCTTGTCTCAAAGTTCGCCACCCGACTTTCATTATTCGCAAACCTTGTCTCAATAAGTGCCGCCCGCGTTGCATTTCGAGCCCCCCGAACCGCCGCACGAGCCGCCCCGCTTGGCGATACCGCAAACCTTCCCCCAGCCGCCGCGCGCGCCGCCCAAGGTAGGGCGGCTGGTCCCCCAGCCGCCGCGCGCGCAAGTGCAGGCTACGAACGGCGCGGAAAGGTCGCTCGCACCCCCAGCCCCCGCCCGCGGCGCGTTGAGGACAACACGCCCCACCTGCCCCCGCAGGCGCGCTTGCCAAAGATAGAATGAGAAGGCCGGAAACAAGTTGAGGCCGTGCCAGGGGATTGAGAGCATTCCTGCCTTCGTATGAAAAAGAACAAGAAAGCGCATCAAACCACAATCGGCATCGACCTCGGCGACAAGCAACACGCAGTCTGCATCCTTGGCAAGGACGGGGAGGTGCTCCAGGAGTTCAACATCCGCAACCAGCGAGAGGAGTTGCTGCGCCTGGCACAGAATGAAGTGTCAGAATGAAGTGTCCGTCCCTTGGTTGTCTTTCCGGGCGGCAAGATGCCGCCTCCACATCACGCGCCGCAGCCGATGGCGCAGGCGGGCGCAAGCTCGCGGACTTCGTCGGCGGCGGGGGCGGTCATGCCGGGGTTGGGCTCCTGGGGGGCGAGGCCGAGTTCTTGGAGCAGGGCCATGTCCTCATTGGCGCGCGGGTTGGCGGCGGTGAGGAGTTTGTCGCCGTAGAAGATGGAGTTGGCGCCGGCGAAGAAGGCAAGGGCCTGGGCCTCGCGGTTCAGATTGGTGCGGCCGGCGCTGAGGCGGACTTTGGCGCGCGGGATGGCGATGCGCGTGACGGCGATCATGCGGATGAGGGAGAAGGAGTCCACCTGGACGTTTTCGCCGAGGGGGGTGCCTTTCATGGGCATGAGGGCGTTGATGGGCACGCTCTCGGGGTGGGGGTTGAAGTTGCTGAGCACCTCCAGCATTTTCAGGCGGTCCTCGATGGTCTCGCCCAGGCCGAGGATGCCGCCGCAGCAGACGGACATGCCGGCGTCCTGCGCGTGGCGGATGGTTTCCAGCCGGTCGTCGAAGGTGTGGGTGCTGACGATGTTCGAGTAGTGGTCCGGGCTGGTGTCAATGTTGTGGTTGTAGGCGGTGACGCCGGCTTGCTTGAGCTGGGCGGCCTCTTCGGCGCCGAGGTGGCCGAGGGTGACGCAGACCTCCATGCCGAGGGTGGAGACATCGCGGACGATGTCGAGCACCTGGTCGAACTTCCGGGTGCCGGCGCGCACGCCTTTCCAGGCGGCGCCCATGCAGAAGCGTGTGGAGCCGCTGGCGCGGGCGGCGCGGGCGCGCTCCATGACCTGGTCTTTTTCCATGAGCTTCTCGGCCTGGACGCCGGTGCTGTAGCGGGCGCTCTGGGCGCAGTAGCCGCAGTCCTCGGAGCAGCCGCCGGTCTTGATGCTGAGCAGGGTGCAGAGCTGCACTTCATTGCCGGTCCAGTGCTCCTGGTGCACGGCGCGCGCCTGCTGGATGAGGTCGAAGAAGGGCTGGTGGTAGATGCGGTGGAGGTCGGCGTATTTCATGAAAACGGGGGATTATTGAGTCCAGCGGCTGCCGGGGCTGAGGGCGACCTGCCAGTTGCGCTGGTGCATGTGGGAGTAGTCGGTTTTGCCGATGGCGCCGATCATGGGAGCGCCGGTGGCGCGTTTCCAGGCTTTGCTCATGCTTTCGCCGGTGTGGCAGCCCCAGCTTTTGCAGAAGGCGCCGCGGGCGAAGGCCCAGCGGTTGAGCCGGCGCAGGTCGTTCTCATGCAGCCAGACGGCGGAGGCGGCGTAAACGTCGGAGCTGTAGTCGAAGAGGAAGCAGAACTTGTTCGAGTGGCCGAAGAACTCGAAGCCGGAGATTTTGTGCCGGTTGCGGGCGATCTGGCCGCCGCCCTGGTTGATGTAGTTGATGACTTCCTCGCCGGTGCGGAACCAGACGAGATTGATCTTGTAGGTGTCGCGCACGGACTCGACGTGGCTGGTGAGCGGGTCGCGGTCCTCGGCGGCGCGGCGCACATAGCCGTCGCGGAAGACGAGCCAGGTGACGAGGGTGCCCTGGGGCTGGGTGCGCTGGATTTCCTGCATGCGCACGCGGGCGGTGCGGACGAAGTTCCCCCACCAGCGGTCGTGCTGCTGCTCGGCGCGGCGCAGATCCTCCCACTTGCGCAGGGCGGGGCCGCCGGAGCAGATGATGTATTCGTTCTGCGCCAGGGCCGGCAGGCTGGTGAGGAGAAGAGCGGAGAAAATGAGCGCGCCAGGCAGGTTCATGCGGAGGCGGGTTTTTAACGCGCGGGCGCCGGATTGTCCATTGCTTTGAAGCCGCAGGGCGGCGGCGTTTTCACGCGGCGCGGCGCTTTCCTTGGGAAATCCTGCGCGGCTTTGGGAAATCTCTGTTCGCGCGTTTTGAATATGGTATCCTCGGCGGCGGTCACAGCCCCTTTCCCAGCCATGAAAACTTCATTTGGTCTTTCCCTTCTCGCGGCGCTTTCCTTCGCCGCCACCTGCGCCTCCGGCCAGTCCGCCAAGTCACCCCCCGCGGCGCGTCCGGTGCTGATGCCGGAGCTGGGCATCCAGCCGGCGGTGCTCTCGCCGGACTCGACGATCGAGGTGGTCTTTTCGACGCCGATGGTCGGCAAGGAGCTCGTCGGCACGAAGGCGGAGAATTCTCCCCTGATCGTGAAGCCCGCGCTGGCGGGCGGGTTCCAATGGGTGAGCAGCCGCAGCGGGCACTTCGTGCTGGAGCAGGCGCCGAGGTTCGGCACGGAGTATGAGTTTTCCGTGCGGGACGGGCTGCGGGACGAGTCCGGCGCCCTGGTGCCTGCGGGCGTGCTGGGCACGGCTTCGAGCGCGGGCTTCCAGGTGAGGGACCAGTCGCCGCGCTGGTTTTATGACGAGATGGCGCTGCGCCTGCCGAAGGTGATGCTGGAGTTCAACGACGAGGTGAGCGCGGCAGAGGCGGCGCGCCTGGCGGCCTTTGTGTCAGGGGAGCCGGCGCTGCGCGTCGCCGCCAAAGTGCGGCATGCGAAGGGCGCGGATTTCACCCGCTACAACGAGCCGGACCCGACCTGGGCGGAGGAGATCGCGGGCGTGAAACCGGTGCTCGCTCAGGAGGCGACACGGCTGAGCGCGCTGGTGATCGAGCCGGCGGAGCCGCTGCCGGTGGCGGATGACTGGACGCTGCACCTGCCGGAGACTTTGCCCAACGCCTCCGGCCATGCCACGCTGGCCGGGGCGCAGGTCATCGAGCTCGGCTCGGTGAAGCCGCTGATGGTGGTCGAGGCGCGGGGGCACACGCCTTTTGACAGCCCGTATTATGTGGATGCGGACTTCAACAAGATGCTGCTGCCGGAGCGCGAGGAGGAGTGGAAGGCGGAGGAAATCCAGGCCCTGGCGGAGAAGCTGGCCGCCTTCGTGCATGTGACGCCCGAGGTGGCGGGCCTGAAGGCGACGGTGTTTGACTCCACACTGCGGTTGAGCGGCCCCTTCGCGCTGAACACGCCCTATGAAGTCACTGTGGCCCCCGGCATCCTGGCGGCGGATGGACTGACGCTGGAGGAAGCCTCCGTGAACGAGGTCGTCTTCATCCCGAATCCGCCTCATGTCGCCGCGCCGGCCTTCGTGCGGGCGCAGTTGGCCAAAGGCGGCGCGGAGTACGGCATCGTGGCCGCCAATGTCTCCAGCGTGCGTGTGCGCGCCAGGCGCCTCACCGGCCCCGAGCTGCTGCAGGCGGTGGCGAAGTTCCGCGACTACGAGAGCTTTTACCACAAGGACGAGGAGGACGAAAAACGCGCCGCCTTCAAGCCCGCGCCGCTCGACGAATACCCCGGCGCGCTGGTCTTCGACCGCAGCTTCCAGATCAACAAGCCCCTGGATCAAAGCGAGATCATCAAGCTCAACTGGCGCGAGGTGCTCGGAGACAACACGGCCGCCCCGCTTTTTCTGGAATGCGAAGGCCGCGCCATGGAGGGGCTGGGAGCGCGCGGCGTGCTGACACAGACGCTCGTGCAGTTCACCGACATCGGCCTCATGCAGAAAAGCAACGGCCGGGAGACGCTCGTCTTCGCCACCTCCCTGCAGACCGGCCAGCCCCTGCCGGGCGCGCGTTTGACGCTGGTGGACTCCGAGATGCGGCTCATGGGCTACGCCGACACCGACGCCTCCGGCCTCGCCGTGGTCAAAGGTGAGGACCCGGCCTATGTACTCGCTGAGTTGGCGGGAGACTGCGCCGTCATCCGCTGCGAGGACTCGCACATCGGCCATGTCATTCCTTATGACATCCCCACCGCGTGGGAAAACGTCTGGAAGCCCCAAATCCAGACTTTCGTCTTCTCCGACCGCCCGCTCTACCGCCCGGGTGACACCATGCACATCAAGGCGCTTTGCCGCGTCCGCACCGCTGACGAACTGGCGCTGCCGGCGGAAGGCATGAAGGCGAGCGTCACGCTGCGCGACCCGCGCTACCGCGTGGTGCTGCAAAAGGAGGTCGTGCTCAGCGCGGGAGGCTCATGGTCGGATGACATCAAGCTGCCGCCCGGTCCGCTGGGCGCCTATAATTTGAAAATCAACCCCGTCTCAGAGGATGACGACTCCGGCAGCTCCGGCGGCCATCTGTATTTCCGCATCGAGGACTACAAGCCGAACACCTTCGAGGTGGCCTTGAAAAAGGATGAACTCGAAATTCAGCCCGACCGCCTGCGCCTGCCGCTGACGGCGAAGTACTTCATGGGCAAGGCCCTCACCCGCTCCAAGGTGGAGTGGACCGCCTACTCCCTGCGCCAGTTCTCCCCGCCGGAGCCGTGGTCTCAGTTTCACTTCGGCGACGCGCCCTCCTGGGCTCGCTATGGCAAGGACCGCGACGCGGACGGCTACTACGATGACAGTGACTCGGATGAGGAAAGCGAGTGGTGGGTGGATGGCACCGCCTATCTCGACGATGAAGGCCGCGCTGTGCTGGAAATGCCCGTGCCGCCGCCGGACCGCGCCGCATTGCCCCAGCAGGTGCGCGTCACCGCTGAAGTCACCGACATCAACCAGCAGACCATCAGCGCCTCCGCTGAGGTGGAGGTGCCCGGCGCGGATTTCCTGCTCGGCCTCAAAGGCCCCGATTTCTTCGGCACCGCAGGCGCTGAGACGCAGGTGGAGATCGTCGCCGTGGACTCGCGAGGCCGGCCAGTGGCGGGCGGCATTCGCGCGGAGGTTCTGGTGGAACGCCAGGAATACCACACCCTGAAAATTGCCACTGCGGGAGGCGGCACCACAACGAAGGATCAAGTCATCCTGCGCGAGGAGCTCAAGCAGTCCGTGCCGCTCCAGGCCGCCACTCCGGGCAGCGCTCCCGCGGCGGTCATCCGCTTCAAGCCCGCGCGCGGCGGCGCCTACTTCGTTACTGCCACCACCCAGGACGCCCAGGGCCGGAAGGTGCTCTCCCGGATGCCGCTTTACGTTATCGGCGGCGGCGAATTCCCCTGGGCTATGGAGGACGGCGCGCGCATCAATCTCCAACCGGAGAAGAAGACTCTCAAGCCGGGCGAGGAGGCGGTCATCGTGGTGAAGACCCCCATCGCCGGCACCGCTCTCGTCAGTGTGGAGAGGAACAAAGTCCACCGCCACTTCGTCACGCAAATCTCGCCCGACCAGCCCGTGGTGCGTGTGCCCATCCAGGAGGAGGAGGTGCCGAATGTCTTTGTCTCCGTGCTCGTCATCCGGGGCAGTGAGGCCAGTCCGAAGCAGCACAAAATGCCCGAATACAAGCTCGGCTACTGTGAGCTGCTCGTGGACTCGAAGGCAAAGGTTCTTGCCGTGGACATCCAGCCCGCGTCAGAGGAAGTCCTGCCCGGCGGCGAGCTGCCCGTCTCCCTCACCGTCAGCGATGCCAAAGGCGCGCCCGTTGCCGGAGCCGAGGTTGCGCTTTACGCCAGCGACGAGGGCGTGCTCAGTCTCGTCAGCCACCAGACGCCGGATCCCTCCGCCTATTTCCACGAGCCGCGCCCGCTGGCCGTGGACAACCACACCTCCTTCGACGACCTGCTCGACGAGGACTCCGCCGCGCGCAGCCGGGGCAACAAGGGCTTCCTCGTCGGCGGCGGAGGAGAGGAGGGCGTCCCCGATGTGCTGGTGCGCAAAAACTTCGTCGCCACACCGCTTTGGATCGCCACCGCCCTCACCGACGCCCAGGGCCGCGTCAGCACCACGGTCAAAGCGCCCGACAATCTCACCCGCTACCGTCTCATGGCCGTCGTCACCCATGGCGCGGACCGCTTCGGCCACGGCGAGGCCGCTTTCAAAGTCAACAAGCCGCTCATGGTCGAGCCCGTCGTGCCGCGCTTTGCCCGTCTGGATGACGAAGTGCTGCTCAAGGCCGTGGTCCACAACACCACTGCGCATGAGGGCGAGGTGGAAGTGCGCCTCGAGCTGGACGAAACCGCCGACTTCATCCGTGACGAGCGCCTTTTCATCCCCGTCAGCCTCGCGCGGAAACCCGCCGAGGGCGAAAAAAGCTGGACGCAAACCGTGACCCTCAAAGCTCATGAAACCGCCGCCGTCGCCTTCCCGGCTCGTTTTGTGAAGCTCGGCTCCGCGGATTGGAAGTGGACCGCCCGCACGGTGAAGTGGAGTCCTGGAGCGCCCGCCCTCTCCGACGGTTCCGTCTCCACCCTCGAAGTCCGCCACCCCGTGCCCGAACTCAAGGAAGTGCGTTACGCGCGCGTCAGCGCCGCCGGGCCGCCCGCCGACCTCGCCGCCAAAATCAACCCCGCCCTTCTGGAGGGTGAGGGCGCGGTCCAGGTGGCTCTGAGCACCACCCGCCTCTTCGAGGTCCAGGACGCTTTGGACTACCTCCTCAGCTATCCCTACGGCTGCGCCGAGCAGACCACCTCCGCCACCATGCCCTGGCTGGCATTGGGGGGTTATCACACACTCTTCCCCGCCCACCTCAGCGCCGACAAAGCCCGCGCCGCCATCCAAAACGGCGTGGACCGCCTCCTGCAAATGGTCACCGACCGCGGCGGCCTTGCCTACTGGCCGGGTGGCAGCGAACCCTCCCTCTGGGCCAGCGCCTACGGCGGCTTCGTGCTCCTGCGCGCCCGCTCCGCAGGCGCCCTCGTGCCGGAGGAGACAGTCAACGACCTCGTCGAATACCTCGTCAAAAGCCTGCGCGGCCTGGAAAAAGAGGCCGACTTCTACCGCGTCACCGATGCCGCGCTCGCCCTCTACACCCTCGCGCGCGCCGGGCACCCGCAGGAGTCCTATCAAAACCTGCTTCATGCCCGGCGCGATCAACTGCCCGAGACCGCCCGCCTTTACACCGCGCTGGCCATGTGCCTGTGCAACTCCCCCGCCGCGCAGATCAAGGACATGCTCGCCGCGTCCGCTGTCAAAAAAGGCGCCAAGCCCCTGCCCGCCTGGAGTTACTGGGCCGGCAGCGGTGTCAACCCCGCCCTGCGCCTCATCGTCTGCACCCACCTCGGTTTGAAGAAGGACGCCGAGGACCTCGCGCTCTCCATCCTCAACTCCCGCAACGGCCGCGGCGAATGGGGGAACACGTTTACCAATGCCTGGACACTCCACGCTCTCACCGCCTACGAGCGCAGCCTCAAGCCCTCCGCGGAGCCGCTCCTGGCCCGTGTCCAATGGGGCGCGCGCGAAGCCGAAATCAATGTGCCGCCCCACCCAGGCAGCGCGCAGGTTTCCCTGCCGCTGGACGCCAGGCTCACCGCCGCACCCATGCGCCTCACTCTTCCGGAGCAGCGCCAGGGCTTCACACGCGTCGAAGCCCGCGCCTTCCCGCCCGCGCGCGATTTCCAGGGCGAGAACAAAGGCTACGCCATCACCCGCAGCTACGCCAAGCTGCTCGACCGCGGCGAGCTCGGAGGCGCGGATGACCTGCGTGTCGGTGACATGGTCGTTGTCACATTGTGGATCGAGATCGGCCAGGGCGCGCACCGTTACCTGGCCATAGACGACGCCCTGCCCGGCGTGCTTGAGGCCATCAACCCCAACTTCGACACGCAGAACCAGCGCCAGGGCGCGCAGCTCCCGCCCGGCATCCAGGCCTGGCACTGCGACCACCGCGAGATCCGCGCCGACCGCGCCCTCTTCTTCACCAATTACGCCCCGCGCGGCGGCAAGTTCCAGCTCCGCTATCTCGCCCGCGTCATCGCCGAGGGCGACACCACCGCCCCGCCCGCGCGCATTGAGGCCATGTACGAGCCGCATCGTTACGGACTCAGCCCCGCGCAGCGCCTCAAGACACTGCCCTCAAGCGGCGGCCAGGTGGCCGGCCGGTAATGGGGCTGCCCTCGCAAGCGGACGGTGATTTCACATGCTTAATTTTTGATTGTGTTTTCGGCCCTTTGCTTGAGCGGTGCGCCCCAGTGATTCTTGTCCTGACAGCAGGTTTTGGCGACGGCCATAACACCGCCGCGTCTTCCACAGCCGGCGCGGTGCGGCGTCTTCATCCCGGTGAAGAAGTTGTCACATGCGATCTGGTGTCCGAGGCATTGCCGGCAGTGGCCGCCGTTTTAAAATATCTCTACCAGCAGGCGATCACTCACATGCCCTCAGCCTGGCGTTTGGTCTATCGGATGCTGGAGAAGTCGGACTTTGACCCTGACAAACAACCGTGGCTGCTGCCGTTGGTCCGTCACTTGCGGGACAAGATCGAAGCGTTGAAGCCGCGGGTGATCATCAGCACCTACCCCGTCTATGCGGCGCTCCTTCAAGTGCTTCGCCATCAAGGCGTGAGCCCGCCTCCCGTGGTGACCATCATCACCGACTCTGTCAGCATCCACCGCGTCTGGCTCATGCAGCCCAGCGATCTTTATTGTGTGGCTGACGAGGAGTCGAGATCAGTGGTGATTGGCATGGGGGTGCCGGCGGACAAGATTCGAGTCACGGGTTTTCCCGTCAGTCTGCAGTTCATCGAGCCGCTGCCGGGAGAGGCGGAGAAGCGTGCGGACAATGGGCGGATTTTATACCTGCCCTCGACTCCGGCGCGGCATGTGGCTGCCACCTTGCGGGAGCTAAGGCCGTTGCTGGAAAATGGCGCGCGGCTGACTCTGCCCGCGGGCAAACACAAGCAGCGGCTGTACCATGTGCTGCGCCGCTTCACCGACGCGCATCCCGGCGTGCAGCTGGACATCATTGGCTGGACCACGCGCATTCCAGAGTTGCTGCGCACGCATGATGTGGTGATCTGCAAAGCCGGAGGCGCCATCATGCACGAAGTGCTCGCGGCGCGGGTTCCGGCTGTCATTGATTATGTGGTGCCGGGCCAGGAGGAGGGGAATGCGGAGATGCTGCTCTCCCGCCGCTGCGGCCTGCGCAGCCACTCGCCGCGCGAGACGGCGAAGGCGGTGGAATCAATCCTGGCGGAGGACTGCCGCCTGGGCCGCGAGATGAGCGCGAACATGGCCCCCATCAGCGTGCCGGATGCGGCCATGCGCACCGCGCGCGCGGCGTTGGAAGCCGCCACTCCCGGGCTTGCGCGAGACGCGGGCTGAATGATAGCGCGCTTGTCACGCGGGCCGTGAGCGCTTAATCTCAGCTCATGATTGACCTGCTGAACCAGCCCGGCTTCCAGAAGCGCGTGATCCCGCTGTCTGTGAAGGCGTGGCATCAAATGATTGCCAAGGGCCTGGCGCCCGAGCGCGCGGAACTCATCCGGGGGGTGATTGTCGAAAAAATGCCCAAGTCCATTCTTCACATCAAACTGGCTGGCCGCCTTTTCATCCTTTTGCTTGAGGCTTTGGGAGGCAGCTTTTGGGTCCGCAAAGAAGACCCTCTTTCTCTGGAAGATTCCGAGCCCGAACCCGATTTATCCGTGATTGAGGGGCGGGAGGAGGAATTCAACAGCCACCCCTCCACCGCCAAGCTCGTGGTCGAGGTTTCCGTCTCCACTCTGGCCGAGGATCGCGCCCTGGCTCCCATTTATGCGGAGGCGGGTGTGGAGGAGTATTGGATCATCAACGGACGCGAGCGCTGCCTCGAAGTCTTCCGCAAGCCGGGAACCTCCGGCTACGAAATTCAGGAAACCCACTCCGCCGGGCAGACGCTGCTTTGCGCGGCGCTGCCCGGGGTTTCGGTGGATGTGAGCGCTCTTTTCCAGGGGCTGCCTGAAGCGGAGGCCTGAGCGCGCTCACGCGAACAAATGCGTGAGCGGCTGGCCTTTGTCGGCGACGGTGAAGGGGCGCTTGCTGGGCGAGTAGATGACCTGGCTCAGGGGCAGGCCGAGCGCGTAGCCGATGGTGGCGTTGAGGTCGGGCGGGCCGACTTTGTCCGCGGCGATCTGCGCGCCGTCCTTGTCGGTGGCACCATACTTGATGCCGCCCTTGATGCCGCCCCCGAAGATGACGGAGGAAAAGATGGGGTAATGGTCACGACCCTGATTTTGATTGATCTTCGGCGTGCGGCCAAACTCGGAGGCAAGCACGATCATGGTCTGCTGGAGCAGGCCGCGCGAGTCGAGGTCCTGCACGAGCGCGCTGAGGGCGGTGTCGAGCGTCTCGCAGAGGCGCGGGGTGGAGATGAAGTTGGCGGTGTGGGTGTCCCAGCTTCCGAGGGAGACCTCGATGAAGCGCACGCCATGCTCGACGAGGCGGCGCGCCAGCAGGCAGCCCTGGCCGAAGGTTTCCCTGCCGTATTTCGCGCGCAGTTCGGCGGGTTCCTTGCTGAGGTCGAAGGCCGCGAGATCCTCACTCTTCATCATGCGCACGGCGTCGTCATACATGTCGGCGTAGGCCTTGACGCCGGGCACGTCCCAGCGGTTTTGGAATTCCGCGTCGAGCGCCTGGGCCATGTCCCGCCGCATGGCGAAGCGGTCATCGGTGACGCCTTTTTGCGGGCGCACATTTTGCAGGCCGGTCTCGGGGTTGTTGATCATCAAAGGCCCGTGCTTCCTGGCCATGTAACCCGCGCCGGGGTGGCGGCTGTCATTGCCGATGAAGACGTAGGGCGGCAGGTCGGGGTTTCCCGGTCCCTGGTAAAAGCTCAGCCACGAGCCGAGACCGGGATGCTTGATGGTGCTGCGCAGGCCGTAGCTGGTGTGCATGAAATAGTTCGCCTGCTCGTGCGCGGCGGTGTTCGTGGCCATGGAGTTGATGACGCATGCCTGGTGCATGAGCCTGGCAGTGCGCGGCAGGTATTCGCCGATGAGCACGCCGTCCGCGCTGGTCTTGATGGCCTTCGTGGCGCCCATGACCTCGGTGTTGCCGGGTTTCGGGTCCCAGGTGTCGAGATGGCTTTGTCCGCCGGTCATGTAGAGAAAGATGACGTTGCGCGCCGTGGGCGCCTGCATGGCGGTGGCGGCTCCCTCGCCTGCGGCGAGCGCTTTGGCGGAAAACAGATGCTGCATGGAGGGCAGCAGGCCGACACCGAGGCAGGACTGCGCCATGCGTGTCATGACGGTGCGGCGGGAGAGTTCGTTCGTGGCTTTCATGGCTGGAATGGGCTGCGTGGTTTCGTGGGTTTCGCGGGTTACTCGATGAAGATGAAGCGCTGGGTGCTGACGGCGGCGAGGGCGAGGTCCTCCCACACGGTCTTGCTGCCGGCGTAGCTTTCCAGGCGCTGGCGAAGCAGGGCGCGCTCGCTGTCCGAGGGCTGGCGGGAGTAGAGGCTGAGGAAAAGCACGTCGAGCTTTCCCTCCGGCGTCTTCGCCTTGAGCAGGTTCAGCATCAGGGCGGACCAACCGCTGGTGATCTGGCTGCCGATGGAGCCGTTCATGACGAGCAGGGCTTGGGGCACGGAGGCTTCGTCGCTGGCGTTTTCGATGACCTCGCGGTCACTCTGGCCGAACTCGCGCAGGAAGTGCCCGCGCGGCGCCGGGGAGGGCAGCTCGGCGGCGCGCACCCAGGTCTGGTGGAGTGTTTTTAGATAACCCTCATAGCCTTTGCGGCTTTTTTCATCCTTGTAACCGAGCATCTCGGCATCCTTGAGAAAGCGCTCCTTGAGCGCGCCCTCGAGATCGCGCTCGCGCACTTCCAGGCGCGGCGTCTCCATGGCATTCATCATGGCCATTTCCATCTCACCGCCCCCGCTCATCTCGGCGAGCATTTGTTTGACTTCGGCATTGCCGGATTTCTCGGCGGCGGCGTGGAAGCAGCGGGAGACGGTCTCGCGCAGGATGCGCTGGCTCTGGCCGAGCCGGCGCTGGATGTCGCTGATCTTGGCCTTGTCCTCCTTGGCGCGGGCCTCGTCGAGTTCTTTGCGAAGCTGGTCAAACTCCTTGTTCTGCACACGCATGGCGCCGGCCACTTCCTTCGCGGCCTGGTAGAGCAGGGCGGGCTCGGTCTTGTCGAGCATCCGGGCCAGCAGGTGGCGCTTCTCGGATTCGACGCGCTCGCGCTCGCGGGCGGACCAGTTGGACTGGTCGGGCACGGGGCTGATGAGCGCGATCATGGAGTCCCACGCCTGCTCGGCGCTCATGCGGCGGAAGACCGGACCCTGAAAATAACAAGGCTCTCCCATGCCGACTTCCTTGATGCTTTCGCGGGCAAAAGTCTGCGTGTTGAGCAGCATGCGCAGGTAAGCCTTCATGTCGTAGCCCAGCGCCACCATCTGCTGCTCGAGATACTTCATCAGCTCGGGGTTCGATGCCGTGCTGCTGTCCATCAGGTCATCCAAGGGCTCAATGAGCGCAAGGCCGAAGACCTTTTTCCAGAGCCGGTTGGCGATGAGATTGGTGAAGCGCGGATTCTCCGGCGAGGTCAGCCATTCGGCGAAGGCCTTGCTGTGGTCGATCTCCTTGCCGATCTCCACCGGCTTGCCAAACATGACCGCGGCCGGCACCGCGTCCTTGGGGTTGGCGTCGGAGTATTTATAGTCGTGCGGAAGGCGGATGGCGGCTTTGTTCTGAACCACCTGGGTGTCGCGCAGCGGGCGCACGACCTCGGTGATGGCCTGGCGCATGAGGTCCTGAGTCTCCTTGTCGAGCGTCTTGTCCGCGCGGATCATCTTGTTGGTCTCGTCGGCGGAGGTGCTGCGGTAGCTCCCGGAGGTCATGTTGTGGGTGAAGGCGGCCATCTCGTAGAACTGCTTCTGGGTCCACTTGTCGAAGGGGTGGTCATGGCATTGGGCGCACTCCATGCGGGTGCCGAGAAAGACACGCGTGGTGTTGGAGAGGTTGTCCAGCGGCATGCCGCGGTCCCGCATGTAGTAGCCGATGGCGCCGGTGTCGAAGCAGGTGCCCGCGCTGGAGACGAGCTCGCGCGCGAGCTGGTCGTAGGGTTTGTTGGTCTTCAGCGAGTCGCGCAGGAAGTTAAGGTAATTCTGGGCGGTGGTGCTGCCTGCCACGCCGACGCTCTGGGCGCGCAGCACGTCGGACCAGTAGCTGAGGAAGTGATGCGTGTAACCCTCCGAGTCCAGCAGGGCGTCCACAAGCTGGGCGCGCTTGTTGGGCGCCTCGGATTTCAAAAAGGCGGTGGCCTCCTGATAAGTCGGAATGCGGCCCGCCACGGTCAGATAGGCACGGCGCAGGAAGACCTCGTCGCCCACGGGCGCGTTGGGCTGGAGTTTCTGCTTCCGCCACCCGGCGGCGAGAAGCTCGTCAATTTTCTTCGAGGCCGCCGAGGTGTCGGCGGCATGGAGGTGGGGCGTCGTGGTCAGGCAGATCACGGCGAAAGCGGATGTCAGGAGGGCTTTCATGCGGACCACCAACGGCAATGCCGAAGCGGAGGTGTCAGCAGCGGCCCATCTTCACAAATGAGGCGGCAGACATGACAAAATCTGGCAAGCGGAGCCTGAGCGCACGGTTTCGGAGAGACGGGAAAATCCAAAAATGCAAAAATGCCGCGAACGCCCCGGAGGCGGGCCGGGGCGGCCGGAACGGCGGCATTTGTTCCCTTGCATTTGCCGTGAACGTGCCTAAAACGCACCGCTCTATGCCATCCACCCCAGTCATCAACCTCCGCAAAGGCCACGCCGTTCGTTACAACAACGAGGTGTGCCTCGTCTCCGACTTTGAGTTGAAGACGCCCCCGCGCATGGCTTCCTATGTGCAGATGTCCGTCCGCACCCTGAGCACCGGCAAAGTGTACAACCTGCGCATGACCTCCAACGAGTCGCTCGAATCCGTGAACCTCAACCGCGAGCCGCACGAGTTCAGCTACAAGGATGGTGACGACTACCATTTCATGCACCCCGAGACCTTCGAGGATGTCATCCTGATGGGCGACCAGGTGCGCGACGCGAAGAACTACCTCATCGAAGGCCAGAAGTACACGGTGCAGTTCGCCGACGACATTGTCATCGGCATCGAGCTGCCGCCCTCTGTCATCATGACCGTGACCGAGGCGCCCGAAGGCGTCAAAGGCGACTCCGCCAACAACGTCTATAAAGCCGCCATCCTCGAAACCGGCCTGCAGGTGCAGGTCCCGCTCTTCATCGGCCCCGGCGACAAGATCAGCATCAAAACCGAGGACAACAGCTACCTCGGCCGCGCCAACTGAATTTCGGAGCAAACTCTTCCGCGAAAGCCCCGGCATGGCAGCCGGGGCTTTTTTGTGATGAGTGGAAACTCCTGGCTCATGCGCCGGCAGCGCCCAGCCCCGCATAGTAGGGGGCGATGCGGCGCGCGTGCTCGTCATAGGCGGCTTCGAAAAGTTCGGCGGCGCGCGCGCCGCCGACGAGGGCGCCGGCGGTGAGCACGCGCGGCGGCCGGCCGGCGGCGGTGAGGCGCTGCGCCACCTCGGCTTTGATGGCATTCACCAGGATGCAGCCGCCGACGGTGCTGCCGGGTGCCACGGGGGTGTCGAGACCTTCGATGCGCACCATCGCGTCCCCCACCGGCGCGCCGGTGTCGAGCACGAGATCGGCGCAGTCTTGCAGCTTTTTCCCCGCAGGATGGCGGGAGATGCTGGCCTCGGCGTGGTCCTTGGAAATGAGGGCCACGACTTTGACACCGCGCCGCTGGAACTCCTCCGCCATTTCCACAGGCACGACATTGCAGCCGCTGGAGGAGACGATGAGGGCGCTGTCGCCGGCTTTGAGGTCGAAGTTCCGCAGGATGCGCGCGGCCAGGCCGCTGACATTTTCCAGAAACATGGCCTGGCGCTGGCCGTTGGCGCCGACGACGAGGTTGTGAAAGGTGAGGCTGAGCTCGACGATGGGGTTGAAGCCGGGGAAGGAGCCGTAACGCGGCCACATTTCCTCCACGAGGATGCGGCTGTGCCCGGAGCCGAAGACATGCACCATCTGCCCGGCGAGAATGGTGCGGGAAAAGAGGTCCGCCGCCTGCCCGATGAGCGGGAGCTGGGCGCGCACGCGCTCCAGGAGGGCGGCGGAGCGCTGGAGGTAGGATTCGGCGGGGGACATGCGGGTTCAGTAGATGGGAAACGCGAATTTAGAAATTCGAAAATCCGGTGAAAGCAGGAGGCACGGACTTTGATGACATCTTCGGGCATGCGCTTCCGTTACAAAAAAACCTTCCCAACCGCCATGACACTGAAGCATTTGCTCCCCGCCGCGCTCTGCTGCCTGCTCGTCGCCATGCCCCTGCCCGCCGTGGAAAAGCGGCCGAATTTTCTCTTCATCCTCGTGGATGACCAGGCGCCCTTTGACCTGAAAGTGTATGACCCGAAGTCGCCGCTCGACACGCCGAACCTGGACCGCCTGGCCGCCCAGGGGGTCGTGTTTGATGGCGCGTATCAGATGGGCTCCTTCAGCGGCGCGGTGTGCATGCCCTCGCGCCACATGATCATGAGCGGGCGCACGGTCTGGCATCTGCCGCCGGCTCCCTGGGGGGCGAAAACCTGCCCGCCGAACCTGGAGCAGAACAGTATTCCCGCCGTCTTCAACCGCGCCGGTTACGCCACCATGCGCACCTGCAAGACGGGCAACAGCTATGAGGCTGCGAACAAGCTTTTCACCGTAAGGCATGACGCCTCCAAACGGGGTGGCGACGACGAAACCGGCAGCACCTGGCATGGAGACCGGGTCATGGACTACCTGCGTGACCGGGAGTCCGCCAAAGACGACAAGCCCTTTTTCATTTTCTACGGCTTCTCCCACCCGCATGACACACGCGATGGCCGGCCTGAGTTGCTGGCCAAATACGGCGCCGTCAATCACACGGACGAGGCCGCCCCGCCTTCGTCGCACAGCCTTCAGCCGGGGCTGCCGCCAAACTACCTGCCGGGACATCCCTTTGACATGACCCATGCCGACGTGCGCGACGAGGTGGCCGTGAGCGGTGTTTGGAAGCGGCGGGACGAGGCCAGCATCCGCAACGAGATCGGGCGCCAGTACGCCTGCTCTGAGAACATTGACATCCAGATCGGCCGCGTGCTGAAGCGGCTGGAGGAGACCGGCGAACTGGACAACACCTTCATCATCTACACCGCCGACCATGGCATGTCCATCGGGCGGCACGGGCTGATGGGGAAGCAGAACCTCTACCAGCACACCTGGCGCGTGCCCTTCATCGTCAAAGGCCCCGGCATCCCGGCGGGCCGGCGCGTGGAGGGAAACATTTACCTGCTCGACATCCTCGCCACGTTTTGTGATCTGGCGGGCATCCCCGCCCCGGAGACCAACGAGGGCCTCAGCTTCAAGCCGGTGCTCCTGGGGGAAAAACCCGTCATGCGGGACGTGCTCTACGGCGCGTACTCGGGCGGCAGCAAGCCGGGCATCCGCGCGGTGAGGAAGGGGGATTGGAAACTCGTCCGCTACGAGGCACCCGACCGTTCGGTGAATGAGACGCAGCTTTTCAACCTGGCGGAAAACCCGGACGAGCTCCTGCCGCAGCATCACGATCCGAAAGTGGCCGCCCTCACCGGGAACATGCCAAAGCCGGAGCAAACCAACCTCGCCAGCGATGCCGCTCACGCCTCCAAGCTGGCGGAAATGCAGGCGCTGCTTCTGGCGGAGATGCGCCGTCTGAACGATCCCTGGCGTTTTTCCGACCAGCCGGATGACAATCTGCCAGCGCCTCCAGCTCCACAGCCTCGCGGCAAGGGCAAAGGGAAGGCGGGCAAATAGACGGGAGAGGAGGCGGGTCTGTTGGAGCGGCCATTTCCCGCGGGTTAGGCGGAGCCAAAACCCGCGCCACTTTGTTTCCGCCTCACTCCGCCGAGAGCAGCAGCTTCGGGATGCGGTCGGCGGGTTCGGCGAACTTCAGTCCGCGCACGAGTTCCTGCGCGTCTCCCAGCGTGATCAATCCAGCGCGCCAGAGGTATTCGGCGCTGTTCTGCGCGGCGAGAATTTCGTGGAGGTTGCCGGTGCGGATGACCCCGCCAAGCGCGGCCAGCGCCTTGTCTTTTTCACCAAGATGCGCGAGCGCCTCGGCGGCCACGACACGCACGTCGGGCCATTCGTCTTTGAGCAAGGGCAGCAGCCCGCCTTTGGCATGCACAGCCTGGTCTTGAAGGATGAGACATCCCGTCGCGGCCCAGTAGCGCTTCACCGGATGCGGATCGGCGAGCGCGGTGATGAGGTCGGGCAGCTTCGAGGCATCGCGCGCGGTGGCTTTGTCCGCCAGGTCCAGGATGGGGCCCAGAGGGTAGGCGTTGCTTTGCGCGTACTCGTAAATCGTTTTGTCGCCTGCCAGGCGCGGAAACATGCCTTCCGGGATGAAGCCTGTGTCGCGCAGCCGCATGATCTCATGGCGCAATGCCGCGCGCATGGACTCGATGCGCGCCGCCTGGCCGGGCTCGGCGATCAGGTTGTGAATCTCATGCTTGTCCGCGCCGGTGTCGTAAAGCTCCTCCGGCGGTTTCGGCTTCCAATACGCGGACTGCGCATCATTGCAGCGGCCTGCCTCGAATTCCGCGAACCAGGATCTCATGCTGGGCTGCACCTGGAAGGCGTATGTCTGGTGCTGCCCCCAGGGACGGTGCGGACTGTAATTCCGCGCGTAGCGGAAGCCGCTGTCACGCACCGCGCGCACGGTGTCGTAGCGCTCGTCCATGCGTCCCCGGAAAAGGAAGACATGCTCGCGCGGCGCGGCTTTCTTTTCGCCGAGGAAGGGCACGCCCTCATAATGCGCGGGGATGTCCACGCCGCAGAGGCTGAAGACGGTAGCGGGCAGGTCCACAAAAGCCACAGGGTCTTCCATCCAGCCGCCGGGTTCGACAGGACGCCAGTTTTTCCACTGTTCGGGAATGTGAACGATGAGCGGCACGCGGGTGCCTGAGTCGTGGATGTTGCGCTTGCCGCGCGGCAGGGCGCCGCCGTGGTCGCCATAATAAAAAACGATGGTGTCTTTGGCCTCGCCCAGCTCGTCGAGTTCGGCGAGCACTTTGCCGGCCTCGGCGTCCATGAGGGTCATCTGGTCATAGTAGTTGGCCCAGTCTTTGCGGATGTCTGGAGTGTCCGGGTGGTAGGGCGGCAGCGGCATCTCCTCCGGCTTGATGCGGAAGCTGTCCTTGCCCTTCTTCGGCGCCACCTGGCTCTCGTGGCTGGTGGTGAAGTTGAAGACGGCAAAGAAGGGCTGGCCGGGGCGGCGGTTGCGGTAGTGCGCGTTTTTGCTGCTCTCATCCCACACCTCGCGCTTGCCGGCGAAGTTGTAGTCCTGCTTCGAGTTGTTCACGCAGTAATAGCCCGCCGCGCGCAGGTGCTCGGGATACATGAGAAAATCCGCCGGATAGGGCACGCTGCTGCGGTGGTTGTGGATGCCTGTGGAGCAGGCATGCATGCCGGTGATGAGTGTGGAGCGCGCCGTGCTGCACACAGGCGCGTTCGAGAAGGCGTTGCGGTAGCGGATGCCGGTCTCGGCGAGTTTGTCGAGGCTCGGGGTCTTTGCCAGGGCATCGCCGTAACAGCCGAGATAGGGGCTGTTGTCCTCGCTGGTGATCCACAAAATGTTCGGCCGCGCCTGGGTGCTGAGTTGGCTGAGAGAGACAAGCAGGAGCGCGAAAAGAAGACGGTTCATGGCGGTGTGAGGGGGCTTGGTAACGCCTCCATCACCCGCGGCTTTCCCGCCATTTATGGGGCGCTGGCATCCTGCCTGCGCGAACAGGCGGGACGCCTGTTCCCCACGATCACTTGGCGAACACATCTTCCTCTTTGCGGAAGCTGTCCTTGATGACCGTGTCGCGCAGGTTGTCCTTGGTGACGGCGACGATGTCCAGCAGCACGGAGGGCACGAGGATTTTGCCATTGTCCGTCTCGGACCTGGCGACCAGCGGCTTTCTTTGCGCAAGCTTCACCGCCAGCTCCGCCGCCTGGCTGGCGATGCGGTGCAGCGGCTTGTAAATGGTCATGGTCTGCGTGCCATGGGCGATGCGCTGGCAGGCGGCGAGATCCGCGTCCTGGCCGGTGACGAGCACCTTGCCGGCGAGTCCCTCCTCAATGAGCGCCTGGATGGCGCCTCCGGCGGTGCCGTCGTTGCTGGCAAGGATGGCGTCTATGTTCTGCCCGGCCTTGGTGATGGCGGCGTTGGTGATTTTTTTGGCGTTCTCCGGCTTCCAGTCCACCGCCCAGTCCTCATGCACCACCTCGATGCGGCCCGCCTTGATGAGCGGCAGCAGCACCTCGTCCTGGCCCTGCTTGAAAAGCAGCGCGTTGTTGTCGGTCTTCGCCCCGTAGATGCGGATGATGCGCATTTTGCCCTGCGGCGGCAGACGCTCCGCCAGGAAGCGCGCCTGGAGCGCGCCCACCTTCAGATTGTCGAACGTGATGTAGAGGTCCACCTCCGCGCCGGTGATGAGGCGGTCATAGGAGAGGACGGGGATGCCCTCCGCGTGCGCCATCTCCACCGCGCGCGCCATGGCCGCGCCATTGTGCGGGATGATGACGAGGGCGTCCACCTTGCGGGTGATGAGGCTTTCCACATCGCGGAGCTGGCGTGTGTCGTTGCTGTTCGCGGCCTCAACGAGCACATCGGCGCCCAGCTCGGCGGCGCGGGCGGTGAAGATGTCGCGGTCGGCGGCCCAGCGCTCCTCCTTCAGCGTGTCCATGCTCAGACCGATGAGCGGGCGCGCGCGTTTTTCCATAATTCCGCCGCCGCCCGTGCCACGGGAGAGGACCACTCCCGTGACCACGCTGAGGAAGCAGGAGACCAGGACAAGCAGGATGCGCGCGTTCATGACCCGGCGTTTTAGCGGGGAGCGGGCGCGCTGACCAGTGGAAAAGCGCCCGCCCTCCACCGCAAGAGACTCACCCGAGCGCTTCGAGCATCACTTTGAGCTTCGCGAGCTTGTCTTCCCAGTCGGTTTTCCGCTGCTGATGCTCGTCGAGCACCTTTTGCGGGACTTTGGAGGTGAAGTTCGTGTCGGCGAGCTTGGCGGTGACCTTTTCGAGCTCGGATTCGACTTTGGCGACTTCTTTGCCGACGCGGGCCTTTTCGGCGTCCACATCGATCAAACCGTCGAGAGGCAGGAAAAGCTCGCCGAGGGGCGTCAGGGCCGCTGGAGTGCCTTTTTTCGGCTGGAAGGCCGCATCGACCTCCAAGGGCTCCGCGTTGAGAAGGATGCGCAAAACCTCGATTTCGTGTGCAGGCAGCTCCGTAGCGGAACTCGTGAGAGTTCCTGGCTTGAGCACGAAACGCACCTTCTTGTTGATGTTGAAGGTGCTCTTCAATCCACGACCAAGCTCCACAGCCTTGTACTTGTCGTTCGCGGCCTGTTCGTCCTCGGGAAGGATGCCGAAGTGGGCGAGTTCGTCCGCATCGAGCGGTTTCGGCCAAATGGCGAACATGATGCTCTTGCCGCCTTGGTTTTCAGGAAGGTCGGCGTTGAAGCCCATGCCGTGCCACAGCTCTTCGGTGATGAAGGGCATGAAGGGATGGAAGAGACGCAGCGTGTGCCCGAGCACGAAATCAATGACGGCGAGGGTGTTGGCTTTGCGCTTCTCGTCGCTGCCTTGCAGCACGGCTTTGGAGGCCTCGACATACCAGTCGCAGTACTCGCTCCAGAAGAAGCGGTAGAGCGTCGCGGTGGCGTCGCTGAAGCGGTATTCTTCGAGTGCGGTGCTGACCTCGGCGATGGCGGTGTTGAGACGCAGGAGGATCCATTTGTCGTCGCTGCTGAGCAACGCGGGGTTGATTTCAGCCTCGGTTTCGGCAGCGGGCAGGATGCCCGCGTCACTTGTGTCAGGCGAGACGCCTGACCTACTCTGCATCTGGCGGAAGCGGGCGGCGTTCCAGAGCTTGGTGCAGAAGTTGCGGCCGAGCTCGACGTTCTTTTCGTCGAAGCAGATGTCCTGACCGAGCGGCGCACTGCGCATGATGCCAAAGCGCAACGCATCGGCGCTGTAGCTCGCGATTAGCTCCAGCGGATCGGGCGAATTGCCGAGCGATTTGGACATTTTGCGGCCCTGCTTATCGCGGATGATGCCGGTGAAATAGACGTTCTTGAACGGCAGCTCGCCCATCCACTCGAAGCCCGCCATGATCATGCGCGCGACCCAG
>DDQZ01000070.1:131878-155232 GCA_002343505.1 Verrucomicrobiaceae bacterium UBA2429 | reverse complement strand
CATGCGCGCGACCCAGAAGAAGATGATGTCCGGCCCCGTGACGAGATCGGTCGTCGGGTAGAAGGCCTTCAACGTGGAGGTCTTTTCCGGCCATCCCATCGTCGCAAACGGCCACAGCCAGGAGCTGAACCAAGTGTCGAGGACGTCGGGGTCTTGTTCCCAGCCTTGGGCTTCCATTCGCTGGATCAATCGCTCATCTGTGGTGCAGATAGACATCTGAATTTCACGATCATCATCTTTATGAGTATCGAAAAGACGAAGTGATTCCTCCATTAGCCACTTCGCGTCGGACGACACAGCTTTGCCATCAATGGTGATACCCAATTCAGGCGAATCCTTGCCGATGAAGCGCAAGTCATCAGGAAGCGACAAAAGATCCGAAACATCGACATAGGCTGATCCAATCCCAGTCGGGCTTATTTTACGCCACACCGGAATGCGATGCCCCCACCAGACCTGGCGGCTGATGCACCAATCTTGGAGGCCGGTCATCCAGTGGTCATAGACCTTCGCCCAGCGGTCGGGGTGGAATTTCATCTCGCCGTTGGCCACGACGGCCTGGCTTTCCTTCACGCTCGGGTATTTGAGGAACCACTGCTCGCTCAAGCGGCTCTCGATGGGCACATCGGCACGCTCGGAGTAGCCGAGGTTGTTCTGATACGGCTCCTCTTTGACGAGGCTGCCGATTTCCGCGAGCAGCTCGGCGGCGCGTTTGCGGGCGGCGAAGCGCTCCATGCCGGCGAGGGCTTTGCCAGCGAGCTCGTTGAGCACGCCGTTCGGATGCATGACATCGACCGCGGGCAGGTTGTGACGCTGCGCGATTTCAAAGTCGGCCTTGTCATGCGCAGGCGTGACTTTCAGCACGCCGGTGCCGAAGGTGAAATCGACATGCTCATCGGCGATGATCGGGATCAGCTCTTGATTCTCCACCGGCAGCGGACGGCGCACATGTTTGCCGATAAGATGCGCATAGCGCTCGTCCTTCGGATTCACGGCGATGGCCTGGTCGCCCGGGATGACCTCCGGACGCGTGGTGGCGATAGTGAGCCAGGTGCCGGGCTCTTCGACGACTTCGACTTTGAAATGATACATGATGGCGTTTTGCGCCTTCATGACGACCTCCTCATCGCTGAGCGCGGTGAGGGAGGACGGGCACCAGTTCACCATGCGCTTGCCACGGTAGATGAGACCCTTTTTGTAGAGATCGACGAACACGCGCATGACGCAGGCGTTGTAGTCGTCGTCAAAGGTGAAGCGCTCGCGGCTCCAGTCGCAGGAGGCGCCGAGTTTCTTGAGCTGCTCGATGATGATGCCGCCGTGCTTCTCCTTCCACTCCCAGATCTTCGCGACGAGGCCCTCGCGGCCCAGATCGTCGCGGTGCTTGATGACGCCCTGCTTTTTGAGCGTCTTTTCGACGACGTTTTGCGTGGCGATGCCGGCGTGGTCGGTGCCGGGCAGCCAGAGGACTTCCTTCCCCAGCATGCGGGCGCGGCGGGCGAGGATGTCCTGGATGGTGTTGTTCAGCACATGGCCGAGCGTGAGGATGCCCGTGACGTTCGGCGGCGGGATGACGATGGAATAAGCCGGGCGCTTCTCGCTGACGCGGGCGGGATCGGCTTCAAAGCACTTGTCGTCGAGCCAGCGCTGATACCAGCGGGCTTCGACCTCGGCTGGCGTGTAGGTTTTGTCGAGTTCGGGCATAAAGGGCCGCCAAGATGGGGGCGGGCGCGCGTTTTGCAATGCCGGGGAGGACGCATCCTGCCATCTTGCGCCGGAGGAGAAAACATGCCACAAAGGCAGCCGTCATGAGCCCGGCCACACCCGCAGAAAAACCGCCCGCACAAGGCGGCCCGCGACACACGCTGATGGCGGGAGTCGCGCTGCTGTTCACGGCCCAGCTCAGCGTGCTGCTTCCGCACGGGGACAGCGGCGAGGCTTTGCGGGAGGGGCTTCTGGCCAATGCCTGGTTCACGCGCGCGATGCTCGCGCTGTGGGGCGTCATCGGCCTGGAGGCTGTGCTGGGGCTTTTTTCCGCGCCGGACGCATGGAGCGCGCGGATCAAAAGGCTGCTGATCGTGTGCGCCGCGCCGCCGCTGCGCATGACGCTGGCCACGAGCACTCCGCCCGGCTGGCTCTGGGTGCCGCGCTTTGGCTGGCAGCCGGCTGGTCCAGGCACGACCCTGAAGCTGGAGCGGCGGCTGGCCATCCCGATGATCGTGCTGACGCTGCTGGTGGTGCCAGTGCTGGTGGCCGAGCTGGGCTTTGGCGAGACTCTGGACAATCATCCGCGTCTGGCGGAGGCGGTGCATTATCTGACGAGCCTGATCTGGCTGGGCTTCGCGGCGGAGTTCATCTGGATGGTGTCCGCCACGCCGGAAAAGGCGGCCTACTGCCTGCGCCATTGGGTGAACCTGCTCATCATCCTGCTGCCGCTGGTGGCCTTTCTGCGGTTCCTGCGCCTGTTTCGTTTCGCGCGCATGTTCAAGGCGGGGAAGCTGCTGCGTGCCTACCGCCTGCGCGGCCTGTGGATGCGCGTGTGGCGCACCGCCCTGCTGTTCAATCTCATCGAGCGGCTGCAGGAGAGAAACCCTGAGAAATACCGAGCCGTGTTGGAAAAGAAAATTCGCGAGTTGGAGGCGGAGGTGGACCGGCTGAAGGAAAAGCTGGCGCTGCTCAAGGGCAGGGAATGAAGGTATTGAAATCGCTGCCGATGACTCAAGGCATGTCAAGCTGCGCGCTCCCCTGATGCCGCCGGCCGGCGCCATCCGCGGCGGTGCCAAAGTGCGAGTGCGAGCATGGGCGAATAAGCAAGCAGCTCAATGGCGAAGACGCTGAGATTCCGCGGGTTCCAGAGCGGCAGGCTGGTGTCCACGATGCGGAAGAAGGGCACGGGCAGGTTGAGGCGGTATTCAAGGAGGGGCCAGCCGATGCCGAGGCCGATGCCGTGATTGTAGAAGGAGTCGAGCAGCAGGTGGCTGAGCCAGGCGCAGGCGGCCAGGAGGATGAGGCGCGCGGGCAGGGCCCGGCGCAGCGCGGGCACGGCGCGCCAGACGAGCGCGCCCGTGGTGATGAGGGCCAGATTCACGAAGAGGCTGTGGCTGATCTCATACCGGTCATGCCCCCACCCCGGCAGCGGCCAGTCCGGCAAATTGGCGAGGGCGATGAAGGCCGCGCCGCCCAGCCACAGGCGCGGTGCCTTCCCCGCCACCGGCAGCGCCAGCGCGGCAAGCGCGAGCCCGGTGATGCTGTGGCCGACGGGGGACATGGTGGGAGGGCTACGTCAGTTTTTTTATCTGAAGATTTTGTCGTCCCGCAGTTTCAAATCCAGAAAGGGTTGGATGGGCGGAATCTCCAGCTCGGTTTCCATGTCCAGGAAACTGGATATGCGGTTGGTAAAGGCTTGCCGGGTCATGAACGCATTCCAAACAGGATTGGCTCAGTGATGCCAGGATTTTGTGGATGCGCGCGAGTTTTTCGCGGCTGCCGGTAGGCCGGGTGTGGCTTTAGCCCGCCCGGCTATGCGCGCGTTGGGTGCGAGATTCCCGCGCCAAGAGCCGGGCGGTCCGGCGGGGGAACGGATTGGCGAAAGCATGCCCATAGCGCCGGACACACCCGGCCTACGGCCAGCCATTGGCGGCGCGGATGCTTTGGCAAAAGCCCGCGGAAGCCTGGCCCGGGGGCAGGTTTGCTTTCACGGGGTTGTTGGCGATGTAGCGGACGGCTTTCTCATAATGCGCGGCATCCCGGATGATGCGGTCGAAGTTTTCCTCCTGCCAGAGTGGGCCGGCGCGCTGCAAGGCTGCTTGAATCTTGCTGGCCGTGAACCATTTCCAGGAACCGCACAAGTCTTCCAGGAGGTGCTCATGAAGCGGTCGCAAAAGCGCGTGCACATGGTTGGGCATGACGGTCCAGGCCAGCATTTCGTGGCGATCTCCTTCGAAGTGCCGCAAGGCTTTCTCGACGGTTTCGCGGTATGCGGGCACGCGCAGAAGACACTCGCCACGTCCTTCGTCGAGAAGGAGTTCCAATTTGCGCAGGCGGGCGCGTTTGAATTCCTGCCAAGCCTGGAATTCCACGGGTGACGGCATGCCTCCCTGCTGTGCGGAGGGTTTTGCCAGGCGCTGCTTCCATTCCAGATCTTCGCGGCGCATTTTTTCCAGAACGGCTTTTGGGATGGAGTCGCGCAGACGGAAGGTGGTGAAATAGCATGCGCCCGGTATCCGCCAGTGCGGCAGATGGCGCTCGTAGCTGGTGAAATTTTCCGGCGGAATCGCTGACGATGGATCAAAGCCTGTGAAATTTTCCGGCAGAGGGATGACGGAGGGAATATTCCAGGTCATGACGGGCGGCGGTCGCGGTTCTGGGAGGAAGAAGGGGAGTGATGTTGGATGTCCCGGCGGATGCAAGTCGTGATTGGGCGTCCGCGCACAAAAAAGCCGGGCGGCGGCGCGTAGGCCGGGTGTGGCTTTAGCCCGCCCGGCTTTTGCGCTTGTTTGGAGTGGGAGCCGCACGCCAAGAGCCGGGCGGTCCGGCGGGGGAACGGATTGGCGAAAGCATACCCATAGCGCCGGGCACACCCGGCCTACGGCGGTGCGGTGCGCCGGAGGCACTCACTTTTTCCAGATGTCCACGGGGACGGCGTTTTTCTGGCGGGCGCCGGGGGTGCTGCGGCCGTTGGCGACGATTTCCTCCAGCTTCATTTGGAGGCATTTGACGATGTCCTCGTTGGCGGCGGCGACGTTGTTTGTCTCGCCGATGTCGGCCTCGAGGTCGAAGAGCTGCACGGGCGGGGCGTCCCTGGGCTCCTTGCCGGGGCGGGGTTCGCTCCAGCCGCCGGAGCCGGGGCAGAGGGCGAGCTTCCATTTGCCCTCACGGATGGCGAAGTAGCCGCCGATGCTGTGGTGGATGACGCTGCGGCGGACGGGGCTGGCGCTGGCGGCGCCGGTGAGGGCGGGCAGGAAGCTGTAGCTGTCTTCGGCGGCGGTGTCCGGGAGCTTGACGCCGAGGATCTCGGCGGCGGTGGCGGTGAAGTCGGTGAGGCAGGTGAGCTGGGCTGTGGTCTGGCCGCCTTTCACCTGGGCGGGCCAGCGCACGATGAAGGGCACGCGGTGGCCGCCTTCGTAGATGTCGGCTTTGTGGCCGCGGAATTTGCCGCTGGGGTTGTGGCCTTTGGCGAGCAGCTCGTCGTAGCGCGCCTGGGGGGAGCAGCCGTTGTCACTGGTGAAGACGATGAGGGTGTTTTCGGTGAGGCCGTGGTCGTCGAGGGCTTTTAAGATGCGGCCGATCTCGTGGTCCTGCTCCATGACGAAGTCGCCGTAGGAGTTGAGTCCGCTTTTGCCGCGCCAGCGCTCGTTCGGCAGGATGGGGGTGTGCGGGCTGGCGTAGGGCAGGTAGATGAAGAAGGGTTTGCCGGCTTTGGCGTCGGCGGCTTTTTCGCCGATGTAGGCCACCGTTTTATCGGTGAGGGTGGGGAGGACTTCGTAGCCGGTGAAGCCGGGGGCGGCGGGTCCTTGGCGGGAGTTTCGTTCTTTGTCCTCGCCGTGGAACATGGGCAGGCCGCGGTCCTCGGTGGGCTGGGCGGTGACGCGGTCGTTTTCGATGAAGCAGTAGGGCACCATGTCGAGGGAGGCGCTGATGCCGAAGTAGTGGTCAAATCCGACGGCGTTGGGGCCGTTGGTGGCGGGCCGGGTGAAGTCGGCGCTGAAGGCCTGCTCGCGGCTTTCGATGGTCAGTTCGCTGACGGTCTTGCCGGGGTGCAGCGCCCAGTCCATGCCGAGGTGCCATTTGCCGATGCAGGCGGTGTGGTAGCCCTGGCCCTGGAGCATGGAGGCCACGGTCATGCGCCCCTGCTCGATGAGGCGCGGACTCAGGCCGCCGAGCACGGCTTTTTGCAGTTTGCTGCGCCAGTTGTAGCGGCCCGTCATGACACCGTAGCGCGTGGGTGTGCAGACGGACGAGGAGGTGTGCGCGTCGGTGAAGATGACGCCCTCGCGCGCCAGTCGGTCCATGTTGGGCGTGGGGATTTTTCCCTCGGGGTTCAGGCAGCCCACATCGCCGTAGCCGAGGTCGTCGCACAGGATGAAGATGAAATTCGGCTTGTCGGCGGCGCGCGCGGTTAGGGCGAGCGCGAGGAGGAGGAAAAGGAATGGGGTTTTCATGGGTTGGCTGCCGCTGCGAGGTCGGCGTGTGTCTGGGAATGGAAAAAACAGGCGCGAAAAAAAACGGGCGGAGGCAAACGCGGGGTTGGGGAGCGACTTTGCAGGCATCGGAAAGTGTTGGGAGCAAAGTTGCGGCCGGTTTTTCAACCTTCGTCATCTGTCGGAATTACCAGAATTACAGCGCTTGATGCTGGCATGATCCTGGCTGGGTTGGCGGAGTCTGTGTCGTTTTTGTTTCCAACCTTGACCGTCCGTGCGCCTTCCTGGCGTGTAGCATGTCGCGTAAATACATTGTCAACCTTGCCGCCGCCATGAAATTGCCCGCCCTCTCCTCCTCACGCTCCGCTTATTTCAAGCTCGTTCCGACCCTCATGCTGGCGCTGGCTTCCGCCTCGGCGCAAACGGTGGCCTTCACGGAGAAATTCGAGACCAGCCAGGGTGACGCTTACACCACCAGCGGTGTCATCGGCGCGAGTGTGTGGACGGTGACGCGCTCGACTGCGGGAGACTGGGGCGCGCGGATTCACAACGCGCAGCTTGAGCTGACGAATGACGCCGGCGCCACAGGCAATGCGAACGGCTGGGTTTTGGCCTCGACACCGACGACCAGCTTCGGGCTGCCCTACAACTCCACGCTATCGAGCAATCCCGGCGCGGTGACGTGGGAGTTCAACATGCGGCAGATCCGACCCGACCCGGCGGGCTTTAGCGCAGGCAGCTATGGGGTCGCTTTCGTTTTGGCGGGCAGCAGTGCCAATGCAGCGACAGAGGGCAGCGGTTATGCGGTGGTTCTGGGCCAGTCTGGCGCCACCGACCCGGTTCGTCTTGTCGCTTATGTGAACGGACTGCAAGGCACGCTGACCACCATCATTACCGCCACGGCACCCCTCGCCGATGTGGGTGTGGGTTACATGAGTTTGCGCGTTCAATACGGTCCGGGCAGCAACATCTGGGAGCTGTATGGGCGCTCGGACGGCGAGACGGCCTTCAGCGATCCCGCGCTGGGCGACCTGACGCTGCTCGGCAGCGGCACCAACGGCACGCACACAGCCACATCGCTCGGCTTTTTGGGCGGCTACTGGCAGGGTTCAACGGCCGCCACTCAGACCGCCTTTTTCGACAACATCCGCGTGCTGGTGCTGGAGCCGGTGCCGGTGTCGCAGCTTTTCTGGGACGCCAATGGAAACACGGCGGGCGCGGGTGGCGCCACGCCGGCGGGGACCTGGGGAGTGGATGCCTTCTGGTCTTCCGACTTGAACGGCGAGACGGCCACAGGAGCCTGGGTGCCGGCGCAGCGGGCGGTGTTCGCGGCGGGCACGGATGCCACGGGGGAATACACGGTGACGCTTTCCGGCGCGCAGGATGTGAACGGCATCCATTTCGAGGAGGGCCATGCGCAGCTCAGCGGCGGGGCGCTTTTGCTCGGCTCCTCCACGCCTTTTGTCATCGTGGACGCGCCGCAGGCGACCATCGCCTCCGACATCACGGGCACCAACGGATTGATCAAAAATGGCGCGGGTGCCTTGAATCTGGCGGGTGTGAAAACTTTCAGCGGCAGTGTGGTCATCAACGCGGGCGTGGCGCGCATCGCTGAGGACGGCGCGCTGGGCGCGGCGACCAATGACGTCGGTCTGTTCGGCACCCTGGCCACCACGCAAAGCCTCACTCTGGGCGCGGGGCGTGATTTCACGGGGGGCGGCACTCTGGCTCCGGCGGCGGGGACGACGGCGGAACTGGCGGGCGGAGTGACGATGACGGGTCTCACCCTCGCGGACACGGGCACGGTGAATCTGACCGGTGTCACGCGCTCGGTGGGCGCGCTGGGCTTCACGGCGGCGGGCACCTTGACGGGGAGCGGCGTCATCACCGCTTCTGGGTTGAGCGCCGCCGCGCTGACCAGCGGCACGGCGACGGTGAGCGCGCCGCTGGATTTCACCCCGGCGGGCACCACGAACATGACGGTGAATGTGGGCGCGGGCGCGCAGCTCACGCTGGGCGGGGCTTTGACGAAACTTTCCTCCGGCTCGGCGGGGCGGCTTTCCAAACAAGGCGCGGGTACGCTGCGGCTGGAGGGCGCGAATGTGGACCTGTGCGGCGTGCAGCTCGGTGTGGTGGGCGCGAGTCCGGTGGTGGGCGGCACGCTGGTCATCACGAACAAGGACGCGCTCGGCACGCGGGACACGGACACGGTGGCCGCCGGCGCGCAGTATTTCCAGGCGCAGTTGAACTCCGGCACGCTGCAAATCGCCGGCACATTGACCGGTGGCAATGCGGTGCCGAACGGCATCAGCATCGGCGCGCGCGCGGCCTCGCCCCTGGTCTTCACGGGCGGGGATGTGGAGTTTCTCGGGGCCAGTTCCCTCTTTGGTGCGACAGGCACGGGCGATGACATCGTGGTGGAGGTGAACAATCATGTGACGCTGCCGGGAGCCTTCACCCAGGGGGGCACGGGGCCGATCACCGGCCTGGCCCTCAGCGGCACGGGCACGCTGACTTTTGCCAACGCGGCCACGCTTCTCACCTCGCCGCTCAAACTTGGCGGCACGGTCACGGTGGAGCTGGACACGGCCACGCTCGGTGCGACGACCGCGGCGGCTCCCGTCCACTCGCTGGCGGCGGGGACGACGCTGGTCATCGGCAAACCAGGCGAGACACGCCTGGTGACTGCTTTCGGCGGCCTCGACGGCGCGGCAGGTTCCAAAATTGCCTTCGATCTCGACGGCCTGGCACGCGGAGACGACTACGACGCGCTCGTGCTGGCGAAGCCGGACGGCGCTGCTGGCGCTGTGGTCTTTGCCGGGACGATCGAGGTGGAGTTGGTGGGCGCGTTCGAGCCGGAGATCGGCGACACCTTTGACCTGCTGGACTGGGACGCGAGCGTGACGCCGGACTTCACCGGCATCGCCTTTGACCTGCCTCCCTTGCCGATGGGCCGCGAATGGAACACGAACAGCTTCGCCGCCAATGGCAGCATCTCCGTGCAGGCGGAGAGCAATGTGGACTTCACCATCACCACGCAGCCGCAGTCGCAGACAAAGCTCGTCGGGCAGCCGGTGACGTTCACGGTGATCATCACCGGCACCGGCCCCTTTAGCTATCAATGGCGCAAGGGAGCGGTGAACCAGGGCGGTCCGACGAGCGACAACTTCCTCACGATTGGCGCTGTGTCTCCGGCTGACGCGGGCACTTACTTTGTGGACATCACCAACGCCAGCGGCACGCTGGGCAGCGCGGGCGCGGTGCTCACGGTCATCACGCCGGTGCAGATCACCCAGCAGCCGGCGCCGGCCAGCCAGACGGTCATCGAGGGTGCCACCGTGCAGATCACGGCGGCGGCCACGGGCACCGGCCCGCTGAGCTACAACTGGCGCAAAGGCACCGACTCCCTCGGCGCGCCGAATGACCCCGTCCTCACGCTCAACAACGTGCAGATCGCCGACTCGGGAGACTACAACGTCATCGTCACCGGACCGGGCATGGACAACTTCGAGGTCAGCCAAAACGCCTCCCTCACCGTGAACCCGGCTCCACCGCCGGGGCCGATCTCGATCACGGGGAACATGACTTACTCGGAGAATTTTGACGGGATGGGGACGACGACACCGGGCACCGAATTCCCCAATGGATGGAAGGGATTTAAATTTGCTGGGACGGGCGGGATGGCGCCTGGCACGGAGCTCACAAACCTGACCACGCCCGCCTTCACCGCCAGCAACGGGGGCGGCACGGCGGGCACTCTTTACAATTACGGGGTCGAGGGCGCGAACCCGCTTGCAGACCGCGCGCTCGGCTCGCAGGCCAGCGGCGGCTTTATCGGGGCTTTTGGAGTGTCCTTCATCAATGACACCGGCGGCCCCTTGGAAGGGGTCAACATCAAGATCGGCTTCCGCAGCGAGCTTTGGCGCACTGGCAACAATGCGGGCGAGGAGCGCTGGATCTTCGAGTGGAAACTTGGCGGCGGCATCACCGATCTCGATCTCGGCGAATGGAACACGGCCAGCGCCTTCGACATTGTCGAAATTGACCCGACGAACACGACCAATTCGTCGCGCGATGGCAATGCCGGCGGCAACTTTGCAACGCTTTCCCCCGCGTTTTTTTCCTCGCTGAGCGGCTGGGAGCCCGGGCAGGTGCTGCACATCCGCTGGAGGGATGTGGACAACACCGGCAATGACGCCGGCATGGCGATTGATGACTTCACCTTCACCGCTGAAAACGTGCCGCCGCCGCCAACGCTGCTTTATTGGGATGCGAACGGCGCTCTGGCTGGCGCGGGCGGACCGACGCCGACTGGAACCTGGGGCGTGGACACTTTCTGGGGCGGCATTGCGGATGGCACGGGTGCCACGGCAGCCTGGCAGGCGGGTGGCGATGCCATTTTCTCCGCCGGGGCGGATGCCACCGGCATGTTCACCGTCACGGTGGCCGGCACGCAGGATCTCGGCGCGCTGGTATTCGAGGAAGGGCAGGTGACGCTCTCCGGCGGAACGCTGAATTTCACCGACATCACTCCAAAGGTGGAAGTGCTGGACACCGGCTCCGCCTCGATCAGCTCCCTGCTGACCGGGGCGACCGGCCTGCTCAAGCGCGGCGGCGGCATCCTGAGCCTGACCAACCCGGCGAACAGCTTCACAGGAAACGTGGTGCTGGGAGGCGGAATCCTGGCGGTCACGGATGACGCCCAGCTTGGCAATGCCGACAACGACATCGTGCTCAGCGGCGGCTCGCTGCTGACATCGGTGAGCCTCTCGTTCAATGCGCAGCGCTCCATCTCCGGCTCCGGCGGCCTGGCCCCTGACGCGGGCACCACGCTCACGCTGCCCGGCCCGGTGGCCACCTCGGCGCTTTCAGTGACGGGCACCGGCACGCTGGACTTCACGGGCGCGAGTCCGACGCTTGGCTCGCTTTCCTTCCAGGGTGCCGCGGCAAGCACCGGCGTGCAGCTTGCCCTTTCCTCCATTGGCGCGAACCACTCGAGCGGCACGAGCATCGTTTCCAACGACTTGAATTTTGGCACCACGAACGCCACTGCCGAGGTGGCCACGGGCGGCACACTTCAGCTCGACGGCCAGCTCTCCCTCGGCGGAGGCGGCAGCAACAGGCTCATCAAAACCGGCGGCGGCATTTTGATCATCAGCGGCGCGCAGCCCGGCCTCAACAAATTGGGCATCGGCATTCAGCAGGCATCACCCATTGAGGGCGGGGTGGTGGTCATCAATGACAAGGAGGGGGCGGGAGCCACGCAGTCCTTCTTTAATTACGGCACCCTCCAGGCGGCGGTGCCTTTGACTGGCGACGAGGCCATCGCCATCGGCCTGTCCATCGGAGGACGCGACGCCAGCCCGTCCGTGCTGGCTGGCGAGGAGATGACTTTCCTTGGCGACAGCACGCTTTTCGCCGCCACCGGCACCATGGGTGACATTCGCCTGAACGTGAACAACCACACCACCCTGACCGGCTTGCTCACGGGATCGCTCAATGCCGGCTTGAGCGGATTTGCCATCGGCGGCGACGGCAGGCTCACACTGATCAGCGTGCTGAGCAACCTCACCACCGGGATCAAATTGAAGGACACGGTGACTGTTGAGCTGGCTCCGACGAGCTCCCTGGGCACGGCTGGAATCACAAGCGCGCCCATGGTCGGAATTGATGCCGGCGCCACGCTCGCGGTCGGCCTCATTGGCACCGTCCAAGAAGTCATCGCCTACGCAGGCTTGCAGGGCGCGGCGGGGTCGGTGCTGCGTTTTGACATCGGCGGCGCGGCGCGCGGCACGGCCTATGACGCGCTGCGCTTGTTGAAGCTCGACAACGACCAGGCGGGCGCGGTGATTTTCGCGGGGCAGGTCAAGGCAGACCTCATCAGCGGATTCGCTCCCGCGCTGGGGCAGAGTTTTGACCTGCTGGACTGGGATGCGGGCGTGACGCCGGATTTCACGGGCATCTCCTTTGATCTGCCGCCGCTTGGCGCGGGCCTGGGATGGAACACGTCCTACTTCGCCGTGGACGGAACGATTCGAGTCGTCACTGATGTGCTGACCATTCTTGAAGAGCCGGACTCTGCCAGTGTCAGTCCGGGCCAGGCGGTGAGTTTTTCGGTGGTCGCCAGCGGTCCCGGCATCATCAGCTACCAATGGCAGAAGCTGGTGGGGATGGATTTTGAGAATGTCGTCACCAACGGCAATGAGGCCACCCTGCTGCTGCTGAACCCCACCACGGATGACGCCGGCGTTTACCGCTGCCTCGTCAGCAATGGCGGCGCGCCCATCGAGTCCGCTCAAGCGACCCTCATTGTCTTCCCGCCGCTGACGGATGTGATGGCCACGCGCACCCCGGCGGCGAACTCCTACTTCATCATTGGCGACAGCGTCACATTTAACGTGACCTTCAACAATCCCGGCGGCGGCACGGTGACCTACCAGTGGTACAGGGGCAGCAGCCCCATCGGCGGAGCCACCGGGCCTTCATTTCAAATCAACCCTCTCTCCCTTGCCAGCACCGGCACTTACAGCGTGCGTGTCAGCACGGGCGGACCGCCCATTTCCAGCAACGGCGTGCCCATTGTCGTCGTCAGCCCCGAGCCTGCCATTGCCACCCAGCCCGCGCCGCGCACGCTCGTCGCGGTCGGCCAGCCGCTCACGCTTTTCGTCGAGGGCACAGGCCGCCCGCCGCTGCGTTACCAATGGAAGCGCGACGGCAAGGTGATCCCCGGCGCCACCAAGGCGAGCCTTGTGCTGCCCAAGGCGGCGCTTGTCCACGCCGGCACCTACATCTGCGAGGTGACCAACGCCGCCGGACCGCTCGTCCCCAGCTCCACCGCCCAAGTTGGCGTGGTGACGGTGAACGCCAGCCCGCCGAAGCTGAACCTGCCTGAAAAAGGCAAGTCTGTGATGAAGGTGCTCGCTGCCGGGCCGAACCTGCTATTCAACTGGACGCGCGACGGCGGAGCGGTCCCGGCCAATTTCATTTCGACACCCGACGGCAAGACGCTCAACGGCTCCAACCTCACCATCAACGACCACGGCAGCTACGCCTGCACCGTCACCCTCGGCGTGCTCACCCTGCAGGGCGGCCAGCATTTGCTCCAGGTCTATGACAGCGAGCCGGAGTCGCCGGCCACCACCACGATGCCGGACGGCATCATTGGCGGGAACTACATCTTCGACATGCCCTACACGGTGGGCGACCCGCCGACCGAGGCTCCGGACAGCTTTAGCGCCAAGGGTCTGCCCGCCGGCCTGAAGATGGACCCCAAAACTGGACGCATCAGCGGCCGCCCCACCAAGGCTGTGGCCAGTGTGCCTGTGGAAATGACGGCCAAGAACAAACTCGGCTCCACCAAGACCACCAGCACTCTGACCATTCACGCCTTCCCGGCGAAACTGGCGGGTCCGTTCACCGCCCTGGTGGAGCGCGACCCGGATCTTTATGGCAACCTCGGCGGCCGGCTCGACATGACCATCACCACGCTCGGAGCTTACTCGGGCAGCCTCCTCATGGGCACGACGAAGTTTGCCATCAAAGGCGTGCTGGACCTTGACGCGCTCGACCCCAACGGACTCGACCCGGACGAGGGCGTGCCGCCCGGTTTTGAGATCGTCATCCCGCAAAAGAACAGTCCCGCGCCGCTGATCCTCGAACTCGACATGCCGCTGCTCGACGAGGACGGCGACCCCGACATCAACGGCGAGCGTTTTGTCACAGGCACCGTGACCGACGGCACCGGCACTGCGGACATTGACGGCTGGTGGCAGAAGTGGAATCCGAAAGCCGGCGCCGCCGCCTCGGATTTCCAAGGCTATTACACCTTCGGCCTCGCCATTCCGGAAAATGACACGGCTCTTGGCGACGCCTCCGTCCCGCAGGGCGCGGGTTATGCCTCCTTCACACTGGCCGCCGATGGCAAATACAAGCTCGCTGGAAAAACCCCCGACGGCGAGTCCCTCACCACGGCGGGCATCTCCGGACCAGCCGGGCAAATCCTCGTCTTCCAGACCTTCTACAAACCCGCCGCCGGCTCCCTGCTCGGCGTGCCCGTCATCAGCACCACCGGCGGCGCCACACCGCAGGACCGGCCTTTGATGGGGGATGCCGACTGGCTGCGGCCCGAGAACACCAATCTCAAGCATCGGGTGTTCAGAGCCGGCTTCGCATTGCAGCCCATGAGCATCATGGGCGGGCGCTACTCATTGCCTGATGCCGGCAACGTGGTCATGAACCTGGCCCCGGACAGCCAGGTCACGATGAGCTTCCTCGAAGGCGGCATCGGCACCACGTTTGACGGGCCGCCCGGCCAGACCAGCCGGGTGGACATGACCCTGCGCATTGACGCCAAGAACAAGCTCATCACCGTGGCCGGCCCCGCACTGCCCGACACGAACAAGCCCAAGCCCATCGCGCCCAAGACGGGCCTTTTCGGCGGCTCCATCGGCCTCCAGGACGGCAACCCGGTGCCCAATGGCAAGCCCAACCCCGTCAAGCGCACCGCCGCTTATCAAGGCATCCTCATCCGTGACGGGGCGGAATACATCGGCGTGGGTTACTTCCTCCTGCCCAACTTGCCGACCGATGCCGTCAATCCGCCCACGACGCCCACCACATCCCCCATCGAGTCCGGCATGGTGCTTATCGAGCCGTAAAGCAGATCAATTTGGATCCAACTCAAAACGGCATCGTTCCAACGCGATGCCGTTTTATTTGTTCCCGCCAGCCCGAGCCTTCTCGCCATCCGTGCCGCCAAGACCGCGCCAGCGGAAACGCTCCAGCCACGGGTTTGGCCTTCCCTCCACCGCGTCGGCGATGAGGGGGCCGAGCACCGGGGTGAATTTGAAGGCATGACCCGAATCCCCAGTCGCCACGAACAGTCCCGGATGCTCCGGATCATGATCCAGGAAAAAGTGTCCGTCGAAACTGTCTCCATACAGACAGACTCGCGAGGCAGCAACAGGCGCGTCCGCCAGCGCGGGAAAGGTGGCGCGTAGAAAGGCGCGGAAGCGCTCCTCCTCGCCATCCGGCATCATTCTCGCGTCCGAGGCGCGCACACGCCGGCCCGGGCCATGGTTGGCCACCTTGACCACACCGTTCGCATTGGCGGGGAATCCATACCAGCCCGTCGTGCCGATGTCCGCCGCCCAAACGGGGAAAGCCGGGGCGCGCCATTCCGCGGCATTCTGCGGGAGGAAATGAAACACGCTTTGCGCCGTGGCATGGAGCCGGTCCGCCAGCCAGGGCAGGTGCTCCGGCGTCCATGCTCCCAGCGCGGACACCACCACATCCGCGCGCCATTCCGCGCCATGCGCGTCCATCACGCCGCGGACGCGCCCGCCCTCCTCGAGCCAGCGGTGGAAGGGGCGGTGCTCGTGGATTTCCACTCCAGCGGCCAGCGCGTCCAGTTTCAGCCGCGCCACCACCCGCCCGCTCTCCGCCCAGCCGCCCTGCGGGTTGAAGTAGCCGTCAGCGAAGGCGCCGGCATTCCACTTTGGATGCGCGCGGCGCAGTGTTTCCGCGCCCACTCTCCGCAGCGGATGCCCGCGCGCGGTCAGAAAGGCATGGCTGTCATGCTCGAACGAGCCCGGCGTCATCGGCCGGCGCGTCATGACCAGAAACCCGTCCTCATGAAACAAGTCCTCTCCCCAGCGCGCGTTCCACTCGCGCCAGCGCCGGATCGCGGCCTCTCCCATCGCCGTGTAAAGCGGGTCCGCGCCATAATCCATGCGCACCACTTTGCTGATGTCCGTCGAGGCCGCGTCCGGGTGCGGAATGCCTCCCGCGTCGAGCAAAACGACGCGCCAGCCTCGTGTCCGCAGTTCCAGCGCCGCGGCCAGGCCGAAGACACCGCCGCCAAGGATGAGCGCCTGCTTTTCCATGCCGGCAATCAACACGGCCACGATCCGCTCACAACGTCTCTTTGGCCGGGCGCGCGCGGAAAAAACCGCAAAGGCGGCGCGGAAACGCAACACGCGCTTGCGCGCCCCCGCAGCGGCCCTATGCTCGCGGCCCTCTTTTAGCAATGGAACAAGCCCTTCCCGGACAACGCTGGGTCAGCGACAGCGAGCCAGAGCTCGGCCTTGGCGTGGTGATGAAGGCCGAATTCGGCCGGGTGGAAATCTACTTCCCCGCCGCCAACGAGCACCGCCAGTACGCCATCAAAACCGCGCCCCTGCGCCGCGTGCGCTTCCAGGAGGGGGACACGATCAAGACCCACGAAGGCCAGTCCCTCGAAGTCGAGTCCGTCGAGGAGCGCAAAGGCATGCTTTTCTATCTTGGCGCGAGCCGCCAGGTCAGCGAGGCCGAGCTTTCCGACACCATCAGCTTCAGCAAACCCGAGGACCGCCTCCTGGCCGGCCAGGTGGACGAGCCGCGTGACTTCGATCTGCGCGTCGAGGCTCTCAAGCGCCGCGCCGCCCTGCGCCGTTCCACCGTGCGCGGCTTCTGCGGCGGGCGTGTGGACCTGCTGCCGCACCAGATGTACATCGCCTCCGAGGTTTCCAGCCGCCTCGTCCCGCGCGTCCTGCTCGCCGACGAGGTCGGCCTGGGCAAGACGATCGAGGCCTCCCTCATCCTGCACCGGCTTCATCTCACCGGCCGCGCGGAGCGCGTGCTCATCCTCGTGCCCGAGCCGCTCGTGAACCAGTGGTTCGTCGAGCTCTTCCGCCGCTTCCACCTGCTCTTCGCCATCTTTGACGAGATGCGCTGCGACTCCATCGAGACCAACGAGGAAAACGGCAACCCCTTCCTCGACAGCCAGCTCGTGCTCTGCAGCACCGCCTTCCTCGCCGGCTCGCCGGAGCGCGCGCGCCAGGCCGCCGAGGCGGGTTGGGACCTCCTCATCGTGGACGAGGCGCACCACCTGGAGTGGACTCCGGAGCGCGCCAGCCCCGCTTACACCCTGGTGCAAAGCCTGGCCGAAAAAACCCCCGGCCTCCTGCTCCTCACCGCCACTCCGCAGCAGCTTGGACCCGAGGGGCACTTCGCCCGCCTGCGCCTCCTGGACCCCAGCCGCTACGCCGATCTCGGCCAGTTCCTCGAGGAAACCCTCCACTACGAGGAAGTGGCCCGCGCGCTCGACCGCCTTCTGGCCGGAAAATCCCCAACCGCCGCCGACTCGGCGCTCTTCATCAAAAAGTCACCCCACCTCCAGGAGCATCTCGACGCCATGAAGGCCGGCACCGAGGGCGCCCGGGAAAAGCTTGTCTCATCCCTTCTCGACGAGTTCGGCACCGGCCGGGTCATGTTTCGAAACAGCCGCGCCGCCCTCAGCGGCTTCCCCCAGCGCTCCGCCAAAATCATCCCACTGGAGGCTGCGGACGATCCGCTCGACGCCAAGGTCAAATGGCTGGCCGGACTGCTCAAGAAGCTGGGCGGTGACAAGGTCCTCCTCATTTGCCGCAGCCGCGACCTGGCCGTCGAGATCCACGAAAAACTGCTCCATGAGGTCAACCTCAACGCCGCCGTCTTCCACGAGGGGCTTACCCTGCTCCAGCGCGACCGCCAGGCCGCATGGTTCGCCGAGGAGGAGGGAGCGCGCGTTTTGATCTCCTCCGAGATCGGCAGCGAGGGGCGCAATTTCCAGTTCGCCCATCACCTCGTTCTTTTTGATCTGCCGGACGATCCCGAACTGCTCGAGCAGCGCATCGGCCGCCTGGACCGCATCGGCCAGAGCAGCACCATCCACATCCATGCGCCCTGCATCCAGGGCGGCCCGGAGGAAGTGCTGGCGCGCTGGTATCACGAGGGCCTGCATGCCTTGGAGGCCAATCTCCACGGCGCCACCGAGATCCTCCACGCCCTGCGCCCGGAGCTGGACGCGCTCCTGGCCGCGCCCGAACCGGAGCGCCTGGAGGCCTTCATCCATCAATCCAGCGAGCTGCGCAAAACCGTCGCAAAAAAACTCGAGCGCGGCCATGACCGCCTGCTCGAACTGAACTCCTGCAAGCCTGAAAAAGCCGCACAGGTCATTGACGACATCCGCGCCCAGGACCGTGACACCGAGTTCGAGGAGTTCTTCATCCGGCTTGTGGACCACTTCGGCATGCATGTCGAGGAGCTGGGCAACCGCTCCTACTTCCTCCTGCCCGGCAACCTCACCACCGACGCCTTTCCCGCGCTCCCCGACGACGGCCTGACCGTCACCTTCGACCGCGCGCGGGCCCTTTCCCGCGAGAACACCGGCTTCCTGACCCCCGACCACCCCATGGTGCGCGGCGCGCTCGATCTCCTGCTCGGCGCCGAGGGCGGCAACAGCAGCTTCGGACTCTGGCGCGGCTCCGGTTCCGAGGGCCTCATGCTCGAGACGCATTTCGTCGTCGAGTGCATCGCCCCGCCGGAGCTGCATGTGGACCGTTTCCTTTCACCCGGCCCGCTGCGCGTGGTTGTGGACCATGCGAAGAAGGACCGGCGCGATGACGCCGCCTTCATGCATGCCAGGATCGAGAAAGGCAGCCCCTCGCGCCTTTTTGAAAATCCCAGCATCAAGCGCAAAATCTTCCCCGCCATGCTGTCCAAGTCGCGCAAGATCGCCAAGGCGGAAATGGAAGCGCTCGTCGAGGCGGCCGTGTCGTCCATGCGCGCGCAGCTCCAGGCCGAGATTGAGCGACTCGAAGACCTGGCCCAGATCAACGACCACGTCCGTCCGGAGGAAATCGAGGCCATGAGAAGCCACATGGCCCTTCTCGAAAAAGCGCTCGGCTCCGCCCGGCTCCGCCTCGATGCCCTGCGCCTCGTCCTGCGGATGAGCTGAGGCGGCGCTGCCGCGCGCGAGCAGTCTTGCCGCGGAGCCCCGTGATGAAAAAAAGCGCGAAGCCCGGCGTGCGGACTTCGCGCATTGGGATTCAACTTGCGGGATCACACCGCCCAGCCGCCGCGGTAGTCGCGGGTGAGCCATTTGGGATCACCGCCCTCGGCGAAGGCGCGCTCGGAGGGGTTCCATTTGAAATTGGCGCCGTGCCAGTAGGCCATGTTCATCAGGTGGCAGGAGATCACGGTGGTGGCTCCGATGGCCACATCGCAGATCGGCGGTTTGCGGGTCTGGATGCTGTTGAGCCAGTCGTCATGGTGGTTTTTGCTTTCGTAGAGCCTCACTTTGGCGTCCTTCAAATACTCGCGCTCGCTGAGCACCACCTCGCGGTCGAGGGAGGTGCCCTTGTCCTGCTCCCGGTCATAAAAGCCATGCACCTTCCTGCCGCCGAGCCAGAGTTCGAACTTGCCGCGGTTCACATGCACCTCGCCCTCGGTGCCGTAGAAGGAGACGCCCTTGCCCTCTCCGTGGGTGAGCACGACTCCGTTCGCATAAACGAGCTGCGCGCCGCGCTTGGCATCTGCGCCGCCCTGCGGTGCGCGCACTTCGACCGGGCCGCTGTCGTCCACGCCGAGGCCCCACTGGGCGATGTCAATGTGATGCGCGCCCCAGTCGGTGATCATGCCGCCGCCGAACTCGCGCGTCATGCGCCAGGCGGGGAAGTGGTTGTGGACTCCGCGCGGGCTGAGGATGCTGTTGTAGGGCTTGAGCGGACCGGGGCCGCACCACATGTCCCAGTCCAGGCCGGGCTCGGCGGGTTCCTCGCCCAGGTTGTAGGGGCCGGCGGGGTCGCCAAAGGAGGTGGTGATGGTTTTGATCTGGCCGATGACACCATTGCGCACCAGTTCGCAGGCGACGCGGAATTCCTTGCTGGAGCGTTGCTGGGAGCCGGTCTGGAAGATGCGGCCCGAGTCGCGCACGGCCTTGGTGAGCATGAGCGCCTCGTGGACATTGTGGGTGAGCGGCTTCTCGCCATACACGTCCTTCCCCGCCTTCACTGCGGCGATGCCGATGTAGGCGTGCCAGTGGTCGGGCGTGGCGACGACGACGGCGTCAATGTCCTTGCGCGCCAGCAGCTCGCGGAAGTCGCTGTAGGCGGCGCAGCCTTTGAAGGCGCCCCCGGCTTTTTTACCGTAGGCCTCGTCCACGCGGCCCTTTGCATGCTCGCGGCGGGTGGTGTCCACATCACAGACGGCCACGACCTGGCAGTTTTCGCGTCCGAGGAAGTTGCCCAGGTGACCGCTGTTCATCTTGCCCATGCCGATGAAGCCGAGATTGACGCGGGAGTTGGGCGCTGTTTCCGCCGACCACACGCGGGAAGGCAGGATGAACGGCGCGCTGACGGCGCCGGCGGCGGTTTTGAGGAAGGAACGACGGTTGTTTTGGCTCATGGGATGAAAAGGTGGATGCACAAAACGCGGCGGCGAAAGAAATTGTGCAGCCGTCCCGGAAAAAGATGCGCGCGCGGCGGCGACAAAAAAATACCCGCGCCACGGCGGGGTGGCGCGGGTTGAGGGATGGGAGGGCCTTGGCAGCCGGATCAGGAGATGACCGGCAGCTCGAAGCCGCTGGCGTATTCCTCCATGGCGATCTTGTTCGCCTCGTCGGCGAACTCGCCCACGAACTTCTCGCTCTCAGGGTCGAATTCGAGCCAGGGGCCGACAGCGGGCAGGTCTTTGGAGAGATCCACCTGGTTGGCTTCGAGGTTGGCGAAGAAGTCGGAGAGAGTTTCCTGCGCGGGCTTGCTGGCGCTGAGGCGCTCTTTGACTTCGCTGGTGCCCAGTTTCTTGCCAAGGCGGTAGGAGACGTTGGCCAGGTGGGCCAGGGCGGCGGCGTGGTGGCCGTGGGCCACATGCAGCACGTCCTTGGTGATCTTGCCGGCGCGGACGGACTCGATGAAGTTCAGCATGTGGTCGGGGCCGTCCTGGAAGTTGTCGAACTTCTCGATGGCCTTGCCGTCGTTGTCATAGGCCTTGGACTCGGCCACGAAACCGCCCTCGCAGTGGATGACGTTGCCGATGCGCGGGGCGGAGGTCTTGCCGATGCGGAAGACGGGCTCGAAGCCCTTCGTCCAGTTCATGTCCTTCATGGGCAGGCCGCGGTTGTCAAAGAGCAGCGGGGCGTTGCCGGGGTAGTCGTAGTAGGCCATCTGGTTGTTGGCGGTCTGGCCGTCGTCATCATAGCCCCAGCGTCCGCCGAAGCTCATGAGGCGCACGGGCAGCTTGTCGGGGTTGCCGAGCGCCCAGCGGGCCACGTCGAGCTGGTGCGGCCCCTGGTTGCCGATGTCGCCGTTGCCGTAGGCCCACTGCCAGTGCCAGTCATAGTGGAATTTGGCGCGGTTCACGGGCAGCTCGGTGCGCGGCGCGGACCAGAGCTTGTAGTCCACGGTGGCGGGCGGGGCCACCGGGGCGTCCACTTTGCCGATGCTCTGGCGGGCTTTGAAGTTGATGCCGCGGCTCAGGGTCACTTTGCCGATGTGGCCGGCCTTGACCCACTCCATGGCGGCGGCCCAGCCGAGGTCGGAGCGGCGCTGCATACCGTGCTGGGTCACCAAGCCCTTCTTGGCGGCGATAGCGGCGGCTTCGACGAGTTTGCGGCCTTCCCAGATGTTGTGGGAGACAGGTTTTTCGACGTACACATGTTTGCCATTGGCCAGGCCGGTCAGCGCGATCAGGGTGTGGCTGTGGTTCGGCGTGGCGATGGTGATGGCGTCAATGTCCGGGTCGGCGCAGCATTCGCGGAAATCCTTGTACTGCTTGACCTTGATGTCCTTCTTCGCCAGTTCGGCGACTTTTTTGTCCATCACTTCGCTGTCCACGTCGCAGAGGGCCGCGAGGCGGACGCCGGGGATTTTCAGCAGGCTGCTGATGTGGCCGTTGCCGCGGGACTTGAAGCCGATGACGGCGACGCGCACGTCGCCGTTGGCTCCGATGGGTTTGGCCCAGGCGGGCAGGGTGGCGAGACCGGCGGCGCCGGCGAGGGTGCCGCGCATGAAGGCGCGGCGGCTGGTGTTTGTCGGGTTCATAAGGAAACGAGGTTTGGGTTCAGAGGCGCGGATCATCTCCGCACGTCGCGGAAAATGGCAGGCTAACAAAAACGCCGCGCTTCAGGCAACCTTTCTTTTCGCCCGATGCTGGAAAGTGGTGCTTTTGTGCCTCCCGGCAGTCTTTTACCGCTGCTTGACGCCGTCTCATTCACCGTCACCGCCGAACCACAGGCTCATGGAGCGGCCGGAGTAGCCGGTCATCTCCAGGTAGCCGCGGCCGCGCACGGCTTTGCCCGCGCGGGTGCCCCGATAATCCACCGCGCCCTCCCAGTAGCCCAGGCCGGGGGTGGCGGCGGCTTGGAATTCCTGCTGGGGCAGGACGGCGGCTGCCTCCAGGCGCAGGGCCAGGCGCGGCACTTCCAGGCTCCAGCCGGTGGGGTAGCGCGCGCCGGCGGGGGAGCGCCACACCTGGCCGGGGGTGAGGCGCAGATCGTCCGCGGCCAGGGCCTCGGCGCTGCCGTCGGGATGGATGAATGTGCCCGCGCTGCCGGTGGTGGCGCCGCCGTTTTCGCCGCGCAGTTGGAAGAGCATCAGCTCGCTGCCATCGTCGAGCTGCGCGCTGAACCAGTCCCACCCGGTGGTGCCTTTTTCCAGGAAGCTGCTGCCGAATTCGTGGTCCATCCAGCTCAGGCCGGCCACCTCGTGGCGCGCGCCGTCCACCGTCACGCTGCCGCGTGTGGGCAGGCGGGTGAAGGAGTAATAATGGCTGGCATTGCCGGGGGTGGGGCCTTTTTGGCTGATGCCCTGGCTGCCGTGGAAGACGGGCGGCTTGCCCTTCTCCAGCTCGAGTTCGAGGCCGAAGTCGCACTCCGCCGCGCGCAGCCTCATGCCGCCGGGCTCGAAGAGGCACTGCCAGTCCTCATTCCACACGCGCTCCTGCGTGGAGCCGGCGAGGCCGGGGCCGGCGCGGTTCAAGCGGTCGGCGTGGTGATAGGCGCGGCCCTGCGCATCCGTCACGGCCAGGTGGGCCATCCACACATCCCGCAGCGCCCAGGGGGACTGCACGGCGGGCTGGGTGACGGCGCCGATGCGGAAAAAGGTGAGTTGGTAGCCAAAGCGCCGCCCCTCCCGCGTGTCGAGGTTCCCGGTGAAATACCACCACTCGATCTTGTGCCGCGGGTGCTGCGCGTGGTCGCGCGGGAATTCGTAGCGGTAACCGGGCTGGGCGGGCTGCCAGGGTGGGGCGGCAGGTGGCGCGGCAGGTGGCGCGGCCGGGCCACCCCCCGCCTGCTCAAAGCCACTATCGGGAGCCGGTGCAGCCTCCGGGGGCGATTCCTGGAGGTTTTGGCGCGGCTCAGAACCCGTACCAAACAGTTTCTGATGCGTACCAAATGGTTTCTGACACGTCACAAAGGCT
>DDQZ01000070.1:0-131610 GCA_002343505.1 Verrucomicrobiaceae bacterium UBA2429 | reverse complement strand
GTACCAAACGGTTTCTGACACGTCTCAAACGGCTCTTTAGCCGTCACAAACGACGTTGGCTTTGTCCCAAGTGGCTCCCAAACGGCACGATTTGACATCGGCGCGGGCGTGCTGGCGGCTTGCGCATTTCCTGAGAGCAAAAGCACCGCCATGCCGCCCAGGGCCAGCTTTTTCACCGCGCGGCGGGCGGGCCAGAGGCCGGCGAGCATGGTGCAGAGCACGGTCAGCACGGTGGAGCCGAGCAGAAAGGCCCAGGGGGTGTGAAATTGGATGCTCCAGCCGAAGCTCTGCGGATTGATGACATGGATGAGCACCAGGGAGAGCAGCGCGCCGACCACGAGCCCGAGCGCCTGGCTGACGGCGCCGATGAGGCCGGACTCGATCAAAATGGTGCGCCGCACCTGCCCGGCCTCCGCGCCCGCCAGGCGCAGCAGCCGCAGCTCCTCCCGCCGCTCCAGCACGAGCGTGAGCATGGTGGCGGCCACGCCCGCCATGGCCACGAGCACGGCGATGATCTCCAGCGCCCAGGTGATGGCGAAGGTGCCGTCAAAGATGCGCAGCACCTCGGCGCGCAGGCCGGCATTGGTGAACACGGAGACAAAGCCGCGCCCGTCCAGGGAGGCGAGCATTTCCTCCCGCACGGCCCCGGCGTCGGAGCCCGGCTTCAAGTACAGGGCCAGGTGCGTGGGGCGGCTGGCGCCGAAGTGTTTCTCAAACAGGGCCTGGTCCAGGGTCAGGGTGCCGCCATCGCTGGAGTAATCATAAAACTGCCCGGCCACGGTGAAGGTGCGCGGCCCCTGCGGCGTGGCCAGCTCCACGCTGCCGCCCTCCCGCACGCCGAAGCGCAGGGCGAAGCTCTCGGAGATGAAGACCTGCCCCTTTTCCCGCGCGCGCTGGAGCAGCGCCTTCGGGTCGCCGGGCGTCTTGAAGACCATGCGCCCGTGCTCCACCTGCACGGCGAAGTCGCCCGTGCCGAGCTTCACGATGCGCCCCTGGTAGGGCAGGTCCAGGGCGCGGTAGCCATCCGCCGCGGCCACGGCGGGGTGGCCGGTCAGCAAATCCAGCGTCTGCTGGGAAAGCGTGGGCGCGCCCTGGCTGCGCGCGGGGGTGCCGGGGCGCACATACAGGTCCGCGCCCATGCTTTGATCCACCCACAGCAGCACCGTCTGGCGGAAGCTGCCCACCATGACGGCGATGGCCACCGTCAGCGCCAGGCTCACCGCCAGCGCCGCCACGGAAACGGAGAGCCGCCGCGTGGACGCGCGGATCTGCGAGGCCGCCAGCCGCCCCTCAATGCCGAACACCCGCCCCAGCGTGCCGCGCAGCATCCGCGCCGTGCCCGCCAGCACCGGCCGCACCCCCAGCGCCATGGCGGCGATGGCGCAGAGGCAGGTGCCATAGCCCCAGAGCGGCAGCCCATTCACCGCCGGTCGCAGAGCCGCCGCATACCCGGCCACCGCCAGCAGCAGCACCAGGAGAATGCGCCACCCCGTCGGTGTGAGAGTTAGCGTTGGAGTGAAGCCTTCAGGCGCCACCGTTGGAGTGAAGCCTTTAGGCGCCACGGGAGTGGACTCCGCAGCGGGAGCCTTTCCGGAACAAGCTAAAGCTTGAACTCCAACATCGCGCATGGCCTCCACGGGTGCCACGCGCGCCGCCTCCCGCGCGGGCATGGCGGCGGCGAAGAGCGCCAGCGGCACGGCGATGCCCAGGGCGGCCAGCCAATGCCATGCCTCCAACTCCGGCACACGCGCGGCGGTGGCCACATAAAGCGTGTCCACCGTGGTGGAGGTGAGCGCGATGGCCCCCGCCGCCAGCGCCTTTGCCAGCGGCACGCCGAGCAGAGCGCCCGCCACGCTGAGCAGCAGCGCCTCGGCCAGGAAGAGCCGCATCACCTGCCCGCGTGTCATTCCCAGCGTGCGCCACATGCCGATCTCCCGCCGCCGGGTCATGACGGCCACGGAGAGGGTGTTGTGGATCAAAAACAGCCCCACCAGCAGGGCGATGCCGGAGAGCATGGTGAGATTGAAATGAAAGGCGGCGAGCATTTTCTCCACCGCTGCGGTGCGCCGCTGCGGGCGGCTGAGGGTGAGCCCCTCCGGCAGGCGGGCGCGCACGTCCTGCTCGGCCTGCGCCACATCCAGCCCGGCGCGCAGGCGCAGCTCGATGCGGTCCAGCCGCCCCGCTTTGTCGAGCACGAGCTGGGCGTTCGCGATGTCCATGACGGCGAGCGCCTGGGCGGAGAGGGCGGTTTTTTCCCCGCCGCCGAGGATGGCGCTGACCTCGCACACGCGGCGGCGGTCGCCCACGAGCAGGGTGATTTTGTCGCCGGTCTTCAGGCCGTGCTTTTCGGCAAAGCCGCGCGTGAGCAGCAGTGTGTCCGGCTGGCCGAGGAAGCGCATGAGGTCCATGCCGGTGGCGGTCTGGGTGTCCTGCAGCGCGTAGTCGCGCAGGGCGGGGTCGCGCAGCGCGTCCACGCCGATGACGCGCAGCATCTCCTGGCGCGCGCCGGCCACGGCCAGCACATCGGCCTCCACCACGGGCGCGGCGGTGCCGTATTCGCGCAGCCAGGCCATGTCCGCCAGCAGGCGCTCATCCACACCGAGCGGCGGGCTGGTGATCTCCAGAGCGGCCTTTCCAGAGACGGCATCCAGCGCGGCGGCGAACCCGCCGAGCGAGCCGCGGTTCGCGAGCTGGATGCCCAGCATCACCGCCACCCCGAGCGTGACGCCGAGCACGGTCAGCAGGGTGCGGCCCGGCTCTTTGAAGAGAGGGCGCAGGATGAGGCGGGGGAGGAGCACGGGGATTTTGGAATGGGGAATGCGGAGTGCGGAATTTCGGGCAGCCGGTCACACAATGCGGCCGTCTTTCATGCGCACTTGGCGCTGGGCGGCGGCGGCGACGGTGGGGTCGTGGGTGGCGAGCAGGATGGCGATGCGGAGGTCGCGGTTCAGGGTGCGGAAGAGATCGAGCACGTTGCGGCCGTTTTCGCTGTCGAGGCTGCCGGTGGGCTCGTCGGCGATGAGCAGCGCGGGCTCGTGCACCACGGCGCGCGCCAGGGCGGCGCGCTGGGCCTCGCCGCCGGAGACCTGGGCAGGGAAATGCGCCAGCCGGTGGGCGATGCCGACGCGCTCGGCCAGCACGCGGGCTTTTTCAAACGCCGCCTTTTCCGGCTGCCGCGCCAGCAGCAGAGGCATGGCGATGTTTTCCAGCAGGGAGAGCGTGGGCAGGAGATTGAAGAACTGGAAGACGAAGCCGATGCGGTCGCGCCGCAGGCGGGTAAGGGCGTTGTCGGAGAGCGCGGACACATCCCGCCCGTCCAGCCGCAGCGTGCCGGCATCCGCGCGGTCCATGACGCCGCAGAGCTGGAGCAGGGTGGATTTCCCGCAGCCCGAAGGCCCCGTGACGGCGATGAAATCCCCCGCCGCCACCTCCAGGGACACGCCTCGCAGCGCGGGGACAGATTCGCCATCGAGGGCGTAGGAACGATGCAGGTCAATGGCGGCTAAAACAGGCTCGGGCATGGGCCATGAGATAACGGCTGCCAGTGTGGTGCGGGAGGAAAAATGCGCTCAGAGGTCGAGCGCCTCATCGAAGCGGGCGATGAGGTCGGCCTTGTCTTCGAGACCGGCGGAGACGCGCAGGAGATGGCGCGGCACGCCGCAGGTCTCGGCCCAGTCCAGCTCGTCGTAATGCGCCAGCAGGGTGTAGGGGCAGACGAGGGTGAAGTGGGTGCCGAGGCTGGGGCCTTTGCAGACGCGCAGCGCGTCGTAAAAGCGCGGGCTGGCGGTGGCGGCGTCTTTGAGCAGGAAGGAGAACAGGCAGCCATAACCGCCGTCCGCGCGCCGGATGTGCTCGTAACCCGCGCCGCCCTGCTCGCGGGCGTGCCAGACTTTTTCCACCCTGGGATGCGCGGCGAGGTATTCAGCGAGCGCGAGCGCGTTGTCACTCATGCGCGTGGCGCGGGCGGGGAAGTCGCGCGAGTTCTGCTCCAGCGCCACGGCATCTCCGCGCCAAAGCTCGTGGTCGGCATGAGCGCGGAGGAAGGCGGAAAAGGCGGCATGGTGAGGAGAGGCGGCATGGAGGATGACGCTGCCGGCCATGACATCGCCAACGCCGGAGAAGGCCTTCGTGAGGCTGGTGGTTACGACATCCGCCACGCGGAAGGCCTCCGCATGGGCCACGGTGGCGATGGTGTCGTCCACGATGACGGGCGCGTCCGTCTGAGTGGCGGCGCGGATTTCCAGCAGCCGGGGGAAGTCCACGCAGCGCAGCATGGGATTGCTCGGCGCCTCGCAGAAAATGCCCGCCACAGGCTCGCGCTTCAGCAGGGCGCGCAGATCCTCGTATTCATCCTCGCGCACCAGCGGCAGGAAATGCGCGCCGCTGCCGAAGGTCTGCTGGAGCTTCAGCACATCCACATACGGAAAGTCGAGCTGCACGGTTTTCCGCCCTGGGAAGACGTGGGTGAGCATGCGATGCACGGCGTAGTTCGCCGCCATGCCGGAGGGGAAAAGGAAGACATCCTCCACCGGCTGGCCGGACAGGTCCGCGAGCCGCTGGCGCAGGGTGAGATTCGCCTCATGGCCCTCGGCTTCTGAGTTCGCGCAAATTTGCTCTCCCAATGTGTGTGCCGCCTGGCGCGTGGTGACCACCTCGCCGCAGTAGCGCCAAAACCGCCGCGCGCTGTCATAGGCCGCTTCGGGAAAAACCGCCGCGCCCAGCCCCAGCCACGTCTCCGCCCGCCCCGTGAAGCCCGCTCGCGAAATGAACTCCACACAGCGGCGTGCATGGCTCACGCGCGGGAAGACCAGACAGCGCTCTCCCGCCGCCGCCAACTCTCCCGCTGCCGCCTCAAAGAGCCGCGCAATGGCCGGCGGACAGCAAAAGCGCGGGTAGCCGGAGCGGAATTTCGAGACCACGTCGGGGTCTTTTTCCTCATAACCGATGACATGCCGCCAAAGCGGCAGCGACACGCTGACGCCGAAATCATCGTCCGGCAGCGGCGTGCCCAGAGTGTCGGCTTGCCAGAGGGGATGGCGCAGTAGATCGGTCATGAGCGGCCGTGCAGATACGCGGGGTGGCAAGGGCGCTCAAGTGATTCCCTGGGCGTACGGGATGTCATTTTGGTGCCTGAAAAGGCCGTGATATTTTGGGCACTAAAATGACGAACCGTTGATTTGGTGCCAAGTAATAATATAAATATTAAGGCACCGAATTGACAAAATGTTGATTTGGTGCCAAAAATGGCAACGAACATTCAGGCACGAAAACGACATGAGCGGTTACATCGGACGCGCCCACGAGCGGGAAGAATTCCGCCGCATCCTGGCAAAAAAGAAGGCTTCCCTGGTCACCTGCCAGGGGCGGCGACGCATTGGCAAAAGCCGCTTCATCGCCGAGTGCGCCACGGAGGCGGATCATCATCTCAGCTTCAGCGGCCTGGCACCGCGCGAGGGCATCAGCCGGCAGGAGCAGCTCGATGCTTTCACGGAAACCCTGGCGGCGCAGACACGGGTGCCGCGTGTGCGGCTGGACTCCTGGCCGGCCGCCTTGCAGTTGCTTGCCAGCCAACTGCCGCCGCAAGGCAGCGCGGTTGTGCTGCTCGATGAAATTTCCTGGATGGCCGCGGGGGACGCCGACTTTGCCGGGCACCTGAAGACGGCCTGGGACGCGCATTTCTCGAAGCATCCGCACCTCGTGCTCGTGCTGTGCGGCTCGGTGTCCTCCTGGATCGAGGAAAACATCCTGCGCAGCACCGGCTTCGTGGGGCGCTGCGCGTGGCAGTTCCGGCTGGGGCCGCTGCCGCTGCCGGACTGCGCGGAGTTTTGGGGGCGGCGTGGCGCGCGCATCAGCGCGGCGGACAAGCTGCGCGTCCTCAGCGTCACTGGCGGGGTGCCGCGCTACCTGGAGGAGATAGACCCCGCGCGCACGGCGGAGGAGAACATTCACGACTGGTGCTTCAATCCGGGCGGGATGCTCTTCCGCGAGTTTGACAGCATTTTTCACGATCTCTTCACGCGCAAGGCGGGCACATACCGCGAGATCGTGCGCACTCTCGTGGAGGGGCCGCGCACGCTGGACCAGATCAGCACGGCGCTGGGGCGCGAACGCGGCGGCAGCCTGGGCGCGGCTTTGGAGGACCTCGAGCTGGCGGGCTTTCTGCGCAAGGACGCGCCCTTTGACCCGGCCACCGGCCGCAGCCGCCCGCGCGAGGCTCGCCACCGGCTTTCGGACAACTATCTGCGCTTCTTTTTGAAGTATGTGGACCCGCAGCGGGAGCGCATTGAGAAAGGCCTCTTCCGCGCCACCGCGCTCGAAAACCTGGAGGGCTGGGAGTCCATCCTCGGCCTGCAATTGGAGAACCTTGTGCTCGCCAACCTCGATGCGCTGCTCCCCCGCCTGAAGCTGGCGCATACGCCCCTGCTGAATGCCGCGCCATATGTACAGCGCCAGACGCAGCGGCGAAAAGGCTGCCAGATTGACCTTCTCCTGCGCACACGCCGCTCACTCTATGTCATCGAGGTGAAGTTACGCCAAAACATCCCTGCCAGCGTGGCTGACGAGGTGATGGAAAAGGTGGTCCGCCTGAAGCTGCCGCCCGGCCAGTCTGTGCGCACGGCGCTGGTCTATGCGGGCGCGCTGGCACCCGCGCTGGAGGAGTCCGATGCCTTCGACTTTCTCGTGCCTGTGGAGCGCCTGTTCGAGCGCTTGTGAGTCTCAGCACCAGTCCCGCATGGCGCGCATCTTTGCGTGCGCGGCGCCGCGGTCGAGCACGGTCTGCGCCAGCTCACACCCTGCGGCGAGGTCGGCTGCCAGGCCGGTGATGACGAAGCCCGCCGCCGCGTTGAGCACGGCGATGTCGCGCTTTGGCCCCTTCTCCGTGCCGGAGAGGATGCCCTCGATGATGGCCGCGTTTTCCGCCGCGTCGCCGCCGGTCAAGTCCTCCAGCTTCGCTTTGGCAAAACCGAGCGATTCAGGATCCACCACACTTTCGCCCAGCGATCCGCCGCTCACCGCGCACACCTGCGTCTGGCCCAGGGTGGAAAGCTCGTCCATGCCGCCTTGGCCCGCCTTTCCATGCACCACCCACGCGGTTTTGCGCCCAAGGGCGAGCAGGATCTCGCCAAACACGCGGGTCAGCGCCGGGTCAAAAACGCCGATGAGCTGGTAATCCGGCCGCGCCGGGTTCAGCAGCGGGCCGAGCAGATTAAAAATGGAGCGCCGCCCTTCCGCAGCGAGCATCTTGCGCGCGCCAGCCACCGCTTTGAAGGCGGGGTGATAGAGTGGCGCGAAGAAGAAGCCCAGCCCGTTGGTCTCGATACCGCGCGCCACGCGCTCCACCGGCAGGTCAATGCGGATGCCCAGCGCCTCCAGCACATCCGCGCCGCCCGCCTTGCTGGTCACGCCCCGGTTCCCGTGCTTCGTCACGCACACGCCGCCGCCCGCCAGAATGAACATGGCCGTGGTTGAGACATTGAAAAGATGCAGCTTGTCCCCTCCGGTGCCCACCACGTCCAGCATCGGTCCCGGCAGCCGGGCGCGGTCCAGGCCGGGGTCCACGGCCAGTTTCAGAAACTCCCCAACAAAGGCCGCGATCTCCGCCGGCGTCTCGCCCTTCTCTGCCAGTGCCTTCAAAAAAACGGCCTTTGTTTCATCCGACTCGTGCTCATCGGTGAGAAAAGCCGCCGCCTCTCGGATTTGGGCTTCGGTGAGGGCGTTTCCCATTTTCAGGTCGGAGAGGATTTTTTTCATGGCGTGGGATCATGACGGGGAACCGCTCAAGGCGCAAGATGGCGGCTGAAAACTTGCCGTCGCTTACGCAACAGGAAGGCCGAAACCCCAATAATTTAAGAAAAGCTAAAATTTTTGAAAAATAAATTGCTATGAAATCCATATTTATTAAAATGGCACCATGAACTCATCGCTTGCACTTCCGCGCACCGCTCTGTTCCAATATGCCTCCGCTGCCGTTTTGGCCGCCTGTCTCAGTGATTCTGCGTCAGCCCAAAACATTCCTCCGGCTGGCAGCGGTCTGCCGCCTGGAGCCATTCAGCAGCCCGCCTACCGCCAGCCGGGCTCTGCCTATCAGCCGCCAACACCCGCAGCTCCCCCGATGATGCCGCCCTCCACCGGGCAGTATCAGCCGGGATTTGGCACGCCGCCCAAGGGCACACCTCAAAAAACCGGCACCGCCCTGGTGAAAGCTCCCGCCAAAAGCGTCCCCGCGCCATCCACCAAAGCGCCCGGGTCCAGCCTCGAAGCCCGTGTCTCCAAATTGGAAAAAAATGACATCCGCCAGGATCAGCGCCTCATCTCACTGGAAGCCGGGGCAGCGCGCTCACCGGGAGGCGTCGCCGGGATTCCTGCCAGCGCTTCTGGCAAGACTTATGTCGTGCGCCCAGGCGACGCGCTCCCGGAGATCGCCGCCCGTCACGGCACCACCACGGCAGCACTGCGCGCGGTGAACCACCTCCCCGGTGACGAATTGTACATTGGCCAGACACTCGACTTGCCAACCAGCCGCCCGGTCGAAACCGCCATCGGCGGGATCAGCGGAATCCATGTCGTCAAATCCGGCGAGGTTTTCTCCATTCTGGCGGAGCGCTATGGCGTGAGCCAGGACGCCCTGGCACGCGCCAACCCCGCCGTTTATCCGGACAAACTTCTCGTCGGTGAGCGCCTGCGCATCCCGGCGGGAGCCAGGTCCGCGCCATCATCAAGCATTCCCAAAGCATCATCTCCGGCTGTCAGCAAGGCTGTGCATGTCGTCGGGCGTGGTGAAAGCCTCGGCGCCATCGCAAAAAAATACGGCATTCCCACCGCCAGCCTAGCCTCCGCCAACAAGCTCAAAAACCCCAACATCATCGTTCCCGGCCAGCGCCTCGTCATTCCCGGCGGCACTCGCCGCCCTGCGGCTCCGGTGCTGCCCGCCGCGCAGAGCATGGTCGCCTCCGCCGACAGCGACCTCACTCCTCTGCCCGCCGCCTTTTTGCCGAAACCCGCCGCGCCGGAGGCCCCCGCAACCCCCGCAAAAGCCCCCGCGCCTGCGCCGGTCACAGCGCCCGCTTACCCCGATGCGCCGCGACAAACCAGCAACTCCAGCCGTGGCGTCGTGGCCTATCGTCTGGAGCGCGGAGATGACATCCACACAGTGGCGAACATGTTCAGCACCACCGAGCAGAAAATCCGCGAGATGAACAAGCTCCCCTCTGAAAAGAAACTCAAAGAGGGGGATGAAATCGTCGTGCCCGCGCTCGGCGCTGTTTCCCTCAACTGAGAACGCCCGGCCATAAAAATACGGGAAGCTGTCATCCCGGCGCATGACCCGGCCCGCGAAGCCGCGTTTTGTCCGCCTCATGAAAGCGTCCAACCTGATCTTTGTCAGTTTCGCCGGGCTTTGCGGCCTCCTGCGCGCGCAGGACGGCATTGTCACCAGGACCACCCATGCCAAAGCCTACGGCCCCACGAACAACGAGGTCATGGTGGATCCCGCCAAAGACCTGCCGCGCTACCCCGCCGTGAAGGCGAAGGACGCCATCAGCACCTGGCAGGTGAAAAAAGGCTTCAAGCTCGAACTCGCCGCCTGCGAGCCCCTCGTGCGCGACCCCATCGCCCTCTGCTTCGACGAGCGCGGGCGCATGTTCGTCTGCGAGATGATTGACTACTCCGAAATGCGCGACGTGACACCCCACCTCGGACGCGTCTCCATGCTCGAAGACAAGGATGGCGACGGCTTTTATGAGACTGGCACCGTCTTCGCCGACAACCTGCCCTGGCCCACCGGCCTCATCTGGGCCAATGGCGGCCTCTACGTCGGCGCTACGCCGGACATCTGGCGTTTCGAGGACAAGGACGGCGACGGCAAGGCCGAGGTGCGCGAGAAAGTCTTCACCGGCTTCGGTACCGGGTTGAAAATCATCAACGTCCAGGGCATGATGAACAGCTTCCAATGGGGTCAGGACAACCGCGTCCACGTCCTCGCCGGCGGCGGCAACCGCGGCGTGGTCACATGCCTCAAGCGTCCAGACCTTTCGGGGCAGGAGCTGGGCGGCAGGGACTTCTGGTTCGACCCGCTCACCCATGAGTTCGGCCTCGAAGCGGGTGGCGCGCAATATGGCATGAGCTTTGACAACTACGGGCGGAAGTTCGGCTGCTCGAACTCCGACCACCTCCAATACTGGCTCTACGACGACCGCTACGCCGCGCGCAATCCCTTCTACGACATGCCACCGGGCCGCCGCAGCATCGCCGTGGATGGCGGAGCCGCCGAGGTCTTCCGCATCAGCCCCGACGAACCCTGGCGCATCATCCGCACGCGCTGGCGCATCGCCGGTGTGGTGAAAGGCAGTGTCGAGGGTGGCGGCCGTGTCAGCGGCTACTTTACCGGCGCCACCGGCACCACCATTTATCGCGGCGACGCCTACGGGCCAGAGTTCGTGAACAACAGCTTCAGCGGCGACGCCGGCGGCCAGCTCATTCACCGCAAAATCATTCGTTACGCCAAAGACGGCATCAACCTGGAGGGCGAGCGCCCCGCCGACGAGCGCGGCTTCGAGTTCGCCGCCAGCAACGACACCTGGGTGCGCGTGGTCAACTTCGCCAACGCCCCCGACGGCTGCCTCCACGTCTGCGACATGTACCGCGAGGTCATCGAGCACCCCTGGAGCATCCCGGACGAGATCAAAAAACACCTCGACCTCAACAGCGGCAACGACCGCGGCCGCATCTGGCGCATCGTCCCGGACAAAGGCGTGGAGAGGAAAGGCCAGAAGGTCACGCTGGCTAGCGTGAACACTGAGGAACTGGTGAAGACCCTCAGCCACACGAACGGCTGGCATCGCGACACGGCTCAGCGGCTGCTTTATGAGAGACAGGACAAGGCGGCGGTGCCAATGCTGAAAGCGCGGCTCGCGGGTGATTCCAGCGAACTGGAGAAGATACATGCGTTGAATGCCCTGGCACCTCTGAAGCCGGAGGACGCCGGAGTCATCGAGCAGGCGGTCAAAGATCCTTCAGCCCAGGTGAGGGAACGGGCACTGCTGCTTGGCTCACAGATGCGTGCAGACGGACGGATCACTTATGCGACCCATCGGCTTCGCGAGGATGAATCAGCGCGGGTGCGCTTCAACTACGCCATGCTGATTCAGAAGCTCTACGACGGACTGCCGGCGATTGCCGGACAGACACCGGACGGCATTCAGGCGGACATGCTGAAGAGGCATGGAGACAACCCGCTCATGCTTGCCGCCATCCTCAGTAGCGCGGGTACCGACCCAATGCGAATCCTGGAGGTGCTCGCCGCTTCAGAAGCGCCGGCTTTGAGTGATCCAGTCACCGAAGCGCTGCTCAGCATGATCGGCAGGCAGAAGGATGAGAAGGCGCTGGCCTTCGCCATCAAGCTGCTGGCTGATCCTGGCACCCCGCTTTCATCCCGTCAGAGCGGCTTGAAGGCTTTGGCCTCCGGGTTGCGGCGCAGTGGCAGTTCCATCGCCAAAGCCGACAAAGACAGCAAACTGGCGCCGGTCTTCAATGAAGCTTCAGCGACCGTGATGAAAACTTCTGCCAGTGAATCCGAAAGAGTGGGAGCTGTTGATTTGCTTTCGCTTGCCACGCGGGAGCAGGCAGAGCGGCCCCTGCGGATTTGCATCAAGGCTGATCAACCGGAGAAGCTTCAGAGCGCGGCGGTCAAAGCGCTGAATGAACTGCTCGGCAAGGCCGCCCACGCCCCCGTGCTCGCCGCCTGGTCCGGCTTGAAACCCAAAGCGCGTGAAACCGCCCTCGCCGCCATGCTCGCGCGGGATGACGGCGCCACTGCCCTGCTCGAAGCCATGAGCGAGCGGCGCGGCCCCGAACCGAAAGACCTCGCCGCCTCCCAGGTGCAGGCATTGGCGAAGCACAAAAACGCCACCATCGCCCGGCATGCCGCCACAGTGCTCAAATCAGTGATCCCGCCCTCGCGCGAGGAAGTGGCGCGCACCTTTGCTCCCGCGCTCAGCTTGAAAGGCGACGCCAAGGCCGGACAGAACCACTACATCGGCCGCTGCATGGCCTGCCACCGAGCGCAGGGGCTCGGCATCGAGGTCGGCCCCGACTTGATCACCGTGAAGACCAAGGGCCGTGACGCACTGCTCGCAGCCATCCTCGATCCCCACAAAGAAGTCGCCTCCCAATACATCGCCTACACCGTCAGCACCCGGGAAGGCCAGACCCTCAGCGGCATCATCACCCAGGACGACGCCAGCAGCCTCACCCTGAAAATGATGGGCGGCGCCACCGTCAGCCTCCAGCGCACCGCCATCCAGGGCACCGCCTCCGCCGGCCAGAGCCTCATGCCCGAAGGGCTCGAAGCCGGCATGACCCCCCAGGACATGGCCGACCTCCTGGCCTTCATCGAGGAGCTGCATTGACCTGCCGTCAGGAGGATTTCCGGCATTGCCGCGCGCGCGCGGCCGGCTTAATGTCCGCGCGCCATGAAAGCCATCCTTTTTTCCCTCCTCGCCGGGTTACTTGCCGTGCCTTCCGCGTTCGCCGACTGGATTATGATTCAGAAATCCACCACCGACGGCCAGGTCCAGGAGGTGAAAATCCAGATCAAAGGAGATAAGACCCGCCTCGACGCGGGCAAACAGATGACACTGATCGCCAATGGCGGTGACAGCGGCGGCATCGTCATGATCATGCACGCGCAGAAGATGAAGATGAAGCTCGACCCGGAGAAGATGAAAAGCATGATGGCAATGGCCGCCCCCGCTCTCGGCGGAGACAAGCCCGCAGCCAAACCCGCGGCCACCGGTCAAAAAGAAAAAGTGGGTGATTACGAGTGCGAAATCTACTCCTGGTCAGGACCCATCGGCAGCGGCAAATTTTGGGTGGCCGCCGACTTCAAGGGATACAAGGAAATGGCCGCGGCCCATGACAAGATGATGCAGGCAATGGGCAATCCAGCCGCCGCATTCGCCCCGCAGGCCGCTGACTTCCCCGGCATGGTCATCAAGTCAGAGATGACTGTCATGGGCAAGTCCAACATCTCCGAACTCGTCTCCGCCAAGGAGGAAAACGTGGACGATTCCGTCTTCACGATCCCCGAAGACTACAATGAGATGAAGATACCCGGCCTGCCCGCCGGGAAGTGATGTCCCTGCCGGAAGACCATCCTCTGCGCAAAGACCTGCCTTCACTGGGCCACGAGACCGCGCTCTGGCTTCAGGCGATGAGGCTGCTCCGGCTGCGTCTCCTCAAGCGCCGGCTGGACGCGCCCCTGACCGCCTTTCTCGAACGCTGGATGCCTCGCGAAACCGCCTCCGAAACCCTGCCTGAAGTCTTTGAACTGGTCCTCGAAGACCATCTGCTCACCTCCGGGTCCGCGCCCGCCCTTGCCGATCCGCGCTGGCAGGCCCTGCTCCGCCTGCCCGCGCTGCGCGCCTTCTGGGTGGCGGAGTTGCGCGCCAGCCACCACGCGCACTTGCTGAAAATGACCCCGCATGTGTGGCTCATGGACGAAACCCCGCTGCCGCCCGGCAGCGTCATCGCCGGGCTCGGCATCCCGGACTGGTCCCATCTGCCGCGCCTGGCCGGAACGGGACGGCGGTTCCGCGAGTGCGGGATGGAAAACAAAAACCGCGCGCTCATTGAAATCCAGCCCGGCCAAACCGGTCGTGTCCTCGCACGGTATGAGCGGCAGGGAGAGCGCATCGTCTTCGCTGGAGCGGACGCTGGGTGACATGCCGCGCATTCACCGCAGCCCTCGGGATCTTCGTCGTTGTGACAAAAGCGCTCGCATTTCGCGCCCGGTGTCATCGCGGCGTTGTTACCAAGCACGGCACAAGCGTAAAGTGGGGAGTGCCGGGCGCGAAAATAAGATTTCTCCAAACCTCATCCGATGATGCTGGCATCATGTCTCCGCATCCACGGCTGCAAGACTGGATCAGCGCGACTTTTGGCAGGCTGACTCAGGCGCAGGAGCTGACGCTGCCGCACATCCTGGCAGGCCGCTCGGTGCTGCTCTCCTCGCCCACGGGCAGTGGCAAGACGCTGGCGGGTTTCCTGGGCGTGCTGGATCACCTCGTCCGCGCGCACGAGGCGGGGACGCTGGAGGGGCGCGTTCATTGCCTCTATGTTTCGCCACTGCGAGCGCTGACCTATGACATCCAAAAAAACTTGCTGCCCGCGCTGCGCGGCCTGGGCCTGGAGGAGGTGGTGCGCCTCGGCACCCGCACGGGTGACACCACCGCCAGCGAGCGCGCCAAGCTGAAGCGCCAGCCGCCGCACATCCTGCTGACCACGCCGGAGAGCCTGGCCATCCTTTTGCCGCAGGCGGGCTGGGCGGAGGCGCTGGGCGGCGTGCGTTTCGTCATCGTGGACGAGCTGCACGCGCTGGCGGAGAACAAGCGCGGCGCGCACCTCATGCTCAGCCTGGAGCGGCTGGCGCGCAGGTCAGGCATTCTGCCTGTCTCATGTGCAACGGGCATCCTGCCCGTTGCCGGGGAAACCGGGCAGAATGCCCGGTTCACCCGTGACAGGCGGGACGCCTGTCCTACCCGCATCGGCCTCTCGGCCACGGCCGCGCCGCTGCCTTTGCTGGCGGAGTTCCTGGTCGGGCCGGGCCGGGCGTGTGAGATCGTCGAGGCGCGCATGGAGCGGCGCAGGCGTGTGGAGGTGCTTTCCCCGCTGCGGCGTGATCCTTACCCCAGCGCCGGCTACACGGCGCAGCGGGTCATGGAAGACATCGCGCGCATCGTCGAGCGCAGCCGGAATGTGATCCTCTTTTGCAACACGCGCAGCAGCACGGAGAGCATCACCATCCGGCTCAAAAATGCGCTGCCGAAACTGGCGGAGAAGATCGAGGCGCACCACGCCTCCCTGGACCGCGATGTGCGCCTGGAGGTGGAGGACCGGCTGAAGAACGGCGAGCTGCGCGCCGTGGTGTGCAGCACCAGCCTCGAACTCGGCGTGGACATCGGCAGCGTGGACTGCGTGGTGATGATCTCCACGCCGAAGGGCATCAGCCGCGCGCTCCAGCGCATCGGCCGCAGCGGGCACAGCATCCACACGGAGAGCCACGGCATCCTCGTCGCCACGAATGTGAACGACCTCATGGAATGTATCGTCTGCGCCGAGATGACACGCGCCACACGGCTGGACGCGGTGCGCCCGCTGGAGTGCCCGCTCGATGTGCTGGCGCAGCATCTCGTGGGCATGGCCATGGAGGGCGGCCACACACGGGAAAGCGTGCTGGCCACGGTGCGCGCGGCATTTCCCTTCCGCAGTCTCACTGAGGCGGAGCTGGACCGCGTGCTGAATTACCTGGAAGGCGGCGGGCGCTCCCTGGAAAAGCAATACCGCGAGAACTTCGGCAAGATCGTCTGGCGGGACGGGCGGCTGGGCGTGCCGAACAAAAAGGTCGAGCGCGAGTATCTGGCGAATGTGGGCGTCATCCACACCGAGGGCATGGTGAGCGTTTTGCTCGGCAAACGGCGGCTGGGGCAGATCGAGGAGGGCTTTTTGAAGCGGCTGAAACTGGGAGACATCTTTGTGCTGGCCGGGCGCACTGTGCGCTTAATGGAGACCGGTGTGGCTGAGGCGCGCGTGGAGGATGCCGTGGGCCGCCTGCCCACCGTGCCCGCCTGGAACGCGAACAAAATGCCGCTCTCCTCCGGCCTGGCGCGCGAGGTGGCGCTGCTGCGCACGGAGCTGGCAGCGCGCATGGATGAACCGGAAGGCATCACCGACTGGCTCATCGAGCGCTTCGAGATCTCCCAGACCAATGCCGAGGCCATCGTGCGTCATTGCCGGAACCAGCTGCGCGTCTCACGCATCCCCACAGACGACACCTTTCTCATCGAGCGCTTCGTGGAGGACCGAGAAGGTGCCGACACCGAGCGCGTGCATTTTTTCTTCCACAGCCTCATCGGCCGCAGCGCCAATGACGCGCTCAGCCGCATCATCTCCCACCGGCTGAAGGAAGCCGTCGGCGGCAACACCCTGGTCACGATAGATGACTACGGCTTCCTGCTCGCAGTGAAGTCGTTTCAAGACCTCGAACTCGATGCCTGGAGGGAGCTCTTCGCCACCGGTGATCCCGAACGCGACATGCGCGCCGCCCTGGAGCAGAGCGAGCTGGTGAAGTGGAACTTCCGCGGTGTGGCGCAGACCGGCTTCATGGTCCCGCGCAACCGCCCCGGCAAAGAGCAGCGCCTCAAGCACCTGCGGTGGAGCGCGGAGATCCTCTTCCGCGTGCTCGCCGAGCATGAGCCGGATCACCCCATGCTCACGCAGGCCTACCGCGAGTCCACACACACCTTCCTGGATTTGCCGCGTGCCATCGAGTTCCTGGAGCGCGCCCCACGGCTGGACTGGCATCTGGTGGATGTGCCCGTCGTCAGCCCCTTCTCCTTCGGCATCTACGCCAGCAAGATCAAGGAAGGCATGATGCTCGAAGACCCCGAGGAGGCCATCGAGAGGCTGTGGCGGGAGTTTGAGAGAAAGACGGGAGGCGGCGAATAAAGCCGCCCTCACTCATGCCGCAGCGCCTCCACCGGGTTCATGCGCGCGGCGCGCCGGGCCGGGTAGATGCCGAAGCCGATGCCTGTGAGCACGGAGATGAGGAAGGCCAGCGCGGGTGACCATATTTTCACCACCGTGGTGACGCCAGCGAAGTGCTCCACCGCCACCGGGATGGACACGCCGAGCACCACGCCGATGATGCCGCCCGCTCCGGAGAGCAGCACGGTCTCCACGAGAAATTGCAGCACAATGTCCGCCTGCCGCGCGCCCATGGCGCGGCGGATGCCAATCTCGCGCGTGCGCTCGGTGACGCTGGCGAGCATGATGTTCATGATGCCGATGCCGCCCACCAGCAGCGAGATGGCCGCGATGCTGCCGAGCACGATGCTGAAGATCTGCTTCGTGCGCTCCGCCTGCCGCAGCAGCTCCACCGGCACGATGATGCGCCAGTCCTCTTTCTTGTGGTTCTTCGCCAGCAGATGGCGGATGGCATTGGCGCGGCTCTCCACCTGGTTCACATCCTCCACGCGCACGACCGCCTCATGAAACTCCACCTTCTCCGCCTCGAAGCTGCCGCTGCGGAATCGGAAAAACGTCTCGCCATACTGGTCCATGAGCGTGGAGTAGGGCAGCATGAGCTGGGCGGAGGCGTTGTTGCTGGAGGGCCCGCCATCCGTGCCGACGCGCTGGCCTTCGTCCTCGAGGATGCCCACGATCTTGTAATAGTAACCCTTCACGCGCACCGACTTGCCCGTGGGTGTTGAAAGCGGGAACAGCTTGGATGCCGCCGTCTCATTGAGCACGCACACGGGCAGCTTTTCGTTCATCTCCAAGTCGGTGAAAAAGCGGCCCTGCAACACGCGGCGGTTGCGCATTTCCGGATAAACCGGCAGCACACCCATGATCTGCCCGTCCACACTGCGGTCCAGATTCCAGATGTTCTCCGTCAAGATGCGGCTGGGCACCACCACGCTCACTCCGGGAACCGTCTGGCGGATCTGCTGGATGTCGCGCATCGTGAGCCCGTATTCGATGATCATGCTGCGCGTCTCGCCCGTGGACCCCTGCCCGTCCGGCGGCTTCACGCTTTCCAGGATGATGTTCTGGCTGCCCAGCCTGCGGATTTGCTCCTGCGCCTCATGACTCGCGCCCTCGCCGATCGCCAGCATCGCCACCACCGAGGCCACGCCAAAGATGACTCCCAGAGCGGTCAAAAACGAGCGCAGCTTGTTGAGCCAGATGCTTTTCAAGCCCAGCGACACCGTCCGCCACAAATGCTGCGGCGAGGCAAAGAGACGGAGGATGGGATGACTGGCAAAAACTGACATTGGGGGGGCGGAGACAAACGTCTGGAAAGACCGCCTTCCTTCATTGGATGCCCGTCTGAAAGAGCTTCCCCCGCGCTTGCGTGCCCTCCGGCATCATGCGCGTCATTCCCATCATCACGTTTTTGCTCGCGGTCGCCAGCCTGAGTGCGCAGCCTGTATTCCGCGCCGGAGTCGCCACAGTGGACATTTCGCCCACGGAGTTCCCGCGCATCATCGCGGGCGGGTTTCTGGAGGGACGGGGCGAAAGGCTCGCGGACAAGCTCTTCGTGCGCAGTTTCGTGCTCGATGACGGGAAGATGAAGATCGCCTTCGCCATCGTGGACACCTGCATGATGGAGCAGTCGCTCATTGATGAAGCCAAAGGCATCGCGGCGAAGCAGTGCGGCATTCCGGTGGATCGCATGATGGTCAGCGCCACGCACACGCACTCCGCGCCGGCGGCGATGGGCTGCCTCGGCACGCGAAAGGACACCGTGTATGCGAAATTCCTCACGCCAAAGATCGCCGAGGCCATCGTGGCGGCGGATAAGGCGCTGCAACCGGCCCGCATCGGCTGGGGCTCGTTCGACGACTGGGAGCACACGCACAACCGCCGCTGGATTCGCCTGCCGGGCAAAGAGGTCGTGGATCCCTTCGGCGAGGCCACGGGTCGCGCGAACATGCACCCCGGCTACCTCAGCAAGGACGTCGTCGGCCCCAGCGACCCGGTGGACCCGCAGCTCAGCGTCATCGCGCTGCAAACGCTCGATGGCAAACCGCTCGGCGTGCTCGCGAACTACTCGCAGCACTACTTTGGCACCGCGCCGGTCTCCGCCGACTACTTCGGCCTCTTCTGCAAGCATCTCGCCGCGAAAATGGGCCTGCAAGGCGATGGCAACGGCCCCTTCGTCTGCGCCATGAGCCAGGGCACCAGCGGCGACCAGATGTGGATGGACTACGGCGCGGAGAAAAAGACGATCACCATCGACACTTACGCCTCCGAGGTCGCCGACAGCGCCATCAAAGCCCTGCAAACCGTGAAGTATGTCGATCACGCCCCGCTCGGCATGATCGAGAAGACGCTCGAGCTCAACTACCGCGTCCCCGACGAAAAACGCCTCGCCTGGGCAAAGCCGATCGCCGCGAAGATCGAGAACGACGTGCCGAAGAGCAAAGAGGAGGTGTATGCGAGAGAGGCGCTGATTTTGCATGAGCGCCAAAAGACGAGCGTGAAGCTCCAGGCGATAAGGATTGGTGATCTGAGCATCGCCACGCTGCCCAATGAGGTGTATGCGATCACGGGATTGAAGCTGAGAGAGTGGTCGCCATTCAAGACGCACTTCAATATTGAGCTGGCGAACGGGGCTGAAGGCTACATACCGCCGTATGAGCAGCACAAGCTGGGTGGCTACACGACTTGGCCTGCGCGCACAGCCGGACTCGAGGCAGAAGCGGAGAGCAAAATGCTGCCTCAACTCAGTTATGCCCTCGGAATTCTAGGAACAGGCGTTGCGCGTGAAGCCAAGAAAGAAGTCGGAGTCTATGGGCACGAAATCAAAGTTTCAAAACCTTCGGCCCACTACAGTTGCGACGAAATCGTCAGCCTCAAACTGCATTCACCGCTTTCATTCGCTCGCTCAATGAGGTCTGACGAATGGGTCCACGATGCGCTATTGGTTGGAGGTCATGCCATGTATCTGCCAGGTGTCGGCAGTGGGCTTGGTTATGGCGTGGAATCCGCGCTCAAGCTGTCTCCCTTTTCCAAAGATCAGAGCATCAACAGGGCTGTCCAGGTCGCTGGTGGTCACATCAAAGCGGACTGGAGCAATCTGCCTGTGGAGAGAGCCTCTCCAAAAGAGCCAGCACCATCAGCCGCTTCCATCGCCCTTTGGTTCTGGCTCGGCCACGAAAGCGGCGCGAGTGATCGCACGGGCGAGTTGATCAACGCGCTGGGTGTCAGTTTGAAGGCGCATCAGTTCCCGGATCACACGGTGAGGCTCGAATGGGGCATGAACAAGGAGAGGGACTTGCCAAGTCCCTCTTCAAGCCCGGACTTGGCAAGTCCGGCTCCTTGTTTCGCCGATGACTGGCATTTCGCCGTGCTCGTCCGTGATGGCGAAAACGTGCGCGTGCATCTCGATGGCTCCGAAAAGCCCGTTTTGACCGGAAAGGCCGGGAAAGCGGCCAATGAGGTGCTTTTTGGCCAGGGACTCGAAGGCCGACTCGATGAGATCACGATCTGGGATCGCGTCATCGAGCCTTCGCTCATCGCGAAGCTTTGGAACATCTCGAAAGTGGGCGAGGAGAATGCAAAGCGGGCCGTTTCGCGGGCGGAGCGGAAGAAGCGGGCGCAGGTGCAGAGCTCGGCCTTGCTGAAGGCGCATGAGAACTGGTCCGCGTCGATGCGCTTCAAGAACACGAAGGCGAACAACGTCAGCGCCGTGACCGCCTACCTCATCTCGCGCGGCCCGAAGGGCGATCATCAAGCGCCGGGCGATCACCTCGGCATCGGCGGGAACTACAAGGACTCGTCGCCGGGCCGGTTGTTCGTCTTCAATGGCAATGCCGCCTCGCAAATCGTGCGCGGCACGACGGTGATCGAACCGGGCACATGGAATGACGTGAAGCTGGAGCGCCTCGGCTCACGCGTGAAGGTCATGCTCAATGGCAAGGTGGAGATCGACGCCGAACTGCCCGTCACCGCGCCCGGCGCGAAGGAATTGTTCTTTGGCAAACGCTGCGATGACTTCGCGCCGCTCGAAGGCACGTTTGAAAAGGTGGAGGTAAGCGGATTGGCACCATCGACAAAACCTCTGCGAATTTCCCAAACAACTTCATCCAAAGCCCCGGAAGCTCAGAAAGATTCTCCCACAGATTCAGGGAAGCCCACAGATTGGCGTCTGAAAAAATCTGCGGGCCTGCCTGAATCTGTGGGAAATCACTCCCCGCATTCTGTGCCAACCACCACGCAGCCGCTCTCCCCCGAAGAATCCGCGAAGAAGTGGCATGTGCGCGACGGTTACCGCATCGAGCTCGTCGCGGCGGAGCCGGTGGTGCTCGATCCGGTCGCATTTGATTGGGATGAACAGGGCCGCCTGTGGGTCATCGAGATGGCGGATTACCCGCTCGGCATGGATGGCAATGGCAAGGCCGGCGGACGCGTCGTGCGGCTGGAGGACACCGACCACGACGGCCGCTACGACAAGCGCCACGTCATCGTCAGCGATTTGAGCTATCCCACCGGCATCTTGACCTGGCGTGAAGGCGTCATCGTCACCGCCGCGCCGGACATCTTTTTCATTTCGCCGGATGGCACGAAGAAGGTGCTCTACACCGGCTTCAGCACCGGCAATCAGCAGCTCCGCGTGAACGGCCTGCGCTGGGGCATGGACGGCTGGGTGTATTGCGCCGCGGGTGCGCATCACGGCGGCTACAACAAAGGCACTCAGATCGAGTGCAAGCTCACCGGCGAGAAGATCGACCTCGGCAGCCGCGATTTCCGCTTCAAGCCGGACACGGGCGAGTTAGATCCGCAGAGCGGCCCCTCGCAGTTCGGCCGCGCCCGCGATGACTGGGGCCACTGGTTCGGCGTGCAAAACAGTTTTCCGCTCTGGCACTACGTCTTGCAGGATCACTACCTGCGCCGCAACCCGCACGTCATCCCGCCGGACCCGATCCATCAGCTCTTCCCGCGGAATCCGCCCGTGTATCCCGCCAGCAGCTCGGAAAAGCGCTTTCACAGCTTTGATCAGGCCGGACGTTTCACCAGCGCCTGCGGCATCGAGGTGTATCGCGATCAGGTGCTATTCAACGACGGCAAAACGCACGCCTTCACCTGCGAGCCCTTCCACAACGTCGTGCAGCATCACCTCCTCGAAGACGACGGCGTCACCTTCAAAGCCGTTCCGGATAGTAGCCATCTCGCTCCGCGAGATGAGCAAACGGCGTCCAAAAGCGGGAAAGCGTCCAAACAAGGGAACGCTCCGCTCATCTCGACGGAGCGAGATGGCTACTTTGCTGGCGCACATCACGACTTCCTCGCCAGCGAAGACCGCTGGTGCCGCCCCGTCATGGTCCGCACCGGCCCCGACGGCGCGTTGTGGGTCGCGGACATGTATCGCTACATGATCGAGCACCCGCAGTGGCTGCCGCAAAACGGCAAGGACGAGCTGCTGCCGCATTACCGCGAAGGAGATGACAAGGGGCGGATTTGGCGGGTCGTGAAAAGTAGCCATCTCGCTCCGCGAGATGAGCACACGGCGTCCAAAAGCGGGAAAGCGTCCGGCAAAGGAAACGTCCCGTTCATCTCGACGGAGCGAGATGACTACTTTGCTTCGCCGAATGGCTGGCTGAGGGACAAAGCTCAGATGGAGTTGTTCTGGTTGAAGAGCATGCCAGCGCTGAATGAAGCTTTGAATGCCATAAGCGGACCAATGAGTGACCTCGCAACGGTGCAACTGAACTGGCTGATACGAGAATATGGCGTTTTGAATGCTCGAGACGCCTTGAAGCTGCTTCAAAACAGATCTGCCCGGATCAGAGAGCAGGCTTTGCAGATGATCGAAGGCATGAAATGGAATTCTCAGCTTGAGGAGGACTTGGCTCTTCAAAAGGCTCTTGCGAAACTTGTGGACGACCAAGACGCCAAAGTGCGGCTCCAACTGGCCTGCACGCTTGGCGAACTGAAATTCGAGTGGGCCGGAGATTTGCTTGCGGAGTTGCTGGATGCCGCACCTGCGGATTCTCCGCTGCAAGGAGCGGCAATGAGTTCGGTTCTTCCGCATTTGGAACGCGTCTGCGCCGCTTTCCCAGAAAGTGGAGAGCCTGAGAACAACAAAGCCATTGGAATGCTCTTCCGCTGTGCTTTGGCGACCAAGAATGAAAAAGCAATTTCGGCTCTGCTCTCACAAGTTGAGGCCAAAATGCACTTCGAGGAGCTTCTGGCCGTTTTGGATGAGAAAAACCTCTCGCTGGCGGCTTTTGCGAAACAGGTCACGGATGCCAAAGCGCGTGAAGCGGTCGATAAAATGGCGGCGAGGCTGCAACAGGCCGCTGACTCGATCCAAACGGCTCCGACGATGGAATCGCTGGTCTTGCTGGCCTCGGATCGCGAGCATCGGGAACGCATGAAGGCGCTGCTGCCGGAGCTTTGGGCGAAAACGGGCAACGCGGAGGTGCTGCGACTCGTCGCGAAGCTGCAACCGCAGGGCGGCGTGGAGTTTTTGCTCGAAGGCTGGGACCAGCGCACACCGGCGCTGCGCGTGCAGATCCTCGAAACGCTGCTCTCGAACGACGCCTGGACGCTGGCGCTGCTGAAACGGCCCGAAGCCAAATCCGCCGATGCGGCGACGCGGGCGCGGTTGATGAAGCATCCGAAGAAAAACATCGCCAGCCTCGCGGAGAAGGTCTTTGAGGACTCCACGAGCGCCACGCGCGCGGCGGTGGTGGAGAAGTTCAAACCGGCGCTGAAGCTCCAGGGCGACGCGACACGCGGGAAGACCGTTTTCGCGAGCGTGTGCATCAGTTGCCACAAACTCGACGGCGTGGGCCTCGAACTCGGACCGGACCTGCGCAGCGTGGCGCAGCATGATGCCGAAAAGCTCCTCAACTCCATTCTCGACCCCAGCGCGATCATCGAGTCCGGCTTCATGGCCTACCACTGCACCCTGAAGAGCGGCGAGCAGCTCTACGGCGTCATCGCCACCGAAACGAGCGCGAGCCTGACGCTGAAGATGGCCGGAAACCTCACCAAATCCGTCCTGCGCAGCGATGTGGCCTCGTTGAAGAGCACCGGCATCTCGTTGATGCCCGAAGGCCTCGAAGCCGCGATGACGCCGCAGTCGCTGGCCGATTTGATCGCTTATTTGCAAAAGCCACGCTGAAGCATGAGTCGAATGAAATTTTGACGGATGCTTTCAGACTCCACGCTGGCAAAAACGGACAAAGAGGCAATCATGCACGCATGAAGCAAGCCTCGGCTGCATGCATCCTCCCTATCATCCTCGGAGCTGTCGTGATTTTCGCGGCGTGCTCGTCTCCCTCGGCCTCATACGGCTCGCGCTCGCGAGTCGCCCAATGGGAGTCGAGGTATCACGACGCGCGTCTGGGGCAGGTGACGCCGGAGCAACTGCTGCGGGAGGTGGGGATCAAGGTGGACCTCATCCCCGCCGGCACACACGGGCGGCGCATTTACCGGCCGATGCGGCCCACCTACATCACCATTCACAGCACGCAGAACTACACGGGCAACGCCTACAATCACGCATTGGCGCTCAAGCGAGGCGCGTTGCGGGCTACAAAGCGCCGGGGCGGCAACCGCATCGGCTACCTGACCTGGCATTTCACCGTGCAGCAGGATGTGGCCATCCAGCATCTGCCCTGCCGCGAGCAGGGCGAGCACGCGGACTTCGACGGTCCCGGCAACAACAAAAGCATCGGCATCGAGATGTGCGAGCATCGCGGCAACGACATCGGCCTGACGATTGACAAGACCGCGCGTCTCGCCGCCTATCTCATGCACACTTACGGCATCCCGCTGAGCCATGTCGTGCCGCACTACCACTGGCCGCGCATCAGTCCGCATGTGCGTGATCCGCACAAAAACTGCCCGCACTTTCTCATGGATGGGGGCCGTCCCGGGCCCACTTGGCAGTGGTTCCTTCGCCGCGTTCATTTTCATCACAGCCGCCTGGTGCCCGGCCCTGCCCGTTCCCTGGGCTGAACTCTCATGCGTTTTATGAAAATGCCAGCCTGGATGTCCGCCGCCGTGGTGCTTCTGCCCGGCTTCTTGTCCGCGCAGGAGGACGGATTCACGCAGGCGGCCACCCTCAAGGACCGGCGCATCAATGAAAGCAGCGGCCTCGCGCTCAGCCACAGGCATCCGGGGGTGTTCTGGACGCACAACGACTCCGGCGGGGAACCCTGCCTGTTCGCCTTTGACAAAACGGGCGTCACCGTCGCCAAAGTGAGGCTGCCAGGCGCGGTCAATTTTGACTGGGAGGACATTGCCTCGCGCAATGATGCGGATGGTGTGTCCTGGCTCTATGTGGCTGACATCGGCGACAACATGCGGATGCGGCCTTCCGTGCAAGTGTATCAAATACCCGAGCCCGACCTGCCCGCCGATCCGGCGCACGAAATCGAAAGCGCGAAGCCGCGGCTCTGGCGCGGTGCCTATCCGGACGGACGCCATGACGCGGAGAGCCTGCTCGTGCATCCGCTCACGGGCCGCATTCACATCATCACTCGCAGCGAGGACGGTCGCAGCGGCGTGTACGCCTTTCCAGAAAAGCTGCTGGAGGATGAGGCGATGACGTTGGAAAAAATCGCCGCGCTCGAATTTCCGCTGCGCGCGCGTCCCGGCAAGCGCCCACGCGACGCCGGCATGGCCACCGCCGCCGCTTACTCTGATGACGCGCGCCGCGTCATCATCAGCACTTACTCCTTTTTTCACGAATGGACCGCGCGCCCTGACGAGCCGCTGGCCGATGTGTTGAAACGCCAAGCCGAAGTGCTCACCCCGCCGGTGCTGCGCCAGACCGAGGGCGTGTGTTATGACGCTGACAGGCTGAGCCTTTGGTTCACGAGCGAGCAACTGCCCACGCCCTTGTATTTCATGAAGAGATAATCCCGCCAGGCTGGATCACAATCCCGGCGGATGGCGCGCGGTGTAGCCCTTGACAGGCCGGCTTTTTGTGGACCATTCGGGGCCTTTGCGCTGGCCGTTGTAGCCTGTGTCAAAGCGCGCACCCGCCACGACGAGGAAGCAGTGATGCCCCGGCTTCGTGTAGAGCGTGATGTGTTTGCCCTCGCCCTTTTTGCCAAAGGAGCGCAGGCTTTCGGAAGTGCCGGGGCTTTTCAAGGCGCCCGCCGCGTGCAGCACATAAGACACCGCGCCGGAGCAGTCGTAACCGTTGTCCTCAAACGACCTGTGTCCGCCACCGAACTTGTAGGGCAGCCCGGCGATGCGGTTTCCAGCGCTGACCGCCTGCATGACTTTTTTCGGCAGCCCGGCGGGTGGCACGGCCTGACCGTTCACGAGGATGGCTGTCCTGCCTTTCTCGTACTGGTAGTGCCACATTTTTGGTTTCGATGCGCAACTGGCGCAAAGAAAGGCGGTGAAAAGCAGCAGCCGGCGGAAATGAGGCATGGGCGAGTGTAATGCGCGGCAGGCGCGCGGCAAGGCGGGCATTGTGACGAAGACTGCGGCGGCTATGCTGGCGGATGCGGATTTCCGAAATCTTTTATTCCATTCAAGGAGAGGGCGCCCTCACCGGCGTGCCGTCCGTCTTTGTGCGCGCATCCGGATGCAATCTGCGCTGCGCCTGGTGCGACACGCCGTATGCCTCCTGGTCGCCGGAAGGTGGGGAGATGAGTGTTGATGAAATTCTCGACAGGGTGGCACAGCATCCCGCGCGCTTTGTGGTCGTTACTGGCGGGGAGCCGATGGTGGCGCGTGACATCCGCGTGCTGCTGGCCCGGCTGCGCGAGGCGGGCAGGCATGTGACGCTGGAGACAGCAGGCACGGTGCCGCCGGAGGGCGCGCGCGTGAATCTGGCTTCGATCAGTCCCAAGCTGGCGAACTCGCGCCCTGATCCCGCCAGCACGGGGACCGCGTGGGTGGAGAGGCACGAACACAGGCGCCTGCGTCCGGAGGTGGCGCGCCAGTGGATGGAAAGCGCGGATGATTATCAGTTGAAGTTCGTCATCTCCAATGAGGCAGACTTGCGCGAGATGCAGGGCGTGATCTCCGCCATTGGCGCGCCAGTGCCGCCGGAGAAAATCCTTCTCATGCCGGAGGGCACAGACATAGAGGCGATGAGGGGACGCTACGACCTGCTTGTGAATGCCTGCAAGGATCATGGATGGCGCTTCTGTCCGCGCCTGCACATCGAGCTGTTTGGCAACAAGCGCGGAACCTGAAGGCTGAGAATGCCGCACGGGAAGTCCGGAGTCACCTCCGGCCATGGTTGAAATCCACGGGCCTGCTGACGGTGGTGGCGCCAGGGTTGTCCTCGACACGCATGCCGGAGCACGAGGGGTCCACGACGATGATGGCGGGCTTGTTTTGGAAGATGTTGCCTGTGAACTGCACGTCCTTCCCGTTCGGCGCGAAGGTCACGGCCTCCTCGGGCGCAGAGTCTCCGAGGCGGAAGATGTTGTCGCGCACGATGACCGGGCCGTAAGCGGCATCAGGCTCGTAGAGGGTAAAGTAAAGCTCGGGGAACCGCACCGGCTGCCCCGTCTGGTAGGCGATGCGGCCGCGGCGCATGCCGGTCTCGTTTTTGGTGGTGTTGTTGATGAAGACATTGCCGGTCATGATGAAGTTCACCGGCTGGTTGATCCACGAGCCGCGTCCGCCGTTGCGGAAGGTGTTGCCGGTGATGGTGACATCCGTGCAGCTTTTCTCCACGCTCATCACGCGCGAGCCGTTGGTGCCGTCCACGAGATTGCCGGTGATGGCGGCATTCTGGCAAAACTCGGCCAGGAAAAACGCGCCCATGCGGCTGCCGAGGATGTGGTTGCCGGAGAAGACAATGTTTTGGCAGGCCTGGATGTGCATCGTGTCACCCGGGGCGCTGAGCTGGCAGCCGGTCACGCGCACATCGCGCGCGCCGGTGATGTCGAAGGCGCCCTTTCCGGGGCCGCTGCCAGTGGGCGCGTAGGCGCTGAGATAGGCGGCGTGGATGAAAAAAACAAGGCTGCCTTTGCCGTCGCCACCGAACCTCACCGCTTGACCGCCCGGCTGGTTGGCGATCTTGATGAACTCCGGCGTGGACTCGGTGACGAAGTATTGCCGCCCGCGCTCGATGCTCGGCGGCAGGTCCGCACCCATGAAGGTGATGGCCTCCTGCGGCGAGTCGGTCTGGCTGACGGCGAGAGGGCGGTTGGTGTTGTCAAAGAGCACGCGATCCCCACCCGAGGCGAACTCCACATCGCGAATGAGATCGGTGCGGAAGTATTGCCGCGCGCGCTCCACCTCCCAGCTCTCATATTCCTCCGGCCAGGTCATGATCTGCCAAAGGTAGCCGTAGTCCCACATGAATTTGCCGCTGCGCAAAAGCGCGCAGCTTTCCACAGCCACGCGCTCGGCCCAGGCGAGCACCTCGCTCTCGCTGCCCTTCTTCACCAGTCCATGCACGCCGATGACGGCGCCTGCCATGCCGTGGGATTTCACATCGCGAAAAAGGATGTCGTGCGTGCCGCCATCGCGGGTGGTGGTGATCTCGATGGCCTTCGTGTTCGCGTTTGGCGGCCAGCCGTTTTCACGCCGCGCGGGATCAAAGACATGACCGATGAACACGCCGCCCTGCCAAGTGAAATGCCCGATGTCCTGTCCCGCAAAAATGATGAGCCGCGCCTGATCCGGCAGTGTTTCGGGCAGGATAAAGCGCGCGCCATGCGCCAGCACGGTCGAGTTCGACACCAGCGGGATCGGCTGCGCGCCATTGAGTTGATAGTCGCCTTGGGGGATCGTCACCACGCCACCTTTGGCGAGCAGTTTGGCGAGGCGGGCGGAATCATCCGCGCAGACAGGCAGCGCGAGGCAAAGGAGGGCGGGCAGGAGTTTCAAGGGCATCCTGGATGAAACGACTCCAGCTTTCGGAATCTCCCGGTCAGGTTTTGCCATGAAAGGGCGGTCCGCGCGACTGCGCCGGCTTTTTTTGAAACTTTGCGCGTTAGTTGCGCAAGTACCCCATGCCCCGCGCATCCACCCGGTGAAGGCCGCATGGCCGTCACATTCACGCATCCCATGAAAACGCTCCTCCGCCTCCTGCAAAACTCCGCCGCGCTCTCTCTCCTGCTTGCCCCCGCCCTGCCCGCCACGGCATTCGATGCCGCCACACTCAAGCCGCTCGGCGTGAATGTCGGCGGCGTGAACTACTTCACCACCCCCTACTTTGCCAACGCGGTGGCCCAGGGCGGCGAGTGGCTGGAGTTCGACACGAACTTTGGCGACCGCGTGCCGCACTTCAATTCGGCGCAGTTCAATGAAAAGGGCTATCCGAAATTCCTCAACCCCGGCAAGAAGCTGCGCCTGCTGCTCTTCGGCCTGCACACTGACTATGGCGATCTGCGCCACCCCTCCTGGCCGGTGCGCGACAGCGTGCTGGCGAATGGCAAGATCGTCGTCGAATGGACCGGCGATGCCGACATCCGGCTCAATGACGGCGTCTTTCTGCCTGGTGAGTCGAATGGTCCGGAGACCGGAAGCCTGGTGAACGGCCGCCGTGTCTATCTGAAGAGCAATGCGAGTGACAACTCCTTCATGCAGGTCGAGTCCATCAATGCGGCGAACCCCGTCACCGACCTCAAAGTGTGGCTGCCCGATCCCGCCGATCCGCAGAACGCCACGCTGGAGGACGGGCTTTTTCATCCTGTCTTTTTGCAACGCCTGGCCGAGGTGGACTGGGCCTTCCTGCGCATGATGGACTGGGGCGTGACCAATGCGAACCCGCAGAAAAGCTGGAGCGACCGCCGCCTGCCGGACCACGTCTTTCAATGCGGCATCCTCAATGACCGCGATCCGACGGACGAGTTCGCTCTCAGCATCGGCGACCGTGAAACTGGAGTGGCCTACGAGCACATCATCGCGCTCTGCAATGCGGCGAACAAGGACCTGTGGATCTGCATCCCGCACTTGGCGGACGATGATTTCATCACCAAGCTGGCGCAGATGATCCGCTTTGGCAGCGACGGTGTGAACCCGCACACCGCGCCAGTGGCCGATCCCGCCTTCGCGCCGCTGAACCCGAACCTGCGCGTCTATGTGGAGTACTCGAATGAGATATGGAGCAACGGCTTCAGTTTTCCGCAAGGCAACTGGGCCGAGGCCAAGGCCGCGCAGCAGGGCATCACGCGGCCGCAGTTCAACGCGCGGCAGTTTTGCCGCGTGTGGCGCGTCTTCGAGCAGGTCTTTGAGGGCAATGACCGCCTGATCAAAACCGCCGCCGTCTTCACCGGCAGCCAAAGCTACATCGAGGAATTCCTCACCGAGATCAAGAACCACGGCGCCACGCTCACCCCGCCGCAGGAGCCGGACTGCATCTCGCCCACCACCTACTTCGGCAATGACATCCAGGGTTTCGCCTTCCAGCGCGCCCTGGAGCAGCGAGCCACCACCGACCCCTGGTTTCTCACGACGGGGAATTTCAACTTTGACGGCGGCCAGCGACCTGTGAGCGTGACGCCGGAGAGCGGTTACTGGGTGAGTGACGCCATCAACCGCCACATGGACGAGCTGTTTCAGGAGTGGCGGCGGCGCATGCTCTCCGGCTCCACGCAGACCGGCTCCGGCCCTGACGCAACGGGCATCGGCGGCGGCTTTGGCGACGGCTTGCGTGCGCTGGCGCAGACACTTTTTGCCGCACCGAAACCCATTGTCTCCTATGAGGGCGGTCCCTCGCTTTTCACGGATGAACTGGACGGCCCTGATGAGCGCGACGATGGCATCACGGCCTTCATGGAACTGGTGAACCGCCAGCCGGAAATGGCGGGCGTGTATGAGATTCATCTCAACCAGGCGCTCGAAAAAGGCCTGCGCAACCACGGCGTCTTCGTCGAGTCAGGCGGCTGGGGGAAGTTCGGCCAATGGGGACACCTGGAGAGCATCCGCCAAAGCGCGCAGGACTCGCCGAAGTGGCAGTTCCTGCTCGATTGGGAAACGGAGCTGGCCGGGTTGCGCCACATAGACGATGTGCTCGGCAGTGCGCCTGCCTTTGCCACCGCCGCAAAGCTGCCCACCGCCATCCATGGCACGCCTTACACCACCACGATCAGCACCACTGGCGGCGACGGAGCGCGCGCTCTGAAGATCATCGGCGCGGTGCTGCCGCAGGGCCTGAATATCACGCTCAATGGAGGCGAGGCCGCGCTCTCCGGCACACCCGTGAGCACAGGGGAGAGCTTCCTTTATCTGCGCGTGCGGGATGCCGATGGCGACCCTGCCTGGCGCACCTTTTTCTTCCGCACCGTCGGCGGCCCCGGCGTGCTGGCGGAAAGCAATTTCGAAGGCAGCGACCCCGCGCTGAACCTGCCCTGGACTCCGACCTATGTGCTGAAAGACGGCGTCACCTACAGCGGCTGGACAGCGGGCGCGGGTATCACGCCCGAGGCCGGAGACGACGGCCTGGCCTACTCGCAAGTGATGCCGAACAACGAGTCCACGCTCGCGCAGGCCATCACGGCCGGACAATTTTGGGCGGTATCTGTCCAGGGAGGCTCGCCGCTGAACCTGCGCAATGCGGAGGTGCGTTTCACCATCCGCAGGCTCAGCTTTCACGCGCCGCGTCTTCATGCGGTGCTCACCAGCGTGGGCGGGTTCAGCGCCGCGCAGGCGGTCTTTACCACGACACGGCTGGATGGCGACACCAACGAGCAGGAGTTCGCCTTCCGCCTGCCGGACACCGCCGCTTTTGAAAACCGCGGCGGCCCGGTCGAGTTCCGCATCTACGGCTTCGCCGGCCAGTTCTCCGGGCACATGGCCATGATCCGCAGCTTCAAGATCACACCTGCTGACGCCGGCGCGGCGCAGGTGCTTGATCTGGTGGAAAACAGCATCACGGCCGCCGGTCAAGGCTACACCATCGTTGTCACCACCCCCGGCGCATGGACTGCCAAATCCTCCGCGTCCTTCGCCGTGGTGAATCCGAAATCCGGCACTGGCAACGGGTCCGTCACCGTCACCGTGCAGCCGAACAACTCCAAAAAATCCCGCACAGCCAAGATCACCATCGCGGGAGCCGTGCATACCCTCACGCAGGCCGCCGCCCTGCCGCCGACGATTGACTTTCCCGCAGCGGTCGCCCCCCTGGCTGTGAGCGCTGACTTCTCCATGACCATTCCCACGGTGAATCCGCCCGTGAAGTACACCATCAAGGGCAAGCTGCCTCCCGGCCTCGTCTTCAATCAACTGACTGGCACCCTCTCTGGCAAGCCCGCCACGCCCGGCGAATTCGACTTCAGCATCACCGCCGCCAACGCCGCCGGAGCCGCGCCGCAGAAGCTCGACTTCAGCCTGCAAGTCACCGACCTCGACGGGCGCCACATCGGTGTGTTTCACGGCCTGGCCGGGCGCTTGAGCAACCTCAACAACGGCCTCGGCAACCGCGTCGAACTGACCGTCGCCAAGACCGGCGTGGTGAGCGGAAAAATCCTCACCGGCACCGTCAGCCACGCCTTCACCGGCAGGCTCGACACTTTCACTGAGATCGTGAAAAAACCGAAGCTCGTCACCGACATCAAGCGCGGCAAGCTGTCCACACTCGTGCTCGATGTCGATTTGGATCCTGACAGCAACTCGCTCGCCGGCACGCTTCATGAAAAAGACAGCCCTGGCATCAGCACCCAGGTCAGCGCCTGGCGCAATGGCTGGAACAATGACAACAAAGCCACCGCTTTCAAAGCCGCCTACACCTTTGCCATCGAACCGGCAGCGGCCAACACCGGCATCGAAGCCATCCCGCAGGGTGACGGCTACGGCAGCTTCAGCGTGCCTGACAACGGTGTCGTCAAAGTCGCCGGCAAGCTTGCCGATGGCAGCGCCTACACCTGCTCCACTTTCGTCGGCCAGCAGGGCGAGGTGCTGCTCTACGCGGGGCTTTACAAAAACCGCGGCTCGCTGGCCGGAGCGCTGGAGATCAGTGGCGGCCTCATCGGCGCCTTGCAAGATTTGGAGCCGGACTGGTTCAAAGACGAGCCTTTGCCTAACAGCAAGGACCGCAATTACAAAGCCGGTTTCGGCCCTGATCGGGTCGAGGTCAATGGCGGCATCTATGCGCCACCAGCGCCTGGCGGCCTGCTCATGGGGTTGGATGCCGGGCAGAACAATGCCGCGCTGCTTTTCTCAGCCGCCAGCCTCACTCACAGCGAGGGCGAAGCCCCCGATGTGCTCGTGACCCTCGCCAACCCAAGTGCTACTGGAATCGTGAACAACGCCAGCGTGCCCAAGGCAGGCACTGCGGAGAATGAAGGCAAAGTCAGCATCAAGCTCGTCAGCAAGACCGGCCTGTTCAGCGGCAAACTCACCGTGCCCTCCGCCATCGGCGCCGCGCCGCGCACGGTCAGCTATACCGGCATGATCGTGAACCGCCCCGGCGCCTCCGCCGGTCATGGTTGCTTCCTCCTCGCCAAAGAACCTGCTCCCGGCCAGAAGGCGAATGAGACGGACATCCTTTCGGGATTGGCGCGGTTGATTGCACGATGAGGCATTCAAAGCCGGAGAATTTCCCGTCATCAGGAAAATTGACACTCTTGTTTTCATGGGTTGTGTCCTGTCATGAGAGTTACAAAAGCGGGCGCGGCCCGAATTTCCCAAGCGCCGCGCCCGAGTAAAAAAAAGGAGTCGCTGATGCTGGCCGACGGAGCTTCGGAGGATGCGGAGTCCGGCGCGCTCACGCTCAATGAAGGCGTTGAATCGTCTATGTTTCTGCCTACTGCCACCATGATTTCGCTCATGACAGATGCTGTCTCGAGCAAGCCTGCGGCTGCTCCAGTTGACACCCGTGCAGCCATGGATGAGCGCGGCAGGCTTCATCGCCGTTTCGCCGCGCGTTTGGAGGTCAATCCACTGCTGACTCGCCAGTTGGTGTCATTTCAGGCCAGCAAAAGCGCGCCTTTCTACCGCTGGCTCAAATACAAGGAGGCTTTCTCGCCGGACTTGGTGGAGTACCTCTATGACCAGCTTGCGGCTACCATCCAGCCCAGGCATGTTCTGGATCCCTTCGCGGGCACTGGCACCGCGCTCACCCGCGCATGTGCGCGGGGCTGGCAGGCGACGGGCATCGAACTGATGCCCGTGGGGGCCGCCGCGCTGCGAGCGCGGTTGCTCGCTGACGAGGTCAGTGCCAGGGAGTTTGAGCGTGAACTGGATTTGCTCCGGCGCTCGGAGTGGGAAAACGGTAAGTTCCATTTTCCGCACCTGCGCATCACCGAGCGGGCGTTCAGCCCGGAGACGGAAGCCGCCCTGGCGGGGTACATGGACCGTCTTCCGGGCATTCATGACGAGGCGGTGCGATTTCTGTTCTGGTTCGCCGCGATGTCCGTGCTGGAGGATGTGAGCTTCACCCGCAAAGACGGCCAGTACCTGCGCTGGGATCAACGCAGCGGCAGACCGCTGGCTCAGAAGTTTGACAAAGGTTTCATCCCGAAGTTCCGGGACGCTGTGCTGCAACGGCTGCGCGAGTTTTCGCAGGACTTGACGCGGCGCAACGGCGGCCATTTTGCGCGGCAGGCCAGGGTGATGGAAGGCTCCTGCCTTCTGGAGATGGCGCGGCTTGAAGATGCGTCTTTTGACTGCGTGCTGACCTCCCCGCCATACTGCAACCGCTATGACTACACGCGCACCTACGCGCTTGAGCTGGCCTTTTGCGGCTGCGATGAGACGCGCATTCGGGAGCTGCGCCAGACCCTGCTCTCCGCCACGGTGGAGAATAAGAGCAAGCGTGCCGCGCTCGCTGCGCACTACCGCTCTCTTAAGGCGGAGCGGCGCTTCGACCGGGTCTGCGCGGCGTATGACGGCCAGCGGGGCCTACACGAGGTACTCTGCCACCTCAATCGCGCGCGCGAGGCTGGGGAGCTGAGCAACGGCCATGTGGTCAACATGGTGGAGAATTACTTTTTCGAAATGGCTCTGGTCGTCTTCGAAATTGCCCGTGTGCTCAAACCGGGCGGGCGTGTCTTCATCGTCAACGACAATGTCCGCTATCATGGCGAGGAGGTTCCGGCTGACTTGATACTCAGCGATTTTGCTGAGAGCGCGGGGCTGCGTGTGGACCGTGTCTGGGTGCTGCCGAGGGGAAAGGGAAACAGCAGCCAGCAGATGGGCCGCTGGGGTCGTGTGGAGTTGCGGAAGTGTGTGTACTGCTGGTCGAAACCCTGATGCCATGAGCGACAAAGACGAACCCGACTACGTTGAGGAACTGCGCCGCGCCAAGTCTCTGCTGATCAGTTCGGAGTTGCGCAAACGCAGGGATGTCGCTGCGCGCCAGTGCATCGAATCATTTAACGCGGACCCCGGCTATGAACCCCTGCACGGCCTGATGATCGAGCGCCGGGCATGGGAGCATGTGGAGCGTCTGGGAGTGCCAGCGAAACTGGTATTCTGCCACCCGGCAATTTTGATGGAGCATCCGCGGACGAGCTTGTACTACCGCGGCATGGCTGGCCTGTCCATCAAGGCGGCCAAAGATTACTGCGGAAATGTCGAGAGGTTGGAGCAGGGGGGCGCGTCCATCCCGGAGGACAAGGCACTTAGGTTGGCGCGTGGATATAACATTTTCATCTGCTCCATCATTGTCAACTCCACCGCCTGGACACTGGAGAACGGGCACCGCAACATCATCGCCACCATGGGCATCAGCCTGGACGGGTCCATGCGCAACAAAGTGGGTGAGATTGGCGAGGATCGCGTGCGCCGAATGGTGGTGCTGTGGCTCATCGATAAGGGACTTGTGGCTGATGCCGGCATTACCGTGGAGTCCATCGAAAGCGACCTGCCGGACGAGATCGCACTCGATAGGGGGATACTGATGCGGTTTGCGTCAGAGCCGGACATCACCTTTGAGAAAGCTGGAGTCTGGCTTGCCACGGTGGAGATCAAGGGTGGCATTGATCCGGCGGGCGCGCTGGAGCGTTATGGTGCGGCAAAGAAGTCCTTCGAGCATGCGGTCAATCACAGCCGGCGCTGCCGCAATTTTTACATCGGTGGTGTACTGACCCCGGAACTGAAACGCCGCATCCGCGATGACCGGCTCGTTGAGAAAACATTTTCCATGATCGAGCTTCTCCAGTCAGAGACCGCTCGTGAGGCATTCTGCGGGGAGTTGTTCCACCACACGCTGCGGCTTGTGTGAGGGATGGCGGGCACCCCGGACTCGTGGTTGTCCTTCCAGTGTTTTCCGCCCATGATGGCGCTCTCATGCCCGCGCCGTTTCCCGCTTTGCCTGATCCTGATCTCGCCGACTTCGAGGAGCGTTTTTCGCGGCGCAGGATGGATTTCCTGCGCCGCGCGCAGGAAACGCGCGCGGCCGCGCTGGCGGAGGGGCTGCCCGCGCGGGGCCTGGACGCGGCTCTGAAAAACATCGAAGCGCATGAGGGATCGCTCTGGCTGGCGGTGGAGGATGGCGCGGTGCTGGTGCCGGTCTGGAACAACGGCCCGGACGCGGCGCGTTTCACAGGCAGCTTTCGCCTGCCGGCGGCGGAGGGCATCACAGGACTTGTTTTCACCAGCGGGCTGGCCATGTGCGAGAGCGAGGTGTGCTTCCATCAAAGGCAAAACCGCGCGCTCGACCGCGCGCTCGGCGTGCTCACCTGGGCCATGCTGGCCGTGCCGCTGCGCTTCGCGGGGGAGGTGCGCGGCGTGGTCACCGCCGTGCGCTTGATCCGGCTCGACGCGCTGCCCGGCTTGAGGGAGGCGCCGCGTTCCAGGGCTGACTTGCCGCCTGGTCATGCGCTGCCGGAGTCCTTCAGCCTGGCTCATCTGGCGGCGATGGAGACCGCCGCGCAGGTGCTCGGCAGGCTGCTCGACCACCGCCTCAGTGCCTGGGCGCTCGGCTGGGAGGACTGACCCCCGTTTCTCTATGAGCAGTTATTTCCATGATGAGGAAGCGCTTGCACGAACCGCTATCGCTTTGGGCGCGAGTTCGGGCGCGGGTGTTCGTGTCGCCATCCTGGATTCGGGTGTGGATACCGCACATCCGGCATTGGAGGGCCTGAGCTTGGCGGATGATGTGATGTTTGAGGCGGGGGGAAATTTTTTGGAATCAAAGGCTGGCAACGGGGATGCGATTGGCCACGGCACGGCGATCGCCTGGATCATCCGCCGGCTGGCTCCGTGCGCGGAGATCGGCAGTTTTCGCGTGCTGGATGGCGCCCTGCGTTCGCGCAGCACCGTCATTTGGGAGGCGGCGCGGCTGGCTTTGGAGCGCGGCTACCAGATTTTAAACTGCAGTTTTGGCAGCCCTGGGGAGGCGCGTTTTGTCATGCCCTACAAAGAGTGGACGGATGCCGCTTATCTGAGCCGCGCCCACATCGTGGCGGCGTGCAGCAACGACGACGCCGGTCTGCGCGAGTGGCCCGGCTGGTTTCCCACGGTGCTGACGGTGAACCTGGCCGCGCTCGACCACGACGGCTGGGAGCACCGGACCGGTGCGGGCATGGTGGAATTCGCCGCGCGCGGTTTCGAGGTGACCGTTCCCTGGCAGGGCGGATGGAAAAAAGTCACAGGCAGCAGCTTCGCGGCCCCGGTGGTCAGCGCCTGGCTGGCGCGGCTGGTTTCCTTGCAGCCGGACCTTAGTGTGGAGCAGGCCAAGGAACTCATGCGCAGGCTTGCGGGCCGCCGCATGTGAGGTCCGCGTTCTGGATGCCTGGGCAGTTTATTTTTGGCGTGATTCAATGCCGTGACGGGCGTTTGATGGCGTGTCATGAAATACCTGCCGCTCCTGCTGCCCCTCGCCCTTTCTTCCTGCACCGTGCTGACATCCCCTCTGGTGCCGGGAGCGAAAACCAGGGACCACGGCAGCATCGGCGCGGTGGAGGGGCCGGCGTGGAAAGATGGCTCTCTTTACTTCACGGACGGCAAGCACATCAATCGCATGGGACCGGACGGGCGCGTCAGTGTTTTCCGCCATAATGCCTCGAACGGACTGCTCTTTGACCGCGAGGGCAGACTTGTGGCCTGTGAGACGAAGACGCGCCGGGTGACGCGCACGGAAAAAGACGGCTCCATCACCGTGCTGGCGGATCGGTTTCTCGGGAAGCGCTTCAACTCTCCCAATGACCTGTGCATGGACTCGAAGGGTCTCATCTACTTTACCGACCCGCGTTATGGCTCGCGGGCGGGGATGGAAATATTTGATCAAGTTGACGGGTGCGAACCCGCAGGAATCAAGCCGGGGCAGATGCCCATCGAAGGCGTCTATCGCATCAATCGGCAGGCCAGGCTTCCGGACGGACTTTGTGCGTTCGCATATGACATCCCAAATGTCACTCGCATCCTCTGCGAGGGCGCGGAGCGGCCGAATGGCATCCTCATCACCCCGGACGACCGCTTTCTCTACATCGCCGACAACAACAACAACACCCGCGGCGGCTCGCGCAAACTGCTGCGCTATGAGCTGGACGAATATGGCGATGTGAAGCCTGGCACGAGGAGGGTGATCTTTGACTGGAAAGACGGGCGCGGACCTGACGGCATGAAGATGGATGCAAAGGGGCGCATTTATGTGGCTGCCGGCACGAACAAACCCACCGAATATGAAACGACTCGCTTCAAGGCGGGCTGTTACATACTCTCCGGCTCAGGCCGTCTGCTCGACTTTGTTCCCACCGCGCCGGACGAGTGCTGCAACTGCGCCTTCGGTGGAGCGGATGGCAAAATGCTTTTCATCACCTCGGGAGGAAATTTATGGAGCGCGCCTTTGCGATAGATGGTCTCAAGCAGCACCAAACCCCTGGATGCGAGGCACCCAGGGGCATTTAAGTCCGGTTTTGCCGGGCCGGTTCAGTCAGGCCTGTTGCCGCCGCCAGCGGCACCTTCGCCGCCCAGGGGAGCGGGATTGCTGATGGTGCCAAAGCTGTCCACGGGAAGGCGGTTGCGCATGGGGCCGCTGCTGCCGTTGCGGTCGGGGTTGACGTGACGGCTGCTGAGACTGCCGCTGGTCATGGTGTTGGTCCCTCCGCTGGCGCCTTCACCATTCGCGAACTGGCGCAGGAGGTCGAGGGGCATCAGGCCGGCCGCATCAGCCACACCGGGGCCGGTGCCGTTGACGGGGCCGCCAGCGGCGATTTCGCCAGGGCTGCGGTCGCAGGTGCGGCTGCCCGGTGTGTAATACTCCGTGGTGTCGGAGGTGACCCTGCCGCTGCCATCGCGGGTCACGATGTGCTGCTTGCCGCCGGCATGGACGCTGTCCGTTCTTGTCCAAAGTACGGCACCCGAGCTGTCACGGCGGGTCATCGTCACGGTGTCCGTACTGCCGTCGTTGCTGTGGGTGGTGGTCGAGGTGCCGGAGCCATCACTGAATTCGGTGACCTCCACCTCCGTGGTGTTGCCGTCGCGTGTGGTGGCGGTGGTGCTGGCAGTGACGTCGCCGTTTTCGTGCGTGGTGGATTGCACAGGCGTGCTGGTGCCATCGCGTCCCGAGGCCGTGGAGACTTCGCTCTCCAAAACGCGGTCGCCTGTCCGGCTCAGGCCGGTTGTTGCGTTCCCCCTGCGGCTGTTGCTGAAGCCGCCGCGAATGTCACGCGGCTTGGCGGTGGAGAAACGGTCGAGCGGATTACTCACCTTGCCGCCATCATATTCAGAACCGCCGCCAAACGGATCGCGCACACCGCCCTGGCTGCCTGGTCCGGCGTTGCCGGGCTGGTGAAACACATCACCCAAACCTTCCACGGAGCCGAAAGAGGCACGCAGGGACTCAAGTGACTGAAGACCGCTCGCGATCTGGCGGCCGGCTTCCAGGCCCTCGGCGAGTTTCGGGTCCATGCCGCCCACCGGGGCGGGAAGCGCGCCACGGCTGCCAGACGCCGGATTGCGGGTCACCGTGGCGGGTTTGGACACGCTGCGTGTGGCGGGCTTGTTCGTGGTCACGGCCGGGCTGGGGCTGCGTTTGACCGCGCTCGGGCGCGGCGGAGGAGGAGGCGTGGCATTCATGACCAGCGGCAGCAGGCTGCGGGCGATGCCGATGGCCTGGCCGGGATTGAAGGAACGGGACGAGCCACCACCGGAATAAGACGGCGCGGCACGCGGAGCGGAGGCGCTCTGGGCGGGCTTGAAGCCGTTGAAGTTCGGCTTTTCGGCGTTCGCCGAAGCACTGACGGCCAGGGCGAGGAGGAGGGTGAGTTTCGTTTTCATGGGGATGACTTGGTTTGAGTTCTTGCGACCGCAAAGAGGGCCGCGTCATCCCCTGTCTGGCAGGGCGCGGGAGGACGTTACACGTTCCGCGAAATTTTTTTCCAAGCCTAAAAAGCCGCTCTCAGAGCATCCATCTCCTCCTGAATCGCCTGCTCCGTCGGATCGGTCAGTGTGTCGGCCACAGTCTCACGCAGGACCTCGGCAAAACGTTTCCGCAGGCGGTGCAAAGTCACGCGCAGTGCCTCTGCCGTCATGCGCAGACGCTTCGCAGCCTCTTCCTGCGTGATGGATGTCTCGCCGCCGAGCGGAGCCAGCAGCGGGCGCAGCGTGTCAAAGTTTTCGCCTTTCCCCGCGGCGCTTTGTTCTTTGGCGAGTCGTTGCATCGCGGCTTCGAGGAGCGCGAGGGCGCAGCTTTTTTCAAAGCGGCGCTCGGGCGTGTCATCGTCGTTGCCGGCGGCCTCGAAGCCATCCTCCTCGGCCATGACTTCGAGTGAGAACAGCTCGTTGCCACCGCCGCGCTTCTCCGCCTGCGCCTTGCGCCACTCGCCGCGCTGCCAACGTTGGAGGGCAGCCAGCAGAAAGCTGCGCATGCGGCCCGTCTCGGCCTGCGCCTTGGCAAAGAGGTCTTCTTCGAGCAGCGACATGAAAAAGCCCTGCGCATCGTCCTGCGCCTCCGCGACGCTCAGACCGCGACGACGCAGGAATCCGTAGATCGGCCGCCAGTAGAGCCCGCACAGCTCCTCCAGCGCCGCGCGTTTGCGGTTCGGGTCCGCCGCGGCACGCGCGCCGGCCACGAGGCTCCAGCGCGTGACAGGAAAGGCGGCGTTTGAGGCGGTGGTCATGCGGGAACATAATGGGTGCGGCCCAAATGACGAATTCAGAATGACGAACGACGAAGCCCTTGTAAAGTTTCGCCGGATTCAACCCATCCATGCACCATGATCGGAATTCTCATCGGTCTCCTCGTTCCCGTGCTCATTGTGGGCGCCATCATCGTCTTGCTCGTGAAACGCGGCCTCCAATTTCGAGAGCTTTGCGAGCACGGCATTGAGACAACCGGCCAAGTGACTGGGAAGCGCTCGGTGAAAGCCGGCAGTTCGACCTCGCGCCGCCAGAAGCTCGTTTATCGCTACACCGACAGCACGGGAGCGGCGCATGAGCACACTTCGGTGGTGACCTGGGACACTTACGGCCGCCATGACGAGGGTGGGCCGATTGAAGTCGTCTATTCCTCGAAGAATCCTGCCGTCAGTGCCCCAAAGTACCTTGTTGACCAGGCGAAGTCAGCCCTGGGGAAATGATTTTTTGTAACATCCCGCCACGCACCGCCAGAAAGCCTGTCGAACCACCTGTTCATCCCATGAAACTTCATCACCTCCTCCTCATCCTCGCCACAACCGGTGCTTTTGCGCAGCAGAAAATCGTCCCCACCAAGGACGCTCCGAACACCAAGGACTACCCCGGCCTGCCGCGCTATGAAGGCAGCACCATCGTGCTGCAATCCGAGCAAAAATTTGGCGAGCTCGGCCTGCAGATCGGCGGCCTCAGCTCGCCCGTCTCCACCGACCCGAAGGAAGTGCGCAAGGTGGAAGGCCGCACGCATCGCACGACTTATCTCTATTTGAACCTCGGCGCCGGCAAACGCAGCACGCTCGAGATCGCCCGCAACTACGAGATTGCCTTCAAAGACGCCGGCTTCGCAGAAATCTGGAGCGGTGGCGACCGCGAGATCCGCAACGGCCCGCCTCGCGCTTACTACGGCGTGCCGGAGCTGGATCACCAGCTCATGACCACCGGCTTGAAGGAGCGCCGCTACTTCTGCATGGAAAAGAGCGGCCTTTTCGCCGCCGTGTTCATCGCCGCGCGTTCGTGGGATCACCCCATGCTGCCCAGCTCGGAGGCGAACCCTTGGAAGCAGCACATCACCATCCCGCAAGATTCCGTCGTCATCCAGGTGGATGTCGTGAACACACGCCCGATGGAGGAAAAGATGGTGCACCTCTCCGCCGCCGAGATGCGGAAATCCATCTCCTCCAGCGGCAAGGTGGCCATCTACGGCATCCTCTTTGACTTCAACAAGGCCGACATCAAACCCGAGTCCGCCCCCACGCTCGCCGAGATGGCCGCGCTGCTCAAAGCCGAGCCCAACCTGAAAGTCCTCGTCGTCGGCCACACCGACAACGTCGGCACCTTTGAATTCAACGAAGACCTCTCCAAACGCCGCGCCAGGGCCGTCGTCGCCGAGCTCGCCGCCAAGCATGGCATCGCCGCCGACCGCATGCTGCCCCTCGGTGCCAGCTTCATGGCCCCGGTGACCACGAACAGCACGGAGGAAGGACGCGCTCTGAATCGCCGGGTGGAATTGGTGGCGCGCTGACCTTTTGGTCAAACCGGTGACCCCGCGAGCCATGCCATCCCAGGATTCCAAGCTCCTTCACGGCCTCGATCCCGCCGCGCTCTTCTCTCTGGCGGACGAGGCCGCGCCTGCGGCGGCAGGTGGAGCGTGGGAGCCGCCAGGCATGGAGGAGGTGGCCGCGCTTTTTCCGCAGTGGCAGGCAAAGGGCCTGCTAGGGCGCGGCGGCATGGGCGCGGTGTATCATTTCCACCAGTCTGATCTGGCCCGCGATGTGGCGGTGAAGCTGCTGCCCATCGAGGCCAGCGCTGACGAGCGGCAGGTGGAGCGTTTCCGGCGCGAGGCGCGCGCCCTGGCCCGACTGCGGCACCCGAACATCGTCGCCCTGCATGAGGCGGGCATCACGCCGGCAGGACACTTCTTCTTTGTCATGGAGCATGTGGACGGCCAGCCGCTCAGCCGCCTCATCGCCGGGGGAAAAATGGACGCGCCGCGCGCCATCGAGGTCGTCCGCCAGGTCTGCGACGCGCTGGCCTGCGCGCATGGGCAGGGCGTCATCCACCGTGACATCAAGCCCTCGAACATCCTCATCAACTCCGCAGGGCAGGTTAAAGTGGCCGACTTCGGTCTCGCCCGTCTGGACCATGCCGCCGGGGAGGATGCGCTGACACTTTCCCGCACAGGAGCTTTCATGGGCACGCCCGCCTACACCGCGCCCGAGCAGGCGCGGGATGCCGCTCATGCGGACCACCGGGCGGACATCTACAGCCTCGGAGTGCTGCTCTATGAAATGCTCACCGGCGAGCTGCCGCGCGGAGTCTTCCAGCCGCCTTCGCGCAAGGCTGGCAGCGACGCGCGGCTCGACTCCGTGGTGCGGCGCGCTCTCCAGGAGCGACCCGAGGACCGCTACCAGGCGGCGGCAGAGTTGAAAGAGGATGTCACAGAATCCGCGAGCCGCCCCGCCGCGGATACGAGCAAGGCACCCGCTCCCTGGCGTGCGTGGGCGGCCTTGCTGATCGTGTGCGTGGTTGTTGCCGCAGCGGCTTTGGTATTCTTCAAGCAAGCGCCGGAGAGCAAACCGGATCAACATGCGCCAATGACTGCGCGGGAGCCGCAGCCCAAACTCCCGGAACCCGCATCCGAGCCTCCGAAACCGGCGGCTGCCCAATCTTATCCCGCCAAAAAAGAAAGTCCGCCCATGCCAGCCCCGGTGTCGTCACCAGAGACACGTCAGGAGCCGCCCTCACCTGGGGCATTGCCGCCGCAATTTTCCAAGGTTCATGTCTGGTCGCTTGATCCCGTCCCTCCCGCCCTGTACCCGCCGGCTTCCACCACCGGCGCCGGCTGGAAAGACGCGGTCCTCATCGCCGATGGCGGCGCGGCCTTGCTCCACGATGGCAGCATTATCATCTGGAGTGACCGCGAGCCAGGCAAAGGACTGCCAATCGTCTGGCCCCCGCGCTCCACAGCGGGTCTGATCCTCCCTGGCGACCGGAAAAGTGTGCTGGCTGAACCCATCGTTCGTCTCACCGCCACCGCCACGGATGCCGTGGCATGGGCGGAAAGCGGCGCGGCTTTTTTACTGCCGCGCGAGCCTGGAGCCGGTCTGAGACGACTGCTCCCGGCTGAAGCGGAGAAATTCCCCGCGCACATGGATGGCCGCCCGCAGTCAGACATTCAGGGAAGCAAACCGGCGGGTCTTTCCAGCCAGGCTCGTGTCATTCAGCAGGAGGGCATCTGGCTGGGCTGGGAATCCGACGGCAAAGCCACCCTCTGGGGGCCGCGTATTTCAGATTCCCCGCAGCGTTTTCGCCTTCCCGAAGGCGTCACACAGGTCCGCCTCGGTCCCACGGGATTGATGGCGGCCTGGTGAGATGATTGCCGCATGGATTGCGTTTTGCCCTGGAACAGCCAAAGTCCGGGCAAACTACGCAACCCATCATGAGCACCGGACTTCTTCAAGACCCCGTCTTTGCCAGACATGACACGGGATCCGGGCACCCGGAATGCGCGGAGCGTCATGCGGCGGTGACGCGCGCTTTGGCGGAGGCTGGACTTACGGCGCGGCTGAGGCCGATTGTTTCACGACCCGCTGAGCCGCCGGAGCTGGAGCGCTGCCATACGCGCCAATACATCGAACTGGTGCGGGAGGAGATCGCGGCAGGACTCGACACGCTCAGCACGGGCGACACGCAGATCAGCCCCGGCTCGCATGACGCGGCGCTCCATGCGGTGGGCGGTGTGATCGAGGCGGTGGATTCGGTGATGACGGGCAAGCTCTCAAGAGCGTTTTGCGCCGTGCGTCCGCCGGGGCATCACGCAAGGCCCGCGCAGGGGATGGGCTTTTGCGTGTTCAACAACATCGCCCTCGGCGCGCGTCATGCGCAGGCGAGGCATGGGGCTGGAAAGGTGGTCATCGTGGACTGGGATGTGCATCACGGGAACGGCACGCAGGACATCTTTTATGAGGACGGCAGCGTGCTCTTTTTCAGCACGCATCAATCACCCTGGTATCCCTTCACGGGTCATGCGGAGGAGACCGGCGCGGGCAAGGGGCGCGGCAGCACGCTGAACTGCCCGCTGGCCGCAGGAGCGGGCATGAAGGAAATCGGCGCGGCTTTTGAGGAGAAGCTGCTGCCCGCGCTCGAGAGCTTCAAACCGGACCTCATCATGATCTCGGCCGGCTTTGACTCGCGCGAGCGCGATCCTCTGGGGCGATTCCGTCTCACGGACACGGACTTCGCTGCCTTGACCCGGCTCTTGAAACAAGCCGCTGACGAGCACTGCCAGGGACGCCTCGTTTCCGTGCTTGAGGGTGGATACAATTTGGAGGGGCTGGCCAAGGCGGTGACCGCGCATGTCGTCGAACTGGCGGTGTGATTGGCGGTGTGTTTTTTCAGACCGGCACACAAAAAGAAACACGGGCGTCGTTACGCGGTTGAACCCCCGCATGGCCCCCGCCGCTGACATCTGGAAACGCTGCTTCGAGCAGGTCGCTCCGCGACTGCTTCTCTACGCCTGCCAGCTCTGCCCTTCGCGGGCGGACGCGGAGGATGTGGTGCAGATGGCCTTCGTGCGCTGGTGGCGGCGGTTTCCTGGCGGCGATGAAAACCACATCCCGCTGCTGTATGCCGCCGTGCGCACCATCGCCCTGGACCAGCGCCGCAGCCAGCAGCGCCGCGCGGCGCGCGAGGCCGCCTCAGAGGTGGCGCTGCCGCAGGGGGACGCGCCGGTGTTCGATCCGACGCCGGAGCAGAAAGAGACCGCCGCCATTGTCCAGGAGGCGCTGGAGGCGCTGCCCGAGGCCCAGCGCGAGGTGGTCACGCTCAAGCTCTGGGGCGGGCTGACCTTTGCCGAGATCGCCTCCGCCATGGGCGAGTCCATCAACACCATATCGGGCCGCTACCGTTACGCGCTGCAGGCGCTGCAAAAACGCCTGGCACCCAGAAGGCACGAGCTGCTCATGGAGTCCCCGACTGCCGCCGGGAATGTCTTTCTTTTTCCTCAACCCGCTGAAACCCTGCCATGAACGAATCTGACATCGAAACCCTGCTCTCCGGCCTGTCTCCGCGCGGCCCCTCGCCCGCGCTTGAGCGCCGGGTGGCGCATGAGCTGGAGCTCGACCAGCAATGGCTGCGCCAGCCCCTCCGCCGCAGCGCGGCGCGCTGGATGATGCCCGCGCTTTGGGCGGGCGCCGGCGCGGCCGCGGCGCTGGCGGTGATGACGCTGGTCCAGCCGGAAACTCCTGCCGCTCCAAGGGTGGCCGTCAATTTCCAGACTCCCGGCCTGCTTCCGGCGGGCACCATCCGCGAGATTGTGCGCACGGAGGACGAGGGCATCGCCTTCAACGAGGCCTCGCAGACCCACGAGCAGCGTGTTCGCCTTTACTCGCTGGAGCGCCAGGCATGGATTGACCCGCGCGATGGCGCTCACATCACCGTCGAAATGCCGCGCGAGGAGAGCTTCGTGCTGCCTGTGTCTTATCAATAACCCCGCGACCATGAAGCCCAATGCACTTGTCCGCTTGGCGGCGTTTTGCCTGCCGCTGATCGCCGCATCCCACCTGCCCGCCCAGGAGGGAAAATCCACACCACCTCCCGCCGACGGCCCGCCGCGTGAGCGCCGTGACGACGCTCCTCCGCCGGAGCGCGGCAGGCGCGGTCCCGGTGAAAACCCCCGCCGCTCGGAGCCGCCAGCGGAGCGCGGGCAGCCGGGGAGTCGCGAGCGCCCGGAGCAGCGCGGCCGCCAGCCGGAGACCCGCAGGGTGCCTTTCATCGGCGTGCTCACCGCGCCTTTGAGCGTGGATGCGCGGGCGCATCTCAAGCTGGCCGAAGGCTTCGGCCTGCGCGTGGTCGAGGTGCTGCCAGAGAGTCCCGCCAAGGCGGCGGGACTGAAGGAGGACGACATTTTGATCCGCTTCGAGGACCAGCGCCTCGCCAGCATGGAGCAGCTCCAGGCCCTGGTGCGGGAACGGCGCGCGGGAGAGCGCGTGGCGCTCACGGTCATCTCCGCGGGCGAGCAGCGCGAAGTGGGTGTGGAGATCGGTGAAAACACCGTGCCAGCACGGATCGAGCAGGGGCCTCCAGGGCCGCGCCTCGCACCGCCGCCTCCGGGAGGCAGGTTCCCGGACTCGCCGCCGCGCGAAGGCAGGCCCGGCCCGGAGAGTCCCTGGCGCGACTGGGGCCATGACCTCGGACGGCAGATGAATGAATGGCGGGAGAAGCTGGAGCAGCATCAGAAGGCCTGGCGTGAATGGCAGGAGCGCGTGCGCGAGTGGACCCATGAGCACGGCAGGCATTTTCCACCGCCGCCTTCGATGCCTGGCATGCCGGATTTTTCCCGGCGCGAGCAGCCGCCCGAAGCGCAGACCGGGCGCATTGAGGACCGCCGCGAGGAGAGGCGGGAGGCCTCCACCATCACCCGCAGCGACGAGAGCGGCATCTACACGCTCAAGCGCGAGGGCGACCGGGTGATTTTCTCCGCCACGCCCAGGGACGGGGAGCAGCGCAGTTGGAATCTGAACGACGAGCGCGAGCGCCGGGAAATCCCCGAGCCGCTGCGCGACAAGCTGCGCCAGCTTGAGGAATTGCGGCGTGACTCGCAGGGCGCGCCGCCTTTCGGGGGTGAATTTCGTGAAGATGAAGGCAACCGCCCGCCGCCTGAGAGGCGTTCTTCTTCAAGCGGTCCTCGTGACCGCCCTTGATTTTGCATCCAACCCCCGCAACCAAGGAGCAGGGGCGCGTGTGTCGGGAGCCGCGCGTCCCTGCTTTCCTTTTGGCATGGGACTTACCAGCCAAATTTCTTGATCACCGCGCGCTTGCGCAGGTTTTCCATCCACTGGTCAATGATGGCCTTGGACTTTTCGGCAGAGACGGCTCGCTCGATCTCCTCGCGCACCTCGCTCATCGGCTTGGCGGCGCCGTGCTGGATGGCGTCGCAGGCGATGATGATGTAGGCCGCCTGGTCGTCAATGATTTCGCTGATCTGTCCCGCCTTCATGCCAAAGGCCACGTTGGCGATGGAGGGGTTCATTTCCTCGCGCCCCATCCAGTCCCATGAGCCGCCTTCCTCGGCCTTGCTGTCCTGGGAGTAAGTCTTCGCCAGGGTGGCAAAGTCCGCGCCTTTGGTGATTTTAGCGCGCAGCTCCTCGGCGATCTTGCGCTGGCCTTCGAGGGTGAAGCCGGGTTCCGTGCCTAATTTGGAGAGCGTGATGGTGCTGATCTTCACCTTCCCGCCGCTGCGCCAGGCATCAATGTTCTTCCTGTAATACTCCTCCACTTCCTTTGGGGTGGCCGGAGGCTGCTCGGCGGCTTTTTTCCCGCGCATGGCCTGCACGATCATCATCTTTTCGCGCAGTTCGCGGAATTTCTTCAGGGTGACTCCGGTGCTGGTCAGCTCCCGGATGAAGGCCTCGCGGTCGCCCTTGAAGCTCTCGCGCACGATGCTGTTGATGTCGTCATCCACCCACTGGGCTTTGATGCTGGCGCCCAGGCGCTTGAATTCTCCGAGCACCAGCTCCCGGTCTATGAGGCTGTCCAGCGCGGTGGCGCGGAGCTGGGAAAGCTCCTTCTGCAGCCGGTTCGAGTCGTTCTGGTATTGAAAGCGGAGGATCTGCTCCTGCGCGTTCACCGAGTCGCGCACCTCGGACTTCATGATGGGGTTGCCGTTGACCACGGCGGCGATGCCGTTGCTCATGGACTGGGCTGCGGCGGCGCCGGATAGGACTGGCAGAACGGCCAGAAGGATGAGGGGACGCATGGACATGGATCGAGGACGCGGGGGTGGACGTGACGCTTACTCACCATTGAACGCTCCGGCAAGGCCAAAACCGGCGCGCATTTTGGCCCTTGCGGCACGGTGTCCGTCAGCCGTGGAGCTGGATGCGCTTGTCGAGCACTCGGTAAAGCAGGTCCACCACGAGGTTGAAGAAGACCAGCAGGGAGCAGTAGATGACCACCGCTCCGCAGAGCAGAAAGGCGTCCCGGTTCTGAATGGCGTTGACGAAGACTCCGCCCGCGCCGGAGATGTTGAAGACGCTCTCGATGATCATCGAACCCGTGAGCAGATGCGCCGCCAGCGGGCCGAGAAAAGTCACCACAGGCAGGATGGCGGGCTTCATGGCATGGCGCGCCAGCGCTTGCGCGTCGGAGAGGCCCTTGGCCTTGGCCGTGCGCAGGAAGTCGCTCTGGAGCACATCCAGCAGGCTGTTGCGCATCAGCCGCGCCACATAGGCTGTGTAGGGGGCGGCCAGGCAAATGGCGGGCAGCACCAGATGCGCCGGGCTGCCCCAGCCCGCCACCGGCAGCCAGCCCAGCCAGAGCGCGAAGACGGCGATCATCACCGGCCCGGTGATGAAGGATGGGATCGAGATGGCGAGCAGCGCGCCGAGCATGGCCAGCCAGTCCACCGGCGTGTCCCGCCGCAGCGCCGCCAGCGCGCCGAGCAGCACGCCGAGCGTGCTTGCGAGCAGGAAGGACAGCGCGCCGAGCTGCAGTGAGACGGGCAGCTTTTGCGCCAGGATCTCCGCCACCGTCCAGTCGCGGTATTTGAAGGACACACGCAGGTCGCCGCGCAGCAGGTCGCCCATGTAAGTCGTGTACTGCTGCCACAGCGTGCCATCCAGCTTGTACCTGGCCATCAGCGCCTCCCGCACTTGCGCGGAGGCCAGCTTTTCCCTGTCAAAAGGCCCGCTCGGCAGCGAGCGCGTCAGCAGGAAAGTGAGTGACACCGCGAAGAACAGCACCAGCAGGCTGCTGAGCAAACGACGGATGAGAAAGACGGCCATGCGCGCGGATCATGGCGGCATCCGCGCGTGAAATCGAATGGTATTCACCCGCGCCTCGTCTTTGTTCAGGCATTGCCATGAAAACGACATCCCTCCCCCTTGTCTCCAGTTTGCTGGTGTTCCTCACTGCGGGTTGCGACCCCTCGGCCTTCCAGGCAAACTCCGCCGCGCAGGACGAGCTGCGCCGGCAGATGGAGGAAACCCGGGCCGCCTATGAGCAGCAGGCCGCCGACATGCAGGCGCGCGGCGAGTCCATGCAGAAAGAACTCGCCGACTTGAAGCTCCAAATGCAGGAAAAGGAGAACGCCGAGCTGCAGGCCCGGCTGCTGGCCATGGAGGAGGAAAACCGCCGCCTCATGGCCGATGCTGAAACTGCGCGCCAGAAAGCCGACGCCCTGCGAGACCAACTGCTGACCCAGCCGCAGCCGCAGGCCCCGCCCGTTGTGGTTCAGCCCGTGGCGCCGGTGCAGCCTCTTCCCCAGGCGCCCGTGGCCCAGCCCTGGGTGGACCCCGCCGCCGACTACTCGCTCTTTTATGAGCAGCTCTCCCCCCATGGAGACTGGCTGGATGTCGAAGGCTACGGCTATGCCTGGCGTCCCAGGCTGGCGGCGCAGGCCTCCTGGCGGCCCTACATGGACGGGCGCTGGATGTGGAGCGACCACGGCTGGGCCTGGGACAGCCGCGAACCTTTTGGCTGGGCCTGCTATCATTACGGGCGCTGGGTGCGCGTGTCGCGGCACGGATGGGTGTGGATTCCCGGACGCGAATGGGCGCCCGCATGGGTCTCCTGGAGGACCGGGCCGGACTACATCGGCTGGGCGCCACTGCCTCCCGGCCCCGGGTTGAATGTCACCGTCATCAGCCACGATTGCGATGTGCGGTACGGTCTCAGCCCCAGCAGCTACTTCTTCATCCAGAGCAGCTATTTTGGCCGCTCCAGCTACACCAGCATCGGGCTGTCCATCACCAACGTGACCCGCATTTTTGCCTCCACAGTGAATGTGACCAGCATCACCGTGGTCAACCAGTCGCAGAGCCGCTTCTTCGCGCATCGCGGCGGCCCGGACCGCGCCTGGCTTGAGCGCCGCCTCGGCAGCCCGGTGCCGCGCGCCCGTGTGGAGGTCCACCGCGAACTCGACCGCTCCCACCTCGCGCGCACCAGCCGCGACGGCGGCGTCGTGCTGGCCGCCGCGCCGCTGCCTTCAGGGCGCGCCGACCGCCCCGCTGTCCTGCCCCGCATTTCCCAGCGCGTCAGCCGGCCCGAACTTGTGGACGGCTGGTCCGAGGTGCCCCAGGAAAACCGCACCAGCCTGCGCGATGTGATCACCCGGCAGGCGCGTGATCCGCGTCCCGCGTCGCCCGCCCCTGACAGCCCGCCCGCGACCGTGGTGCGCGAGGTGCCCGGCAGCACGCGGCCCCCGGCCACTGAACCCGCCAGACCGGGAGAGCAAGTCCGGCCCGCCATTCCAACAATGCCGGTTCCATCCGGGCGCGGCCCGGCCATTCCGGGTCGGGATCGTGAAACTGCCGGGCCCCCTTCCGAAGCCGGCCGCCCTCCGATGCCGGGCGCTGCTGGCGGGCAGCCAACGGTTCCCTCGACCCAGCCGTCGGCAGACCGCCGTTCGCAGGCCGAGGGTGCCGCTGCCAGCCGCGCCCAGGAGATGGCGCGCCAGCTTGAGGAAGCCCGCAAAAAGATTGCCGAATCAGCGCGCACCAGCGCCGATCAGGCGGCCAGACAACGAGCCGAGGCGGACCGCCGTTCCCGCGAAGCCGCGGAGGACCAGGCGCGTGCCGAAGCCATGGAACGCCAGCAGGAGGAAGCCCGCAAAAAAATGGATGACACCGCGCGCGCCAAAGCCGCCCAGGACGCGGCCCAGCGCGCCGAGATGGACCGCCGCACGCGCGAGACCGAAGCCCAAAACCGAGCCGCCGAAATGAAACGCCAACTGGAGGAGGCGCGCAAAAAATCCGAGGACGCCGCGCGCGCCAAGGCCGCCCAGGACACGGCCCAGCGCGCCGAGATGGACCGCCGCACCCGTGACGCGGAGACCGCCCGCGCCCGCGCCGCCGAAATGGCGCGCCAGCAGCAGGACGCGCGCAAAAAGATGGAGGACGCCGCCACACGCGCCAAAGCCGCGCAGGATGCCGCGCGCAAGCAACTCGAGGATGCCTCGCGGCAGAGGGCCGCCGAGCAGCAAAGGCAGATGGAAGACACCCGCCGCAGACAGTTGCAACAGCAACAGCAGGAGGAAGCCGCGCGCAGATCCGAGCAACTGCGCCGTCAAAATGAGGAGGCCTCCGCCCGCGCGCGCGACCAGGTGGAAGCCGCCCGGCAGGAAATGGCGCGGCGCTCCGCCCAGCAGCAGGCAGCCCAGCAGCAGGCGGCGCGCCAAAGCGCCCAGCGCCAGGCGCCGCCACCCGCGCGCATCACGCCGCCAGCGCCCTCCAGGGTCGCACCGCCGCCTCCTCCGGCGCGCAGTGCTCCGTCCACATCTCAACGCCCGGGACCGCGCTCGTCCGCCGATGATCCCAGGCGTTCGCGTTGATGCCGGCCCGGTTCAGGACTGGTTCACCATGAAGAGCATCGTGTCACCTTTGCGATAGACGCGGAGCAGCACGGTTTTGACGCTGTTTTTCGCCAGTTCCACGGCCTCGCCCACGGCGCGCACAGGCTTGCGGTTCACCTGCTGGATGACATCGCCCTCCTCAATGCCCATCGCGGCCGCGCGGCTCTCGGTATCTATCGTCGTGACCACCACTCCCTGCACATCGGCGGGCACATCGTAGCGCTCGCGCGTGGCGGGGGTGAGATTCTGCACAGTGACGCCGGGCACGATTTCGGCGTTGCTGACGCCGGAGCCGCCTTTGCGCGGCAACTCGCCGCCTCGATTGATCTGGGCCAGGGCCTCCTGGGGCAGCTCCTCGAGCCGGGCTTTGAGGGTCAATTTGGCCCCCTCGCGCAGCACGTCGAGGGCGACTTCGGTGCCTGGCCGCTGGCTGCTGACGATGAGACGCAGCTTGGCGCTTGTGTCAATGCGCTGGCCGTTCACGGCGACGACCACGTCACCCACTTCCAGCCCGGCTTTTTCCGCCGGCGACTCCGCGCCGACTTTGGTGATGAGCGCGCCGCCCTGGTCCTTGAGGCCGAGCACGGAGGCCTTCTCATCATCCAGATCTCCGATGAGCACGCCGAGGTAGCCGCGCTGCACCGAGCCGCTGTCTATGAGGTCCTCGACGATTTTCAAAGCCATGTTCATCGGGATGGCGAAGCCGATGCCGATGTTGCCGCCGCTGCGCGAGAGGATGGCCGTGTTGATGCCCACGACTCGACCGAGCGCGTCCACAAGCGGGCCGCCGGAGTTGCCGGGGTTGATGGAGGCGTCGGTCTGGATGAAGTCTTCGTAGCCGGCCATGTTGCCTTTGCCGACGATGCCCAGCCCGGTGCGCCCCAGCGCGCTGACGATGCCCTGGGTCACGGAGCGGTTCAGCTCCATCGGGGCGCCGGCGGCCAGCACGATGTCGCCCACGCGCAGCCTGTCACTGTCCGCGATGACGGCGGTGGGCAGGCCGGATGCCTCGATTTTGATCAAGGCCACATCGGTGAGAGGGTCCGCGCCGATGACTTCGGCGTTGTAGTTCTTCGAGCTGCCGTTGTGCTCCACGGCCACCTGGATTTCCTCCGCGTCGGCGATGACGTGGTTGTTCGTGATGATGTAGCCGTCCTGGGAGATGATGAAGCCCGAGCCTACTCCGCGCTGCTGCGGCATCTCGCGCGGAGGGGCCTGCCTGGGAGCGCCGCGGCGTCCGCGCGGCGCGGGCTCCTCCTCCTCATCCTCGCCGGGAGGCGGCACGCCGAAGAAGTGATAAAAGAAGGGCCGCAGATTTGGCGGGATGTCCTCCACGTCAGGCGCGCCGGATTTGCCGCCTTTGGAAAAGATGGTGACGACGCTGGGCAGGATCTTGTCCACCACGTCGGCGTAGCTCATTTTGAGCTGGCCGCCGTCGGGCAGCGGGGCGGCGTCCCTGGTGAGACGGCTGTGGAATTCGGCGGCGGAGATGCCGGCGGGTTTGCCGTTTTCCTGGGCGCCTGTCATGCAGGGCAGCGCGGAGGCGAGGGCGAGTGTGAGAAGGGGGATGTGTTTCATGGTCGTGGGTCAGGGTTTCGTTAAAACGCTGTGGCAGTGCCTAAAGACGCGCCGCGCGGGCTTCCGTTGAAAACTTTCGCGCATACAAAACGGCGGGGCGGCGGCGTTACAAGCGCCTTCGCAGCCCCGCAAAATGATGCCGCCCTCCTCACGGAGCGGACGCTTTTTCCATGACCTCCCTGAGCGTCACTTCCGCGCCTCCGCGGCGTTTGCTCTCGTCGGCCGCCTCCATGAAGGCGTAGATTTCCAGCGTCTCCTCCGGAGTCACCGGCGCCACGCCCGTGCGGAAGAAATGCACTGCCGTGAAGAGCAGCGGATCATAGCCGTCGTAGCTGCCCACCGGCGCCTCGCCCTTTTCGCCGATGGCCGTGCCGCCGTAGCCCTTGCCCTCGGTGAAGGTGCCCTTGCGCCCGTCCTCCCAGGTGCCGGTGACCTGGATTTTGCCGTCCTCGGTCGCGCCGCGTTTCACGGACACGCAGCCTGCGCCCATGACAGTGAAAAGGCTCTCCACGCCGTGGATGCCATACCAGAACAAATCCGGGTGCGAGGGTTCCAGCGAGGCCGGGCTGTGCGTGCGCGCCTCTTTCACCCTGCCAATGGAACCCGCGCGCACGGCCTGGCTGTCCTTGCCGAATCGCAGCGATGAGGAGGAAAACACCGGCACCCCGGCCGCCTTCGCCTCTTTGAAGATCGTGATGGCATCCCGCAGGCTGCCGGCAATGGGCTTGTCTATGAACACCGGCTTGCCCGCCGCCAGACAGGGGCGCAGCTGCTCCAGATGCGGGCGGCCGTCATTGGTCTCCAGAAAGACCACGTCCACGAGGTCGAGCAGCTCGTCAATGCTGCCCACGATCTGCACGCCCATCTCCCTCACCTTCTCCGTGTATTCCGGCACCCGTTTGACGCTCGACTCGATGTCCTTCGACCCCTGCGCGTACGCGGCCACCATGCGCACGCCCATCACCTCCGGCTTCTGCGGCTCCGCGTTCAGCGTCTTCGTGAAAGCCAGCACATGCGAGGTGTCCAGCCCGATGATTCCCGCGCGGATGTTTTGAGCCTGGGAAGCGGACACCGCAAAGAGCGCGGCAACGAGAAGAGAGAGGGTTCGGATCATGGTGGCAGGCAATTACGGCCAGGGCCCCCCCGCCTTTCATTCACCGGCAAGAGCGCGCCATGCAGGCATCCGGGCGCTGGTCGCTTGGGGAGGAAGACCCGGAGCGGGTTTTGGCCTTTCAAAACAAGGAATGCGGGCGTGCATTTGAGGGTTGCGGGCCGCGTCTGGGGCGGAGGTGATTCTTTTGGCTCGACAGAAAGCCCGCGCGTTGCCTACAAATCGGCTGCGTATGAAAAAAATCCCCCTCACCAGCCGCCGCAAGTTCCTTGCCCAGTCCGCCGCCGCGCTCGGCTTTCCCTCCATCATCCCCTCCAGCGTTCTCGGGCAGAACGCGCCTTCGAACCAGATCACCATGGCCGTCTTTGGCTGGGGCATGATGGGGCCGGGCAACACGAACAATTTCATGGCGCAATCCGACTGCCGCGTCCTCGCCGCGTGCGACATTGACAAGCGCAATCTGGAAAAAGCCGTCGGCACCATCAACGGCTATTACAAAAACACCGACTGCAAAGGCTACCACGACTACCGCGAGGTGATGGCGCGCAAGGACATTGACACCGTCATGCTGGCCCTGCCGGACAACTGGCACGCCCTCACCGCCATCGAGGCCGCCAAGAACGGCAAGGACATCTATGGCGAGAAACCGCTGGCGCGCACCATCGCCGAGCAGCAGGCCATCGTCAGCGCGGTGAGGCGCTTTGGCCGCATCTGGCAGACTGGCTCCTGGCAGCGCAGCGAGGACAATTTCCGCATCGGCGCGGAGATCGTGCGCAACGGCCTCATCGGCAAGCTCACCCATGTCGAAGTCGGCTTGCCCTCCGGACACAACGACTTCGCCAAAACCGGCGACAAGCGCTCCGTCACACCGCCGCCGCCGGAGCTGGATTATGAAATGTGGATCGGCCCCTCCGCCATGCAGGACTACATCGAGTGCCGCGTTCACAAGAACTGGCGCTGGGATTACAACATCGGCGGCGGCCAGCTCCTCGACTGGATTGGCCATCACTGCGACATCGCACACTGGGGCATGGACATGGACGGCTCCGGCCCGCTTGAGGTCACGCCCGTGCAGGTGGACATGCCCCCGCGCACCGACATCTGGAACACCGCCACCAAATACCGCGCCGAGGCACGCTATGAGGGCGGCATTCTCATGACCCTCGCCGGCGGCCATGAGGACATCAAAATGGGCACCAAATGGATCGGCACCGACGGCTGGGTTTACGTCAACCGCGGAGGCGCCTACGACAGCTCGAACCCCGCGCTCAAGCAGATCATCAAAAAACGCGAGGGCGACAAAGTCGTCGAGTCCGCCAAGGCGCCCAAGCTCGGGGATGATGTCATCAAAACCCGCCTCTACGAGACACCGGGCCACCACCGCAACTTCCTCGACTGCGTGAAGAGCCGCAAACCCACCGTCACCCCCGCCGAGACCGCGCACCGCAGCGCCTTGCCCGGGCATCTGGCGCTCATCACCTTCCTCACCGGACGCGCCCTCAAGTGGGACCCCGCCAGGGAGGAAATCCTCGGCGCCGACACCGAGGCCGCCAAGCTCCTCGGCCGCGAATACCGCGCGCCGTGGAAGCTGGAGGCGTGAGGGAAAAAGGTGCGCCACAGGGCGGGCTGTCCCCAGCCCGCCGCCAGCGGAGGTGCAGGGTACAAAGGGCGCGGCAGGCATGGTTCAGCGCGGGGTTGGAGCTTTCCGGGTTTCGCCGCCTCCCCGGCGGCAAAAACATGCGCCCCGGCGGACATCCGCACTGAGGACCCGCGCGGACATGAGAGGGAGCGCTGGAAAAACTTGCTCCCCCGCATCCCTCCCAGGTTCAGAAGGCCGGAACCCTTGTTGGATCGCACCGTTCCCCATTGGAAATGCCGCATTCCCAATTGGAAATGCGTCGTCCCCCATTGGGAATGCTGCGTTTCTCATTGGGAATGCTGCGTTTCTCATTGGGAATGCGCCATCCCCCATTGGAAATGCGGCAATCCCCATTGGGAATGCGCGATCCCTCATTGGGAAAGCGGCAATCCCCATTGGAAACGCGCTGTCCCCCATTGGGAATGTGGCGTTCCCCATTGGAAACGAGCCGTCCCCCATTGGGAAAACCGCATTCCCCATTGGAAACACGGCATCTTGACCATCGAGCGCGTTCTTCCCAAACGCGAATCCCATGTCCTCACCGCAGAGTCTTGCGGCGGGCGGATGTGGCGGCGGATCGGATTCATCGTGGTGAAAAAATCATTTCACGCGCACTTCAGCACGACATGCGGATGCCGCGTTAGCCAAAAGCAATTGAGTAGTAGCGCAGCCCAGCGCCTTCACCACTCCGCCTCAACGATGAGGCCTGGCACCCGCTACCTGGAGCGCCCCTCCGATTCTGGTTGAGGTTTGTCGTCATCCTCCGAATCCGACTCGGAACGGGTAGCGGGTTGTCCAGTGCCGACTTGTTGGGCATGGTTTTGTGCGTCGAATTGATTCTCCATTAGCAGAGCCAAATTCTTGATAAATCCGGGAATCAGACGTTCGGAGAATCCAAGTATGAAGGCCCACAAAAACAGCTTCGCCCAGTCGCTGAGGCTGAGACTCCAGTAGATCCTGAAAATGCCAGTATCTTCCAGATCGGGGAAAAGTGTTCCACTGACGAATCCACCCAAAAAGAGCAGCAACGAGAGAAGACCAAAAAGGATACCAATAAGATAAACAGGAAAGAGATTCAATTCAATTACCTTCGTTGCGGACTTGTCGCTGATTCTGCTGAAAATACTGAACAGTGCACCCGTCGTGGAGAAGAAGAGGGTTCCTGAAATTAACGCGACCCAATACAAAGCAAATGTGAAGTGAGCGGCGCCAACTTCTTTGCTATCTTCGTTCATATAACCATCGCCAGGCTCTTTGAGGTAGCCACACAGAAAGAGCAGGGCAAACATGACAAACGGAGTTGCCAGCAACGTTTGGCAAATTAGTGCACGTCTAAGGATCCGATTTGGGACAATCTGTCCGAGTGAGAGAACGTTCATTGTTGAAGGGTCTACTGATTGAATGAGGTGTTTTTGGCCCAACGAACCGGATCAGGCGACGGCGAGTGGGAAGCGCCGATGACACGACAGATCATCTTCGAGCCGTTGCCTGCATCCGCCTTGTTCGCCTTCATTTGTCATCCTTGGGGGTGTAAAAGAGGTTCTTCGCTTGCTTTCCGACGACGCGGCACGCAGCGGCATCAAATGCCCCGCCGATGAAACCACCAGCAAGGGGGATCATCTTCGCCAAGTTAACGGCTCCCTTCTCACCCGCTTTTGTCAGGAGGCGAAAGCCGACCTTCTTGTTGATCTCAATGAGGACCTTGCCCGGAACGCTCTTGAGAGCGGCCTTCGCAAATCCCTGGCCAACCTTGATTCCGACATCCTTCAAGACATCTTTGCAAGCGTCTCCAACCAGTGTCAGCAGAACGAAAGTCTTCACCCTGTCTGACTTGATGTCATGTCCGGCGAGCTTCGCTATGGCAGCAGCCATTCGCGCCTGAATAACCCATGAAGCCCCCATCGAGGCCGGAACTGAAACAGGAATGGTGATGATGCCGCCGAGTCCTGTGATAAAGCCCGAAGTAAAGTTCTTCGATGTCTCCCAATTGATGAGCGACTCGATGCGCTCTTCGGTATCTGGATAAGAAGTGTCTATCTGATACTCCAAAGCCAAGTTCTCGGCTGAGCAAAGCGGTGGTATGCCATCAATGGCTCGCTCGGTGATCCAGTTGATGAGCTGAATAGCCGCGTTTTCTGTTGGTTTCGTGCTCAAGGGTTAGGCGAACGTTGTTAGCCACACGAATATATCGTCGAACGGGATTCGACGAGAGTTTGGTGTGGATGAGGAGGAAGATTCGTCCGCGACGGGGCCGGGAGTGAGAAATCTTTTTTCATGATGGGAACGAGCCAAGCGAAAACCGTGCCCGGCGTCAAGACCTTGGAGAAGAAAATCCCAGCAGCTCCGCCGCGTCAGGGATGTTGCGGCGCGCCGCGTCTTTGACGCGCATTCGCGCCTGCCGGGGTGGGGCGGCTGGTCCTCCAGCCGCCGCGCGCGTGCGCCAAGGGTGCGAATGACCTGGCAGGGTGGTTCGGACCCGCAGCCTGCGCACGCGGCGCGTTGGGGACAACGCGCCCTACCTGGCGCGCTTGCCGGAGTGCGGGGTTGGCTTCCTGCTCGCTGATCTCGAATTTCGAATTTCGGTTTTCGAATTTCTCGTCTCTAATCCCCTGTGATGACCATCTCCCCTGACCAATACGAAAAGCTCGGCACCTTTTACCTCGGGCGCGGTTACGACCTCGGCGCGAAGCAGCTCCAGGATGACCTCGTGCTCTACGACTCGAAGGATCTCGTCACGCACGGCGTCGTGCTGGGCATGACGGGTTCCGGCAAGACAGGCCTTTGCCTCGCTTTGCTGGAGGAGGCGGCGATGGATGGCATCCCGCTCATCGCTGTGGACCCGAAGGGCGACATCGGCAACGCGCTGCTCACCTTTCCCAATCTCAGCGCGGAGGACTTCCAGCCCTGGGTCAATGAGGACGACGCGCGGCGCAAGGGTGTTAGCGTCGAGCAGCTCGCGGATTCCCAGGCGCGGATGTGGAGCAAGGGCCTCGGCGAATGGGGCCAGGACGCCGCGCGCATCCGCCGCCTGCGCGAGACGGTGGACATGGCCATCTACACTCCCGGCAGCAGCGCCGGTCTCCAGGTCAGCATCCTCAGCTCCCTGGAGTGCCCCGGCCCCGAGCTGATGGAGGACACGGAGATTCTCGCCGAGCGCATCGAAAGCACCGTCTCCTCGCTGCTCGGCCTCATGGGCGTGGATGCGGACCCCGTGCAGTCGCACGAGCACATCCTGCTCTCGAACATCATCGGCCACTGCTGGCGCGCGGGGCAAAGCGTGAGCCTGGCGCATCTCGTGCGCCACATCCAGCAGCCGCCGATGCGCGCCATCGGTGTCGTGGATGTGGAGACCTTCCTGCCGGAGGCCAAGCGCTCCGCGCTGGCGATGAAGCTGAACAACCTCATCGCCTCGCCCGGATTCGCCTCCTGGCTGGAGGGAGAGCCGCTCGACATCCAGCGCATGTTTTACACCGCCGAGGGCAGGCCGCGCGTCACCATCTTCAACATCGCCCACCTCGGCGACAATGAGCGCATGTTTTTTGTCTCGCTGCTCATGAACCAGCTCCTCGGCTGGATGCGCCGCCAGCAGGGCACCACCTCCCTGCGCGCGCTCTTCTACATGGACGAGATCTTCGGCTACCTGCCGCCGACGGCGATGCCGCCTTCGAAGAAGCCGATGATGATCCTGCTCAAGCAGGCGCGCGCCTTCGGCCTCGGCCTGCTGCTCGCCACGCAAAACCCCGTGGACCTCGATTACAAGGCGCTCTCGAACATCGGCACCTGGTGGATCGGCCGCCTCCAGACCGAGCGTGACAAGGCGCGCCTGCTCGACGGCCTGGCCGGCGCCGCCGGGGAAAAATTCGACCGCAAGGCCATGGAGACCGCCATCTCCGGTCTCGGCAACCGCGTCTTCCTCATGAACAACGTCCACGAGGACGGCCCCGCCGTTTTCCATGTCCGCTGGGTCATGAGCTACCTCTGCGGCCCCCTGGCGCGCGACCAGATCAAGCGCCTCATGGACCCGCTGCGCCCCGCCAAGGCCGCCGCGCCTGCCGCCGAGGACGACGGCTTTTTGCCCCCCGGTGCCACTGCTGCACCTGCGGCAGAAAGGAAAACCCACAAGCCCAAGCTGCCTGAAACTGCCGCGGAATACTTCCTGCCCACCGACACCCCCGCCGACTCGCTCTGCTATGTGCCTGCCATTCTGCGCAGCGCCACGGTGCAGTTCGAGGACACGAGGCGGAAGATCTCCGGCTCCAGCCGCATCACTCTCGTGAACCCCATAGACACCGCCGGGCAGCGCGTGCTGTGGGACAAGTTCGTCGAGCTGCCGCGCGACTCGGAGCCCGCGCGCTGGCACACTGCCCAGGTCGAGGGAGCCGAGTTCGCCGACCTGCCCGGCGCGGCCTTGAAGTCCAGCACCTACACCAGCATCAAGAAAGACTACGCCGACTGGGTCTATGCCAACCACAGCATCGAAGTCGGCTTCAGCCCGCTGCTGAACACCGGCTCGAATCCTGGTGAAAAGCTCGATGAATTCCGCGCCCGCGTGGCCCACACCGCGCGCGAGCTGCGGGACCAGGCCATTGAGGAATTGCGCGAGAAGACCGCCAAATCCCTCAAAACCCTCCAGGACCGGGAAATGCGCGCGCAGATCAAGGTGGACGCCCAGAAGTCCCAGGCCACCAGCGCCAAGCTCTCCACCGCCGTTTCCCTCGGCAGCAGCCTGCTCGGCGCCTTCTTCGGACGCAAAAGCGGCATCGGCTCCCTGATGAAAACCACCACGGTGACCGGCGCCGCCCGCGTCATGCGCGAGTCGCAGGACGTGGCCAACGCCCAGACCGAACTTGCCCGCGTGCAGGAGGACATCGCCCTTTTGGAAAAACAGACCGGGGAGGAAACCGCCAGCATCCGCGGGCAATACGATCCCGCCACCCTCGCGCTAGAAACGCTCAAGCTCACGCCCGTGAAGTCCCGCATCCAGGTGGACGCCGCCGGCATCGTTTGGCTGCCGCATGAGCGCGCGGGGGACTCCCTGCGCCCGGCATTCTGACACCGAAAGGACTGCCTCAGAGTCTCTTGCGCCAGCCCCCGCCCAAAATACCCGTTGACGGAAAGCCGCGCTTTTTGTTAAAACCGCGAAAATAAAGGCCGGGGAAAATTCAAAAAATCCGCCGGGGTTTTGTCATGCCCCCACCCAACCCGCCTCCCGCCATGTCCAGCCGCCTCACCCAGCCCCTCGTTTCCTCGTGGAAAACCGTGGCCGCCGCGCTCTGCCTTTTGCCCGTGCTCCACCTGCAAGCGATCACGGATTTCAACAAATGGCCGGCGGGTCAGGAACCCAACGGGCAGACCAATGGACCGGACGGACTGGACGACGTCTGGCAGTCCATCTTCAATGCCTGGAACATTGATCCTCAGGGGGATGAGGACGGGGACGGCTGCAGCAATTTGATCGAATCCATTGCCGGAACAAACCCCTTTCTGGCGGGGGACTGCCTCAGAATGGGCGACACGATCATTGCCGCCAGCACGGTGGTTTTCAAAGTGAACGCCAAGGCCGGGAAAAAATACACGGTTCGCAGCGATGACAATCCGAATGGGGCGTTCACCGCGGTGGAGCCGTTGCTGACTCCGGTGGCGGCGCCACATTTTCTGGCCGCGTCGGACAATCCGAATTTGACTCTCAGCATCGCAAAAAACGGCGGCACCCAGAAATTCTACAAAGTGGAAGTCAGCGACCATGACACCACTGGCGGGGGAGTTTCCGACTGGGCCAAGCTGAAACTCGGCATGAACCCCGCCCTGGCGGACAGCAATGACGACGGGATCAGCGATGCGGAGGAGATTATTGAGGAACTTCAAATCCCGGACGAGGTGACGATTATTGCCAGCAAGTCCTTCGCTTCCGAGGACGGCCCGGACTCAGGCACCTTCACGGTCAGCCGCAGCCGCAGCCTGCTCGGTGCCGCGGCCAACTATTCGGTCAGCGGCACTGCCGTCGCCGGGGTGGATTACAACCGCACGCCTGTTGGAACGGTGACATTCGCCCCCGGAGTGAAGACGGCCACCATCCATGTCAACGTTCTGCCCGACTCTGGCGTGGAAGGCAGCGAGTCGGTGACCGCCACACTCACCACCACGACCGGGGAGGCCTATCCGCCGCCCTCCATCGGCTTCCCCGACAGCGCCACGGTGATCATTCAAAACAACACCGCTCCCACGGGCACCGGACTGCTGGGGCGGTATTATGATCACGCCAGCACCATTTACGCCCACGGGGCCAATTTTGGTTTTACGGCCAACTATGCTTACACGCGCGCGGGCACGAGCCCTGATTTCACGGGAACCACCGTCGTGACACCAACCGCTGGCAGCCCTTCGGGCAACCTTGCGAATCTGCAGGTGGGGCATGTGGTGAGGCTGACTTTCCTTGGCGGCAATCTGAACACTGCGGCTTACAACCATCTGGATTACACGGTTACCGCCAAGACGGCGACAAATTTCACCGTCCAGATGCCTCCGGGTGCGAGCCTGCCCGCCAACAGCAGCAGCACCTGCAATTACAGCATTCAATCCATCCTGCACCCGCCAGTAATCGAGAGGGTTGACCCTACTGTGGCCTTCGAGTGGATGGGCGGCACGCCGAACGGCAACTCCATCAGCCCCGGCAATCTGGCGGACAACTGGTCCTCCGTCTGGGAGGGTTACCTGCACCCCACGACGACGGGGAATCACCGCCTGCAACTGGACGCGGATGACAAGGCCCGCGTGCTCCTGGATTTGAACGGCAATGGTGTTTTCGACCTGCCCGGCGAGCAGATCGTCGAGCACGGCTGGGACACGGCGGCCACCGCCAGCCCTGAGGATGGTGTGGCGGATGACGAGACCATCGGCACCTTTAAAATCAGCGCCAATCACGCCCTCACCATCCCGGCATCGGCGGCTCAGAGATACAAAATGCGGGTTGAGATGGTTGAGACGACCGGGGAGGCCCGGTGCCGCCTGCAATGGAGCATCAACAACGGCACCTTCGCCAACATCCCGTCGGGAAACATGTTCACGCACACTCAGGGGATGACCTCAAACTACACCTTCACACGGCTGACCACGGGAAGTCCCATGACAGGCACGATCACGGTGCGGCTTAACGCGCACGGGTTGTCGGTCGGCAGCCCCGTCGAGCTGGCCTTTTCCTCCGGAGTGTTGTTCACCCCCGCGAACGGCAATTTCCACGGCTCCTACACAGTGGCCGCAGTCAACAGCGCCAATGAGTTTGTCGTGAACATCTCCGCGCCGTCACTGCCTGCCAGCTCCACCAATTCCGGGGGCGGTTTTATTCTTAACCGGCCGGCCAGCACCACAGCGGGTCTGCTCAACTGGGTCTGGCAGAACTCAAGCTTCTCAGGAGCTCCAGGCCGTGTCGGCACCAACACCAACGGCACCAATGACAGCAACAACGGCCTCTACGGCACCGGCACGCCGGATGACGCGCTGATCAATCCGGACTCCTTCTCCGTGCGCTGGACCGGGCAGATGCAGCCGCAGTTCACCGAGGAGTACACCATCAGCGTGTTTGCGGATGACGGCTCCAGGCTTCTCATCAACGGCGTCGAGCAGGATCTCAAGATGCTGCCCTCCGCCAACACGGGCGGCAGCACATATTCGTATGACAGCGCAACTGGTGACGCGGTGGTCACTTACACGAATGCGATCATCAAGCCCGGCAGCATTGTGGCTGGCGAGGTTTTGCGCTTTGACCCCGCCAACGGAGTCCTGGCGCTCGGCAACGGCAGCACCTACACCTATGACAGCGTGACCGGGGACGCGGTCATCAATTATTCCAACCTGACCAATGTCAACCCGGGCGGTTTTGTCGTCGGCGAGACGATCGAGGTGGACCCGACCAACGGCACGGCCACCAGCCTGGCGCTGCTTCCTTATCAAATCACCGCCGCCACCGCCACCACCTTCACCGTGAACTTTGGCGCGGGCGTCTTCGAGTCCGGCACCGGCAGCGTCAACGTCAGCGACAATTCGGACCGCGTGGTAACCGCCGCCACTGCCACCACCTTCACTGTGAACTTCGGTGCTGGCAAACACCTCAACGGCACGGGCACCATGAACTTCAACTTCGTCAACAAGCCCGTCAAGCCCTGGGCCTCGAACGGCAACGAGCGCTATGTCCGGCTGCCGCTGGTCGGCGGGGTGCGTTACGACATCCAGTTGGAATATTATGAAAGCGGCGGCTTCTGCCGCTGCTGGTTGTATTGGATGAGTCCCAGCCAGCCGAAGCAGGTCATACCCACGGAGCGTCTCTATCCCTCCAGTGATCCGGTCGTCGCGCCGGCCTCTCATGTCAGCCCGACGGATGCGACGGCGCTTGTGGGCGGCAATTTCTCGCATGCCGTGGAAGGGAGCAACGGCGCTTCGGTGAGTCTTAGCGGGGCGCCTGCCTGGCTGACCTTTGCCAATGGTGTCCTCAGCGGCACGCCGCCTCCTGGATCGGCGGGGATTTATCAAATCCTCATCACACTGACGAACGCCGCAGGCACCAGCACCTCGGTCTTGAATCTCACCGTCGAACAATCCGGAGGCTCCGTCGAGCGCGAGGTCTGGACCGGCATCGCCGGCACCTCGGTCTCCAGCATTCCGGTTGGCACCACGCCGAACAGCACCAACACCCTCACCTCCCTCGCGGCGCAGACCGATTTTGGCGACAACTACGGCGCGCGCATCCGCGGTTACATCACCGCCCCCGTGACCGGCAACTACTACTTGTGGGTCGCGGCCAGCAACTCCGCCGAACTTTGGATTTCCAACGACGACGATCCCATCAATTCCTTCAAGCGGGCTTCGGTGCTCAGCGGCCATAGCGGTGGCTGGTCCTGGAATGCCGAGCCTTCCCAAAAATCCGCGTGGCTGGCCCTCAAACAGGGCAAACGCTATTATTTTGAAGTTCTGCACAAAGCAGGCACGGGAGCCGGTGACAACCTCGCCGTCGGCTGGTCCAAACCAGGTGAAAACGAAAGCGCTCCAGCGGAGATCGTCCCCGGCCATGTGCTTACTCCCTTCGTCCCGCCCGCCCCCGGTTCTACTCCCGGCACCCTTTATGTGGCAACGATGCTCTCGCAAGGTGGTGCCATCACCAACGGCGTCGGCACCGCCACCCTCCGGCTCAGCGAGGACGAGACCGTCGCCCACGTCGCTTTCACCCACAACGGCCTCACCGGCCCGGTCACCGACTGGCATGTCCACTCCGACCCCTTCCTGACCCATCAGTCCGCCATCATTTATGACGGCACCGAGCCCTTGCCGGGAGACGGCCCGCAGCCTGACGGCACCCACAAATGGAACATTGTCACCGCAGGGACGCTCTCCGCCGCCGAGATCATCGAGCTGCTCAAGCAGGGCAAGGCCTACATCAACCTGCACACCGCCGAATATCCCAACGGCGAAATTCGCGGCAACTTCACCCTCGCCAACGGCTCCCGCACCTTCACGCCGCCGCCGCCGCCGCCCATGTGGGCCGATGACAGCAACACGAACGCGGGCGCGGCGCGTTTCCTTACCCAGGCCAGCTTCGGTCCGAATGTCGCCGACATTACCGCGCTGAAGGCGCTCACCGCCACCGGCGGCTCCGCCCACTATCCGCCCAGCCGTTATGAGACCTGGATTGACAACCAGTTCACGCAGCCCTGGTCAGATCATCTCACGGAGGTTCTGCGCACCGAGCAATCCAGCGCCCAGGGCGGTGCCTTCGAGGAAATTCTCACTTTCAATTCCTGGTGGCGCAGGTCCATCAGCGGCGCGGACCAGTTGCGCCAGCGTCTGGCTTTCGCCCTCAGTGAAATTCATGTTGTCTCCGGCCAGGGGCCGCTCGACAACCGCGCCGAGGCCCTCTCCTACTTCTATGACAAGCTCGGTGAGAACGCCTTTGGCAACTTCCGCGCCATTCTGGAAGCCACCACGCTGACCCCCACCATGGGCCGTTACCTTGACATGCTGCGCAATGACAAGCCGGATCTCTCCACAGGCCGCATCCCGAACGAAAACTACGCCCGCGAGATCAAGCAGCTCTTCTCCGTCGGTCTCTACCGCATGTGGCCGGACGGCACGCTCATGCTGAACTCCAAAGACAGCCCCATTGACACCTACACTCAGAACGAAATCGTCGGTTACTCCCATGTTTTCACCGGCTGGGACTACGGCTATGACGGCTTCAACCGCACCGCCCTCAACGCCCCGGCCAACTGGATGCGCCAGATGCGCCCCACCCCGGCCCGTCACTTCACCGGTCCCAAGCTGCTGCTCAACAACGAGGTGCTCCCCGGCCTGCGCACCCTTGGCGGCCAGCCGCTCGACCCCTACGCCAACCACATCAGCGCCCAGTTCAACGATCCTGCTTACAAGGCCCTGCCTGACTATGAGCTGGCGGTCTCCCATGACCAGCTCTTCAACCACCCGAACGTCGGCCCCTTCATCTGCCGCCAGCTCATCCAGCGCCTTGTCACCAGTCATCCTTCACGCGACTACCTCTACCGCGTCGTCCAGAAGTTCAATGACAACGGCTCAGGCGTGCGCGGTGACATGAAGGCCGTCATCAAGGCCATCCTCCTCGATTATGAGGCGCGCAGCCCCCAGATGCTGCAAATCCCCGCCTACGGCAAGCAGCGCGAGCCTGTTCTCCGCGTCGCCGCCGCCGCCCGCGCCTTCCGCAAGGCTTCCTGGTCCGGAACCTACTCCCAGAGCGCCACCCATGCCACCGACCCGCGGCGCATTGACATCACCACCAGCCAGCCGCACGGATTCAGCGGCACAAGCAACCAGCTTCTGGAGTTCACTTCCGGCAGTCCGGGTCCGGCACCTTGGACTGGCGTTTACTCTGTGCAGCGCGTGAGTGATACAGCCTTGCTTGCCTTCGCCACAGGCTGGGCCACCGGGACCTACAGCATCCCGGCGAACTCCACCACTTGCACGGTGACGATGAACAACCACTGGCTGCAGGCGGGTCATCAAGTGTTTGTGAACTTTATGACCGGGGCGGCTCACGGAGTGGCAGGCTTGGACGAGCAGGTTTACACACTGCTCACCGCCAGCGCCCAGACCGGCAACAATGGCACCATCACATTCACCATCGGTGGCACCTCCACCAGCGCGCGCAGCGGCAATGTGATGATCCCGCGCTTCTCGCCCGGCAGTTACCAGTATTCCAACAACAACACCGGCGTGCCGGTGGACCAGCAGGGCACTTACAACCGGCTGGTGACCATGGACACGGCCAACAACACCCACCACGAGCTGAACGTGGGCGACCAAGTGCAGCTCAACTTCTACGGAGGCAACCCCACGCCCAACGACGCCGTCGTCACCGTCCACAGCATCGTGGATGAGAACACCTGGACCTTCCTGGCCAACAACACCGCGCTGGGTCTCGGCAACAACGCCCAGGGCTTCAACAGCGTCTATCAGTTCCCGCTCAAGTCCCTGCCTCTCACCCGCAATGGCAACGTGGGTGCGCGCCCCAGCACCTTCTCCATGGGCAACACCACGCTGGAGCTTGACCAGGCGCCGATCAACTCGCCCACGGTGTTCAACTTCTACCTGCCAGACTTCAAGTTCCCAGGAGCGCTTGCCTCACAGGGCATCACGACGCCGGAGTTCCAGGAGACCGCCGAGACCAGCGTCATCCGCCAGGCCAACTTCATCTACAACGGCGCCTTCGGCAGCGGCCTGGACAACATCAGCAGCTTCAACAACGGCTCCAACGCCCTGATCATGAGCTTCAGCCCGTGGACAACGCACGGTTCCCCCAACGTCTCATCCGATATCGGCCTTGGCGCGCCTACAGCCAGCACCGTACCCTGGACACACAACCAGAACATCGCTGCGTTGATTGATCAACTGAGCGTCCTGCTCACCGCCAACCAGTTGTCCGCCCAGGCCAAGCAGATCATCAGGAATTTCGTCTCCACACAGATCGCCTCGATCGCCACGAATGGCTCGAACCCTTGCATCGTGAACACGACGGTGCCGCACAACCTCAATACCGGGGACACGGTATGCATCAGCGGCGTGACCGGCGGCACCTTCTCGCCGGCGGGCACCTTTGGCAGCAGCACGACGACGCGCACCATCAACCGCATCAGCGACACCCAGTTCACCGTCAACGGCGTGACATGCTCGAGCATCGCGGGAATCAATGTCAGCACCGCCCACGTTTCCACCGTCGTCTATAACCAGGGGTCCAACTCCGCGACCAATCCTTCCATCGCCAGCCGCAAAGACCGCATCCGCTCCATCATCCACCTGATCCTGACCAGCCCCGATTTCACCATCCAGCGCTAAAAGCTTATGAATCCCCCGAAAGCTCCGAACATCCTCTCCACGCGCCGCCGCGTGCTGCGCAACGCCGCTTACGCCAGCATGGGCGCCACCGCCATCGGCAGCGCGTTGCGTGATCTGCGCCTGATCAACTCCGCCATGGCGGCCGGGCCGATCACGGATTACAAGGCCCTCGTCTGCCTCTTCCTGGCCGGCGGCAACGACTCCAACAACTGGATCGTGCCCACCGACACGCCGACGTATGACGCCTATGCGTCCATCCGCGGCAATTTGGCGCTTCCCTCAGCCTCGCTGCTGACTCTGCGAACGGGACCCGGCGGCAGTGATCCCGCGTATTTGGACGGAGATGGCCACACCCTGGGTTTTCACCCCACCTGCCAGGAATTGCGCACTCTGTTCGGCGAGGGCAAGCTGGCCGCTGTCATGAACGTGGGCACCCTGGTCCGCCCCACCACCCGCGCGCAGTACCTCGCCAACCCCACCTTTTACCGCCCGCCGCAGATCTTCTCCCACAGCGACCAGGTCACCCAGTGGCAGACCTCCATCCCCGACCAGCCGCCCATCACCGGCTGGGGCGGGCGCGTGGCGGATCTGCTGAACTCCGTGGCCAACCCGTCGGGGAACATCTCCATGTCCGTCTCCCTGAATGGCAACAACACCTTCGAAATCGGCAACCTGGTCTCTCAGTACCATGTTTCCCAAACTGGTGCTGTCACGCTCAGCGGGGCCTTGATGGCCGGCACCCAGCCGCGTGTGAAGGCCATGAAGGATCTCATCGCCCTCAGCCACCCGAACCTTCAGCGCCAGGCCTACAGCGGCGTGCTCGACAGCGCCATCGTCACCGGCGACCTGCTCAACAGCAGCATCGCAGCAACCTCTGAAGTCGGTAGCCCGCCTCCTTGGACTTGGAACACTCCTTTCCCAAACACCGGCCTGGGCAACCAGCTCAAAATGATCGCCCGCCTCATCCAGGCGCGCGGACCTTCCGCCTTCAACATGAACCGCCAGGTCTTCTTCTGCTCCGTCGGCGGTTATGACACGCACACCGCCCAGGTGACCGACCCGCTCAATGCCGCCAACCAGTTCAACCCCACCACCGGCACCCACACCAACCTGCTCAACGAGGTCAGCGAGTGCATGTTCGCCTTCCAGCGCGCCATGGAGCAGCTCGGCGTCTCCGACAAGGTCACCACCTTCACCGCCAGCGACTTCTCCCGCACCTTCCCCACCAACAGCCAGGGCAGCGACCACGGCTGGGGCGCGCACCACCTCATCATGGGCGGCGCGGTCAAAGGCGGCGAAACCTACGGCAGCCTTCCCACCTTTGCCATCAACGGGCCCGACGACACCGGCACCGGGCGCTGGATCCCCACCCTGGCCGTGGACCAGTACTCCGCCACGCTCGCCAAATGGTTCGGCCTCGACAGCAATGAAATCGCCGCCGTCTTCCCCAACCTGAGCCGCTTCCCATCCAGCGATCTCGGGTTCATGCTCTGACCATGCTGCGGAAGTTCTGGCTGGTTCTCGTCGTCCTTGCCTGTGCGGCGGCCTTTTTCTGGTGGAGCAGCCTGGAAAAGCCCGCCGCTTCCGCCTCGCCCGCCGCTCCTGCGCGGACGGCAGCCAATGAGCCTGCAAATCCCCTGCCGCCGGTGACGGAAACACCGGCACCGGACCCAGGCCAGCCGGCACCGCCGCAGGCCATGCGTACCCCGGTCACCCCCGGCATGATCATTCACACCACCGATCCCGCCGCCATCGCCGCGCGCCAGCCGGACCCGCCGCGCGGACCCGCCGTGCCGCCTGACGCCGCCAGGGACGAGGCGGACAACGTCGCGCTGAACCTCCGCCAATACGGCAACCGCTTCGGAGGCAACCCCGCCGGGACCAATGCGGAGATCGTCAAGGCACTCAACGGCGGCAACCCCCAGGGCGTGCGTTTCCTGCCGCCGGAGCTGCTGCGCCTCAATGAACAAGGCGAGCTGGTGGACCGCTGGGACACCCCCTATTTCTTCCACCAAATGTCCGCCGACCACATGGAGGTGCGCTCCGCCGGTCCGGACAAGACGCTGTGGACCTCGGATGACATCGTGACCCGCTGATCCGGGCGGTTTCGGCAGGCAGGTTGACCGGGCGAAAGAACTCGGCGGGCGCTGTGCCAGGCGAGTTTTGACTTGGCTGGGGCTGCTTTTCCGCAGGGTTGGGCTTCACTGCCAGTCCACGACGAGGCGGGCGAAGCGGCGCGGGGTGGAGCCGTCAGGCAGGTGCAGGCGCAGGGTGACGAGGTTGGTGGTGTCTTCGAGCCAGTCGTCGGCGATGAGGTCGGCGCCGTTCATGGTCTGGATCTGGCCGGCGCTGACTTCGGCGAGGAGGGTGCCCCAGGCGGCGGGGTTGGCGCTGATTTCCAGGCGGTAAACGAGGTCGGTGGCGGCGGTCTCGCGGCGGAAGGTGAGGGTGAGGTCGGTGCCGCCCTCCTCGCCGGGGGCGACGCTGAGTTGCAGGACGCCGCCGGTGTCGTGGGTGAAGGGGTCGAGGCCGAAGGCGTATTCGAGCAGGAGGGGGATGGAGTCGCCTTCCTGGTCGTCGAAGATGTCCACGAACTGGCCGGTGAGAAGGGCGGGGAATTTGCCTTTGAGCCAGGTTCCGAAGGGCGGCACCGGGGGCGGGAGCTGGTATTGGATTTCGAGTTCGGGGAAGACCTGGCCGACCTCCTTGCTGTCGAAGCGGCCCACGGTCTCGTTTTGCGTCTCATCCCCGCGCAGCATCCAGCCGGCGTTGGCGGCGGGGTCGGCGTGCCAGGCCTGCGTGTCGGCCAGCATCTGGGCGCTGGGGCCGAAGGTGATGGTGCCGACATCGGCGGTGGCGGTGGCGGAGGGCGCGGCCTCGAAGACGCCGCCTGGGGTGGTCCAGGTGCTGGTGTCGTGGAAGCGGTGGCTCCAGGTGGCGTCGCCGGGGGTGGCGGGCGCGCCGGTGCCCACGTCGGAGGGGTTTTTGGAGGTGCCCTCGCCCCAGGTCTGGTTCAGGCGGTGCAGGGCCATGGGAGTGCCGGAGCCGCCGGGGCCTAGCTTGTTGAGGCGGAGCTTGAGGCTGGCGGAGACGAGGGCGGCCTCGGGCGGGATGATCTCGACATTGAAGGAAAGCAAGGCGCGGCGCAGGTAGGGGCCGTGATTGGGGCCGGTGCGGCCGGCGTAAAAATAGCCGCGCGCGTCGCTGAGGCCGCCGTCCTCGGAGTAGATGGTGTTGTCCAACTGCGGGTTGAGCACGGTGGTGACTGTCTCGACGGGGACGATCTTGTAGATGCCGCCGGCAGGCAGGCCGCTGATGCGCGCCAGCACGCCGGCATTGCTTTTCATGCCGATGTAGATTTCCCCCGCCTCGTCCTCGCCGAGGCAGAGGATGCGCTCGCCGGTGACGGGGTTCGCCTGGCCGAAGAGCGGCAGCGCCTGGGTGAGGGTGAAGGTGCCGCTGCCGGGCGCGGTCTCTTCCAGCCCCATGAGCCGCCCGTCGGAGGCGCCGCCGGTGGAGCCGTAGTCGCCGAAGACGTATTTGCCCTGCATTTCGGGAATGGCCTGGCCGCGATAGACGTGGCCGCCGGTGACGGAAAGGCCGAGCTGGGGCAGGGGCGGGCTGGTGTTGACGCCGGGGTGCGCATACATGGCGATGGGGGTGAGCAGCGTGCCGCCGGGATGGGGCATGGGATTGGTGGGGGCGCTGGAGGAAAAGATGGGCAGCTCCAGCCCCTCCTGGTAACGCCAGCCGTAGTTGCCGCCGGAGACGATGAGATTGATTTCCTCAATGCGGCCCTGGCCGACATCGCCGCAGAAGAGCCGGTCCGTGCCGCCGGGCCGCCAGTCGAAGGAGAACTTCCACGGATTGCGCAGGCCGAGGGCGTAGATTTCTTTTTTCAGGCCGGGAGTGGCGTCGCTGAAGAAGGGGTTGTCGGCGGGGATGGAGTAAGTGAGCGGGCCGCCGCCGTCGGGGTCGAGCGGGTTGATGCGGAGGATCTTGCCGAGGTAGCGGGTTTTGTCCTGGCTGTTGCCGAGGCAGGCGGTGGTGGAGACCTCGCGCCCGGTGTGGCCGAGGGCGTTGTCATTGCTGCTGCCGCCGTCGCCGCTGCCGATGTAGAGCATGCCGTCGGGGCCGAACTCGAGCGCGCCGCCGTTGTGGTTGGCCTGCGGCTGGGTGAAGGCGAGCACGCGGCGCTGGGAGGCGGGGTCGGCAAGATTGGGGTCGTCCGCGGAGACTTCGAACTCGTCAATGACGGTGATGCAGTTGACGGGGTCGCCTGCCTGTGGCGGGTCGGGTTCATCCGTGTCGTCGGCTTTGTTGTAGTTGATGTAAAATTTGCGGTAACCGGGGGATTCGGGATCGGCGAAGCCGGGGTGAAAGGCCATGCCGAGCAGGCCGCGCTCGTTGTAGCCGGTGCCGAGGGTGATCACGGGGCCGGGGCCTCGGTCTTCGATCAGCGTGTTGGCGGGGCTGGCGAGGTTGAGGAAGGGCGCGGGCAGCATCATGCCGCGCCGGATGATGAAGATCTTGCCATGCTGGTCGCAGACGAAGAGGCGTCCGCTGCCGTCGGGGGCGTGGGTGATGACGGTGGGGGAGTGGATCTGCTGGAGCACGACGGGCCTGAGCGCGACGGTGGGGAAGGCGGCGCGGAGCACGGGCGCGGCGGCGGCCAGCAGCGCGAGGAGCGCGGCAGGCAGGCTGAGGTGGCGGGTGGTTGTCATGGCTGGCGGGTCCGGGAGGCTGCCCGGTCAGGGTGGGTCGGCATGGGCGGAGGCGGCGAAGCGGTCGTCGGTAAGGGTGCGCAGGAAGGCGAGCAGGGCCTTTTTGTCCTCCTGGGGGAGGTGCAGGCCGCCGTCGGGGTGCTTGGCGAGGTTGGGGTCGAGCGTGTCGGTGCGCTGGACGCCGGTGCTGTAGTGGTCGACCACTTCCTCAAGCGTGGCGAAGCGCCCGTCGTGCATGTAGGGGGCGGTGAGGGCGATGTTGCGCAGGCTGGGCGTGGCGAAGGCGCCGCGGTCAATGGAGACGCCGGTGACTTTGTAGCGGCCGGGGTCGGCATCGGAGACGGGCAGGCCGTTGTTGCGGAACTGGTGGTCAGTGAAGAGCGCGCCGCCGTGGCAGTGGAAGCAGTCCGCGCCGAGGGCGCCGAGGCGCGGCTCGCGCTCGGTCATGAACAGCTCGAAGCCGCGCTGCTCCTCGGCGCTGAGCTGCGCCTCGCCGCGCTGGGCTTTGTCGAACTTCGAGTCGTGGGAGGTGAGGCCGAGCAGGAAGTTTTCCAGGGCCAGGCCGATCTTTTCTGGTGTGATCTCCGGCGCGCCGAAAGCGTTTTGAAACGCCGCCGTCCAGCCGGGCTGGCGCTCCAGTTTGACGACGACGTTTTCGAGCTTCTCATCCATCTCGCTGTGGTCCTCGATGGGGATGAGCGCCTGCGCGCGCAGGCTGGGGGCGCGGCCATCCCAGAAGAACTCCTTTTTCCAAGCGAGGTTGAAAAGCGGCATGGCGTTGCGTTCCCCGGTGCGGCCCTCGACGCCGGGGCTGAAACGCCGGGGATCACTCAAGGCGGCGCCGGCGTGGTGGCAGGAGGCGCAGGAGATGGAGCCGTCCCTGGACAGAGCGGTCTCGTGGAAGAGCCGTTTGCCAAGGGCGGAGCGCCCGGGGGTGAGGGGGTTGTCCGCCGGCAGCGCGGGCTGCGGGAAGGCGGCGCCCATGTCCGGGCCGGGCAGTGCAGGCGCGGGCGGCAGGGGCGCGGAGGCGGAGACGCCCGCCGTGAAGGCATCGGGCGGAAGGCGGAAGGCGCGGGCCAGATTTTCCCGAAGGGCCAGGGCCAGCGGATCGCCGTCCTTGGAGTGGGTGGTGGCGCCGTCTTTGGCGAAGGAGACGGGCTTCACGGCATCGAGCACGGCGGCGGTGTCAAAGAGCACGCGCAGGGCGGCATCATCCCGCAGATCCAGCGCGCAGGGCAGGGTGACGGCGGTGCGGAAGGGTTCGCGCGCCAGATGGAAGGCGTAGCCGGTGAGCCTGCCGGGGTCCGTGCCGTGCAGTCCTTCCATCGCCAGAAAGATGTAGCCGCCCTGCCAGCTCCAGTGCAGGCCGTTGAGGTTGGGATTCAAGGGGTGCTCCGGCGGGTGGGAGGCGGGGTCGGCGGCGTTGGTCTGCGGGTCGAGGCCGATGTGGAAGCGCAGCGCCTGGTAGCGCCCGGCGGGAATTTTCTCAATGCGCAGGGTGTCGCGGCGGGTGGCGGCATCCATCCATGCAATGGCATCCGGCAGGCCGAGCCATGAGCCGTCCGCGCGCTGGAGGGAGACGCCGGAGACCAGGTAGCTGAGGCGGGAGACGGACCAGGTCTCGCCCGCCGCATTGCGGTGGCGCGGCGCGTCGAGCACAAGCGGCTCATTTCCGGCCACGGGTTGAAAGACCAGAGTCAGCGCGGCATCCGGTGCCTGCGCGGCGCAGGCGAGCGCCGCTGCGAGAAGCAGGACGGGCATCTTTGGCAAAAGACGAGGCGCGGGTTTCATGACTGCTCGTGGAGGCCCCGGTGGATTATTCGGGCAATTATTCGAGCAATTATTCGAGCAGCGCGCACTATCCTCCGAACAGCGCTCCAAAGGCAAGCTTGGAATCACAGGAGAGATGTTGATTGCGGACGGGGCGGCGGAGGTGATAGCCTGCGCGGCGTGATGATGAAAAATCCCCGATCGAATTTTTGCCCGCGCACTGCCCGCGCCATCGGGCTGGCTGTCCTGCTGCTGCAAGGGGCCGGGCTGCGCGCGGACGTGCCGGTGCCGCCGCGAGTGCTGGAGCCGCTGACGCCGGCGGAGGCATGGAATGTGATCCGGCTGGCCTCCGCCAATGTTGAGCGCCTGATCGTGGAGAAGCGTCCTCTGGAGGTCGCCACGCAGGTCTCCCTGTGCAGTCCGCCGCTGCGCGTGCTGTCCAAAGCCAGCGTCACCCCCGAGGTGCAGCCCGTGCTGGATGTGCTGACCGCGAAAGCCTTCCGCGCGGTGAACACGACCGCCAAGGAGGGCATGGCGGACAATCTGGACGGCGCCGCCGCCGCTTTTCAGCAGTTGAAGCTGGCCCTGGGTGAATTGGCGCGCGGCTTTGATCCGGCGGTGGTGGAGCAGGAAATCCATCATTGTGTGGCGCATCCCGACGTCATCTCCACAAGTCCGGGAAAAGTCTGCGAGGTCTGCCGGCAGCCCTTCGTCGTCCGGCGCATCCCGTACAGTTTTGTCTATGTCAGGCAGGACAAGCCCACGGTGAGGCTCACCCTCCGGCCGGACTCTCCACTGGCGGCGGGCAAGGTGTGCAGGGTGGTCGCGAGGCTGGAGACACTGGAGGGACAGCCGGTGCGGCCCGCCGACTTGTGGGTCACTCACGCGCGGCATGTCCACATGCTCGTTGTGGGGCCGGGACTTGCCGACTTCCACGATCTGGAACCCGCGCCCACCGGCCAGGATGGGGAGTATGAGTTCAGCTTCACCCCCGCGTTCGGGGGCGGCTACCGGTTCCGCGCCGGAGTCGTGCCCGCAGTCACCGGGCTGCTGGAGCATCCCGTCGCGGACCTGGCCTGCGAGGGGCCGGAAGCGCCGCCGCCTGCCGGGGAGGAGACCTTTTCCACCACGGCGGACGGCTACCGTTTCAGCATCGCGCTGGGCACCGGCAGGATGGGCTCGCCCAAGGCGGAGCGCCTGGAGATGCTGCGCGTCCATGTCGCCGATGCTGAGGGCAGGCCGGTGACCCGGCTGGAGCCGGACCGGGGCGCCTTCGCGCACTTCACGGGCTTTTACTCCGACGGCAAAACGGTGGTGCAACTGCATCCCGTCGGCGGCGACATCCTGCGCGAGGACCTGCGCGGCGGTCCGTTTCTCAGCTTCAAATTTCATCCGCCGCATCCCGGTTTCATGCGCCTTTACTGCCAGGTCAAAGTGGATGGCAAACCCGTGCGCGCCTCCTTCGGCATGAGGATTGCCGAGTGACCGGCTGGCCGGAAAAGAACATCCCCAACGTCATGCCCGAGCTGCCGAAACGCTCCGCGCCTTACATCATCATCCTGCTGCTTGCCGTGCTGCTGGCGATCACTCTCTGGATTCACATGGCCGTGAACTCGCCGGAGGTGCGGCAGGCCGTGCGGGAGAAAAAAGCCGCCCCGGCCTTGAGGCGGGACTGACGCTTTTCACCTCCATGCCATGCCCGCCGGAACATTCCGGCTGGGGCAATTCGATCTGGATGCCGCGGGTGACAAAATCTCCGCTGGCCTTTTCCCTGCTGTGTCGTTACACCCTCACGCTGTCCGCCCATGCGCCGTCCGGTCCGCCATTTGATGATCCTGTTGCTGTCCCTGGTGATGGCGGGGACGGGTGTGGGTCAGCAGCCGGAGATCCCGGAAGGCACGCCGCAGGAGCTGCTGCAAAAGGGGAACGCGGCCTACATGGCGCGGGACTGGCCGGAGGCGGCGCGGGTTTTCCAGGCCTTTCTGGACACCTACGGCTCGGAGGCGGCGCTGGCGGAGGCGGTGACGCAGGTGAAGCCGCTGCTGACGCTGGCGCGCATCCGCCTGGGGGAGTTCGGCGCGGCGGGGGAGCTGATCTCGGAGTGCCTCACCTTTCCCCGGCTGGAGCCGGTGCTGAAGGACGAGCTGTCTTTCTGGAAAGGCATCATCCTGCTGAAGATGGAGGCGCATGAGGAGGCGCGCGCGGCTTTCCTGGCCTACTTCCAGACGCCGGAGTTCAACGCGCTGCGCAAGGTGGAGGCCATTTTGCTCTACGGCACCACCTTCGTGCTGGAGGGGAAGCCGGAGGAGGCGGCGGCCTTTTTCGAGCAGCAGTCGGCGCGGCTCTGGGAGCTGAACCGGGAGACGGCGCTGCGCGCGCAGACGCTGCGCCTGCACTGCCTGCTGGAGACGGGCCAACGGGAGAAGGCGCTGGACCTGGTGCGCACGCTCCAGCCTTACATGATGGAGGTGACGCAGCTCGTGTCCCTGCACAGCCTCATGGCGCAGCTCGGCGGCATGCTGCTGGAGGAGGGGGAGTTTTACCCCGCCATCTACTGCCTCCAGCGCGTGTGGGCGGCGGACCGCCTCATGCGCCACCAGGCGGGGCGCATCCGCGCGCTGAACATGGAGATCGAGTCCCTGCTGGCGCGCCCCGGCACGGAGCCGCTGGTTTTCCAGAAGCGCAGCGTGCTGACGCGCGTGGAGCGCGAGCACAAGAACTTCTCGGCCGACACGGACTTCGACCTCGGCGTGCGCATGAGGCTGGGCTTCGCCTGGCTGGGCCTGGAGCGCTGGCGGGAGGCGGCACTGGTGCTGGAGGACGCGCTGAACCTGCCCGGCGAGCCGGGGCAGCAGGCGCAGGCGGGCATGGCCGTGGTGCAGTGCTGGCTGACGCTGGAGCGGCTGGACCGCTGCATCGCCATGGCGGACTCGTGGCTGCTGCGCTTCGCGGGCAAGGCGGAGGCGGACAGCGAGGTGAAGGTGCGCTTCCTCATGGCGCAGGCCCGGCACGAGGACCAGCAGTACCAGACAGCGGCGGCGGAGTTCGAGGCGCTGAGCAGGGACCACCCGAAGCACGAGCTGGCTCCGCAGGCGCTCTTCATGGCGGGCATGGGCCGGCTGATGGCGGACGATTACCCGGAGGCGATGCGCATTTTTCAAGAAGTGCGCCGCGTTCATGACCAGCAGCCGGTGGCGGAGGACGCGGACTATTGGTGGGGCATGGCGCTGAGCTTCGACAAGGAGTATGCGACGTGTCGCGAGCACCTGGCCGCGCATTTGAAGAAGCATGGCAAGGCCGCGCGCTACCGTGCGCAGGCGGTCTTCCGCCGCGCCTACTGCCTGTATGCGCTGGGGGACTATGAGGGCGCCTTGAAGGAGTTCGCCGCCTATGCGCGCGACTTCCCCGACGGGCCGGACCTGGCCGAGAGCCGGATTTTGACGGGGGACATCTACTGCTCGATCAGCGAGATAGACCGCGGCCTGGAAAGCTACCGCGCCGTGTCACCCGACTCGGGCCGCTGGCATGACGAGGCGCATTTTAAAACCGGCAATGTGCTCAAGCTGCGCAAGGACTGGGACGGCCTGCGCGCGCACCATCAGGCATACATCGCCGCCAAGCCGGAAAGCAAGCGGCTGCCCGAGGCGGTGTATTGGGCGGGCCATGCCAGCATCGCCCAGGAGCGGCTGGACGAGGCGCGGGAGCAGTATTGGCAGGCGCTCATCACTTATGGCGACAAGGCAGGGCACCACGGCATCGAGGACATCCTGCTCGCCCTGCCGCGCCTCTACCGTGGCGAGACCGGGCGCGTGGAACTGCTGCGGGAGATCCAGCGCCGCCGCGCCGAGGCGGACAAGGCCGGGCAGAAGACCCTGGTCAGCCGTCTGCACTGGATGGAGGGCCACATGCAGCCGGCGGACAAACCCCGCCTGGCGCAGGCCGACTTCATGATGGCCGCCTCCCTGCTCGATGTGGAGAAGCAGAACCCGCGCGTCATCGCCGACTGCGCCGACGCCTCCTTTGCCGCAGGCAGCAAGAGCCGCGCGCGCGAACTCTACACCGACCTCATCCGCTGGCACCCCCGCGCCGTGGAGGTGGACCGCGCCCTGGCCGGCCTCGGCTTCCTGGCCGCCGAAGCTGGGGATGCGCTCGAGGCGCTGGCGTGGTTCGAGCGCTTCGAGAAGCGCGTCTCCACCATGACCCTGCGCCCGCGCGTGCTCATGAAGAAGGCCGAACTTCTCGCCTCCGGGAAAAAGCCCGACCAGGCCGTGGAGGTGTACAAAGCCCTGCTCGAAGACAAGCTCACACCCGCCCGCGCCAAGGCCGAGGCATTGCTCGCCTGGGCCGCCCTCTGGGAAAAGCAGGGGCAGGTGCTCAAAGCCACCGCCCTCTACGAGCGCGTCTATCTCAGCTACGGCCGCAGCCGCGACCTCGTGGCCCAGGCCTACCTCGCCCGCGGCAAGGCGCTGGAAAAGCTCGGCAAGAAACTCGAAGCCGCCGAAGTCTATGACGAACTCTCGAAGACCGAGATGCTCCGGGATTACCCCGAGCACGCCGAAGCCGCCAAGCGCCTGCAACCGCTCCAGCCTTTGCTCGATGAAGCCCGCCTGCGCCAAGCCGAGGCAGAGAAGGAGGAGGTGAAACCATGATCTGCCGCCCTCCATCTCGTAATCCGTGTCTTGATCCTTGTCGTAATCCAAGCGCGCCGGAGGCGTGTTCGGCGGGGATGAAGACACGGATTAAGACACGGATTAAGACACGGATTAAGACAAGGATTACGAGTCAGAGATTCATCACGGTGCCTCACCTCGCATTTGCCGCGCTGCTTGGCCTCACCAGCCTCCACGCCCAGGACGTGCTCCACCTCCAGGACGGGCGCAAACTGCGCGGCAAGGTGCAGCGCCTCGCCAGCCAGTCCATCGCCATGCTTGAGGTGCTGCCCGGCGGGCGCGGCTCCGCCCAGCGCGACATCCCGCCCGACCAGGTGGCCTTCATTGACTTCGCCCCACTGCCCGGAGAAGCCGAGGCGCTGGCCGACCCCGCCAACGCCGCCATGGAAAAGCGCCTGCTGGAACTCTGGCAGGAGAAGTCCGTGAACCTCCGCTGGCCCTCGAACAACGCCGGTCTCATCGGCCTCACCCTCGCCGGCCAGTCCATGAAGTCGGGTGATCCCCTGCTCATCGAGCGCGCCTTTCGCATTTATTCACTCATCGAAAAAGAGGACTGGGACGAAAAGCGTCGGGATGAGGCCAAGCGCGGCCGCCTGCGCTGCCTCATCCAGCTCAAGCGCATTGATGAGGCCATCGCCGAGGCGCAAAAGCTGGCCGAGTCCGACGAGGAGCCCGGGCTGCTGCTTGAGGCCGGTCTTGTGCTGGCGCAGGCGGACTTCGAGCGGCTGAAGATTTTCGAAAAAGACCATCCGCGCTGGATGGAGGACGACGAGCTGGCCGCCGCCCGCACCAAGCTCTACCACCAGACGCTCGATCAATTTCTCCAAGCCCCGCTCTTCCACGGCTCCATGGAGGACAAGGCCGCCGAGTCCCTCTGGGGCGCCGTGCAGGTGCATCTCTTCGCCAAAGAAAACCGCGCCGCCCTCGACCGCGCGCGCGATCTGCTCCAGCTCTACCCGAAAACCTCCCAGGCCGCCGAAGCCCGCAAACTCCTTCCCTCCGAAACCCCCGCCCCCTCTCCCGACCAGTGACCCTTATGAAACTCGACTCGATCATCCCGCAGCTTGGCCTCCGCTCTCTGCTCCTGGCCCTCGCTCTCTCCGCCGCGCCCGCCTTTGCCCAGGACCCCGCCCCGCCCGCGCCGGAAGTCGTGGACACCACCTCGCTGCTGGACCTCTACCACCAGGGCGGCTGGACCATGCACATCCTGCTCGTCTTCTCCGTCGGCACCGTGGCTGTGGCCGCGTATTGCTTCCTCAACGTCAGCGGCAAAAAGATGGCGCCAAAGAGCATGGTGGACGCGCTCACCCACTCCATGCAGAAAAAGGATGTCGGCGCCGCTTATCAATACTGCCTGGCCAACCCGTGCAGCATCACCCGCGTGCTTTCCTCCGCGCTGCTGAAGGTGAACTTCGACCGCGACCAGGCCAACAAAGTCTCCATGGAGGAGGCAGCCGGCGAGGCGCTCGACGCCGAGGAGACGCGCTACACCATGTGGGTGAACTACCTCAATGTCTTCGCCACCATCTCGCCCATGATCGGCCTCTTCGGCACCGTCAGCGGCATGATCACCGCCTTCAACCAGCTCAAGCTCGGCCAGAGCGAGCCCGCCGACCTCGCCGGCGGCATAGGCGAGGCCATGCTCACCACCGCCGGCGGCCTCATCGTCGGCATCCCGGCCATGTTCTTTTTCTTCTTCTTCCGCAACAAGCTCATGGGCATCACTGCCGACATCCAGCGCCATGTCTCCTTCCTCATCGGCGTCCTCTCCGGCGAGGTGAAACTCTCCGGCGGGGAAGGGGAGTGAGGTCTGGAGTCCCAAGTTGGGTGGATTTGCCCCGCATATTCAGTCTTCAATGCCTTCGACGCGCTCCTTTTTCTCCGCCAGCATCCGGCTCGACGGTTTGCTCGACACCTGCATCTGCCTGGGGCTGGCCGCCTCCTGGCTCGGCTTGTTCGGAGGCTGGCATTGGGCGCTGGATCTTTGCAGCCACTTCCGCTGGCAGCAGCTCGGGGTCAGCCTGCTGGCTCTTGTGTGGGCGCTTTGGCGCGGGCGCCGCTTCCTGCGCCATGTCTTGATGCTGACACTGCTGCTGAATGCCGCGCTCATCGCCCAGCACACCTGGCCCAGACCCGCCAAGGGCACGGCGAGCGGCGCGCCGCTCAATGTCGTCAGCCTGAATGTGCTGATCAACAACCCGCACAAGCAAAAGGTGCTGGATTACCTGCTCTCCTGCGATGCGGACATGATCTACCTGTCCGAGGTGCATGGCGAATGGGCGGCCGCTCTGGAGCCGCTGAAGATCCGGTATCCGCATCATTTGCTGGAGACGAATCATGGCGCGTTTGGCGCGGCGTTTTTCAGCCGGGTGCCGGTCCGGTCCATGCGGGTGCGTAATTTTGGCGCGGAGAACTCGGTCTGCATCGAGGTGCTGGCCGCGCATGAGGGCCGGGAGTTTCATCTCATCGGCACGCATCCGCCGCCGCCGATGGGAGCGGGATTTGCGCGTGTGCAGCGGGCGGAGTTTGAGGGCATCGCCCGCCACACGGCGGCGCTCGGCGTGCCGGTGCTGCTGGTGGGGGACTTCAATGCCACGCCCTGGTGCCATGCCTTCCGCCTGCTGGAAAAGGGCGGCCTGCGCGCCTCAGGTCCGGCCTGGCCGCCGACGTGGAGCACGCGCTCCATCTTCGCCCTGCCCATAGACCATGCCATGACCACCGCGCCACTGCGGATCATCCAGCGCGGCATCGGCCCCGATGTCGGCTCGGACCACCGGCCGGTGGAGCTCACGCTGGGCTGGGAGTGAGCGGGCAGCGTGGCATCCCCGCCTTGCCAGTCCGCCCCGGCTGTTTCAAGATGCCCGCGCATGGAAACCCTCCTCTCCATCCTCACCGGGCTGCTTTTTGCCCTCGGTGTGTATTTGCTTTTGCGGCGCAGCCTCGTTCAGGTGCTGCTGGGCATCATGTTTCTGAGCCATGCGGCGAATCTGGTCATTTTTGTCAGCGGCGGGCTGCGCCGTGACAGGGCGCCGATGATCGCGGAGGATGGCACGGTGCCGGCGGCGGGTTACGCCGACCCTTTGCCGCAGGCGCTCATCCTCACGGCCATTGTCATCAGTTTCGGCCTGCTGGCCTTCGCGCTGGCGCTGGTGATGCGCGCACAGTCGCGTCTGGGCACGGATGATGTGGAGGAGCTGACGCGGGAGGACGCGGCATGACGGCGGCGGTGGTGGCACCGATTCTCCTGCCGTTTCTCGGCGCCGCGCTCCAGGCGCTGGCGGGCCGGCGGTGTTACGCGCTGCATCGTGTCATCACGCTGCTGGTCACGGCGGGGCTGTGCGCGGCGGGCGCGGCGCTGGTGGCGGGCACGCATGAGGGCGGCATCCATGTGGTGCAGCCCGGCGGCTGGCCTTTTCCGCTGGGCATCAGCCTCGTGGGCGACGCGCTCAGCGCGCTCATGGTGGCCGTGTGCGCCCTGGTCGGACTGGCGGGCGCGGTTTATCTGGCCGGGGAAAAGCGTGAGGACCTCGAAGCGCGCGGCCTGCACCCGCTGCTGCTCATTCTCCTGGGCGGCGTGAACGGCGCCTTCCTCACCGGGGACGCCTTCAACCTGTACGTCTGGTTCGAGGTCATGCTCATCGCCTCCTTCGTGCTGCTCGGCCTCTGCGGCGGGCGCGCCTCGGTGGAGGCCTCGGTGAAATATGTCATCATCAACCTCGCCGCCTCCATCCTCTTTCTCACCGCGCTGGGGCTGCTGTATGGAAAGGCGGGCACGCTGAACTTCGCCGACCTGCATGAAAAGCTCGCCACCCCCGGGGCCGTCGCAGGCACGCAGGGCGCCGCCGTGCTCATGCTCGTGGCCTTCGGCATCAAGGCCGGCGTCTTCCCCCTCTTCATGTGGCTGCCCGCCTCCTACCCCGCCCTGCCCTCCGCGCTGGGCGCCGTCTTCGCCGGGCTGCTGACGAAAGTGGGCGTGTATGCCATGATGCGCGTCTTCCACCTCGTCTTCGCAGTCCATGAGGCATGGATGCAGCCCGTGCTGTGGTGGGCGGCCGCGCTCACCATGCTCGTCGGAGTCTTTGGCGCCGCCTCCCAGATGGAAATCAAGCGCGTGCTGTCCTTCCACATCGTCAGCCAGATCGGCTACATGGTCGCCGGCATCGCCCTCGGCACACGCGCGGCACTGGCGGCCACCGTCTTTTACATCGTCCATCACATCCTGGTGAAGGCGAACCTCTTCCTGCTCGGCGGCGTCATCGGCCAGCGTTGCGGCGGCACCGGGCTGAAGCACTGCGGCGGCCTCTACGCCAGCGCGCCGTGGTTCGCCTTTCTCTTTCTCATCCCCGCCATGTCCCTCGGCGGCATCCCCCCTCTCTCCGGCTTCTGGGCCAAATACTCTCTGCTGCGCGAGGCGCTCACGCTCGGGGACGGCTGGATCACCTTCGTCGCCCTCGCCACCGGCCTGCTCACCCTCTATTCCATGACGAAAATCTGGAAGGAAGCCTTCTGGAAAGCCCCCCCGCCCGACATGCCAGACCCCGGCCCCTGGCCCCGGTGGTCCCTGGCCGCCTGCCTGCTGCTTGCCGCCGCCACCGTGGCACTCTCCCTCCATCCCCAGCCGCTCCTGGAGATGGCCCGAAACGCCGCCCGCGCCCTCGCCGAGCCCGCCCTCTATGTCGAAGCCGTGAAGAAAGGAGGCGCGCCATGATCCTTCTGCGCTGGCTCTGCTTTCTGCTCACTTATACCTGGGATGTCGCCCGCTCCAGCCTCCAAGTCGCGCGGGATGTCCTCTCCCCCCGCCCGCGCATCGCCCCCGCCTTCGTCCGCGTCCCCCTGCGCCCCGCCAGCGACGTGAAGCTCCTCCTCCTCTCCAACCTCATCACCTTCACCCCCGGCACGGTCTTCGTGGATGTCTCCCCCGACGCCCGGGAATGCGTCATCCACACCCTCTACGGCGGCGACTCCGGGGAAAACGTCACCCGTCTCAGCCGCGACATCGCCCGCCTGCAGGACCAGCTCGACCTTCTTTTACCCTCATGAACCTGGAGGAAATCACCACCCAGCTCTGCGGCCTCATGCTCGGCACCTCCGCCCTGCTCATCTTCTGGCGCTTCTGGCGCGGCCCCACGGATGCCGACCGCGTGCTCGCCATAGATCTCGCCGCCGTCGTCATCGCCGCCGCCATGATCGTGAACATGGTCCGCAGCGGCGAGGCCGTGTTCCTGGACGCCGTCCTGCTCATGGGAGGCGTGCTCTTTTTCAGCACCATCGCCTTCGCCCGCGCCCTTGAGGTGCGGAACCAAAAACGCCGCATCCGGGAGGCCTCCCATGACCCTCGCCCTTGAGATACTCAAAGACCTGCTGCTCCTGGCAGGCTCCTTCTTCGTCCTGGTCTCCGCCATCGGCCTCACGCGCATGGGAGGCTTCGCCGCGCGCATGCAGGCCGCGGGCAAGGCCGCCGCCATGGGGCTCGGCCTCCTCCTGGCCGCCGTCGCCCTTGATGCCGGCACCTGGGTCGTCGCCCTGAAAGGAGTCGCCGCCATGGTCCTGCTTTTCCTCACCCTCCCCATCGCCAGCCACGCCCTCATGCGCACCTGGTGGCGGCAGGAGGGTGGCGGGGACGACACGGCGCGCTGAGGAGCATCCGCCCGGCTATACAGCGACCATGCCCCCTTGCGCCCGCCTTATTGCGGGCTTGGATGCGGGCGGATGACGGGAATCTTTTTCGAACTGGGTTTGTTGTTTGTTTTGCTGCTGGCCAATGGCGTCTTCGCCATGGCCGAGATCGCCGTGGTCTCATCGCGCAAGGCGCGGCTGCAGACCCGCGTCAACGCCGGCAGCAGCGGCGCCAGGACCGCGCTGGAGCTGCTGGAGGACCCCGGCCGCTTCCTATCCACCGTGCAGGTCGGCATCACCCTGGTCGGCACTTTGGCGGGCGCCTCAAGCGGCGCGGCGCTCATCGCCCGGCTCACCCCGGTGCTGGCCCAGGCGCCTTTTCTGTCTGAATACTGGGCCGGAATGCTGGCCACCATCCTCGTCGTGTCTTTCATCACCTTCCTCTCCGTTGTCATCGGCGAGCTGGTGCCCAAGCGCCTCGCCATCCATTCCCCGGAGGATGCCGCCGCCCGTCTTAGCCCGCCCATGAACCTGCTCTCCCGCCTGGCCGGCCCCGTGGTCCGGCTGCTGGACGCTTCCAGCGGCCTGCTGGCGCGCCTCCTGGGCGTGCGCCCCGGCGAGGAGCCCGGCGTCTCAGAGGACGAGGTCCGCGCCCTCATGCACCAGGGCACCCTGAGCGGAGTCTTCAAGCCGGGGGAGCAGCGCATGGTGGAGGGCGTGCTCGAACTCGACGACCTCGTCGCCGCCGATGTCATGACGCCGAAAAACCAGATCATCTGGGTGGACCTCGACGAGCCCGACGATGAAAACGAAAAGCTCATGGCGGAAAGCGGCCACACCCACTTTCCCGCCTACCGCGACACGCGCGACAACGTGCTGGGCATGATCTCCGTCAAAGCCCTCTGGGCCGCGCGGCGCGGGGCCTCCGCCGGCAAAACGCTGGAGTCCCTGCTCAGCGAGCCGGTCTTTGTCTCCGAGACGATGCCCTGCCCGCGCATCATTGAGGAGTTCCGCCGCCGCCGCCGGCATCTGGCGCTTGTCGCGGACGAGTTCGGCGGCGTGAGCGGCCTTGTCACCCTGCACGATCTCATGGAGTCCGTGCTCGGGTCCATGCCTGACCTCGACCAGCGCGCCGAGCCCCAGGTGCGGCAGCTCGACGACGGCTCCTGGCTGGCGGACGCCATGATCGCCATCGAGGACGCGGCCGCCCGCACCGGCTTCACCGTCCCGAAGGACGAGCTCGACGAGGGACTCTACCGCACCCTCTCCGGCTTCCTCCTGCACCGCTTCGGTCATGTGCCGCAGGAAGGCGAAAAGCTCCAGCATGACGGCTTCGAATTCGAAATCACCGACATGGACCGCCAGCGCATGGACAAAGTGACGATCCGCGGAAAAGCGGCGGTCCCCGCGCAGGCGGCATGATTCCGCGATGCCCTGCGGCATCAAATCTGATGAAACTGGCAGGATGAAGCTGGTCCGGACGATCGAAAATGAGTCCAAAATAAAATGCCGCATTTTTTGTATTCTTCGCGTCATCACTTTTTGTGAATCGTTGATTCTGTCTCCAACAGATTCAGGGAGGCCAGCAGATTAGAATTCCGGGCTATCTGCTGGAAATCACATTTCATGACGGCGTTGAGTAGATGCCTCGCGTCACCATAAATTGTGAAATCAGCAAGGTGGAGTCATGGAATGCTAGAGCCTTGAAAATCCACCACTCCATCACTCCAGGAATGGATTCACTAATCATGATGACGTGCGGTATAGCATCCGCTTGCCCCGGCAGGGGTCACCGCGCATCATGCCTGTCGCGGCCATGAAAACCTCCCTATTTTTCCTCCGGCAATGCTTTCGTGTTCTGCTTTGGAGTTGCGGTGTGATTGCTGTCTTTTATGCGCTGCCATGCTGGGTTTTGAACTGGACGGGTGACCGCCGCTGGCAGCGAGTTGCCACGGATCTGGAGGCGGCGGGCGGCACGCTCGACTTTCTCGAACTCCTGCCGCCGCCCGTTCCAGAAGCGAAAAATTTTGCCGCCATAGAACCGCTCAACGGCATACGAACCGCCCCCGGAGACAGCGAGGTCGCCCGCGCCGCCCAGGCCAGGCGCGATGAGATCGAAAAAGCCTGCGATTTTGTCAAAGAGACCCAGTCAAAAGCTGGACTGCCGAAGAATGGAGAGTGTTTCACCGCCGCGCGAGGCATAAACATGGAGGAACTTGCTCTCCTCTATTTTGACGGCGGATTTCTGCCCTGGCCGGAAGACACTCCGGCGGATGTCCAGGGTTTGCGGCTTGCCATCGAAAAACACACTCCGTTTATCCTGGAGCTTGGGCGGGCGGCTTGCGAGAGACCCGACGCGGAGTTTCTGCCAAGGCTGACGGAGGAGACTCTGCCGGAGGCGCTTTTGGCTCTCTCATACAAGCACGTCGAATGCAGCACGAGTTTGACAGGTGTTGCCGCGCTTCATGGGATGACGGCCATCCATTCCAGGGATGTTGCGGCGGTGATGCAGGATTTGCATCTTCTTCACCGGCTCTCCAGGGCATCGGTCCAGGAACCTTCCTTGATAACCTTTCTCGTAAGCCTTGGCATAAACCAGGCCGCCCTTGAACTCGTCTGGCATTCCTTGCGCGATTCCTTGCTGAACGACAGCCAGCTTGGCGAAGCCCAGGCATTGCTGAACACGCTCGATTTTTCGCCGCAGTTGCTTCAGGCATCCTTTGCCGAGATCGCCATGTTTTCCGACACCGTGGTCGAGCTGGAACAGAACCGCGATGGCATCTGGGGGCTTTATACGGACCGCCCGAAACCCACAGACAAAGCGCTTGCCGCGCTCCTGCCACGCGGATGGATCATGCATTCAAAGAGCCACCTGGTCGAAAATGAACTGCGCTGGATCATCAAGCCGTTTCAAGATGGCGGCATTGAGGCTTTGTTTTGCCAGCATGAAGCCTTCAAGGACTGGCTCATCAGCAATGCAAAATGGACCTGGGGGAAACTTGACAATTTCTTCACACGCCTGGTGTTCCCGATGACGGTCACCATCCACCTCAAAGCCGCACATGTCGAAAACACCCGCCGGCAGGCCGTGCTCGCCTGCGCTTTGGAGCGGCACAGGCTGCGGCATCAGACTTACCCGGCGGCATTGGCAGACCTGGAAGTCGGGGTGTATTCAATGTGTCTGGAGGGTGTTGATGGAAAGCCGGTGCGTTACCGGCTCATGGAGGAAGGTGGATACCGTTTATGGTCTGACGGCATGGATGGCAGGGATGACGGCGGCAGCTTTCATCTCGAACTACATCCAGGCGAAAAATCCCCGCAGCCGGACGACGAGCGTTATCAGGGCGACTGGGTCTGGCGTTACGACGCGGTGAAGTGACTCTACTCATCGTTGTTGCACCACCGCGGGTTACCCGATCTGCGCCAGGACGGCGGAGGCGATCTTGTCGGCCTGGGCTTCGAGGTATTCGACGTCGCGGCCTTCGACGAGGAGGCGGATGAGGGACTCGGTGCCGGAGTAGCGCAGGAGGACGCGGCCGTAGTCGCCGAGTTTTTTCTCGGTCTCTTTGATGATCTTCTGCGCCTCGACCAGTTCGGCGACGGGGGGCTTGGAGCGCACGCGCAGGTTGCGGGAGCTTTGGGGGAATTTTTTCAGGCATTTGCGAAGCTGGCTGAGCGGCTCGCCGGTCTCCTTCATGATCTTCAAAATCTGCAGCCCGGCGATGAGGCCGTCGCCCGTGGTGGCCCAGTCGCCAAAGATGATGTGGCCGCTCTGCTCGCCGCCGAGGTTCAGCCCGCGCTCGTGCATTTGCTCCAGCACATAGCGGTCGCCCACATTGGTGCGGATGACGCGGCCGCCGAGGCGGGAGACGAGGTCGTCGAGGCCGTAGTTGCTCATGATGGTGACGGCGAGGATGTTTTGCTTGAGCGTGCCTTTGCGCAGCATGGACTCGGCGGCCACGGCCATGAGCTCGTCGCCATCCAGGGCGATGGCTTCCTCGTCGCACAGGGCGATGCGGTCGGCGTCGCCATCGTGGGCGATCCCGGCCTGCGCCTGGCTTTGGCGGACGAGGCGCTCCAGCTCCTCGCTGTGGGTGCAGCCGCACTCCTCATTGATGTTAAAGCCGTCGGGCTCGGAGTGAAAGACCTGCACATCGGCGCCGAGGCGCACCAGGGCCTCGGCGCTGGTGAGGGAGGCGGCGCCGTGGGCGTTGTCGAGCGCGACTCTCATGCCTTCCAGGCGGGTGCCGCCCATGCTGGCGACGGCGTGGGCGACGTAAAGCTCGACGCTGTCGGCCAGGCGGCTGACGCGGCCAATGCCGCGCCCCTCGGGCCGGGCCGGCTCGGTGTCACTGCCGAGGACGATCTTCTCGATGGCGGACTCGGTGGCGTCGTTGAGTTTGCGGCCGTTGCCGTGGACGAATTTGATGCCGTTGTCCTCGAAGGGGTTGTGGGAGGCGCTGACGATGATGCCAAAGTCCGCGCCGGTCCGCGCGGCCAGCATGGCCACGGCGGGCGTGGGCAGCACGCCGGCGAGCACGGCATCCACGCCCACGGAGTTCAGCCCGGCGATGAGCGCGGCCTCCAGCATCTCCCCGGAGGCGCGCGTGTCCCGCCCGATGACGCAACGCGGGCGCTCGTGCCCCTCATGCCCGGCGGTGAGCACGCGCGCGGCGGCCTGGCCGAGCCGGAGCACGAACTCCGGCGTCATGGGATGGTGGTTGGCGGTGGCACGGACGCCGTCGGTGCCGAAGAATTGGCGTTTGTCTGACATGGGCGGCGGAGTTAGCGCAGGAGGCCGGGGATGTCAAAGCGGCGGGGAAGCGACCTCGCATTCGTGCCCGGCCTTCCAGCTTGCACCACATCGCCGGCCGTTACTGGGGGAGATGTTCCAGCAGGCCGCGCCCTCATCGGGGCGGACAAGCTCCCGGTGGTTGCTGAAAATCAGCGCTGTTCCCGTGTGCCCGAGTTCCAGGGCGAGAGAGGCAGCATTCCGCCACTTGGCTAGGTGGCAGGAGGCGAAGCTATGGCGCATGACATTGTGAGGCCAGGGCTTGAGTTTCAAGCCAGCGGCCTTTTCCTCCGGGGTTTCGCTGCCTTCATCGCCAGAGCCTGCCGCTCGCCGTGCCTCATCAAACAAGGTTCTGCCGCGCTGATGCTTCTCAGGCCAGACGGAGCCAGCGAGCTTTGCCACAGGTGCAAGCCATGCCGCAGATTCTCCCAAATAAGAATGATCCGCCGCCTTGCACTCTTTGCTTTGGCGGCTTTCACGGTCGCGTTGCCCCCGCGCAGATCAACCTCCCGCCGGTCGAGTTTCATCAACTCGGCATGTCGAAACCCGGCAAAGAGGCCCAGGGCGATCACAGCGCGGATTTCATCGTGAGCAAAGGCGAGCAGGCGCGCTGTTTCTCCAGGAGTCAGGATGCCAATCTCTCCCTCAATCTCGTTCGGCTTCATGGAAGCTGCGACAGGGTTTCTTTCGATCAAGCCCATGCTTAATGCCCTGCTAAACAACACACCCAGCACGCGCCGATAATTGCTCACGGACACCGCCGAGAGATTCAGATCATGCAGCCATGACGAAATTTCATCCGCCGTCACGGAAGCCACCTGCCTGCCTTCAAAGTCCCTTGCGAACCGCTCCAATCTCAATCGCAAATCATTCTGGTTGCGTTGGCTCTTCTTTTCGCGGCCTTTGAGGGTCAGAAGGTCATCCACCAACTCTGCCACCGTGCAGGGCCGTTGCACGCGGCCCAGATGGGCAAGGTAGAAGTCCAGAGCCTCCCGCAGCGTCTTGCCATAGGGTGCCAGCTTTTCGGAAGCCTCCATGATCAAAGCCCGGTCCAGGTCCGTGATGAGTGCTGCCGCCCGCGTGCCGATATTGGCAACCCCCTTGCGGGTTCGAGTCCGGCCATCGGCACTGAGTATTCGGCAGCAAAACGCCCGGGGGGGTTCCCACCGGGCGTTTGCTTTTGGAGGATGATTCAGAGTTCGGATCACGCCTTCGGAGTGTCCGGTCCGCTCGGTGGCAGCGCGGGCTTGGCGATGTAATCTGCGGGGATCCGGCCTTTGAGCGCGCCGAGGAAGGTGACGATGCTGGAGACCTCCTCGCCGGTCAGTTCTTTGCCGAGTTGGTGGCTGGCCATCTTTTGGACCATTTCCTCCAGCGATTTGACAGAGCCGTCGTGCAGGTAGGGACCGGTTTCGGTGATGTTGCGCAGGCTTGGGGCTTTGAAGAAGTGCTTGTCACTCTCCTGCTTGGTGGCCTCGAAACGGCCGAGGTCTTTGAGTTCCGGCCAGGGTTTCACGAGGCCGAGCTTTTGATACATGGAGCCGCCGACCGCCGGGCCATTGTGGCAGGTGACGCATCCGGACTTGGCGAAAGTCTCGTAGCCTTTCACCTGCCCGGCCGTGAGGGCGTCTTTTTTGCCTTTGAGATAGTCGTCCCAGGGCGCCGGGGTCAGCAGCTTGCGCTCGAAGGCGCCGATGGCCTTGCCGAAGTTGTCGTAGGTGACCGGGTCGGCCTCGCCGGGGAAGGCGGCTTTGAATGCCGCGACATAGCCGGGGATGGATTTCAGAACCTTGACCACGAAGTCGGCGTCGGGCATGCCCATCTCGATGGGGTTGAGCACGGGGCCCTTGGCCTGCTCCTCGACCGTCGGGGCGCGTCCGTCCCAGAATTGGGCGATGTGCAAAGCCGCGTTGTAGGTAGGCGGGGAGCTGCGTCCGCCCAGGCTGCCGTCATGTCCGGGGGAGAAGGGCAGGTTGTCCTGGCCGTATTTGTCGAGCTGGTGGCAACTGTTGCAGGAAATCTTGCCGCCTTTGGAGATGCGGTCCTCATAATAGAGCATGCGGCCCAGGTTGATCTTCGCTTCGGTCAGTTCGTTTTGCGGCGAGGGTGCCTCCGCCGGCAGGGGGCGGAACATCGCGAGATAAGAGTCGGACAAGGCGTCGGCGTGGACAGTGGCGGCGGAGAACGCCGCCAGCATGAGGGAATGCAGGGTGGTTTTTTTCATGGGTAAAATCGGACCGCAATTTACGAGGCGTTGATGCGATCCGTTGCAAACTTCATGCCGCGATTCTTGTCTTTTTGCGCGCGGGGATGGTTTTGACGCGGTATCTCAGCCCGCGCCGCTTTTTCTTTGCCTCAGCAGCCCCCGGCACTACTCTGGACGCATGTTTGCCAGATTCCTCATCGCCCTCTCCCTTGCCGCGGCGGCCATGCTCGCGGCCCAGCAGGGTTCCGCTCCTCCCAGGGAAGTCATCGCCAAACTGATGGAGGCGCAGGATTTGAAAAACGCCGGCAAATTCACCGACGCGCTGGAAAAGCTCGACGAGGTGGAGGCGCTGGCGCCAGACACGCCGCATCTGCCGAACCTGCGCGGCACGATCTATCTGGCCCCCCAACTGCGGGACCTGGACAAGGCGGAGGAGCTCTTCACCCGCGCCATTGAGTTGAATCCGGGCGATTACATCCCGAGGTTTCATCTGGCCGAGGTCAGCTATGTGCGGCATGACTGGCAGGCCGCCCGCGCCGCCTTTCAGAAGCTGCTGGACGACTATCCCAAGACACCCATGGCCATCCGCCACATGGTTGTTTTCAAACGGCTCGTTTGCGAGGTGAAGCTGGACCGCTTCGATGAGGCGGAAAAGACTCTCAAAGAGCACTTCACCTTCATGGATGACACCGCCGCCTATTACTACGGCCACGCCGCCATCGCCTTCGGCAGGCGTGACGAGGCCAAGGCGAAGGAATGGATCGGCCGCGCCGAGGGCATCTTCAAAAAAGAGGACAGGTCCACCTATGAGGACACCCTCATGGAGGCGCGCTGGCTGCCGAATATCGGCCTGCCGCCACTGGAAAAAAGGTGAGCCATGTGGCGGATCTCGGCGGACACGGGCGGCACGTTCACAGATGCCTACGCGCTCGACCCGGAAGGGCGGGAGGCGCGCTGCAAGGTGCTCTCCTCGGGGGTGCTGCGTGTGCGTGTGGCGCGCGCGGCGGGTGGCGAGGTGGAGGTGGCGGGCCTGCCGGAGATGCCGGCGGATTTCTGGGCGGGGTTCTCGGCGCGGGCAGGGGGTGAACAACGCCGCGTGCTGGGGATGACGGGCGCGGTGCTGCATCTCGACGCGGTTTTTGCCACGGCCCCGATGTTGCTCGACCTGACGACGGAGGAGGAGGCGCCTGTGCTGGCGGCGCGGCTGCTCACGCGCACGGCGCCCGGCGCGCCTTTCCCGCCGGTGGAGATGCGCCTGGCGACGACGCGCGCCACGAACGCGCTGCTGGAGCGCAAGGGCTCGCGCGTGGCGCTTTTCATCACGGAGGGTTTTGGCGATCTGCCGCGCATCGGCGACCAGCGCCGGACGGATCTCTTCGCGCTCCGGCACGAGCCGCGCCCGGTGTTTTTCGAGGCGGTGGTGGAGGTGCGCGAACGAATCAGCGCGCAAGGCGGGGTGCTGCTCGCGCTGGATGAGGCGGCGCTTTTGACGGCGGCGCGGGCGGTGCTGGAAAAAGGCATCCGCCATGCCGCAGTGGCGCTGCTGCACAGTCACGCGCACCCGGCTCACGAGCGGCGCGTGGCGGAACTGCTGCGCGGCGCGGGCTTTGAGCAGGTCGTGGCCTCGGCGGAGATCGCGCCTTTCACGAAGATTCTCCCGCGCGCCCAGAGCGCCGTGGCGGATGCGTATCTCACGGGGCCGGTGCGGGCGTTTTTGGATGGGGTGGCGGGGCCTGTTGGAGTTCACGCTGTTGGAGTTCAAGCTTTAGCTTGTTCTGGGAAAGCTCCTGCAGCGGAGTCCACTTCCATGTCGCCTAAAGGCTTCACTCCAACGGGCTTCACTCCAACATTGTTCGTTCTGAACTCGGCGGGCGGGCTGGAGACGCACCATGACATTCGCCCAAAGGATTTGCTGTTGAGCGGTCCGGCGGGCGGGGCGGTGGGCGCGGCGAATGCGGCGGCGCGGGCGGGTCATGCGCGGGTGCTGACGCTGGACATGGGCGGCACGAGCACGGATGTGGCGCGCATTGACGGGCGGCCCGGCTGGCGCTTCACGCAGGAGGTGGCCGGGATGCAATTGCTGGCTCCGTGCGTGGCCATCGAGACCGTGGCGGCGGGCGGCGGCTCCATCTGCCGCTGGACGCCGCAGGGCCTGACTGTGGGGCCGGAGAGCGCGGGCGCCGACCCCGGCCCGGCCTGTTATGGCAAAGGCGGACCGCTGACCATCACGGATGTGAATTTGCTGCTCGGCCGCTTCGATCCCGCGCGCGCGCCGATCCCGCTCGATGCCGAAGCTGCGCGCCGCCGCCTGCTGGAGCTGCACGCGGAGTCGGACGGAAGCCTCGCCCCCCAGGAACTGCTGCGCGCCTGCCTGCGCCTGGCCGTGGAGCACATGGCGGATGCCATCCGCCGCATCTCGGTGGCCGAGGGGTATGATCCGCGCGACTACGCGCTGCTGGCCTTTGGCGGGGCGGGGCCGCAGCACGCCTGTGCGGTGGCAGAGCACCTGGGCATGAGCACCATCCTGGCACCGCAGCACGCGGGCATCCTGAGCGCGGTGGGGCTGCACGAGGCGGTGCCGGAAAAATTCGCCGCGCGGCAAATCCTGCGCCCGCTGGCGGAGTGTGCGGGGGATTTGAGTGAATGGCTGCGCGCGCTGACGGATGAGGCCGCCTCTGCGCTGGGGCATCCTGCGGAGACAAGCGCGGCGTTTCTTGCCGAGCTGCGTCTGCGCGGGCAGGACACGCCTTTGCAGGTGGAGTTCGAAAACGCCGCTGATCTTGAGGCGCTGTATCGCGCCGCCTATCAGCGTCTTTTTGGTTATGCGCCGCCCGCCGCGCGTGTCATTGAGATGGTCAGCCTGCGCGTGGTGGCGCGCGCCACGGGCGGGGAAAAAAACCCGCCTTTGACCTGTGAGCCGGAGGCGCTGGGCGCGGGGCCGCTTTTAATCCAGGATGAATTCAGCACGCTTGTGGTGGAGCCGGGGTGGCAGGCGGCGCTGCTGCCGGGCTTCGGGCATGTGCTGACGCGGGCTGTTGGAGTTCAAGCTTTAGCTTGTTCCGGGAAAGGATCTGCAACGGAGTCCACTCCCGTGTCGCCTAAAGGCTTCACTCCAACGCGCGATCTCATCCGCCACCGGCTGCACAGCATCGTCTCGGAAATGGGCGCGCTGCTTTGCCGCACGGCCATCTCGACGAACATTCGCGAGCGGCTGGACTTTTCCTGCGCGCTGCTGGACGCGGAAGGGCGGCTGGTCTCCAGCGCGCCGCACATCCCGGTGCATCTGGGCGCGCTGGGCGTGTGCGTGCGGGAGGCGGTGCGTGGCTTTGACCTCCAGCCGGGGGACACGCTGATCACGAACCACCCGGCATTCGGCGGCTCGCATCTGCCGGATGTCACACTCATCACGCCGGTGTTCGAGGCGGGCGGCGGCACGCTGCTGGGCTATGTGGCAAACCGCGCGCATCATGCGGAGATTGGCGGCATCACACCCGGCTCCATGCCGGCCACGGCCACGTGCCTGGAGCAGGAGGGCGTGGTCATCGCGCCGCGATTTTTGGTGAAGGCGGGGGAGTCGTGTTTTGAGGAAATCGCCGCGCTGCTCACCGGAGCCGCGCATCCCACGCGGAATGTGGCGGATAACTTGGCCGACCTGCACGCGCAGCTCGCGGCCAATCAGCTCGGTGTGGAGCGCCTCCGCGCGCTGGCTGGCGCGGATGGCGAGGGGCTGCGCGAGGCTCTGCAGGGCATCCTGGAGCACAGCGCGGAGGTCATGCGCGCCTTCCTGCCGCAGGTCCGCGCGGGCATGGCGGAGCAGGCTTTGGATGACGGCTCGCATTTAAAAGTCCAGGTCAGCCAGGTCAATGGAGTCACTCAGGCCGCGGCCCAGCGCCTCCGCCTCGACTTCACAGGCACCGCGCCTACGCATCAGGGGAATCTGAACGCCACGCGCGCCATCGTGCGCAGTGTGGTGCTCTACTGCCTGCGCCTGCTGCTGCGGGAGGTTCTGCCGCTCAATGAGGGGCTGCTGGAGCCGGTGGAGGTGGTATTGCCGGAGGGCACGCTTTTGAATCCCGTCTTTACTGGAGATGCCGCGCGCGACCCCGCCGTGGTGGGCGGCAATGTGGAGATCAGCCAGCGGCTGGTGGACACGCTGCTGCTGGCCTTTGGCCTCCAGGCGTGCAGCCAGGGCACGATGAACAACTTTCTGTTCGGCGACGGCCGCTTTGGCTATTACGAGACAGTGGCTGGCGGCACCGGCGCGGGGCCGGGTTACGAGGGCGCGCACGCTTTGCACAGCCACATGACGAACACGGCCATCACCGACCCGGAGGTGCTGGAGCAGCGCTACCCGGTGCGGCTGAGGCAGTTCGCCATTCGCCAAGGCAGCGGCGGCGCGGGGCGCTGGCGCGGCGGGGATGGCGTGGTGCGGGAGTTCGAGTTCCTGGCGCCGCTGACTTTGTCCTTGCTCACCCAGCACCGGAGCAGCGGCCCGTATGGCATGGAGGGCGGCGGCGCGGGGGCAGTGGGGCGGCAGATTTTGATCCGGGATGGGAAGGAAAAAGAGCTGCCTGCCAGCGTCAGCCTGCCGGTGCTGCCGGGAGACCGCGTGCGGCTGGAGACGCCCGGTGGCGGCGGCTGGGGATGAGGGTTTTTGAAGCGCGCTTGCCAGGCTTCAAACGCGCCCTAACCTCGCGGCCCGATGACCGACTGGGACCAATGCTACATCACCGGCCAAACGCCCTGGGACAAGGGCGCGCCCTCGCCACCACTGCTCGCGTGGGTGGAGCGGAGCCGTCCGCAGGGACGGGCGCTGGTGCCCGGCTGCGGCATCGGGCATGATGTGGCGCTGCTGGCGGCCTCGGGCATGGATGCCACGGGTCTGGACGTGGCTCCGACCGCTGTTGAGCGCGCGCGCCTGGCTTACCCGGAGCTGGCGGAGCGTTTCGTGCTCGGGGACCTTTTCGCCACTCCGCCGGAGTGGGATGGCGCGTTTGACTGGATCATCGAGCACACCTGCCTGTGCGCGCTGCCGCCCGCGCGGCGCGCGGACTACGAGCGCGCGGCGGCGCGGCTCCTGCGCGCGGGCGGCCGCCTCGCGGGGGTGTGGTTCATCGAGCCGGAGATGGACCCCGGAGAGGAGGGGCCGCCTTTTGCCCTGCCGGTGGCGGAGCTGGACGCTCTTTTTCCCGCCGGGCGCTGGCGGGTGGTGGAGGATGAAATCCCAACTGCGGCCTACCCCGGACGCGCCGGGCGCGAGAGGCTGCGCGTTTTGGAAAGGCTGCCATGACGACCTTCATGGACGCCGAAAACGACAGCATCCGTCCGACTCATGTCGAGGTGGACCTTTCCGCTTTGCGGGAAAATCTGGCCGCCATCCGTGTCCGCGCGGGCGCCGCGAAAGTCATGGCCGTGGTGAAGGCCAACGCCTACGGCCACGGCCTGGTGGAAGTGGCGCGGCACATGGAGAAATGCGGCGCGGACTGCCTCGGCGTGGCCTTGCTGGAGGAGGGGCTGGCTTTGCGAAAGGCGGGAGTCACACTGCCGGTGCTCGTCTTTGGCGGCATCCCGGCCGCGCAGATGCCGTCCATGCTGCGGCACGGGCTGGAGATGACCGCGCCCTCGGTGGAAAAACTGCGCCAGATGGACGAGGCGGCCGCCGCTGCGGGCATCCGCGCGCGCGTGCATCTGAAGGTGGACACGGGCATGGGGCGCATCGGCGTGCAGTATTTCAACGCGCGCACGCTCATCGAGGCCGGCCTGGCCTGCCGGCATGTGGAGGTGGCAGGCATTTACTCCCACTTCGCCAACGCGGACGCGGCGGATCTCTCCCACGCGCGGCTGCAACTGGAGCGCTTCCACGAGGCGCTGGCCGTGTATGAGAAGCTCGGCGTGCCGACGCCCGCGCGGCACATCGCCAACAGTGCCGCTATCCTGCAGTTGCCTGAAAGCCACCTCGACATGGTGCGTCCCGGCATCCTGCTTTACGGTGTGCAGCCCGGCCCGGAGTGTCCGTTGACGCTACCGGTGCGGCCCGCCCTCACCTGGCGCAGCCGCGTGGTCTATTTCAAAGTGCTGCCGTCCGGCCACCCCGTCAGCTACGGCTCCACCTGGCAGAGTGATCATCCCGTGCGCGTCGTCACCGTGCCCTGCGGTTATGGCGACGGCTTTCCGCGCGCTCTCTCGAATAAGGCGCATGTGCTCATCAGGGGCGCGCGATTTCCCGTCGTGGGAAAGGTGTGCATGGATCAATTCATGGTGAACCTGGGGCAGGGCACGGCTTACAACGGGGACGAGGTCGTGCTCGTAGGCGCTCAGGGCGGGGAGGTCATTCGCGTCGAGGAAGTGGCCGAGAGGGCGGATACCATCGCATACGAAATCCTCACCGGCATCAGCAGCCGCGTGCCGAGAGCGCATGTCGGCGACTAAGCTGACGCATGCTCATCCGCCCACGCCTTCATGCGCCCGTCCATGAGGAAAGGCACGATAGGCAGCAGTGAGGCGGCGAACACCAGCGCCGCGCGGCAGAAAGGCCAGTTCGCGCTCAAGAGCACCCTCCACAGCGCGAGGCAGAGCACGATAAAAAGACCGCCATGCACCGAGCCGGCGATCCTCACCGCCAGCGGCATGGCCCAGACATATTTGAGGGGCATGGCGATGAAAAGCAGCAGCAGGTAGGACACGGCCTCCAGCAGGGCGGTCAGGCGCAGAAACGACACGGGATTTTTGATCACAGGCCGCGCCTTTAGCACCGGATGCGGGAAGGGTGAAAGGGAAAACTTGCCATCGCGGCGGATACCCCTCACACAGCCACCACCGCCTTCACCACGGCGGCCTCGGGCTGGGTCCACTCGCGCATTTTCTCCGGCAGCTCCTCCAGCGGCGCGCGGTGTGTGATCCAGGGGCCGGTGCGGATGCGGCCCTCCTGGATGAGGCGGAGGATGCGCGGGAAGTCGGCGGAGACGGCGTTGCGGCTGGCCAGCAGGGTCAGCTCGCGCCGGTGGAGCAGGGGGTCATCCAACGGCACAGGATCCGGGGTGATGCCGACATAGACGACACGCCCGGTGAAGCGTGCGTGGCGGAAGGCGCGCGTCATGCTGACGGCGCTGCCCGTGGCATCAAAGACCACCTGCGCCACAGGCTCGTCCGGCAGGCTGTCCACGACATGCGTGCCGGGATAATGACGGGCCACAAACTCCCGACGCGCCGCGCTCAACTCGAACACGGTGATCCTTTTGGCCGCCATCCGGGCAAACTCCAGCACACTCAGGCCGATGGGGCCCGCGCCGACGATGAGCACATCATCCTCCGGCTCCAGCGCCGCGCGGTCCACGGCATGGCAGCCGATGGCGAGAGTCTCGACGAGAGCGAGCTGCTCAAAATGGAGTCCGCCGCACGAGTGTAGTTTGCGCGCGGGCAGGATCATGCGCTCCCTCATGCCGCCGTCGCAATGCACGCCAAGGACTTCAAGGGACTCGCAACAGTTCGTTTTGCCCCGGCTGCAGGAATGGCAGGCGCCGCATTCAAGGTAAGGCTCCACAGAGCAGCGGTCGCCAGCCCGCAGATGTGCCACGTCTTCACCAGTGGCGAGCACCTCGACACCAAGCTCGTGGCCGAGGATCCGCGGGCAGGTGATGAAGGGCATCCTGCCCCGCCAGCCGCTGATGTCGGTGCCGCAGATGCCAATGGCGCGAATCGCCACGAGCGCCTGGCCGGGGCCGGGAGCGGCGGGTTCGGGCAGTGTGGTCCATTCAAAGTCTTCTTTGCCGGCGAGTGTGAGCGCGCGCATGGGCGCATCTACGCGCGGCGGCGGCGCGCGTCAAAGACCAGGGTTGCGGCGCGGCGCGCGCGGGCTTAGCATCCGGCCCGTATGGAAAGCAGCACACCACCACCAGACGGCGGCCAGGAGACAACTTCCCAGGCCGGTCCCTCCAAAGAGGAGCGCACAATGGCCATGATCTGCCACCTGCTCGCCTTCGCGGGTTTTCTCGTTCCGTTTCCAGGCGGCTCCATCATCGGGCCGCTGATCCTGTGGGCCGTCAAAAAAGACGGCATGCCTTTTGTGAACGAGCAGGGGAAGGAGGCGATCAACTTCAACATCACCGTGAGCATCATCGCGGTGGTGTGCATGTTCACCTTCTGGCTCATCCTGCCCATGATCCTGATGTTTGCCGTGGGCGTCGCCGCCATCGTGCTCATCATCATCGCCGCCATCCAGTCGAACGAAGGCAAGCACTACCGTTACCCCTGGATTCTGCGCTTTGTGAAATGACCCTCTGATCCCGCCATGCCAGACACCGAGCCAGCGCCACCCCCGGTGAAACCCGCCGGACGCCCCGTCTGGGGCGAGCTGCGCGCCATCCTGGACTTGGTGCTGGACTTTTCCTTCAAGCGCTTCGTCACACCGCAGCTCATCCGTGTGCTTTACGCGCTGAGCCTGCTGGGCGCGCTGCTGGGCACGCTGGCATGGATGTTTGGCGGTTTCAAAGACGGCATCACCCACGGTGTCTTCACCCTGGTCACAGGACCGGTGGCTTTTGTCATCTATGTGCTCGCCGCGCGCGTGGTGATGGAGGTGATCCTCGCCATTTTCATGATCGCCGAGCGGTCACGCAGGGACTGAATAGGTGCGAGGCTGCGCTTGCGCGAAGGTTCGCTCTGTTGTGGTGCGTAAGAGGAACATGCGCCGCGCCACCTTCCTTCTTGCCACTGTCACATTTTTCGCCGCCAGCATCCTGCCCGCCCAGGAAGGAGACGGAAAGCTGCGCATTCTTGTATTTGGGGCGCATCCCGATGACGCGGAATACAAAGCCGGCGGAACTGCGGTGAAGTGGGCGCGCCTCGGCCATCATGTGAAGCTGGTGTCCGTGACCAACGGCGACATCGGCCACTGGCGCGAGGCGGGCGGGCCGCTGGCTCTGCGCCGCGCCGCCGAGGCCGCCGCCTGCGCGAAAAAACTGGGCGTCGCCTCCCAGGTGCTCGACATTCACGACGGCGAGCTCATGCCCACGCTGGAGAACCGCAAGCTCATCACCCGCATCATTCGCGAGTGGCAGGCCGACATCGTCATCGCCCACCGCCCGTGGGATTACCATCCCGACCATCGTTATGTGGGCGTGCTCATCCAGGACGCCGCCTTCATGGTCACGGTGCCCTTCATCTGCCCGGACGTGCCGCCGCTGAAAAAGAACCCGGTGTTCCTGTATTCGAGCGACGGCTTTCAAAAACCCTACCCCTTCACACCGGACATCGCCGTCAGCGTGGACGACTCCTTTGACCAGAAACTCGACGGCCTGCACGAGCTGACCTCCCAGGCCTATGAAGGCGGCGCCAACGGCTCCGCTGAGCACGTCGAAAAACAAGTGCCCCCCGCTTCCGACGAGACCGCCCGCCGCGCCTGGCTCAAGCGCCGCTGGGGCGCGCGCCAGGGCAGCGAGGCGGACAAGTTCCGCGAACTGCTCGTCAAATGGCACGGCCCTGAGAAGGGTGCGGCGGTGAGATACGCGGAGACTTTCGAGGTCTGCGAATATGGCCGACGCCCCTCCGAGGACGAGCTGCGCAAGTTATTCCCATTCTTCGGCAACTGAGTCACTTCCCGGCCTTGGCCTGGACCTCTCCGATCTTGGGAAATGACGCCCCGATTCTGGAGGCGCGGACCGCCTTTTCTTGCAATCGCGGGGATGCGCCTTTTCCATGCCGCCGCCATGAACAATGACGCCAGTCCCGCCGCTCCTGCTTATTGGCACCACCTCGAAATGCGCGAGGTGTGCCGCCTGCTCCGCGCCGATCTCCAGCACGGGCTCAGCGTGGACGAGGTGCGGCGCAGGCGGAAGGAATACGGTCCGAACAGTGTCACCGCGCGCGGCGGCACGCCGGCGTGGAAGCTCTTCCTCATGCAGTTCAACCAGCCTCTCGTGTACATCCTGCTCGTCGCGGTGGCGATCACAGCTTTCCTCCGGGAGTGGGTGGATTCCGGGGTCATCTTTGGCGTGGTCTTCATCAATGCCGTCATCGGATTCATCCAGGAGTCCAAGGCGGGAAAGGCCATCGAGGCGCTGAGCCGCATGGTGCGCACCGAGGCCACGGTACGGCGCGGCGGCAAAAGGCTGCGCGTGCCCTCGGAGGAGCTGGTGCCGGGGGATGTCGTGCTTCTGCAGTCCGGCGACCGCGTGCCTGCGGACTTGCGGCTTTTCGATGTCCACAGCCTCCAGGTGGACGAGTCCGCGCTCACGGGAGAGTCGCTGCCTGCCGGCAAGCACCCCGATCCCCTGGATCATGACGTGGTGCTCGCCGACCGGAGAAACCTGGCCTACGCGGGCACGCTTGTGGCGGCAGGCCAGGCTGAGGGCATGGTGTGGGCCATTGGCGACAAGACGGAGACGGGCCGCATCGCCTGGCTCATTCACGAGGCGGTGGAGATTTCCACACCGCTGACGAAAAAAATCACCGAGTTCAGCAAGCTGCTGCTCTGGGTGATCCTGGCGCTGGCGGCTCTGACCTTTTTCATCGGCCTCGCGCGCGGCCAGCCCGCGGTGGACACCTTCATGGCTGCGGTGGCGCTGGCCGTGGGCGCGATCCCGGAGGGGCTGCCGGCGGCGGTGACCATCGTGCTTGCCATCGGTGTCAGCCGCATGGCGCGGCGGCGCGCCATCATCCGCAAGCTGCCCGCTGTGGAGACGCTGGGCAGCACCACGGTCATCTGCTCGGACAAGACCGGCACTCTCACCGAGAACCAGATGACTGTGCGGCGCGTCTTTGCCGGAGGCGAGTGGTTCGATGTCACCGGCGGAGGCTATGACACGCGCGGGGACATCAGGCAAGCCGGCGCGAAATTGGATGTCGAAAGCAAACCCGCCCTGCGCGAGTGCCTGCTGGCTGGCGTGCTCTGCAATGAATCCCAACTGCTTACCGATGACGACGGACGCGCCGGGATGCAAGGCGACCCCACCGAGGCCGCGCTGCTCGTTGCCGGGGCAAAGGCGGGTCTCATTCACGAGGAAACCCACGCGGGCACGCCAAGGCTGGACATGATCCCCTTCGACTCCGCGCACATGTTTCGCGCCACGCTTCACCAGGCGGGCGGGGACACGATGATCTACAAAGTCGGCGCCGTGGAGCGCCTGCTCGAACGCTGCACGGACGCGCTTGATCCTGATGGCAGCCTCATGCCTCTGGACAAGGAATCCGTGCGCCGCGCGGTGGAGGAGATGGCCGCCGGCGGCCTGCGCGTGCTGGCCTTCACCCGCCGGCATGGCGGGCATGTCGAGGGCGCGCTCGGTCACGAGCATGTGAGTGAGGGGCTGACCTTTCTGGGACTCCAGGGCATGATGGATCCGCCGAGGCCGGAGGCCATCCAGGCCGTGGCCAAATGCCGCCAGGCGGGCATCAAAGTCAAAATGATCACCGGCGACCATGCCGTGACTGCCAGGGCCATCGCCACGCGCATCGGCCTCGCGGACGAGGACGGCGTACAGGCTGTGACCGGGCGCGAACTGGAGGATGTGCCGGACGATGAGCTGCCCGCTTTGGCGGAAAAAACAGAAGTCTTCGCGCGCGTGGCTCCCGAGCAAAAACTGCGCCTCGTGCAGGCCCTGCAATCTCTCGGCCATGTGGTGGCCATGACCGGGGACGGTGTCAATGACGCGCCCGCATTGAAGCAGGCCGACATTGGCATTGCGATGGGCATCGCCGGCACGGATGTGGCGAAAGGCGCGGCGGACATGATCCTCACTGATGACAATTTCGCCAGCATCAAGGCCGCCGTGGAGGAGGGGCGCGGTGTCTTTGACAACCTGCGCAAATTCATCATCTGGACCCTGCCAACCAATCTCGGCGAGGGCGCCATCATCCTCGTGGCCATCCTGCTCGGCGTCACGCTGCCGGTGCTGCCTGTGCAGCTCCTGTGGGTGAACATGGCCACCGCCATCTTTCTCGGCCTGATGCTCGTTTTTGAGCCGAAGGAGCCTGACCTCATGCTGCGCCGCCCGCGTGATCCGCGGCGGCCGCTGCTGACCTTCCCGCTCATCATGCGCACCGGGCTGGTCTCGCTGTTCATCATCGGCGGCGGCTTCTGGCTGTTTTTCCACGAGATGAATGTGCTCGGCGAGACGGAGTCCGAGGCGCGCACGGCGGTGGTGAATGTCATCGTCATGGTCGAGACGGCCTATCTCTTCAGTTGCCGCTCGCTGAACCACTCGGTGTTCAGCATCGGCCTCCTCACCAATCCGCTCGCGCTCGCGGGAGCGTCGGCCATGATCGCCGCGCAGGTGCTCTTCACCTACCTGCCGCTGATGAACCGCCTTTTTCACACCACGCCGTTGAACGCCTGGTCCTGGGTGCCGATCGGCGCGGTGGCCCTGCTTTCATTCGCCGCTGTGGAGTTGGAGAAGTGGATCCGCTTTGGCGGCGGGCGCGGAGGCAATGCGGAGCTGGATTGACCGGAATCCCGGTGGTGAAAAATGGCCCGGCTGCCGTTTCCCCGTGTTGAACAGCTTGAGAAACACGGGCTTTGCACGGTATGTTCCCGGCTCATGTCTCTCCGGGAAACGATCTTCACCCTCGCCATCGCCTCCGCCGTGGTGCTCGTAGTGCTGGTCGTCGGTCTCATCGCTCGGGGACCCCGCAAGGAACCGGTGCAGGCCATTCCCGTGAAAGTCGCCGGCATTCCGGGACAGACTCTGCCCGACGAGGGCGGACGACCGAAGGAGGTCAGCGAGCAGTTTCAAATCTTTCCCCGCCCCGAACTGGTCGAAAGCCGGGCGAACGAGGCTGACACCCTGCGCGTGCGCAGCGGGCAGGAGGAGCACATTTTTGTGCTCTACTTTGTGGATGCCCTGGAGACGACTGAAAACCATCCCCAGCGTGTGGCGGAGCAGGCCCGCTATTTCATGGTGAAGGATGTCGAAACCATCACGCGCACAGGCAGGGAGGCCGCCGCCTTTGTGGCGGATGTGCTCAAGCGCAAGCCCTTCAACGTGCTGACGCGCTGGGAACGGGTGCCGAACACCTTGCGCTACTATGCCATCATCGTCGTGGAGGGCGACGACGGCAGGCCGGTTTATCTGGCGGATCTGCTCATGCGGCGCGGTTACGCGCGCGTGTCCGGCGTGGACACCTTCCTGCCGGGCGACGCCCGCGATGTGCCGACCTACATGGCCGAGCTGCAATCCCTGGCCCGCAAGGCTCGCGAGACAAAGTCCGGCATCTGCGGCAAGGCCGGCCCGCCTGAGTAGTGAGGAGTTTTGGAGTCAAAGTGAAGCGCCATCGCCCGTCACCCGAGGGCTTCGCTTCCGCTCCTTCACTGTCCGATCTCTTATAAAACTTGTCCGCCATCAGGCCTTTCTGGTAGCGTTGGCCTAATTCCAACCATGAAACGCGCGCTCCTCTCCCTCCTCCTGCCCGCCCTGCTCCAGGCGGAGACCCACATCACCTGGAAGCGGGTGCAACTGCAGGACCAGTTTTACTCAGAAGGCGCCAACTACGCCGACATCAACAAGGACGGCCACGCGGACATCATCAGCGGCCCTTACTGGTATGAGGGGCCGGACTGGCAGAGGAAGCACGCTTTCTACGAGCCTAAGGTCTTCAACATCTTCGGCTATTCGGACAACTTTTTTTGTTATGCCCACGACTTCACCGGCAATGGCTGGCTGGACATCCTGGTAGTGGGCTTCCCAGGCAAGGAGGCGCGGCTTTATCTGAATCCGGGCCGTTTTGACGAGGACAAGCCCTGGCCCATGCACATCGTCGCCGAGGTGGTGGATGGCGAGTCGCCCGTGTTCACCGACATCACCGGCGATGGCAAGCCGGAGATCGTCTGCGGCAATGGCGGACGCTTTGGCTGGTTCGCGCCGGATTGGAGCAATCCGACGGCAATGTGGCCCTTCGTGCCGGTGACGGAGAATGTGCAGGTGGCCAAATTCACCCACGGCATGGGCGTGGGGGATGTGGATGGCGACGGGAAACTGGACCTGCTGGAGGCGAAGCGCTGGTGGCGGCAAGGAGCCGGAGTTGCCAACTCCGGCGCGGACTTGGCAAGTCCGGCTCCTTGGCAACCCCACACCTTCGCGCTCGGCGTGCCGGGCGGGGCGCAGATGTTCGCGTATGATTTTGATGGCGACGGGCGCAATGACATCTTCACCACGCTGGCGGCGCATCGGCATGGGGTGGCTGTGTTTTTCAATCGCGCGGGCCAGGGCGGGGCGAACTGGGAGCGCAGGCTCATCATTGGCGAGCATCCTTGGGAGAATGATTACGGCGTGGTCTTCAGCCAGCCGCACGCGGCGCATCTGGCGGACATGGATGGCGATGGTGTGATGGATGTGGTCACGGGCAAGCGCTACTGGGCGCACAACGGGCGCGACGCGGGCGAGCACGCCGCCAAGGTGCTCTACTGGCTGCAAACCAAGCGCGATGGCAAGGGCGGCGTGGAATTCATCCCGCACCTGATCAGCGCGGACTGCGGCGTGGGCGTGGATGTGCAGGTAGGGGATGTGAATGGCGACGGCTTCCCGGATGTGATCGTGGGCAACAAGGCGGGCGTCTTTGTCCTGCTCCAGGAGCGGCAGGAGGTGAGCCAGGAGGTGGCGGAGCAGATGCGGCCCAAGAAAATGTATGGCGAGGGTCTCATGCCCTACGGCGAGTACAAGGAAGGGCAGCCGGCGGCGGAGGCCTTGAAGAATCTGCAACTGCCCGGCGGCTTCAAAGCCGAGCTGATCGCCGCCGAACCGGATGTGGTGCAGCCCATCGCCATGTGCTGGGACGAGCGCGGCCGCCTGTGGGTGGTGGAGGGCAACAGCTACCCGAAGCCGCGCGAAGTGGGCGCGGGCCAGGACCGCATTTTGATCTTCGAGGACAGCAATGGCGACGGCACCTTCGAGACGCGCAAGGTCTTCGCCGAAGGGCTGAACCTGGTCAGCGGCATCGAGCTGGGCTTCGGCGGTGTGTGGGTCGGTGCCGCGCCGTATTTGATGTTCATCCCGGACCGGGACCGCGATGACAAACCCGACGCTCCTGATGCTGCCGATCCACGGCCAAAAGTCCCCGGCCTCAACTTCACCGCTTACGCGCTGCTCGACGGCTGGGGCAGCCAGGACACGCACGAGACGCTGAACAGCTTCATCTGGGGGCCGGACGGCTGGCTTTACGGCTGCCACGGTGTCTTCACCCACAGCCGGGTGGGCAAGCCTTGCACGCCGGATGCGCAGCGCGTGCCGATCAATGCGGGCGTGTGGCGGTATCATCCGGTGCGGCATGAGTTCGAAGTCTATGCGCACGGCACCAGCAACCCGTGGGGGCTTGACTACGACCAGCACGGCGAGTTTTTCGTCACCGCGTGTGTGATTCCGCATCTCTACCACATCGTGCCCGGCGGGCGTTATCACCGGCAGGCGGGGCAGCATTTCAATCCGCACACTTACGAGGACATCAAGACCATCGCCGACCACGCGCACTTCGCCGGCGAGGTGCGCGAGAACGCGCACTGGGGACCGCGTCGCGAAGGCGGCCTCATCTCCGATGACACGAACATGATGGGCGGCGGCCATGCCCACTGCGGCCTGGCGATTTATCAGAGCAGCCAGTTCCCCGCCACCTACCGGAACCAGCTCATCTTCGGCAACCTGCACGGACACCGCCTTGTAATGGACGAACTGGACCCGAAGGCCAGCACCTACATCGGCAAGCACGGCAGCGATTTCCTGCGCGCCAACGACCTGCACTTCATCCCCGTCAGCCAGCGCGTCGGTCCCGACGGCTCCCTCTATGTCAGCGACTGGGCCGACAAGCAAATCTGCCACCGCGGCAGCAACGCCGTGGAAATGTGGGACCGCAGCAATGGGAGGATTTATCGGGTGAGTTACACGACTTCGTCGGACAGGTCCGACCTGTCCGACTTCCCCACCGCGCCGTTTGATCTCTCTAAAGAGACGGATGTGAAACTCGCCCAACTCGCCGTGCAGACGGAGAACGAGTGGTTCTCACGGATGGCCAGGCGGGTGTTGATGGAGAGGGCGGTTTATACCAAGGAACTCGAAACAGATCATGTGCTTCGGACTGCGGCAGCCAACCAAACCATCAAATCTCTCTGGCTCCGGCATGTGATCGGCGTGAGTGCTTACTACCTGGACAAAAGTGATGCTCCCACACAAAAGGACATCCGAGAAATTGCCGCTCTGAAATCAGATAGCGCCAGCGTTCGAACCTCCGCGGTAAGGCTGCTTGCCAGCATGCCTTTGCTGGTCACGGAAGACCCAACCATCAATGCGGATGGTTGGGAAACACGCTCCAAGGCTTTCACGGGTCTGGCTCAAAAAGAAGCATCCCCCACCGTCCGCCGCGAACTCGCCTCCGCTCTCCAGCGGCTCCCGCAAAACCAGCGCAAAGCCCTCGCCGCCGCCCTCCTCCAGCGCGCCGAGGACAAGGACGACCCAATGATCCCGCTGCTGATCTGGTACGGCATCGAGCCGCTGGTGGGAGATGACGCGCAAGCAGGTCTGGAACTCGCGCGGGTGTCGAAGATGCCGAAGGTGACGCAGTTCATCTACCGCCGCCTCGGCGCCGAGCAGGCGGGACGCACGGCTGTTCTGCGCGTGGCGGCGGACTCGGAGGATGTGGAGGAACGCGAGTCGCTCTTGAAGTCCGTGGTCGAGGCCGCGCGTGCGGGCAATAAGATCGCCAAACCCGCCGATTGGGACACTTTGCGCGACCGCCTCATGGCCACGCAGATGACCGAGTCTCCGCGCACACCGGAGATGGGTCCGCCTGCGAAGGGCATCCTCGTCGCCGAGCTGGAGGCCTTCATGGGCATCGAGCCGGCCATCGCCGCCTTCCGCGAGCGCCTGACCTCGACCGCGCCGCTGGATGCGCGGGTGGCGGCTTTGAAGCTGCTGGTGCAGATCCGCGATGCGCAGACGGCGGCCATTTTGCACACTTTGTTAGGAAATGGTCAGGATGCCCACCCCACACTGCGCCGCGCGGCCATTCAGGCGCTGGCCACACTGCCGCATCCGCGCACACCCGCCATGCTGGCAGGCTTGCTGCCCGCGCTGGCACCGGTGGTGAAAAACGACGCCATCAACACCCTGGCCACCACGCCCGAGGGATCGAAGACCCTGCTGCTGGCGGTGAAGGAGGAGAAGGTGGCGAAGAGCCTGCTCTCGCCCTTTCTGGCGCGGCAGATGGATGCTCTGAAAAACGCCGAGGTTTCCGCCCTGCTCAAGGAAGTGTGGGGAGATCTCAACGCGCCCAAGCCGGACCTGGAGCAGCGCAAACAGAAGTTCCGCGCCATGCTCACGCCCGACGCATTGGCAAAGGCCGACCTGGCCCAGGGCAAGACGATTTACAGTGCTGTCTGCGGCACCTGCCACACGCTGTTCGGTCAGGGTGCCAAGGTAGGCCCAGACCTCACCGGTTCAAATCGCGCAAACCTCGACTACCTGCTCGACAACGTGCTCGATCCCAACGCGGTCATTGGCAAGGACTACCAGCTTAACATCTTCGAACTCGCAGATGGCCGCCTGGCCAGCGGCATCATCAAGGAGGAATCCCCTGCCGCGTGGAAGGTGGCGATGCCCGGCGGCATCGAGCAGCTCATCACCAAGGCCGAGGTGAAAAAACGCACGGTGTCACCGGTGAGCACCATGCCCGAGGGCTTGTTCGACGCCTTGCCCCAGGAGCAACTGCTGGCCCTGGTCGCCTACCTGCAAAGCCCCGGCGGCGATGCCGGTGCGGGCGCGGGGATGATTGAGGCGGAGAAGCTGCAAGCTAAAGTCTCGAATGGCAAAACCGCGCCGCAAGGCATGGGCAATTTCCGCGACGGACGCTGGAGCGGCGACTCCCACCTCTTCTGGACCGGCGGCAAACCGGGCGACACCCTCACGCTCAGCTTCCCCGTGGCTGAGGCTGGGAAGCGCAAAGTCTATGCCGTGCTCACCAAGGCCCCCGACTACGGCAGCGTGCGCCTGACGGTGAACGGCGCGGCGGCCTCCACGGTGGAGATGGATCTTTACGATGCCAAAGTCACCAACACCGAAGAGGTGCTGCTCGGCGAGTTCGACTTCAAGCCGGGCGCGCAAAAGCTCGAGATCACGATCTCCGGCGCCAACCCGAAAGCCCGGCCCGGCCGTTGGTACGTCGCTCTGGATTACCTGCGTGTGGAGTGAGGGAATTCGGGGATTTGGATGTTTCGCGGGGGCGTCACCCTTCCTTTCAAACCCGGAAGTCTCACGACTTCCTCTACGAGCGCTACGGCCGCGTCAGTCCGCTTGCAGCATCACCCGGCCGGACCAGATGGGCGAGGTTTTGCCCTGGTCCTGGGGCAGGAGAAAATAACCCTCCGCCCGCGCCTCGCCCTGGATGATGAGCGCGGACATGCTGCCCTGGCGCTGGCGGTTGAGGCCCGGATTGTCCGGGTCAATGTCCATGGCCTTGCCCGTGCCGGTGACGAGGCCGGTGGCGCTGTTGAGGGTGACACGGATTTGATGCGGGTTGGCCGCGCCGGCGGGCAGTGTGACTTTGTTTCCCGCGCCGAAGGTCAATGACTGACTGAAGGGCGCGGCGAGGCCGCCTTCGGTGAAGACGAGCACGGCGTTGTTGTCGAGCAAGGGCAGGCCCATCACAGGCTGGCCGGTCGCGGGCGGCAGGTAGCGCCCGCCGCCGCCGCCAATGTCATGCACGGGGAATCCCGCCACATAACTGCGCGTGGAGTCGGGAGCCTGCGTGTTTTTGCCCCAGTCGAGCGCCGCCTCAAACGAGGGCGTGCCGCGGTCGAGGATGAGAAGGCCCTGGATGGAGCCGGTGTTGTTGTAGAGCATGCGGTGCAGCGGCAGCTCGCCCCCGGAGGCCGGGATGCCGGAGCCGGTGAGGGTGGTGCCGTCGGCGAGTTTGCCGGAAAAATTCACCGCTCCCTGCGCCGAAAGCACGGCGGAGAGGTGACCGGTGCCGAGCGGATAGGCGGCGTCGCTTTGCACGGTGCGCAGCGGCATGTTGTAGCGCCCGGCCACGGAGGCGGGAGTGGCGGATTTTGCCTGGCGGAAGCCCCGGACGCGGATGCCCTCCTCGCCAGGCGCGCTGAGGTCGCCCTCTAGGACTCCATCCGCGAGGGTGAAAAACAGCTCCAATGGCGGATGCGGCGCGGCGCGGGGAATGAGGACGGTGGCTTCGGGGGCCTGGGCTTGCGGATCAATGTCGAGCCTGCCTGTGAAGTTGGTGGTGTAAAAGCCGCCGCGGATGATGCGGCCTGTGAAGCGGCCGCTTTCGTTCACCGTGAGAGTGACGAAGCCGCCATGGCCGCCGTTGTAATAAAAGAGACGGTCCAGCAGGCCGGTGAAGACTCCGGTGGTTCCCTGCGGCAGAGGGGCGATCTCCACCACGGCGGTCACGGGCGCGCTGCTCCCGGCCGCGTTGCTGGCAGAGATCGTCACCGTGTAGATGCCCGGCTTGTCGGGGCGCCCGGAGATGAGGCCGGTTTTCGGATCGAGCTTCAACCCAGGCGGCAGGCCGCGCGCGGTGAAGCTGTCGGGCGCGTTATCGGCATTGACCTGATACTCGACATAGCCGCTGGCAAAGGTGAAGAACGACCCGGGATCGGGCGCCTCAAGGACGGGCTTCTGGATGATGCCCAAAGTGCCGCGCAGGGTGTCGAGGGAAAGCTCGCCGAGGCTGACTCGGCAGAAGTAATCCTCCGCGTCGGCGTTGCTGACATTGCGCAGCGTGAGCACGGGAGAGCGCGCGCCGGTGACGCGGCCGTCGTCCTCCAGCATTTGCGCGCCTTTGAACCATTGATGGCGGAGCGTGGATGGTCCCGCCGTGCGCGCGGTGAAAGTGGCGGTCCTGCCGGCGACGAGGTTTTGCGATGCCACCACGCGGTCCACCACGCCGAGCAAGGCGCGCGCACCATCGAGGCCTGTGAGGTTGGACACGATGTAGTCATAGGTTCCCGCGTCCGCGAGCTTGACGGAGGCGATGCTGAAGGAGTCGCCCGCCACGCCTGCGATGACCTTGCCGTTTTTCAGCCACTGGCGGGTGAGCGGGGCCTGGCCGGAGACCGCGCCAGTGAAGGCGAGGCTGTCACCGGTGGCGAGCAGGGCATCCTTTGGGGCGGTGACGATTTCGGCGGCAGGCCAGGCGGTGCCGAAGAGACGGATGGCGGCGGCATTGATCTTGCCGGTGGAGCCATCATCAGGCTCGTGAGTGATGATGCTCCACACTCCGCGCGAGGATTCGCCCCAGTGGCGCAGGCTGGTGAAGGTCCAGTCACTGTAATCCGAGCCCACATCCTGCGCGGAAGCCGGAGCCAGCACGCTGACGACACCGGAGGGCGAAACGAGCTTCACTGTCATGTCGCCGCGTTTGGCATTCGTGATGGAAACCGTCACCGCCACATGCTCGACACGCAGGGCGGTGGAGGCGCTGAAGTCGAGGTCAATGCGGTTGACTTTGAGGGTCTTTTTTGTCTCCTCGGGGATGAGGATGGTGGTGCCGCCCTTGATCGAGGCGGGGCCGGACTCGGTGCTCACAGCGCTTTTCACAATTTCCACCTCGGGGCCGAGGGAGGTCCATGTTTTTGCCATGTCCACTGCCGCGCGCGCGTTGACCAGACCGCCGCCGAACGAGTGATGATGCTTCACCGCGGGCAAACCCAGCTCTGGTCTGGCATCGCGCGAAACCCAGCCGGAGCTGCCGCCGATCTGGGTAGAGGAGCGCAGCAGGATTTCTTTCACATCCCGCCAGCTCAGATTCGGGTTTGCCTCCAGCATGAGAGCGGCGACGCCGGAGACAACAGGCGCGGCGGCTGAGGTGCCGTTGAAGTCGTTGGTGTAGTCAATGTCGCCCAGATTTTTCAGGTTCAGCCCGTCATTGTAGCCGCGAATGCCGGCGAGGTCCGTGGTGACGATGCCGGCGCGGTTTTCCGCCGAGGGCGCGACCACGCAGAGATGCGCGCCGGTTTCGCTGTAAAAGGCCAGCGCGCCCTTGTTCGTCACCGCGCCGACGGTGATGCCGTACCGGTTGCTGGCATAACCATCTTTGCCGCCCTGGTCGCCCTGGTGGCGGCCGTTGCCCGCGGACCAGACGGAGATGGTGCCCAGCCCTCCGCGTCCCAGAGTGGCCGCCTGGCTCATGGCGGCGTCAAAGAGCGCGCCGGTCTGACCCAGCTCCCACGGATATCCGTCCAGGATGCCCCAACTGTTGTTTTTGACCTGAATAAGGTCCATGCCGCGCGCCATCGCGTCCGCCTCATCCTCGGCGCTGAACAAGTCCGCGATGAGTCGGAAGCCTACCAGAGTGGCCTTTGGTGACGCGCCACTGACACCGGCGCCATTTCCCCCCCGTGCGCCAGCCACACCAGCCACAGCGGTGCCGTGTTTGTCAGTGAGCACATTTGGACTTGGGTCGGTGTCGGCAGGCTCATCATTCCAGTCGAAATGGTTGGCGCTGTCCACGTTCGGAGCGAGGTCGGGGTGGCTGGTCTCCAATCCGTCGTCCACGATGGCGATGCGCACGCCCTCCCCCTGATATTCGTCCCAGACCTCCGTGACATTCGCGTCCACACCCTTTTTGCCGCCCTCCTGGCCGGTGTTGCGCAGATGCCATTGCTTGGGGAAAAGCGGATCATCCGGCAGCAGCTTCAGCGCCCGCTTGCGCAGCAGCAGAGGCTCCGCCGAGGCCACGGCAGGATGCGTTAAGAGGGCGTCGAGCGCGTCGAGCGCCGCCAGCGGACTCGCCGCCTCGGCGATGAGGTGGTCCGGCGCATACTCCGGCCGCCTTGCCACGCGCAAGCCCGCCTTTTCCGCCGCCTGCTCCGCAGCGCCGGGATCACTCGCGCGGATGAGCACGCGCTCTGTCAGCACGCGCTTTTGGTTTTCCCGCCACTGCTCCAGTTCCTCCGCGTCCAGCCCGGCCTCCGCCGGAGGATCAGCCGCTGGAAATAGCACCAACCCCGGCCAGCGCCCGGTCCTTGCCGCATGGGACTCCGCCTCATTCAGCAAAGCCGCCGCGCTTGCGGCCATGGAGCGTTTTTCCCTCGCCGCAACTGGAGCGTCAGTCACATGGAGCCTGTCCAAAGCCAGCCTGAAGCTGGTTGGACGACCGCTTTCCTTGAGACTGAACACCTTGCCCGCCAGCAAAGAGGCACGGGTTTGAAACTCCTCCTCCCCCTCCGCCAGGGGGCTTTCATTTAGCAGGCCGGGGGCTGTGGACTGCACCGGCAACCGCGAAACGGAGCGGCCGGAATTTCCCGGCGGATTCACAGGCCGGCCCAGCCAGAACACCCCTGCCGCCAGCAAAAGGGTGACGGCGACGAGGACGCGAAGCGGCTTGGAAAACAGGGTGCGCATGGTGGAAATGCCGTACCATCCCACCGGGAGGGGGTTCGCCAAGTCGAATTATGAAATTTATATTAAATATCACAGATCACCAGGCGATGCGCCGATTTGGCCTACTTCTGGCCCAGCTTTCTTGATGACCAGCGTGCCACTTCTCGGCGCTTTCGCTGTCAAGAAAGTTAATTTCCCCCGCCGGGCTTCTTCGCCTTGCCGCGCTCGGATGCGCTCGCTACCTCAAACGTCGGCCAGGCCACCGTGCGGGCCGCGCAATCTTTCCCCAACCATGTCCGCAGCCTCCGAACTCAACATCAATGTCACCCATGTCGAACGCATCGCCCGCGAGCTGGGCGTGAAGGCCATCCAGGTCGGCGCCACCGCCAAACTGCTCGCCGACGGCGCCACCGTGCCCTTCATCTCCCGCTACCGCAAGGAGGCCACCGGCATGTTGGATGAAGTGCAGATCCTCGCCGTCAAAGACCGCCTGGAGCAGCTCGTGGCCCTCGACGACCGCCGCGCTTCCATCGTCAAATCCCTGGAGGAGCGCAAGCTCATGACCGACGTGCTGCGCGCCAAGATCGAGAAAGCCGAGACGCTCAACACACTCGAAGACATCTTCGCCCCCTTCCGCCCCAAGCGCCGCACCCGCGCCACCATCGCCAAGGAAAAAGGCCTCGAACCCCTGGCCGACTTCATCGAGGCCAACCTCGCCACCCCCGCGCCAGACCTCGCCACCGAGGCCGCCAAGTTCCTCAACCCCGACCATGAAAACGAGGAGCTGCGCGTCAAAGACGCCGCCGACGCCCTCGCCGGCGCGCGCGACATCATTGCCGAGCGCATCAGCGACAATGCCGAGGCCCGCGCCGCGTTGAGAAAACTCTTCGCCGAGCAGGCCACCGTGCTTTCCAAGGTCATGTTCGGCAAGGAGACCGAGGCCGACGCGCAGAAATTCCGCGATTACTTCGACTGGACCGAGCCGCTCAAATCCATCCCCAGCCACCGCATGCTCGCCATCCGCCGAGGCGAAAAAGAGGGCTTCCTGCTCATGCGCATCCAGCCGCCCGAGGAGGCCGCCACGCAGCTCGTCACCCACATGTTCGCCAAAGGCGGCAACACCCTCACCGAGCAGATGAAGCTGGCCTGCGCCGACTGCTACAAGCGCCTGCTCGGCCCCAGCATGGAGACCGAGTTCCGCCTTGAGTCGAAAAAGAAAGCCGATGCCGAGGCGGTGAAAGTCTTCGCCGACAACCTGCGGGAGCTGCTCATGGCAGCCCCGCTCGGGCAGAAGCGCCTGCTCGGCATTGACCCCGGCTTCCGCACCGGCTGCAAAACCGTCGTGCTCGACGCCCAGGGCCAGCTCCTTTTCAACGACGTCATCTACCTCCTCGGCGAGGGCAACAGCCTCATGCACGCCAAGACCCTCGTGCTGAATTTGGTCGAGCGCTTCAAGATCGAGGCCATCGCCATCGGCAACGGCACCGCCAGCCGCGAGACCGAGGCTTTCATCCACAAAATCGGCGTGCCCAAGCACATCCCCGTCATCATGGTCAATGAAAGCGGCGCCTCCATCTACAGCGCCAGCGAAGTGGCGCGCGAGGAGTTCCCCAACCACGACGTCACCGTGCGCGGCGCCGTCTCCATCGGCCGCCGCCTCATGGACCCCCTGGCCGAGCTGGTCAAAATTGACCCCAAATCCATCGGCGTCGGCCAATACCAGCACGACGTGGATCAAAAGCTCCTCAAGGACGGCCTCGACAACATCGTCATCAGTTGCGTGAACAACGTCGGCGTCGAGGTCAACACCGCCTCCAAGCAGCTCCTCAGCTACGTCTCCGGCCTCAACAGCACCCACGCGGCGAACATCGTCGCCTTCCGCAACGAAAACGGCCCCTTCAAATCCCGCAAAGATTTGCTCAAAGTCCCCCGCCTCGGCGACAAAGCCTTCGAGCAGGCAGCCGGCTTCCTGCGCATCCGCGACGCCGCCCACCCGCTCGACTCCAGCGCCGTCCACCCCGAGCGCTACCCCCTGGTCGAGCAAATGGCCGCCGACCTCGGCTGCACCGTCGCCGACCTCATGGCGCGGCCCGAGCTGCGCCAGAAGCTCGACCTCAAAAAATACGTCAGCGCCGATGTCGGCCTGCCCACGCTCCAGGACATCATGAGCGAGCTCGCCAAGCCCGGGCGCGACCCGCGCAAGCAGTTCGAGGTCTTCAAATTCCAGGAAGGCGTCAATGAAATGAAGGACCTCCAGGTCGGCATGAAGCTGCCCGGCGTCGTCACCAACGTCACCGCCTTCGGCGCCTTCATAGACATCGGCGTCCACCAGGACGGCCTCGCCCACGTCAGCCAGCTCAGCGACACTTTTGTGCGCGATGCCGCCGAGGCCGTCAAAGTCGGCCAGCGCGTCCAGGCCACCGTCATGGAGGTGGACATCCAGCGCAAACGCATCGCCCTCAGCCTCAAATCCAAGCCCGACTTCGAGCGCCGCCAGGGCGGCGGCGGCGGAGGAGGAGGCCAAAGACCCGCCGGCCAGAGCAGCGGCGGCCAGCGCGGCCAAAGCGGCGGCAGACCCCAGGGCGGCGGCGGCGGTTTCAACAACAACCCCTTCGGCAACCTCGGCAGCGGCAGCTCCAGCAGCGGCGGCGGCGACTGGTTCAGCCAGGCCGCCTCGAAGGGGAAGCGGTGAAAAGGCCGTCATTCCGCCAAGAGCAACGCCTTTCCCGCCCCGCTAGCCACTACCAGCGGGGACTGAGGCGACGCAGGTTATGCCACCGGCCTTGCTGACCTCATTGCCGTGTCAACGAAGTCCATAAAGCCCACGCCGCGCCGCATTTCCGCGCAGAAATAGCTTTTTCCCAGGGCTGCAGCCTGTTAAAAGGCTAACAAATTTCTGCGTTAAAAAAATGTTGGGATTCGCAGTCTCGATTCTGCCAGACATTATGAACTCATTGCGTCGCTTTCTGTTCGCCGCTGCCACTTTGTTCCTGGGCTTGCATTCGGCTTACATCCAGGCGCAAACTTTCGAAATTCTCTATTCAGATAATGTCGGTAGCTACCCACGTGCCGATTTGGTGCAAAGTGCCGACGGCACCTTCTACGGAACCACATCTGGTGGTGGAGCCAGTGGCTGGGGCACCGTATTCAAGATCACCTCCAGTGGCACACACACGGTTCTGCACAGCTTTAATCACACCAACGGCGGCACCCCCGCTGCCGGGCTTGTACAGGGCAGCGATGGCGCCTTCTACGGCACCACATCAGATGGTGGAGCCAGCAGCGGCGCCGGCACCGTGTTCAGGATCACCTCCAGCGGCACGCACACGGTTCTGCACAGCTTCAACGGCAGCAACGGCACCAATCCCCAGGCCGGGCTAGTGCAGGGTAGTGATGGGGATTTCTACGGTGCCACTCAGCAGGGCGGTACCAATGCCAATGGTACTGTGTTCAAGATCACCGCCAACGGCACGCACACCGTGCTGCACAACTTCAGCTCCAGCAACGGCAGCGGGCCCAGGGCCAGGCTGGCGCAGGGCAGCGATGGTGCCTTCTACGGCACCACTTATTATGGCGGAGCCAACGACTACGGCACGGTCTTCAAGATCACCCCCAGCGGCACGCACACCCTGCTGCACAGCTTCGACTCCACCAACGGCCGATACCCCGTAGCTGGTCTGTTGCAGGGCAGTGACGGGGCTTTTTACGGCACCACCGACGAGGGCGGAGCCAGCGGTTTTGGCACGGTCTTCAAGATCACCCCCAGCGGCACGCACACCCTGCTGCACAGCTTCGACTCCACTAACGGCCGATACCCCGTAGCTGGTCTGTTGCAGGGCAGTGATGGGGCTTTTTACGGCACCACCGACGAGGGTGGTGCCAGCGGCTGGGGCACCGTATTCAAGATCACCGCCAACGGCACGCACACCCTGCTGCACAGCTTCAACAACACCAGCGGCCGTTGGCCCGCTGCCGGACTAGTGCAGGGCAGTGACGGTGACTTCTATGGCACCACCTACCAGGGCGGAGCCAGAAACAACGGCACCGTATTCAAGATTACCGCCAGTGGCACGCACACCCTGCTGTACAGCTTCAACAGCCCCAACGGCGGCATCCTCGTTGCCGGGCTGGTGCAGGGCAGCGATGGCGCCTTCTATGGCACCACTTTTTCTGGCGGATCCGGAGGCTATGGCACCGTCTTCAAGATCACCCCCAGCGGCACGCACAGCGTACTGCACAGCTTCAACGGCAGCAACGGTCGCAATCCCCATGCCGGGCTGGTACGGGGCAGTGACGGGGACTTCTACGGTACCACCTATGAGGGCGGAGCCAGCAACAATGGCACGGTGTACAAGATCACCGCCAACGGTACGCACACGGTGCTGCACAGCTTCAACCGCACCAACGGCCGTTGGCCCACTGCCGGGCTGGTGCAGGGTAGCGATGGCGCCTTCTACGGCACCACCGAGGAGGGTGGAGCCAGCGACTGGGGAACCGTCTTCAAGATCACCTCCAGCGGCACGCACACCCTGCTGCATAGCTTCAACCGCACCAGCGGCAATTGGCCCAGGGCCGAGCTAGTGCAGGGCAGTGATGGCGACTTCTACGGCACCACCTACTCTGGTGGAGTCAGCGAAGCGGGCACCGTCTTCAAAATCACCTCCAGCGGCACGTACACACTTCTGCACAGCTTCAACGGCAGCAACGGCATCGCGCCCTGGGACGGGCTGGTGCAGGGCAGTGACGGGGACTTCTACGGCACCACTTATTATGGCGGAGCCAACGACTACGGCACGGTCTTCAAGATCACCTCCAGCGGCACGCACACCCTTCTTCACAGCTTCAATAACGCCAATGGTCGCCACCCCATCGCCGGTCTTGTGAAGGGCCGTGATGGCGCCTTCTACGGCACCACCGAATATGGTGCCACAGCCAGCGGCTATGGCACGGTCTTCAAGATTACCTCGAGCGGCACGCACACTCTGCTGCATTCCTTTGATGGCAGCCAAGCCGCTCGCCCGAGCGGGATCCCCGTCTTTGGCAGTGACGGCCATCTCTACGGCACGGCCAACCTGATGGCGGTCTGGAGGATGAACTTCCCCTCTCCTGAGATCGCCCTCAGCGGCAACGGGGTGGAAATTGTCAACGGGGACGCCACGCCAGAGGCGGCGGACCACACGCAGTTTGGCAGCGCCGGAGTGGCCGGCGGGATGGTGGTGCGAACTTTTACCATCATCAACAGCGGCACTGTAGCCCTGGCGCTCACCGGCACACCGCTCGTGAATCTCAGTGGCAGCGCTGCCTTCAGCGTGAGCGCGCAGCCCGCAAGCGCCACCGTAGCGGCGCAGGGCGGAACGCAGACCTTCGAGGTGACTTTCCAACCCTCCACCCCCGGCCCGCACACAGCGGTGGTGAGCATCGCCAACAACGATGCGGACGAAGCCCTCTTCGCCTTCACCGTGGCGGGAGCGGGCACCGAGGCGGCCAGCATCGCCCTCAGCGGCAACAGAGTGGGCATAGCTAACGGTGATTCAACTCCAAGAGGGGCGGATCACACGGACTTTGGTTGGGCGAACCATGCGTTTGGAACTGTGTCTCGTAATTATACTATTATCAATACAGGGCTAGAGACCTTACTGCTCACTGGCTTGCCACGCGTAGAGATCAGCGGGGAACATGCGGCGGACTTTCGGGTGACGATGCAGCCTGACTCGCCGGTGGCGGTGGGGGAGTCGGCGGCTTTCACCGTCACCTTTGATCCCTCCGAGGCAGGCTTGCGCTCGGCCATGGTGAGCATCGCCAGCAATGCGCCGGCGGATCCGCTATTCACCTTCGCCATACGCGGTGCAGGCACCGGTTTCCCGGACACGAAGAAGCCGACGCTCAAGCTCGCCATACCCGCAGGCAAGACGGTGAGCGCGCCCTCCCCGCTGATGGTGGCGGGCACGGCGGGGGATGATTATGCGGTGCAGCGCGTGGAGGTGGTGCTCAATGGCGGTGAAGTGGTACTGGCTGAGCTGGGCGCGAGCAGCAAACCCTCGGCGGTGCCTTTCTCGGCGCAGATCACGCCGGCCATCGGCGAAAACACGCTCGTGGTCACAGCTTACGACCCGAGCGGCAACAGCACCTCGATCACGCGCGTGTTCACCTTCGAGCGGCGCTATCTGCTGACCCTGCTGCGTGAGGTGCCGGCGGCGTTGGAGACCATGCCGGACAAGGCGGGCACCGTGGTGCTGAAGGCGGCCACGGCGAAGAACGCCACCGCCTTGACCAAGGGCAATCCCGCCACGAGCCAGGTGCTGCCGGGCACGCCCATCACAGTGACGGCGGCGGCGAAGACGAGCCACCTTTTCAGCCACTGGACCGGCCTGCCGGAGGGGGCGGAGGTGCGCGGGAATGTGGCGGCTCTTGTCATGCCAGCGGAGGACACTGGCGTGACGGCGGTGTTCGTGGCGAACCCGCTCACCCAGGGCGCGATGGCGGCGCTGGGGGCGAAGCCCGTCTTCCAGGGCCTGCTGCGTCCCGATGAAACGACGCCGCCCGGCAACGACACCGCGGGCTTCCTCAGCGCCGCGCTCACGCCCGCCAAGGGCAGCCTCAGCGGTAAGCTGTGGATGGACGGGCTGGTGGTCCCCTTCACCGGCGCGCTGCACGGGGACGGCTCGGTGTGGTTCAAGGCGGGAGCGGTGCTGGCCTCCGCGCTGCCCTTCGCGGGCCGCGAGCTGTCAATGACATGGGATGAGTCCGGCCTCACCATGACCGTCACCCGCACCGTCAACGAGGTCACTCATGTCAGCACCGGCAAGGCAAGACCGCCGCTTTACTCGAAGGCCGCCCCCGTGCGCGGCGCGCTGCTGGATGCCAAAGGCAAGCAAGGCTATTACACGCTGGGCCTGCCCGCCGTGGCGCAAGTCCCGTTCAAACCGGCGGCGGAGTATCCACAAGGCACCGGCCACGCGGGCCTGACGCTGTTGAGCACTGGCACGCTCAAGCTCGCGGGCACCCTGGCCGAGGGCACGAAAGTGACAGCGGCGTCCTTCCTCGTGGAAGGCGACGCGGCGGAGGTCTTCGTCGTGCTGCCCACCCCCGGCGGCAAGACCAAGGCGGGCAGCCTGCTGGGCACGCTGGTCTTTGACGAGGCGCATCTCGACAGCGATGCGACCAGTGCGGACATGCGGTGGTTCCGCCCGGTGGCGGAAACCAAGCCGTCCGTGTTGCAAGCCTACCGCGCAGGCTGGCCGGGCGGCATCGCGCTGGGACTGGTGGGCGCGCTTTACGATGGCTCGGTGCCGGTGCAAACCGCGCTCGGTCTGGGCAATCCAGTTGTGCCAACAGGAAACGCCGCGCTGTTTTTTGAAAATGGCAAACTGGCGGATGAACTCAGCGCGCGCTTCAATTTCGAGGGCAACAAAGTGGTGAAGCTGGATGCCAGGGACAAAACCTGGAGCCTGGTGCTCACGCCAAAGACCGGGATGATGAGCGGCGCCTTCACGCCAGACTGGCCGGACGCGGCAAAGAAGCTGCCTGTCTTTAGAGGAGTGCTGCTGCAAAAAGGCGCGAACGCGCGCGGCTGCGGCTATTTCCTCAGCAATGCTGCGGGCGACATTGAGCCGGACAGCGGCGCTGTTGAGCTGGGGAGCCCTTAGGAGCATTCGTCAGAATGCAGGGTTGGATGTGCGGGCAAAAGAGTATCCCGCGTTTTCGCAAGCGGCCCATACCCCAGCCAGTAGCCAACGGCGGCGGCTTCAATAACAACCCCTTCGGCAACCTCGGCAGCGGCAGCTCCAGCGGCGGCGGCGACTGGTTCAGCCAGGCCGCCTCGAAGGGGAAGCGTTGAGAAGGCCGTCATCCCGCCGAGAGCAGCGCCTTTCCCGCAGCCGCACCAAGCGGGGGCTGAGGCGGCGCGCCGACGCTGCCGCACACCCCATCCCTGAAAAAAAATCGCTTCCTGGCGACTTTTTCAGCTTCGTTGTAATCGGTCACTGGGGAATTCTTACATTACTCTGGAGACTTGTCGTCCACCCCGATCTCCGCTGCTTTCTGCGCCTCCACGTCCAAACCCGCCACAGCGCCTCTCCTGAGACGCCCCGGCGGCTTCCCTGGAGCGTTTTGAGACCCGTGGAGGCGGGTGAACCCACTTCCCAGCGCATTCCGGGCGCTGGGGTGACGCATCCCCGGACATTCCAGCGCTTTCTTCACGGTTTGGAGACGCCTCACCACGTCTCCGGGAGAATTCTCCACCGTTTGGAGACGCGTCTCCAAAGCGTCCGGAAAGCTCCGGGAAGTCTGGAGACGCGTCACCAAAGCTTGGTGAACCGTCACCAAAGTCTGGTGACGCGCCTCCAAAGCTCCAAAAATCGTCTCCAAAGCGTGGTGAAGCGTCACCAAAGCCCCAAAAACCGTCTCCAGAGCTTGGTGAAGCGCCTCCAAAGACCCAAAAACCCTCTCCAAAAGCCCGGTGGAGAAAGAAGGCTCCGTGTGCAAAGGGGGCGAAAAGCGGCGGGACGCCGCTTCCACGGCTCAGGGCTGCTTTTTCGGGGCGGCTTTCTTTTTCCTCACATAGTCGGGCCATTCGATCTTTTTGCCTTCGGCGCCGGTGAAGGTCCAGGCGGGCCAGGTGGGGGATTCGGCCTGGACTTCGGCGTATTTGGCTTCCAGGAGGGCCTTCATTTCGGCGAGTTTGGCGGGCTCGGCGGCGGCGAGGTCGCGCTGCTCGGCGGGGTCGGCGCGCAGGTTGTGGAGCATGAAGTTTTGCAGCCTGGCTTCTTTGAAGTCGCGCTCGTCCTGCTCGGTGATGTCGTTGGTGCGGGCGGCGGGGGCTTTGTCGAGGGTGGCGAGGATTTTCCAGTCGCCCGCTCGCAGGGCGGCTTTGGGCTCGCCGCTGGCGCGGTTGAAGTGCCAGTAAAGCGGGGTGGAGCGGGTGACGGGGCGGCCTTCGAGCGCGGGGAGGATGCTGGCTCCGTCGAGGGCGCGGTCCTGCGGCGGGGTGACGCCGACGGCGGCGCAGAGGGTGGGCAGGAGGTCCACGCCGCTGACGGGTTCGGCGCTGGTGGCTCCGGGCTGGACTTTGCCGGGCCAGCGCAGGATGCCGGGGACGCGGATGCCGCCTTCCCAGAGGGAGCCTTTTTTGTCGCGCAGGGGGCCGGCGGAGCCGTAGGGGTGCTGGGCGGTGATGGCGGGGCCGTTGTCGCTGGTGAAGAAGACGAGGGTGCTCTCCCGCAGTCCGTCGGTGTCGAGCTTGGCCATGAGGCGGCCGAAGGCGTCGTCCATCTGGGTGATGTTGCCGTGGTGGGCGCTGTAGGCGGGGTCTTCGTGGGGGTAGAGGGCGGTGTATCGGGCGTCGGAGGCGATGGGCTCGTGCGGCTCGTGGAAGGCGATGTAGAGGAAGAAGGGCTTGGACTTGTCGCGCGTGTCGAGCCAGCGCAGGGCTTCGTCGGCCACGAGGTGGGCGGCGTAGCCTTCGAGTTTGCCGAGGGGGGTGCCGTTGCGGACGAAGTTGGCGGGGTTGCGGTGGCTGGGGTAGGCGTTGTTTTGGGTGGCGAACCAGTGGTCAAATCCGTGGTCGCCGGGCTGGGGCTGGGAGGGGTGGTTGAAGGCGCCGTTGAGATGCCACTTGCCGCTGAGGCAGGTGGTGTAGCCGGCCTGGCGCAGGAGGGTGGGGAGGGTGGTCTCGGTGCGGCGGAGGTGGACGGGGGAGTCTTCGGGGATCCAGTTGCGCACGCCGACGCGCGTGGGGGTGCGCCCGGTCATGAGGGCGGTGCGGGAGGGGGAGCAGTTGGCGTGGCCGGCGTAGCAGTCGGTGAATCGCAGTCCCTCGGCGGCGAGGCGGTCGAGATGGGGGGTGCGCAGGTCTTTGGCTCCGTAGCAGGCGAGGTCGCCGTAGCCGAGGTCGTCGGCGAGGACGAGGAGGATGTTCGGCGGCTGGGCAAAGGCGGCGGAGGCGAGGGTGAGGAGGATGAGCGGCGTTTTCATGACGGCGGGAAAACGCATCCGGGGCGGGGGTTTGTTCCGCCCGCTTTGTGAAGCGGCCGCCGGCACCGGTGTCACTGCGGCAAACTCCGCGCAGTGCGGACAGGCGCTCAGGTTCGGATTTCCAATGTGACCCCGCCGGTCTGGACGGATTGCAGGGTGGCGCTCCTTCTTTTGAGTTCGCGCTTTTTGCCGCTGGCTCCGAGGGCTTTGCGCGAGCGGGGGGTGAGATTCCCGCGGCGCTTTTTCAGATTCGCCGGGTCGCGGTTCAGGACCATGATCATGGTGCTGCCTTTGTGGGGGACGGGGCAGGGCGGGGACTGCATGGGGCTTTCGAACTGGTGAATCTCAATGGAGGCGTCGTTGGTGCGCAGGCGGAACTGGGCGGTGGCCGTGGCGGCGGTGTCGAAGCTCTGGCAGTTGTTCAGCGGGATGAAGGTGCCGGTGGTGCCGTTTCTCCAGGTGACGCTGCCGGTCAATTTCAGAACGCTAAGGTAAAGTGGCATGGTGGGCGGAGGGTGATGGGTTTGAAGTGATGGGAGGTCAGCCTTCGATGCCGATGCTGAAGGTGCCGTCATTGCAGGTGTAGGGGTTTTCGTCGGTGGCCGGCTCAGGCTCCTCGATGCACTCGTCGAGCACGGTTAAATCCACCGAGATGCAGTCATCAAAGTAGTCATAGACGATGACGTCCTCATAGTAGCTGCCGTCGGACTCGTAGCAGTCCACTTCGAAGCTCTGGATTTCGGGAAGGGTGGCGGGATCACTGGGGTCATCCCCCGGATTGTAGGTGCAGATGGTGTCGCCCGACTCCAGCTCGTAAGGGAGAGTTTCGGGAGTGGTGACGCCATCCGAGTCTTCGATCCAGATTTCACCCTCGTTGAGGCTGATCCTCGGCTTGCCGTTGGAAGTCAAAGGTGAAAGCAGCGCGGCGGGTGTCTTTGCGGCCCGGACGACGAAGTACTCCCGAATCCCGCCCTTGATGACAGGGGTCGGGGCTTTGACTGCCGGCTTTGGCTTGGGTGCCGGGGAGGTCAGTTTCTTTGCTGCGGCAGTGGTGGTCTTTTTTTTCAGCGCGCCGCGTTTCTGAATGGCGCGCCTGGGCGCCGTTTTTTTGTTTGCCGCCTTTTTTTTGGATTTCGGTTTCATGACGGTGTGGATTGCGGGTGGTCCCCATCGGGGCCGCGCCTTATAACGCGCCCGCCTGCGCTTCGTTGTTATTTTTCCGCGTTTCCTGCCAGGACACTTCATAAACCGGCACGGGCTGCTGGATTCCCTTCATCGGATGCGCGCCGATGCCGCGCGCGCTGGCGGCCAGCGCCGGGTCGTCCGCGCTGACGGCGTCAAGCGTGGCCTGGGAAATCAAAATACGGCTGCTGCCTGAGAGGGACTCCAGCCGCGCGGCGAGGTTCACCTCGCGGCCAAAGACGGTGTAATTGGAGAGGTGCGCCTCGGATCCCATGAAGCCGGCGGTCATCAGGCCGGTGTTGATGCCGGTGCCCAAAGTTAGCAGCGCATGCGGCGGAAGCGGTGGTTGCCCGTCCGCCATGCGCGTGCGGTTTTCCTGCTCGATGCTCTCGTTTTCCATCCGGCGCCGCTCATTGAGATCATGGATGCGGCGCTGCACCTCCACGGCGGCGCGGACGGCCTTGAGCGCATGATGGCGGTCGTCGAGCGGCGCGCCCCAGAAGGCCATGACGCAGTCCCCCATGTATTTGTCGAGCGTGGCCCCGTGCTTTTTAATCGTGTCCACGACGAGGCCGAGATACAGATTGACGGTGTCGAGGGCATGCCGGTCGCGGAGGGCCTGCGACTGCGCGGGATCGGGCGGCTCCTGCCCAGGCGTGAGGCCGATGCGGTCGAGGCGGGAGTCGTCTGTGAGCGCGGTGAAGCCGCGGATGTCGGCGAAGAAAACCGTCATCGCCTTCTGGCGCGGAGCCCATGAGACGTGCGGCTGGTCGAGAATCATCTCCAGCAGGCGCGGGGAGACGATCTGCTGGAAGACGCTGCGCAGGCGGCGCTTGTGCCCTTTTTCGATGACGAGCCGGAAAAACGTCATCGTCACATGCGTGATGCTTGTGGCGCCCAGCAGCGGCAGCGCCAGCGGCAGCCACAGTCCCCGCGCGTGCAGCAGCCAGACGCAGCAGGCGGCATAGGCCGCGCTGAGAAGCACCGCCGCCGCCGTCGCCCACAGGGCGCGCAGCTTCCAGGAAAGCACGCTGACAGCCAGCATCAGCGCCAGAGTGACGCCCGCCCGCGTTGCTGGTCCGGGCACATGGATGAAGGCTCCGCGCATCATCGCATCGGCGATGTTCCAGTGCGTGGCGCAGTAAGGCGTGCGCGCTCCGAGCGGAGTGGGTCCGGCATCGGCCAGCGGCGGATTTGCCCCGAAGGAGCCGACGATCACCACACGGTCCTGCCAAAACGACGAAGGCCCGCCGCCCTGGCCGCTCCTGCGCCGCTGCGAGTCGCCCAGCACATCGAAGAAGGAGCGGTTGCGCGCGGAGGCCGCCGGTGTCGCGGACAGCCGCCAGGGAATGACCAGCCTGCCATGCCCGTCGAGCGGGATGTAATGCGTCCTGCCTTGCGCATCCGGCACCGTCAGCCGCCAGGGCGTGAGTTGCGCCCGGTTCAAATCCAGACCCAGGGCCAAAGCGGCGGTCTGGATGCCCAACTGCCAGACACGCCCCGCCGAGGCATCCTCGACCAGCGGCAGCACGCGGCGCAGCACGCCGTCCGGGTCGGCTTTTCCCAGCGCGTGCCCGGCAGTGGCGGCGGCCTGTGCGAAGGGGGCCGCCGGCAGCAGCACATTGTCTCCCGAACGGGAGGGGTCCATCGGCGCGCCCAGCACGGTGCGCCCGCTCCGCCTGAGCGCCTGGATGAAGACCTCGTCGGATGATGGAGCCGCCGCCGTGCTCATCGCCGGCGCCTTGTCCTCCGGACGCATGCGGGTGAAAAAAATGTCGTAGCCAACCGCCAGCGCGCCCTGCGCGGTCAGCTCGTCAAGGATCACGCCATGAATCCAGCGCGGCACCGGCCAGTTCACTTTCAGGGTTTGTTTCAGCCGCTCCGTGCCGCGCTCATCCACATGCAGCACGCCCGCCTGGCGTCCCGCGTCCGCGGGCGGGTCCATCTGGCGCATCCGCCAGTCGTAACTGGCCAGTTCAAACCGCTGGATGAATTCCAGCCCGCCTTTTTCATTCATCAGCCAGTCCAGCAGCAGGAGCAGCACGCCCATGACGAGCGTGATGAGAAAGGGTGCGAGGCGAAGAAGGCGGAAGTTCACGGCTTTGCCTGGTGTGGAATTCCCTTTTTCAGGAGGAGCCGGCGGCTTCGTAGCATCTGCCGGGCAGGGCGCGCAGGAGACGTTTCATTTCCAGGCGCATGAGGCAGACGTTGACGGTGGCGGGGGTAAGACCGGAGGCGGTGATGATTTCGTCTATGTGGGCGGCTCCGTCCTTCACGGCCTTGAGGACGATCTCCTCATCAAGGCTGACGGGCGGCGCGGCGGGCGGAGCGTTATCGGCCCGCGCGTCCTGCGGGATGTGCGCGGGCGGGAAAAGGGTGTCGAGGTCGGCGAGGATGTCCTCCGCCTCGATGACGAGCTTGGCACCCTGCTGGATGAGGCGGTTGCAGCCCTGGGAGGTGGGTTTGTCTATGGGCCCGGGCACGGCATAGACGGTCCTGCCATTGTCCACGGCCTGCTGGGCGGTGATGAGCGCGCCGCTGCGCGCGGGCGCCTCGACGACGAGCAGGCCTGCGGACCAGCCGGCGACGATGCGGTTGCGGTAGGGAAAGGTCTGCTTGTCGGCGATGCGGTCCACGGGGTATTCGCTGACGACCGCGCCACTCTGGGCGATGCGCCCGGCGAGGGCTTGATTCTCGGGCGGGTAGAGTTTGCCGATGCCGGAGCCGATGACGGCGATGGTGCGGCCTTTGGCGGCGAGCGCGGCCTCGTGCGCGGCGGTGTCAATGCCGCGCGCCAGTCCGCTGATGACGGTGCGCCCGGCGAAGGCGATCTGGTAGCCGAGGCGCTTGGTGGCGCTCAGTCCGTAAACGGTGGCGTGCCGGCTGCCGACGATGCCGATGGCATGGTGGTCGCGCGGGAGGAGCTGGCCCCAGACATAGAGCAGCAGGGGCGCGTCGCGCAGGCCGCGCAGGGAGGGCGGGAAAAGCTCGTCAGTCTCTGTCAGCAGGGTAAGGCCGCGCGCTTGGACCTTTGCCAGCTCGCCGGGCAAATCCACCTGCGTCTCCCATCCGGCCACGGCCTGGGCGTGCGCTTCGCCGATGCCTTCGACGCGCGTGAGGTCCCGCGCACTGGCCTTGAGCACCTGCTCCGGCCCTCCGAAGGCGGCGATGAGCTTGCGCGCGCGCACCGGGCCGATCTGCGGGATCAGGTTGAGGGCGAGGCAGGCTTCCTGGCGCGTCATTGCCTCCCAATCGCGCAGGCGGAGGGGTTGCTCAAGCCGGTCTTTTGTTTCGCGGCATGGTTCCAGGTTGACCCGCCGCGCGCGTGCTCCACTGATGGCGCGTGTCCGAGCGATCCCTCCTCTCCAAGCCCTGGTTGTGGGCGCACATGCTGAGCCTGGAGGCACCGGCGGTGGCGGTGGTGTGGACGGCATCCCTGGCGCGCCTGCACGGATCGAAACTGCCGCCCGGCGTGCTGCCCGGCCTGGCTCTGGTGGTGTGGGTCATTTATCTGCTCGACCGTGTGCTCGACACGCTGGGGCAGCCGGAGGCGGAGCTGGACGAGCGGCATCGTTTTTATCTGCGGCATCGCCTCTGGATCGCGGGCTTGGCGGTGCCCGCGGGCGCCGCCGCCGCCGTCTGGCTGGCCTTCTGGCGCATCCCGGCCGGGCTGCTGGTGGAGGCGCTGGTGCTCGTGCCGGCGGTGGCGTTTTATCTGGCGGTTTACACTGGCGCGCGCACGCGGTCTCTGCGCAGGCTGGCGCTGTGGGGCGGCCCGGCCATGATGCTCGCGCTGCACGCGCTGCCGCTCTCCAGCGGCGCGAAAATCGCGGGCAGCGCGCTCGTCCTCGCGCTCGCCCTGCTGGCGTGGTCGTCCAGGCTGCGCGGGTGGGTTCAAAACCTGCTGCGCAAGGAATCGGCTGCGGGTGTCATCTTCGCGCTGGGCTGCACCACCTTCGCGCGCTTCAGCCATCAAGGCGCGGACGACCCGGTTCACTGGCTGGAGCTGATGCTGCTGGCCTTTCTCTTCACCGGCAATCTCACCGTCATCGCGCAGCAGGAGACGCCGCCCGCGAACCGGCGCGGGCAGGGCGTGTTCCTCATTGGCTCGGCGGTGTTTTGCGCCGTGCTTGGGCATGGCGGATTCTTCGGCGGGAGTTCGGAGTCCCTGCGCGCGATCTCCCTCCTGGTCATCGCAGGCCTTCTGCTGCACCTGCTGCTGTGGAAAGCCGCGCGACACCGCTCCGCCGAGCTCTTTCGCGTGCTGGCGGATGCCGCCCTGCTGCTGCCGCCGGCGTGGGTCTGGCTGCGCTGAAAAAGCGGGTGCCTGCGCGCTGGAATGCGGCATCATCGCGCCATGAACGCCCGCATTTTGCCCCTGTCCCTCCGCCTGCCATGCCTGGCTCTCATGTCCGCTTTCGTGCTCGCAGGCTGCGGTGCGGATGAGGCGGACGGAGCGAAGAAAACGGCGGTCCCGGAGACACCCTGGGAGCAGGTCAAAGCCGAAGCCGCGCGTCCGGGAGATCCCAAGTTCGCGGAGAAAATGCGGCGCTGGGAGGCGGATCTGGCGCAGGCCACTTTTCCCGTGCTGGTGCCGGATGACGAGGCCGTGCTCTCCAGGCTGGAGCTGAATGTGAAGTCCCACCTTGCCAGCGTGCTGGCGGTGTTCGCCACCCACCGCGTGCAGATGACCGCCGTGCGCAGCGGACGCGCGGACGCGCCGGACGCGGTGGCATTGAGGAAAGACCGCGCCGAGCTTGAGTTCGTCCGCTGGGGCACGACCTACAAGATCAGCGTCGTGTGCGCGGGCGCATCCGGCCCTGATCCCGCGCCCTGCGCGGATGACAAGCTCGTGCGCGCTCTGCGCGCCAGCCTGGTGTGGGCCAACCCGCGCTGAGCGCGCCGGACTCAGCGCCCGGACATGGAGCTGTCGGGCATCTGGAAGGCGTTCACGATGACGTACACATGCGGCTTCATGCCGGGGATGAGCAGCACCTCCACAATGTCGAAGCGGAAGCGCACGCGCGGGCGTCCCAGCAGCCTCAGCCAGTCCTGCCCGCCGCGCTGGATGAGCAGGCGCTTTTGCGCGTCCACCGCGTCCGCCGGGCGGCCAAACTCCGCGCTGGTGCGCGTCTTCACTTCCACGAAAGTCAGCACCCGGCCATGCCGCGCCACGATGTCCACCTCGCCGTGGAAAGGCCCTCGGTGATTGCGCCGCAGGATGCGGCGGCCATGCCCTGCCAGCCAGCGCGCGGCCAGAGCCTCGCCCGCCGCACCCACCTCCTCACGGCTCATGGGCCGGCCCAGCAGCATTGGCCGGTAGTCCCGCTTCAGTTTCAAATGCCTGGCCGCGAACCAAAGCCGCACGCGCTTGCTGTCGCGCAGACGCCTGAGGATGCCGCCCTTGCCGGATGGCGGCGGCGTCTCCGGCTCCCCGCCGGGCGGGCTTGGGGCATGGATGAAATGGGGTTCTTCGCTCATGCGGTGGACGCGCTGTTTCCCTTTGAATATGAGCGCGGCGGGAAAGTGGCAAGGATTTTGCTTGTGCAACTCTTGGTTTGGCGGCAAAGCCCCCGCCCCCCCAAACGCAAACCCAAAAAAACACCCACATGACACAATTGCTTTATCTCAGCCGCTCCTTTGTCGAGTTCGGCCCCTTCACCACTGACGAGCTGCTGGGCTTCCACCAGCGCGGCATCCTCCAGGACACAGACTATGTGCGCGCGGAGACCTCGGATGACTGGATCCACGTTTATGACTGGCACGCCTCCCTGACTCCGGCCACGTCCGCCTCCGCGGAGAAAAAGCCAGACGCCCACAAATA
>DDQZ01000067.1:73613-73970 GCA_002343505.1 Verrucomicrobiaceae bacterium UBA2429 | reverse complement strand
GGGCAGCATGGCCATGGGGTCGCGGCGCACCTTGCCGACGGTGCCGGCGGCGGCGGCGGTCATCTCGCTGCCCATGGTGGCGCCGATGTACACGCCGCAGCTCCAGTTGAAGGACTGATAGACGAGGGGCATGGTGGTGGCGCGGCGGCCGCCGAAGATGACGGCGGAGATGGGCACGCCCTCGGGCTTCTCCCAGTCCGGGTCAATGGTGGGGCACTGGGCGGCGGGGGCGGTGAAGCGGGAGTTTGGATGGGCGGCTTTGACGCCTTTTTCCCTGGCGATCTCGGGCGTCCACTGGTTGCCCTGCCAGTCGGTGCATTTGGCGGGCGGCTCGTCGGTCATGCCCTCCCACCAGAC
>DDQZ01000067.1:339-73403 GCA_002343505.1 Verrucomicrobiaceae bacterium UBA2429 | reverse complement strand
CCGGGGGCGACGCCGAAGAAGCCGGCCTCGGGATTGATGGCGTAGAGGCGGCCGTCGGGTCCGGGTTTCAGCCAGGCGATGTCGTCGCCGACGGTCCAGACTTTCCAGCCCTGCTTCTGGAAGTGGGCGGGCGGGATGAGCATGGCGAAGTTGGTCTTGCCGCAGGCGGAGGGGAAGGCGGCGGCGACGTAGGTCTTCTCGCCCTTGGGGTTCTCGACGCCGAGGATGAGCATGTGCTCGGCCATCCAGCCCTCGTCCCGGGCCATGGCGGAGGCGATGCGCAGGGCGAAGCACTTCTTGCCGAGCAGGGCATTGCCGCCGTAGCCGGAGCCGTAGCTCCAGATCTCGCGCGTCTCGGGGAAGTGGACGATGTATTTCTCCTTGTTGCAGGGCCATGACACGTCCTTCTGGCCCTTTTTGAGGGGCGCGCCGACGGTGTGCATGCAGGGGACGACGCGCTTTTCGCCCTTGTCTATGATCTGGAAGACCTTCTTCCCGATGCGGGCCATGATGCGCATGTTCACGACGACGTAGGGCGAGTCGGTGAGCTGCACGCCGATCTGGGACATGGGCGAGTCCAGCGGCCCCATGCTGAAGGGCAGCACATACATGGTGCGGCCCCTCATGCAGCCGTTGAAGAGGCCGCGCAGCTTCTTCTTCATCTCGAAGGGGTCCTCCCAGTTGTTGGTGGGCCCCGCGCCGTCCTTGGAGTGGGAGCAGATGAAGGTGCGCTCCTCCACGCGGGCGACGTCGCTGGGGTCGGACTTGGCGTAATAGCAGCCGGGCCACTGTTTCTGGTTGAGCTTGATGAAGGTGCCGCCTTCCACCATCTGCTCGCAGAGGCGGTCATACTCGGCTTTGGAGCCGTCCACCCAGTGGATGCGGTCGGGCTTGCACAGGGCGGCCATCTTCTTCACCCAGCGGAGGAGGTGGATGTTTTTGCTGAGTGGTTTGGAGGGATTTGTCTTGCTCATGGGTGTGCGGGAGTGTGCCTGTCAAAGACGCTGCTTTCATGCCAGTGTCCAGCCAGGATGCCTCCCATATTTTGGTCAAGACGGACGCGCGTTTGGCGTCAGGGGCGCAGAGGACTGGAAAACTCAACCGAGAGCGTGGAACTCGGCGCGCAGGAGGCGCTGAAGTTCCTGGAGAGCGGCGCTCAAATTCGAACTGGCCGGAGTGCCGGATGGGATGGCGGCCAGGGCGGCCTCGCAGCGCTCAAGCAGGGGGAGATGCGCGGCGGTGTCGTCTCCGGAGGCGAGCTGAACCTCAATGCCACACGCGATCTGGCGGGCCTGGCGTATGAGGGCATGCGCGGCAACAGGGGTGATCTCGTCGTTTTGCAGCCGCTGAAGGACGCGGCACTCGAAGTGACGGCAGCGCTGGGGGCGGTGCTCGTAAATGGCGCAGCGGCAGTCGTGCAGAAAGGCGCAGGGCTGGGTGAAGTAGGGGTCTTTTTTCCTGCGGCGCAGCTTCATGCCGAGGGCTGACAACTGGCGGGCGGAATCCGCGGGCTGGAGGCGGACGATGTGGAAGAGGGTGCCGTCACAGCAAAGGCCGCAGGCGGTGCAAAGGCTGCCGGGCGCGGTGTCCGCTGGTTCGGAGGGTGGCGGGTCTGGCGGCATGATCCGGAAACGGCGCTTTCAAGGCTGAAGGGCGAGATACTCGCGCGCGGCGGGGAACTGCGCGCGCCATTCGCGGACGAGGGCGGGCTCGACGCGCGCGGTGATGACGCGCTCCTGCGCTCCTGCGTCAGCGATGACGACGCCGTGCGGGTCGGCGATGAGGGAGCGCCCGCCGTGGCTGTGGCGCGGGTCGTTGCCGCAGCGGTTGACGCCGATGACATAGGCCTGGTTTTCAATGGCGCGCGCCTGGAGCAGGGTGATCCAGTGGTCCTGGCGGCGAACGGGCCAGGAGGCGATGTAAATGACGGCCTCGGCACCGAGGGCGAGCGCGGAGCGGGCGGTTTCGGGAAAGCGCAGGTCGTAACAGATGAGGGGGGAGATTTTCAATCCGCCCCACTCGAAGATGACGGGCGGACCGCCGGGCGCGTGGACGGAATCCTCGCCGCCAAGGGCGAAGGGATGGGTCTTGCTGTAGCGGGCGAGTGCGGAGCCGTCCGGGGCGATGGCGAGTGCTTGATTGAATCCACGCCCGTCCGGCGCCGGGGTGACGAGGCCGCCGACGACGGCGCAGCGGGTGCGGGAGGCGATGTCGCGGAGAAAAGCGGTGACGGGGCCGTCGAGGGGCTCGAGGGTGGCGGCGAGGCGGTCGCTGAATCCGGTGGCGAACATTTCCGGCAGGATGATCAGGCCGCCGGGAGCGGGCATGGCGCGGGCGATGAGGTCGCGGACGCGGGCGAAGTTCGCCGCTTTGTCCTCCCATTGGGAGTCAAGCTGAACGAGGTGGAGTGTGAGAGCGTCGGGCATCGGGAGTGCGGATTGCGGAATGTGCGGTTTGAATTTCGAATTTCGAGCTTCGAATTTCGAACTTCGGCGTTGCTTTACGCTGGCGGGGAGAGGTAGGCTGGCGGCATGTCGCAATACATCGTGCAGCCGGGGGACAATCCGTCGAAGATCGCCAAAAAGTTCGGACTGACACTGGCTCAGTTTCAGCGGCTCAATCCCGGACTGTGTACTTTCGGGAGCAACGAGTGCCGGGTCATTTTCCCCGGCCAGGTGGTGCAGGTGTCAGGCACGGTGACGGGCCTGCCTGCGGAGGGCGCGCAGCCGGGCGCGGCAGGCGGGGCTGGCTTTGCGGCGCCGCCGCCGTGGATGCAGATCGCCATCATGGAGATGGGCGTGCAGGAATGGCAGCCGGGGGACAATCCGCGCATCCAGCAATATCTGGCGAGCGTGGGACTGCCCAACAAGCCGGATGAGACGGCGTGGTGCGCGGCTTTTGTGAACTGGTGCCTGGAGCAGGCCGGCTTCCGCGGAGCGCGGAGCGGGCGCGTCTCGGACTGGTGGGGCTGGGGCCGGCCCGTGGCGGCGACTTACGGCGCGGTGTGCATTTTGCAGCCGCTGGGCAGCGACCAGGCGACGAGCGGGCACATCGGCTTCCTGCACGCGATGGATGCCACGAATGTCTGGCTGCTGAGCGGGAACTCGAAAAACAGCGTGCGCATCAGCGCGTATCCCAAGAACAAACTCATCCACAACGCGCCCTACCGCTGGCCATATTAAATCCCCATGAGCGACGCCGCCCCAATCTCCATCCGCCATTATCGTCCCGAGGATCTGGAAATTCTCCGCCGCATCACGGTGGACTCGTTTGGCTCCGTGGCACTCGACCAGATGCTGGAGGACCGCCTGGGGGTGTGGAACGGGCGCGACTGGAAGGCGCGGAAGGCGGACCACATTGACGAGGACTGCACGGTGAACCCGGAAGGCTGCTTCGTGGCCGAGCGCCAGGGGGAGGTGCTCGGCTACATCACGACGCGGGTGGACCGCGTGAACTCCATCGGCCGCATCCCGAATCTGGCGGTGGTGGAGGCGGCGCGCGGTCTCGGCCTGGGCCGGCGGCTGATCCACCACGCCCTGGACTATTTCCGCGAGCAGGGGCTGCAGGCGGCGAAGATTGAGACGATGGCATCGAATGTGATCGGCCAGAGTCTTTACCCCTCCTGCGGCTTCGAGGAGATCGGCCGGCAGGTGCATTTTGCCATGCGGCTGTGATTTTCCCCATTGAACGCCACAGCCGCCGTGCCTGTCCGCTGTGAATTGACAAAATAACACCCCGTCATGAAAGCCCCAGCCCTGTTACGCGCCGCCCTCTGCCTCACCGCAGCCCTCATTTTCACCCAATGCGCCAGCCCCGTGCAGAAGCGGATCCAGCGGAACCCGGAAATCTACGCCAGACTGAGCGAGACGGACAAGCTCCTCGTCCAGCAGGGCCGCCTGCGCGAGGGCATGACGCGTGAGGCTGTCTTTCTCTCCTGGGGCAGGCCCGACCAGGTGGCCTCCGGCTCCCAGCGCGGCGCGCAGACGGAGCGCTGGACTTATCTGGGCGCGCAGCCTGTTTATACAGACACTTGGAACATGGGCTGGGGTTGGGGCGGACGCGGCTGGGGTCGCGGCTGGGGCTACGGCGGCATGTGGGACCCCTTCTGGGGCGGCTACGGCTCCATGGTCACCTATGTGCCTTACAAGGCGGCGAGCGTCAGCTTCCGCGGCGGGCGCGTGACGGAGTTTCTGCGCGGGCCGCAGTGACAGGGGGGCGGGGCGCGTGGAAATCCGGGATTGATTTCCCCGCCGAAATGACCAGACTCATCAAATCCCGGCCACGCCGGTGCCCCGCATAACCCAAGAATGATGAGAGTATCCACCCTCCCCCTGCTGTGTTTGCTGGCCGCGCTGGCTCTCTGCTCCTGCGCCTCCTCCAACGCCGGCAAAAGCAAGATCGTGACGACCAAGGGCACGCGCATCACCTCGGTGCGCACCACGGCCTACACACACACGGAGTCGGACCACATCCAATACGGAGCGCGCACGGCGGTGGGCACCGGTCTGCGCCACGGCACGGTGCGCAGCGCGGCGGCGGACTGGTCGGTTTACCCGGTGGGGACCATTTTCCAGATCGAGGGCAGCCCATACCTGTATCAGGTGGACGACTACGGCTCGGCGCTGGTGGGCACGAACACCATAGACATCTACCAGCCGACGCGGGCGCACATGAACGCCTGGGGCGTGCGCAATGTGAACATCCGCGTGCTCAAATGGGGGTCCTTTTCCAAAAGCCTCGCCATCATGAAACCGCGCGCCCATCACCCGCATGTCAAGCGCATGGTGGACCGCATCGGCCGCAGCAGCTAACGCGCCCCGCCCGTGACCAAGGCCCAGCGCGCACGGCATGTCATGACCCGCCTTGAGGAGTTGTACCCGGAGACTCCGGTGCCGCTGGACCACAAGGATGCCTTCACCCTGCTGGTGGCGGTGCTGCTCTCCGCGCAATGCACGGACGCGCGCGTGAATCAGGTGACGCCGGCGCTCTTTGCCCTGGGCGACACGCCGGAGAAACTGGCGCGCGCGGAGGTGGCGGAGATTGAAAAAGTCGTGCGTTCCTGCGGACTGGGGCCGCAGAAGTCAAAGGCCATCCAAAAGCTCTCGGAAATCCTCGTGGCTGAGCACGGCGGCCGGGTGCCCGCATGTCTGGAGAGCCTGGAGAGGCTGCCCGGCGTGGGCCACAAGACCGCGCAGGTGGTGATGGCGCAGGCCTTCGGCGTGCCCTCCTTCCCCGTGGACACGCACATCCACCGCCTGGCGGCGCGCTGGGGGCTCTCCTCCGGCAGGAACGTCACGCAGACCGAGCGCGATCTGAAAAGCCTCTTCCCGCAGTCCGCCTGGAACAAGCTGCACCTTCAGATCATCTTTTACGGGCGCGAGCACTGCACCGCGCGGGGGTGCGACGGCACGCGCTGCGAGATGTGCCGGACGCTTTTCCCCGGCAGGAAGCCGCCGCCGAGGAAACGGTGAGGTCCGCCCTGGATCAGCGCCCTTCCCAGAGCTGGATGCGGTCTATCCGGCAGGCGCCGAAGTCCACGCCCTTGAAGTCAATTTGGGCGTGGCCGGTCATGTCTATGTGCGGGCTTTCAAACAGGCGCTTTTTACCGTCAATCACCAGCAGGAGGCGGCCTTTCCTTACTTCGATGGCCACGTCATGCCATTCGTTGAGGGAAAACAAGGGGGACTCAACCGCGACTATCTCGGCGTTTTTTTTGATCGCCAGGGTGGTCTGCTTTTCGGAAAAGACGAGCGTGTGTATGTGGTGGCCGATGTCGAGGAGCGGAAAGCGCGGCTGCCAGGCCTCCGCGTCGTAGCGCATGCGCATGACGCAGACGAAGTTCTCCGGCACCTGCTTGAGCCAGATGACCGGTTTGAATCCCGCGTGCGCCTTGTCGCCCTCGGCGATCTTTTTCTCCTGAAACTCCTTTGAGGACTGGCTGCCTGTGAGCACGCCGTCCGCCACTTTCCAGGTGCTGCTCTGGCGCACCTCCCAGAACTCGGTGTTCAGCGCGCCGTCGAAGCTGTCCTCATAGACGAGCCTCACACTCTCAAACAACTCCGGCTTGTATCCGGCGCTGTCCGCCCCCAGAACGGAAGCGGCGCAGAGGGGAAAAATAAAGGCGGCGGCAAGAGAACGTGCGTTTTTCATGAAGATGCCTGGGAACGCGGGCATCCAGGCCATCTTGCGCGGTTGCCGCCGCGGCCATGCCATTCAACGCCGCCAGGCGGGTCCATAGCCCCGGCGCTCCGGCTCGCCGACGGGGGCGATGGAGGGGGGCTGCCACTCAATGCCCTCGCTCACGCTGATGCCGGGGGCTTTGCCGTGGAAGACATTGCCCTGCCAGCGCACGCCCGAGATGTCGCACCGCGCCTCGACGACTGCGGACTTTGGCGCAAGGACGCGGTTGCTGGTGAAGGAACAGTCCAGCGGCGGCAGGCTGCCCCGGCCGTCCTTGAGACCGATGAGGATGGGGTGCTCGCAGTCGAGAAGGGTGTTGGACTCGACGCGGGCGCGCTTGACCTGGAAATACTCGTTCAGCGCGGAGCCGGGCACGCCCTGCATGATGACGATGGCGCAGCGCGCGTCGTCGCCGGCGAGCTTTTCAAAGTGGTTGCCGCGCACGACGTGGTCCTCCCCGATGATGCGCACGCCGCCCGTGCCATTGGCGCCGTTGCCGAGGAAGGTGTTGGCCTCGACGAGGCAGGCGTTGCCGTGGCGCAGTGTGAGGGTGCCGCTGACTTCGAGGAAAAAATTGCGCCGGTAGGTGTTGCCGCAGGATTTGTTGGAGACGCACTCGGCCTCGCCATTGCAGCGCTCGAAGAGGTTGTCCTCGACGATGCACGAGGCGGCGGACATGGAGGTCTTGCTGTCGCCGACGCGCAGGGTCTCGCCGCCGTTTTTGCCGAGGCGCTCGCGCGGGCCGAAGTGGTTGTGATCGAGCATGTGCGCGGCCTCCTGGCCCTCGCCGAGCCAGACGACGACGCTGGCGCCCTTGGTCACTTTTCCCTCAATGAGGCAATGATCCAGCCGGTTGTGACCGCCGTAAATGCCGACCCAGCGGCTTTCCTTGTCATCACGCGCGCTCTGGCCCGCATCCATGGTGATGGCGCAGTTCGTGACGCGGCAGTGCCGCGCCAGGTTCTTCGAGTCGAGTCGAAATTCGACGGTGTCGCCCGCGGCGGGGTCGGGATTGCGAAACCACAGCCCCTCCACCACGACATGCCGCCCGCCAAGGCGAAGCGCGGACTGGCCGGTGAGCACCGTCTTTCCAGGCACGGCGGCGCGCAGCGTGACCGGCATGGACTCGGTGCCCTGCGCGTTGCAGCGGATGACCGCGTCCCGCCACTCCCCCTCCGCGAGCACGAGAGTGTCGCCGGGCCGGGCTTGCCTCAGCGCGGCATTGAGTTCATCCACATTCGCCACCGCCACCTCGGCGGAATGGATGGTGGAAAAGAACAGCGGCAGGCAAGGAAGGAGGCGCATGGCTTGCGGGAAAAGCGGGCGGTTCACAATGTCACAACGCGCTCACAATGCCCGCGCGAAAGCGCCGCCGTCCACCAGCAGCGCCTCGCCGGTGATGTAGCTGCCCGCCTCGCTGGCGAGCATGAGCGCTGGGCCGGCCAGCTCGCGCGGGTGGCCCCAGCGTTTGAGCGCGGTGCGGTCGGCGAAGGCCTGCTTCTCCGCCGGGCTGAGCAGGGAGCCTGGCAGGTCGGTGAGGAAGGGCCCCGGGCAGAGGCAGTTGACGGTGATGTTGTGGGCGCCGAGGTCAATGGCGCTGGCTTTGGCGAGGCCGATGAGGCCTGCCTTGCAGGCGGAATAGACGTTGCGCTTCTCCTTGGAGCCGACGCCGAGCACGGAGGAGATGTGGATCACGCGGCCCCATTTCCGCTCCTTCATCCCGGGCACCAGATAACGTGTCAGCGCCATGCAGCTTGTGAGGTCCAGCTCCACGATGCGGTCCCAGGCCTCGTCCGTGATCTCGTCAATCGCCTGCGGCTGGTTGGAGCCGGCGTTGTTGACCAGGATGTCCACCTTGCCGAGCCGCTTCACAGCCTCGTCAGCCAGCGCCCTGACCTGCGGGCGGTCGCACATGTCGGCCACCATCCACTCGACTTTCACACTCAGCCCCTCACCGATCTCGGCGGCGGCGGCCTTCAGCTCGTCCTCGTGGCGGCTGGAGATGAAAACATCCGCGCCCGCCTCCGCGAAACCGCGCGCCATGGCCTTGCCGAGTCCTTTGCTGCCGCCGGTAACCAGGGCTGCCCTGTTAGTGAGATCGAAGAGTGGATGAGTCATACCGCCCGCATAGCAGAAACGCGCGGCGGGGACAAGGGGGTGGGGAAAAAAATCGAAAATCGAATTCCGTCCGCCGCCCGCCTCTCACCGCCCGCCGTTGACGCATCCACCGCGCTTTCTAACATGCGCGCCATGCCCAACCCACAGGAAGCCGCGCTTCAGCTCGTCGGCGAATACTATTCCACCTTCAACTCCGGCGACCGCGCGGCGATGCTGGACCTGCTTTCCGAGAACGTCGTCCACGACATCAACCAGGGCGGCTCCGAGACTGGCAAGGCCGCCTTCCGCGCCTTCCTCCAGCGCATGGACCGCTGCTACCGCGAGCAGGTCGTGGAACTGGAAGTCATGGCCAATGCCGCGGGCACGCGCGCGGCGGCCGAGTTCTTCATCCTCGGCGCCTATCTGGAGGGCGAGGCGGGGCTGCCGCCCGCCATGGGTCAAAACTACCGCCTGCGGGTCGGCGCGTTTTTCGACATCGCCGGCGGCCGCATCACGCGCGTGACGAACTACTACAACCTCGAAGACTGGCTGCGGCAGGTGCGCGCGCCGGCCTGACGCGCCGCGCGCCACGCCCCATGTCCGCCAGCCACCATCCTCACACCCACGCGGTGCGGCGGAATTTCATCTGCCACTGCCTGGAGGGCGGCTTGTACATGGGTGGCACCGCGTTTCTGGCGCCGGAGAGCGTGCTGCCGAAGATGGTGGAGATGCTCGGCGGCCGCGCGTGGATCATCGCCATGATGCCCGCGCTGCTGCCGGCCGCGTTTGCCATCGCCGGCATCTTCATTGCCCCGCTGGTGGAGAAGCTGCCGCGCTTCAAGCCGTGGGTGCTGTTTTTCGGCCTGCTGCAAAGGCTGCCCTACCTGGTGACGGGCCTCATCCTCATGTTCGCCGACCGCGTGGACGGCGCGCTGCTCGCCATCGTCGTGCTGACACCCGTGGTCTCCGGCCTGCTCGGCGGCGTGACGGTGGTGGCGTGGATGGAGATGGTCACGCGCATGGTGCCGGAGAAGGCGCGCGCCGCGGGCTGGGCCGTGCGTTACATCATTCAGGCCGTCATCGGCGTGCTGGCCGGCTCGGTCATCCACCACGTCATCACGCATTATCCGGGTCGGGAGGCTTATGCGTGGCTGCACCTGGCGGCCTTCGCGCTGCTGTTTGTCTCGTGGCTTTCCCAGCTCTTCATGCATGAGGACGAGCACACCCGGCACCGCCATCCCGCGCCGCCAGCCGGCCCTTACCTGGCCTATTTGCGCGGCTTGCCCGCCATGCTGCGCGCGCAGCCCCGCCTCGTGCGCCTGGTGCTCGCGCGTTTCACCGGAATGGGGTATCTGATGATGGTCTCCTTCCTCACCATCCACGCGCTGCATGTCACCGGCAGGCCGGAGGCTGACGAGGGGCGCTTTGTCACCGTGCAGGCTGCGGGCACCGTGCTCGGCAGCCTGCTGGCGGCCTATGTGGGCTATCGAAGCGGCGGCAAGGTGCTGCTGCAGGCCTCGCGCGTTGTGTGCATCGCCCTGGCCTTGTGGGTGTCGTTCACCGGGCAGTTTGGCGGCTTCCTGCTGGCCTACTTCGCGCTCGGCTTCGGCCTCTTCCTCGACCGGGTCGGGGATCTGACTCTGGCCGCCGAACTCTGCCCGCTGGAGCGCCGCTCCACGCTCCAGGCCCTGCTGGGGTTTTGCAATGTCTTCGCCCTTCTGCTGGCCACCTTCATCAGCGGCCAGATTTACCACTTCACCGGCTCCTTTCAGGCCGTGGCGCTGACCACCGTGGGCATGTCCCTGCTTTCCATCTGGATCCTGCGCCACATCCCGGAGCCGCGCGTGGCGCAACAGGGTTAAGGGAGGAAGGGAAAGGGGAGGCGGACTGGGTGATTCCGGCTACAGGAGCATGGCATCCACGGTGCGTCCGGCCTGGATGACGCTGCCGTTCCAGGAGGTGACGACGGGATAGACCTGCGCGGTGGTGGCGAGGAAGACTTTCCCCGGCACGAGCACCTCGGGCGGGCGGCGCTTGAGGAAGCCGCGCGTGTAAACCGGCTCCACATACGGGGCGCGGAAGGTGTGCGCGGCCTCGACATCGGACTCGGCGAGGTCCGGGAAAAGGCGCTGCAAGGCGGCAAACCATGGCCGGTGGATTTCCTCCGCAGGCTGGGCGAAGCGCGGGTCGTCCCGGTGCAGATATTTGGTGAGGTAAACGACATGCCGCCCCGTGCCCCGGTCAGACTCGTCGGTGAGCGCGGAGGTCTCGACGACGCCGTCAAAGGGGAACTGCGACTCCGGGGTGGCCAGCCAGTAATGCGGGGTGAGCGGGCGCTTGAGGAAGAGCAGGTGATTGACCACGCCCTGGAAATCAATGCCCCAGTCCGGCACTTGCGCGGCCTGGCGCAGGCGCGGGCCGGTGACTTGCGCGAGGCCCGGCCAGGGCAGGGTGATCAGCAGGCGCGCGGCGTCCTCTCGGCCGCGGGCGGTGATGACAAAGGGGCTGCCGTTTTCATCCAGGTCGGCGCTTTGGATGGACTCGCCCAGGCGGATCTCCACGCCGAGTTCGCGCAGTCTTTCGGCGGCGCGCTCGATGATGCGTTTGTAACCCCCGCGGATGTAGCCCTTCACCTCTCCCTTGCTCTCGCCTTTCTCGCGGTTGAAGCGCGTCCAGAACCAAAGCGCGGGCACGTCCTGGTGGCGGTCGCCGAACTTGGCCTCAAGCATCGGTTTCCAGAAGGTTTCAAAGGCGCGCCGCCCGGAAAGCCGGGTCAGCCAGTCCACGGTGCTGAGGTCGTCGAGTCCCTTGTCCGAGCAAAGCCGGCCCCAGAGTCCGGTGAGGCCCACGCGGATGCGGTCGGCAAAGGGCAGGGGGGCGAAGCGGAGGAGATCCAAAGGTGTGTTCAGCGGGAAGATGCGCCCCGCTCCGGCATAGGCGAAGGTGCTCGGCTTCCAGTAGATCTCCGGGGTCAGTCCGAGCGAGTCGAGCAGCGCGAGCAGCGGCCCGTCGCTCGGCAGCATGCAGTGGTAGAATTTTTCGAAGGTGCGCCCTTCGTGCTCGAAGAAGGCGCCCAGTCCGCCGAGGCGGTCGGAGCCTTCGACAAGCGTGACTTTCCGCCCGGCCCCGGCCAGCCGCAAAGCGCAGGCGAGCCCGCTGATGCCGCCGCCGAGAATGAGGGTGCGTTCGGAGTTCAAACAGCGGCTGCGGCTTTGGTCGAGGGTTAGGCGCGTGCTTCGGCCACCTTCATCAGGGCGGGCTCGGTTTTGCTGGAGCGGTGGCGGGCCACGACGGCGAGGTAGCGTTTCAAGGTGCGCCAGATGCGCAGCTTGCTGGCGCCGGCCTTCAAGTCATAACGCAGGGTGTAGGGGATCTCGCAGGCGCGGGCGCCGAGGGCGCGCAGCTTGAGCAGCACCTCAAGCATGCAGACGAAGCCGCTTTCCTCCACCAGCTTGTCTTCGCCATGCACGGCGGCCAGGCGCTGGAGGATGCTGGCGCGGTAGCCGCGGAAGCCGGTGGAGTAGTCCCGCACGCCGCGGTAGGGCGCGAGCACTTTCATGAGCAGGAAACAGCCGATGCTCAGGAGCTGGCGGTAGGCGGGCACCCCGATGACGACGCTGCCGGGCTGAAAGCGGGAGGCGATGACGACATCGGTGTCCCCGCCTTCCATCTCGGCCACCATTTCCATGACGTGGATGGGATCATGCGTGTTGTCCGAGTCCATGACCACGACCATGTCCGCGCATTTCATGGCGGCGGACAGTCCGGTCTGGATGGCCATGCCAAGGCCGCTGTTTTTCTCATGCTGGATGAGGCGCAGCGGCATGGCGGCGGCGGCCTCGCGGGCGATCTCGGCGGTGCGGTCCGCCGAGCCGTCGTCCACGACGATGACCTGGTATTTGAAAGGCTGGGCGGTGAGGGTCTCGCGGATGCGCGCGAGCAGGTTGGGGAGGTCTTTCTCCTCGTTGAAGGCTGGCAGGACGACGGCGACTTCCTGGATGGATGCTGCGGTGCTCATGGTGGGTGTGTCGGGTGCGGGATTAACAGGCTTGGACTTTTTGCAGACAGGCGGTGTTTTCTCCGGCCAGGCTCTGCGCGTGGCGCAGCAGGGTGCCGGTGGACCAGTGCGCGCGCAGGCTTTCCAGCGTGAGGCGCACGAGGGCGATCTTGCGCGCCGAGGGCAGGCGCATGGCGGGGAAAAAGCGCATGGCGGGCACATCGTCAGCATCCAGGAAATCCGTGGGGTGCAGCAGCAGGGAGGGGCCGACTCCGGCGGCGCGGCAGGCGGCCACGGCGCTGTGCCAGTAGGCATGGGCCAGGGGCATGGCGTATTGGCCGAGGAAAAGCAGGTAGCTCAGATGAATGGGCGTGCGCAGCAGCGGCAGGGTGGTCACGGGCACCTCGATGAGTCCCGGCTCAATGGCGTAGGGGCGCAGGGGTGTGAAGCCGTCGCTGAAACGTCCATAAAGCCGGGAGCGGCGCTTTTTTTCCTCGGCGGGCAGCTTCGAGGTCATGAAGAAATATGCGCGCGCCAGTCCGCCGATGAAGGTGGGCAGGATGGAGGCGTCATACACATAACCGCGCTCCCTCAGCAGCGCGCGCACGGCGGGCGAGGTGCTGAAGCCGGGTCCGCGGAAGCCCTGCGGGCGCGCTCCCGTGGCGGCGGCGATGCTTTCCTCCGCCTGATCGAAGTCCCGCCGCAGTTCCGCGTCATCGTAGAGATGCAGCCACGGCTCGTGCAGGAAGGAGTGATTGGCGATCTCGTGCCCGGCGTCGGCGATGGCGCGCAGGGGGGCGCGGTTTTTCTCCAGCGCGGCGTCCTTGCCGACCATGAAAAACGTCGCCCGCAGGCCGCAAAGACGCAGCGTCTCCAGGATGCGCGGCGCCACCTTTTCCAGATAGCTGGGAAACTCTTCCCAGCCCGCGCAGCCCTGGGTCTTCATGTAGGCCCATTGGTTGTCGAGGTCTATGGAGACACTGGCGGCGCGGTCGTTCATGAGGCTTGCAGGAGGGGGGCGGCGGCGGCGAATCCATGCAGCAGGGCGGGGGAGTGGGCCGGAGCGGCCTTGGCGGGCGCTGGGCCGGCCAGCACATCCAGGATGCGCGCGGCGGCTCGGCCGTCGCCATACACTTTTTCAGCCTTCGCGGCCTGCTCGAACCAGGCTTTGTCCGCCACAGCCCCGCCCAGCAGGCGGTCGAGCTGGTCGGGCTGCTCGCCCGCGAGCCGCGCCACTCCGGCATGCACGCCTTCCGGGCGCTCCGTGTTCTCGCGCAAAACGAGGATCGGCTTGCCCAGCGCGGATGCCTCCTCCTGGATGCCGCCGGAGTCGGAGACGATGAGCCAGGCGTCGTTGAGCAAATGCACGAAGTCGGCATAGCCGAGCGGGCTGGTGATGATGACCTGGTCGCACCCGCCCAGCTCCGCCTCGGCGGCGGCGCGCACATTCGGGTTCGGGTGCATGGGGAAGACCACGCACAGGTCCGGGTGCGCCTCCACAAAACGGCGCAGCGAGCGCAAATAGGCGCGCATGGTGTCGCCGAAGTTTTCCCGCCGGTGCGTGGTCAGCAGCACCACGCGGCGGCCCGCCACCTGCCGGCGCAGCGCCAGCAGGTCAATGCCCGGCTTGCTCCGCGCCAGGGTGTGGTGCAGCGCGTCCACCACGCTGTTGCCCGTGGTGTGGATGCGCTCCGCGGGCACGCCCCCGGCCAGCAGAGTGTCCCGGTTCAGCGTCGTGGCGGCGAAGTGCAGGTCCGCGATCTCCGTGACCAGGCGGCGGTTCATTTCCTCCGGGAAGGGACTCAGGCGGTTGCCGGAGCGCAGCCCCGCCTCGACATGCGCCACGGGGATTTTGCGGTTGAAGGCGGCCAGCGCGCCGGCCAGCGCCGTGGCCGTGTCTCCCTGCACGATGACATGGCTCGGCGCGGCTTTTTCGAGAATGGGGTCCAGCCTTTCGAGGATGCGCGCCAGCAGGCCGTTGAGCGTCTGGTTCGCGCACATCACCGTCAGGTCATGGTCGGGATGCAGCCCGAAGAGGTCGAACAAAGGCGAAAGCAGGTCCGCGTGCTGGCCGGTGTTTACCAGCAGGGTGTCCATGCCGCGCTGCTTGGCCAGCAGGATGACCGGCGCGAGCTTGATCATCTCCGGCCGGGTGCCGAGACAAAAGAGGAGAAGGGGGCGGCTTGGCTCTTTTACAACTTCCATAATTTCAATAATAAATCATTCTGCGGATTTTGACAATCCAGGATCATGAAAATTTTTTGGACGCGGAGCAGCGTGTCGCTGCCGGGAGGCTGGCAGGGTGCGTATTTCCGCGCTCGCACACCAGGCGCCGCCGCTCTGGCCCAAGGTGAGAGCGCGCGCATCCCGGCCACAATACCGGCGCTTCGTGGGCGTGCAGTGCCAAGGTTGCCGCAACCATGCTGGAGACGATGATGAAAGGGATGCAGAGCTGTTTCATGACTTCCCATGTTTTGGCTCAGGCGACGGCGGGCGGGATGAGGGGAATCAACCAGCATCGTTACATAAACAGAGTTGAAGAGCGCTTCAGGGGCATTCAACGGGAGTTGGAAGTTGCTGGATGGGTTCAACAACTCGGACAGGCAACCCATCCAAGCCCGACGGGCTTGGGTGATGCAGCCCAGGAGTGCTGGACGATAGCGAGTGCTCTCCCGGGAGCCGCGCCCCCGCGCCACCCCTCCGATCCCCAGTCGCTCCCGGCCGTCTGTCAGCTCTCAGCGGCGGGAGTGCCAGGTGATGAGGAGGAGGGAGAGCAGGAGGGTGGCGGCGAACCAGGCGGGCCAAATTTTCAAGCTGTCCGCGAAGACGATGAGGTCGTCCGCGGGCGGTTCGCGGGCGCTTTTGAGCCAGCCGGTGTGCCAGCCGAAGATCAGGGTCATGCCGCCGTAGGCGAGGTTGGTGGCGAGGCCGCGGAAGCTGAGCACGGTGGCGCGGCGGTCGGAGCCGGTTTCCGCGTTGAGGTAGTGGGAAAGGAAGAACTGAAGGAAGCGCATGGCGAGCATGACGGGCATGACGAGGGCCACGCCGGGCCAGCCGGGCGCGGCGGCGGCGGCGCAGGCGAGTCCGCCGAGGGTGAGCAGGGCGAGGAAGGCGAAGTTTCCGCGCAGGGTGGAACGCAGGGTCATTTTTTCCATCATGCCGGCGCTGGCCAGTCCGAGCAGGGCGGCGGTGGTGCCGATGACTCCATACCACGCCTCGCCGATGCCGATGAGGCGGTAGTACTGGCTGGCGACGGTGAGGAAGAGGCGGATGACGCTGTCGAAGACGACGGCGAGCACGAGGAGGCGGAAGACGCCGTGGCGCCTCCAGATCCAGAGGCCGGTGCCGAACATGCCCCGCAGGGCGCGCGCGGTCTCGGCGGTCCAGGGCAGGCGGGGCCGGGTGTCATGGGCGGCGGGCTCCCTCATGCGCAGGGCGACGAGGAGGCAGGCGACGCCGGTGAGGAGGTTCATGAGCAGCGGCAGCTTCAGGGTGAGGGGGCGCGGCATGGCGTCCATGCCGAGCCAGGCGAGCAGGGCGTTGACTTTGGCATGATCATACATGACGGCGCCGGTGACGGAGGAGACGATGAAGCCGAGGGCCATGGCACGGCTGAGGCGCGCGAGCACTGCGGGCCAGAGCGCGGCGCGGTCCTGCTCCGGGAGGGAGTCGTAGGCCAGGGCCTCGTCCGCTCCGCTGGCGCAGGCCTCGGCGGCACCGCTGAGGATGCGGTTGAGGACGAAGAGCCAGAGGACGGTGCCGTGATCCCCGACGGGCATGAGGCAGAGCACGGCCATCTCGGCGACCATGAGCCAGCCGGCGGCGACAATGAGGGGCCTGCGGCCAAAGCGGTCGGCCAGCGCGCCGGATGGCACCTCGAGGAGGACGATGGTGACGGCCCAGACGACATTGAGCGCTGCGAACTCGGCGATGCTGAGGCCGAGATCAAGGAACAGGATCGTGAAGACGGGGTAGTAGAAGCGGCAGTTGAAGAGCAGCCGGAACCAGATGAAGAGCGAGGACATCAGCGCGGGCCGAGGTTACGCGCGGCCGCGCGGAAAGCGCGGGATTTTTCAGGCGAGGCGCTCGCGCGGTCTGCCGAGGGCGAGCATCTCGACGAACCAGTGGCGCACGGCTTTGAATCCGCGCAGCAGGGCGCTGTCCACGATCTCCTGGCAGCCGTGCCGGGCGGCGATGCTTTCCTCAAGGCCCCGGTAGCGCGGCAGGAGAATGAGGCAGCCGCGCAGGCGGGTCTTTTCCGCGGCGTCCGGCGCGTCCCTGTGCAGCAGTCCGGGGTGGAGGACGCCCTTGCAGAGCACGCGGCCTTCGGCGGGCAGGAGGATGCGTTTCTCCGGCAGGATGAGCCAGGGCCGGTAGGCGAAAACGGCGCTTCCGCCGGCGTCGTTTTCCATGCGTCCGTAGGTGCGGGCGGGCACGCCGGCGGTGCTGCGGGAGAGGAAGCCTTTGACGCCGTCATCGATCTCGCCGGCGGTGGCGTGCTTGTTGAGCAGGAAGTCGCGCCCCATCAGGGCGCCGAAGACGCTGAGGCGGAAGGACCAGCCGGCCACGAGCATGGCGAGGAGGATGAGCAGCAGGCAGAAGGCGATGCCCGCCCAGGCGCTGACGGCGGTGATGGCGAAGACGAGGGTGAAGAGGGCGAGCTTGAAGAGCTTTAACGCGGAGTCCACGATGCCGAAGGGGGAGAGGGCGATGAGGACATTGACGGCATGGGAGCTGAGCCAGACGATGAGAAAGGCGGCGACGGCGACGGGGATGGTGACCCAGGGTGTGCGCAGGCCCCACTCGAGCCAGGCGAGGGAGGGCGTCATGGCCAGGCCGGGCGCGGCGGCGGCGGCGAGCGCCTGGTCGGGCAGCGGCTGCATCGTGGACAAGGCGAGCGCGACGAGCGGGACGAAGGCGGTGCTGGCGACGAGGGCGCTGATTTTGTCCTCGAAAAGCTCGGCGAAATCGAGCGGCTTCTTCACCAGCGGGGGCGCGGCGGTGCCGAGGAAGTCCTTCAAAAAGCACAGGCCGATGAGCACGAGTCCGGTGCCCCAGACATAAGGGTGGCAGTACCAGGGCAGGCGCGCGCGCATGTGGTCCTCGGCCCAGTAGTAGGTCCACGCGCCGACGACGCTCATGCCGAGCAGCGGGCTGATGGCGACGCCGGTGACCTCGGTGACGGCCTCGGCGACGGTTTTGCCGGGCAGGAGCATTTTTTCAACGGCTTCGGCAGCGGCCCCGGCGGCGGGCGGCGCGCTCTCAGCGGGCTGGGCCTGCGCGCGCGGAGCCATGAGGGCGAGGAGGGCTGCCAGGAGGTAAAAAGGGAGGTGGTGTTTCATGGCGGTCAGGGCACGACGACTCGAACGCGCGCGAAGGCGCAGCCATCCTCTCCGGCGGCGGGCTGGATGCGGACGACGACGGTTTCTGTGACGCCATCGGGGTCCGGTGTCATTCCAATAATCACCGGATTTTCCCCAGGTGGATCCCAGCGCACGAGATCGGCGCTGGTTTCGATGAGGTAGAGAATGCCTGACGGGTTGTGGATGAGACGCCGGTAGGCAAGCACGATGCAGGGGCCGTGCCCGCCTTGCTCGACGGCGGCCGAGGGCAGGCTGGCGGCGCCGTTTTCGCCCGCGGCGTGAAAGGCGTATTCGAGCAGGGCGGAGACGCCGTTGCCGTCGGTGTCGGCGGCGCTGTCGGTGATGCGTGTGATGTGCCACTGCTCGGTGACGGTGTTCGGCGGCGAGGCGCCGTCGGCCGCGGAGACGGAGAAAGTGTTCAGCCCTTCGGCCAGTGAGGCGGGCGCGCTGCTCCAGTTGGTGAAGCCGTTGCCGGTGGCGGCGGCCTGGCCGTTGACGGTGAGGCTGGCGACGCCGCTGGCCGCGTCCGAGGCCGCGCCGGAGAGCAGGATCTCGCCGCTCATGGCAAGGCCGCCGGCCGGTGTGGTGAAGCTGATCAACGGCGGAGTGGCATCCTGTGTGGAGCGCTCCGGCGCGGTCCAGGCGCCGGTGAGTCCGGCGGCGCGGGCGCGGGCGCGGTAGTGGTAAAGCTGGCCGTCGAGCAGCGGGCCGAAGACATGCATGGGCTGGGCGAGGAATCCGGTGCCGGCGGCGTCGCTGAAATCGGCTTGGGTGGCGATCTCAAACTCATACTCGTAGCCGGCGCCGAGGCCGCCGCCGTTCAGAGTGTTTTGCAGCCCGCCGGTGAAGAGAGGCTCGGCGGCTAGCTGGAGGTCGTTGACGGCGACGACGCGCAATGGTGTGGACAGGCCGGAGAGGGTGTCGTTCTCAGGGAGGGTGGCTTTGAGGCGGGTGTCCTCCGCGATGTCGAGGACGGTGACCTGCCCGCTCCAGACGCCGTTGACGAAGTCGCCAGTGGTGCCGGGCGTGACTGTGGTGCTGGCGGGTTCGCGGCGCAGCTTCAGATTGGGCAGCCCGTTGTAGGCGGAGGCGGCGGGGGTGCCGCCGTCCCAAAGCAGGGGGTCGCCGAACTGGCTGTCGGTGAGGAAGGCGCGCGTGCGGTAGTTGGTGGTGATGGTGGTGCGGGTGGCGCCGTGGGAGGTGTAGGTGGTGTTGTTGAAGCTGATGTCCACCATGAGATTGTGGACGCCGTTGTATTCGAAGGGCGTGTCGAATTCGATCCAATGCCAGCCGGTGGATGGCACGGATTCCTCGGCGGAATAGACCACCGTCCAGCCGCCGGCCTCCCAGGCGTTCGGGCTGCTGACATAGTCCTGCTTCGTGGTGTGCTTCATGCGCACGGTGAAGCTCCTCATCGGCTGGCCGGGCGTGGCGGCCACATCCAGGGCCATCGCCATGAGCCTGCCTGCCGGTCCCGCCTCGGCGGGTGTGTAGATGCTCTGGCTGCGGGCGTCGTGGTAGTAGGTGGCAAAGGGGAAGTGCCAGGCAAAGGTGCCCGCGCCGGTGGTGGTGTCGGGCAGCGCGTTTTGCGCGGAGATGGCGGCCTGGCCGGTGAAAGCCGGGACTTCATAGCCGTGCTCGTCCAGCGCCGTGACGCGCGCGGCGAAGGGCGCGCCGCGGATGACCGCCTCCGGCAGAGGATCCCAGCCGAACCGGTTCAGCGGACCCACCGGCGGCGTGGTGAAGGTCCACAGCGGCCCCTCGCGGGTGAGGCCGCCGAGACGCGAGACGACACGCCATTGGCAGGCCGACTCGGGATTCAAGCGCGGCAGTTCCCAGGCGGGGTCGTTGACGATGCCGAGGAACACGGGCGGGCCGCCGGCGGAGTGAAAATAGACCTCGTAGGAGTCTGGCGCGCCGCCGCTGTGCGGATCGTATGACCACGCCAGATCGCTATCAGGCGGGGCGGGGTTTTGACCCTCCGCAGGGCTGGGAAAGGCGGCCACGGCGGGGGACTCGTCATCGGCCACGATCATCTGAGCGGAGCCGTTTTGAAAACCCGCGGCGGCGGCGGTGACCTCGACAGACCCCGCGCCGTCCACGAGCGCGTTGTCCACAGGCAGCAGGTCAAAAGCGGCGCTGGACTGGCCGGCGGGGATGACGACCTCGGCAGCCACGGCCAGCCTGCCCGGCGAGCCGCTGGCGAGTGTGACCGTCAGCGGCGCGAGCAGCGTGCCCGCCGCGCCCACCTGGCCCGCGCCCGCGAGCTGGCCCGCGCTTTCCAGGCGCATGGCGGGCAGGCTCACGGAAAGCTGGAGGGATTCATTGTCGGTGACGGTCATGCCGGCGGTGGCGGGCGGCCAGTTGGCCACGCTGGCGGTGATCTCCACCGGCTGGGAGCCGTCAATGAGATTGTCATCCTGCATGGTGAGGTCGAAGACGGCCTGCGTGGCGCCCGAGGGGATGAGCACGGAGGACTGGGGCTGGAGTTTATCCGGCCTGTCGGAGGCGAGGCTGACGAGGATGTCCGCCTGCGCGGGCGCGGCCAGGGTCACGGTGGCCGCGCCTGCCAGCACACCCGCGCCCTCCGCCGCCGTGGCCGGCAGGATGAGGCCCAGCGCGCCCTGCTCGTCATCATGCACGAGCACCTGCGCCTCATGCGAGGGGTAGCCCGCCGCGCTGGCGGTGACGAGCACAGCCTGGGTGCCGTCCACCAGCGTGTCCTGGAGCGGCGTGATGACAAACTCCGCCTCCTCCTCGCCAGCCGGGATGACCACCGTGGCGGGCAGGCCCAGATTTTCCCCCGGCCTGCTGGAGCTGAGGCTGACGACCAGATCGGACGGCAGCACCGGCAGCGCGGTGATCTTCGCCAGCACTGGAGCGCCGCCTTCCTCGACGGACGCCGGCAGGGTCATGCGCAACTGCACGGCGGGCACGCCGAGGATCTCGATGTCGTCCAGATTCCAGCCGGAGTAAGGATACGCGCCGCTGGCGGTGACGTGGTGCTTCCAGCGCACATGCACCTGCGGCCGGCCGTCGGCGATGAGGGAGAGGTCCTGCTCCACCTCCGTCCAGTTGGAGTCGGTGATGGCCGCGCCGCCGTTGTCCCAGAGCGCGGCCCAGAAAACGCCGTCGTTCGAGACCTCGACGGCCGCCTCCACCCAGGGCAGGTGGTCCGTGTTCAACCAGCGCTTGAAGCGCACCGACACGCTGTTCATGCCGGTCAGGTCAAACGGCCCCGCCGTCAGATATTGGGCGGAGCCGGGATCGGCAGTGTAGTCGCCGGCCAGGTTGACGCCGAAGACGGAGGAGCCCGTGGCGCCGGAAGCCGGGTCGGGAAAGCCGAAGTTCAAAGCGCCCTGGCCCTGCGGCGCGCCGTGCTGCCATTGTCCGTCCCGCGCCCAGCCGGGGTCGGTGTCGAGATTGAAGGAGTAAAGCGGCGGCGGCGTCACCCGCACGCGCATGATCCGGGTCTGGGAGCGGCCCGTGCCGGAGTTGTGCAAGGTGAAGGTGGCCGTCCTCACACCCGCGAGCAGACCGCCGGCCTCCTCGTTGAGCGTGGCCGTGACCGTGGTGCTGGCGCCCGGCGGCAGCACGCCCTCCGCGGCGGAAAGCGTGACCCAGGAGCGGTTCACGGAAAAGCTCCACGGCGCGGTGTCGGGGCTTTGATTGGAAAGCGTGAACACCTGCGCTCCCGGCGTGAACGGCCCGCCCACCGGACCGCGCACCGTCAGCTCCTGGGAGGGGGAGAGCAGGATGTCATCGCTGGCCATCAGCGCGCTAAAAGCGTTCAGCCGGCCGCCGGTGACGGTGCGGCCTTGCAGTGCGGGGATCGCATCCACCGTGCCGAGCACCAGCGCGCGCATCTGGTGGTGGGTGAGGCCGGGCTTGAAGGACTTCAAAAGCGCGCACGCGCCCGAGACATGCGGCGCGGCCATCGAGGTCCCGCTGTTGAAGCCGTAGCCGCCGCCGGGCAGCGTGCTGTAAATGTCGCTGCCTGGCGCGCCGAGATGCGTCGTCGTCAGGCCGAAGTTCGAGAAGGAGGAAAGCCCGTCCGCCGATGTCGTTGAGGCCACGGTGATCAGGTTCGGCACATTGTAGCTGCCGGGATAGTCGGGCGTCATGTCCATGTTCAGCGCCGCATTGCCCGCCGCCGCCACAAAGAGGATGCCCGCGCTGTCCGCCGCCACGATCTCATCCAGCAAAGCCTGCGAGAACCCGCCGCCGCCCCACGAGTTCGAGGAAAGCGTCACTCCCATCATCGTCGAGTAGGCCACCGCCTCGACCGCGTCCGCCAGTGTGCCGTTGCCCGAGGAATTGAGAAACTTCAAAGGCATCAGTGACACCTCCCAGCACACGCCGGCCACGCCCTCGGAGTTGTCCCCCGCCGCGCCGATGGTGCCCGCGCAGTGCGTGCCGTGGCCGTGGTCATCCTGGGGATTGTCCGTGTCATTGACGAAGTTCCACCCGTGCGCGTCGTCCACATAGCCGTTGCCATCATCATCAATGCCGTTGCCGGGGATTTCTCCCGGATTGACCCACAGGTTCGGGTAGAGGTCCGGGTGGTTCATGTCCATGCCCGAGTCAATGACCGCCACCACCACGGAGCGCGACCCCGTGTGCAGCGACCACGCCTCCGGCGCGTCAATGTCCGCGTCCGCCACCCCGCCGCTCTGGCCGGTGTTGTCCATGCCCCACAGCTCGTTGAAGGACGGGTCGTTCGGGTAAGCCGTCGTGCCCGCGTGGACGATGTAGTCAGGCTCCGCCACACGCACCACATCCCGCAGCCGCGCGAACCGCGCCAGCGCGTCCGGCACCGTCTCCAGGCCCGCCAGCGGAAAAGCCACCAGCCACACGCCGGAGGCCGGCATCCTCCGCCGCACGCTGGCGCCGGGCACATCCAGCCGCTTGAGCAAATCCGCCTCCGGCATCCGCGGGTCCAGCGGCTTCACCATCACATGATCCGCCACCATCGCCCGCTGCCGCAGCAGCCTGCCGCCGGACATCTCGTCCTCCACGCGGATCAGCGGATGCTTGAACGACTCGTCGCGCACCAGCCGCAGCCGCCGCGTCACACTTTCCCCCGCCGCGCGCGCCTCGTGCAGCTTTTCCTCCAGCACCGGCAGCCCGGCAAAGCGGTCCTCCGCCTGCGGGCGCGCCGCCGCCATCATCTGCGCCATGTGCGGCCGCGCCGGCGCGGATGCCGCGCTCCGCCGCGCGTCCGCCGCCTGGTCTTGGGGGAAAAAACTCCGCGCCTCATCCCGGCCCGCCAGCCACAGCATCACGCCCGCCGCGCAGCACAAGGCCAGGACGGCAGCCGCCAGCGGGCGCGGGGAGGGAGGTTTCATGGGGTCGGGGGCTTCAGGACAGCGGATGGGATTTCAGACAATGCCGCCCGTCATCCCGTTGATTTACGTCCAAATACCATGCGCCGGCTGCCGATGTAAAGACGCGAAATTCGCCGACGTGGAGGACCTGATTGCCAGCGGATGCGACACGGAGCATCTCAAAACATGGCCAGCCGCATTGAATCTGATAGACATGCCGGCACGGGTTTCGCCGTGAAGGACACGCCGCCGGAGATGAACGCGCGGCTGTTCTCGGCGATGATGCGCAAGACCCCGCAGGAGCGCCTGCTCATGGGCTTCGACATGATGGCTACCGCGCGCAAGCTAGCCTGGAAGGCGCGGGCACGGAGGCGGAAAAACGCGCGCTCTTTCCAGCGCTGGCATGGAATGCCCCTGCCACCTGGTTTGTGATCCCATCCGCCTCCCCTCATGCTTCCATGCTCCGGCGGACGGCATCGGGTTGTTGATGCCTTGCGTCTTCGATCTTCGATTCAATTCCTGGTCGCGGCAGGCGCCGTGTTCAGATTGTGCCGTTCTTCGGCGCTGTGCCGGCCCTCCTCATGGATCAACGAGGTCAGCAACCATGACGCAATCATGGCGCTCGCAACACTCGAAGCCAGGACGGCAATGACTGCGATCACTATGGCGGCGCGCCTGTGCCGGGGATGTCTCCACGCCCAAATGCCCGCAAATGCCGCGAACACAAGGGCGCAGCCTGCCATCTCACCCGTCCAGCGAAAAAACAGCCAGTGAGCGGGCAGCAAACCCGGTGGATTCCGGAATCGTTCGATGATCCCCGCAATATCGTACCACCAGTGAAGGCAGGGCATGACAGAAGCCAGCACCAGGATGACCAGCCATGCCGCCCGCCACCCGGCTCCCGCTCCGCTGTCATTTCTGTCTGACGAATCCACAGGTTTCATGGTGATGGCATTAATAAGGTCCGGCGTCTCCGTTTTGAAATTGAAAGTTTGGATGGATTTCCATTCATGGGATAGGTTTCATTCATGGCATCCAGGAAACATTCGGGGTCCAATCTTTGCTTTCTGACGGCATGGATTCTATTCCTCCTCAGTATCGGGTTGGTTCGTCTTGGCAGCGTTGTGGTCGAGATGCTTGATGCAAATGCCAATATCGTGCTTGATGAACTAGGGCAGCCCGTGCTTGTGGAGCCTTTCTGGGCAAACATGCTTTATCACTGGGAGGCGAATCTTCTCCTGTTGCTGAGCGCCCTCATGTTGCTGGCGGGAATTTTTCTCCGCGTTCGCGGCGGAGGCACCCTACGGAGCCAGAATTGATTCGACACTTCCCAGGCGGCGATTCTACCTTTCGAAGTCATTCCCCGCCCGCACACATGCCCGCCCCCACCCATTTCCACTGGCTGCTCGATGGCGGCATCGTCGGCATTTACCTGCTGGTGACCATGGCCGCCGGGCTGGCCATGCGGCGGCATGTGGGGAAGCTGGAGGATTACCTCGTGGCCGGGCGGGAGGTGAGGCTGCACCTCGGCATCGCCTCCCTGGCGGCCACCGAGTTCGGCATCATCACCTGCATGTACACCGCGCAGGCGGGTTACACGCACGGGTTCAGCGGCGCCGTGCCGGGGCTGTGCCAGGCGGCGGCCATGGCGCTCATCGGCCTCACCGGCTTCTGCATCAAGCCCCTGCGCGAGGCCGGAGCCATGACCCTGCCGGAAATGTTCGAGCGCCGCTTCGGACGCGCCGTGCGCTGGCTCTCCGGCGTCGTCATCGTCATGGGCGGCCTGCTGAACATGGGCGTCTTCCTCCAGATCGGCGGCAAATTCCTCTGCACCGTCGCCGGCTTCGACCTCTCCCACCTGGCGCTGCTCATGACCGCCCTCCTGCTCATGGTCGTCGTCTACACCGTGCTCGGCGGCATGCTCAGCGTGCTCGTCACCGACTACCTGCAATTCATCGTCATGAGCGCAGGCCTCGTCGTCGTCAGCGTGCTGGTCTTGAAGGAGGTGGGCTGGGACCGCGTGGTGGAGAGCGTGCGCGCGCACCATGGCGAAGGCGGGTTCAACCCGCTGGCAAATCCATCCCTCGGCTGGCCCTTCCTCATCAACCAATTCATCGCCAACACCGCCGCCGCCCTCACCTGGCAGGCCGTCATCGTCCGCGTGCTCTCCGCGCGCGACAGCGCCACCAGCCGGCGCATCTACACGCGCACCAGTTTCTTCTTCGTCTGCCGCTTCCTCCTGCCCGGCATCTGGGGCATGGCCGCACTGGCCGTGCTCGGCTGGGCGCCGCTGAAGGCTCTCAACGAGACCGACCGAGCCGCCCTGCCCGCCGCTGTCGCGGAAAAAATCTCCGCCTCGCCCGTGGGGCAGCCGCTGGCCGGACTCGACACCGCCGAACTCGCCGCCGTTTCCGACGAGGCCCGGGCGCGCCTGGCGGATGCCTCCCTGCTCGCCCTGCCCGAGTTCCTCGGCGGCTTCCTGCCCATCGGACTCATGGGCCTGCTCATCGCCGCCATGCTCGCCGCCGACATGAGCACGAACTCCAGCTACATGCTCAGTTGGGGCAGCGTCATTTACAATGACATCCTGGCCCCCTTCCGCCGCCGTCCCTGGCCCGACGCGCGCGCCATCCGGTGGAACCGCTGCATCGTCGCCCTCATCGGCGTCTATCTGCTCGTCTTCGGCCTGTTTTACAAGATCGAGGGCAATGTCTGGTCCTACCTCCTGCTCACCGGCTCCATTTATCTGAGCAGCATGTCCGTGCTGCTCATCGCCTGCTGCTACTGGAAGCGCGCCAACAACTGGGGCGCGCTCGGCGGCATCCTGCTTGGCGCGCTCGTGCCCGTGGCGCACCTCACCCTGGAAAAGCTGCCCTCCACCGCCGCCTGGGCCGCCTCCGTCGGCAAGGACATCGCCGGCCTCGCCGCCTTCGCCGCCGCAGCCCTGGGCATGATCGCCGGCTCCCTGCTCAAACCCGCCCCCAAAGCCCCATGACCACCTTCTGGCTCCTGCTCACCGCCGCCGCGCTGCTCTGGTACAGCAGCGTCACCCTCTACGTCGCCGTCAAAGGCGCCGGCGACATCCGCGAAATGATCTCCCGGCTCAAAGGGCGGCGGTGAATGGGATCCCCCGGGATGGCGCGGTGAATCTTCTTTTTTGTCGCTTCGCCTTTGACGCGCGGGGTGGAGCACAGAAGATGCGCGGCAGTCCACGCCTCCGCCCATGCTGTCTTTCCCCAATGCCGCGCCGCCCGTGTTTTCCCTGGCAGGGAAGGCGGCGGGGCTTTGGCTGGCGGCAGTGTTTTGCCAGGCGGCGGCGCAGGGGGCGGAGCCTGCGCGCGGGGTGGACGAGCTGTCGCAGGGGGCTCTGCAAAACGCCTTCCAAATCCTGCGCGGCGAGTACATCCGGGGCGCGGACCTGACGCACGACGAACTGAACCGCGCGGCTTTCCAGGGGCTGCTGGACAGGCTGGACCTGGGCGCGGAACTGGCGCCGCGCACGGAGGCGCTGCCGGCGCTGACCCGCACGGGCCTGCTGGCGGAGCTGCTGGCGGATGACATCCTGTATCTCAAGCCGCGCAGTTTCGACGAGGGCACGGCGCCGGCGATGGAGCAAAAGCTGCGCGGGCACGCGCGGACGCGGCATTTGATCCTGGACCTGCGCAGCCCGGCGCCGCCGGGGGAGTTCGAGCTGGCGGCCGCCATGCTGGAGCTGTTCCTGCCGCGCGGGGAGCTGATGTTCAAACTCAAGCAGCCGGGGCGGGATGACGCGCGGCTCTTCCTCGCCTCGCGCGAGCCGGTGTGGACGCGCCCGGTGATCCTGCTCGCCGACGCGGAGACCTGCAATCTGGGCGAGACGCTGGCGGCGGTGCTGCGCGCGCGCAGGCAGGCGCTGGTGGTGGGGGAGAAAACACGCGGCGCCACGGTGCGCTACGAATCGCTGCCGCTGGATGACGCATGGCTGCTGCGCTTCGCCAGGGCCGAGATGCTGCTGGCCGACGACACCTCGTTTTTCAAAAAGGGCGTGCCGCCCGACTTCCCGGTGCGCCTGCCCGCCGCCGACAAGCACAAGATCTTCGCCGCCCGTGTCACCGTGGGGGACACCATCTTTGACACGCAAGTGCCGCGCTTCAACGAGGCCGCGCTGCTCGCGCGCAAGAACCCCGAGATCGAGTCCTACATCCGCCGCAGCACGGGCGGGGAGAGCGGGGAGGACGCGCCGCTGCTGCGCGACACGGTGCTCCAGCGCGCGGTGGACATGCTGCGCGCCAGCGCGCACCTGGAGGCCAGCAAGGTGAAATGGCCCGCCGCCAGGCCCGAACCCGCCGGCCCGGCGGCGAAGAAAGCGCCGCCCGCCGCTGATGTGCCATGATCCCGCAGACCGTTGACACGCTGCTGACCATCGAGGGCGCGCAAAGCGCGCGCGCCTGGCACGCCCGCCTGCCGAACGGACGCGCCGTGCTGGCCTTCCGCCCGGAGGAGTCCGCGCCGCTCATCCTGGAGCCGGGCGCGAAGGCGCGCGCGCGGCTGACGGTGTGCGACTTCTCCCGCGCGCTGGTGCTGGTGGAGGAGGAGTGAGCCTCAGCGCGGCGCGCGGTCCTGCCCGCTGAGACCGCGCGCTTTTTCAATGAGCTGGATGAACTCGCCGCGATAACCGAGGGGATCGGCGCCCTTGCCTTTGAGCGCCAGCTCCCGCACCTGCTCCCAGGTGAGCTGGCCGGCGTGGGATGACCCGCGCAGCAGCAGGCCGAAGCCGGCCACCGCCGCGCTGAACTGGAGCTCGCCTCCCGCCGCCCGGAGGTCCGCGCCCGTGTCCCGCACCGGCACTTCGAGCAGGCGGCTGGTCCCGCCATCGGGCTCTTTGTAGCGCAGCTTCACGGTCATGGCCTCGCCGCTGGCGGCGGCGGGTGTGGCGGCCAGCGCCGGCGGGCTGGCGATCTGGCGCTGATATTTGAGGCCGTCCACCAGCGGGCGCGGCGGCTCGCCGGCGGGCAGATGGGCGGGCACGAGCTCATACAGAGCGGTGACATTGTGCCCGGCGCCGATCTCGCCGGCGTCCTTGGTGTCGTCGTTGAAGTCCTCTTTGGCGAGCAGGCGGTTTTCATAACCGATGAGCCGGTATTGGCGCACCACGGCGGGGTTGAACTCGATCTGGATTTTCACATCCTTGGCCACGGTGACGAGGGTGCCGTTCATCTGCTCGACGAGTACTTTGCGCGCCTCGCCGAGGCTGTCCACATAGGCGTAGTTGCCGTTGCCCTTGTCGGCCAGGGTTTCCATGGTGCGGTCCTGCAGGTTGCCGGTGCCGAAGCCGAGCACGCTGAGGAAGACGCCGCTGCGCGCCTTTTCGGTGATGAAGCCCTCCAGTTCGGCGGGGTCGCTGATGCCCACGTTGAAGTCGCCGTCCGTGCAGAGGATGACGCGGTTCACGCCTCCCTGGATGAAACCCGCCACGGCCTGCTCATACGCCAGGCGGATGCCCGCGCTGCCATGCGTGCTGCCGCCGGACTGAAGGCGGTCTATGGCGGCGATGATGTTCGCTTTTTGCAGACCGTTCACCGAGGGCAGCACCACCTGCGTGCCGCCGGCGTAGGTGACCATGGAGACGCGGTCATTCTCGCCGAGACGCTCCGCCAGCATTTGCAGGCTGCGCCGCACGAGCGGCAGCTTGTCCTCCGAACTCATGGAGCCGGACACGTCCACGAGGAAGACGAGGTTCGAGGCTGGCCGCTCCCGGCCGATGTCCCGCGCCTGGAGATGCACGCGGGCCAGGCGGTGCCGGGGCTGCCAGGGGCAGGAGGAAATCTCCACCTTCACCGCAAAGGGATGCTCCGCTCCCGGCGGCGGCCCCTCCTCCGAGGTCGGGAAATAATTCACCAGTTCCTCGATGCGCACCGCGTCCGCTGGCGGGCGGGTGTTCTGGTTCAAAAAGCGCCGCACATTCGCATACGAGGCTGTGTCCACATCTATCGAGAACGTGGAAAGCGGCTCGCGCTGTACATCGAGCAGGCTGTTCTCGACGATTCGGGTGTAGGATTCTCCGGAGGTGTCATTCCGCCCGACGCGATATGGATATGCATCCGCAGGCGTGTCCGCGATCGTCAGCGAGCCGGTGCCAGTATTTTCCAGAGTTGTGGCCGAGCCAGTCAAAACAAAGCCTCCGCTGAGAACGATCTTGTCACCAGCAATCAAAGTGCCTTGCGGTTGCGCCGGAGCGGATGGGGAGGCGGGCGCACCACGTCCATAAACTCGAGTGGCTCCTGGCAGCGTCAATGGTTTGCTCTCAACAGGAGCGGCGGCAAGTTGGAGAGACGGCATCTCACTGGATGAGGTCACCGGGCTTGCACTAGTCAGCGCCCGCCGTCTGGCCTCAGATTCTGGGAGGGGCACCGGCTTTTTCTCCTGGACCTTATGCCGTATTCTCGTATCCGGCTCCGGCGGCATGACACGGACCGTGGCGGACGGCTCGGAGGCGGACAGATCTCTCTCATCCTTCGCCATTTCAGGCTGCTGCTCCACCTCCTGTTTCATCCCCATCCACGCCAGCAGCGCCACACATGCCGCCGCCGCCAGTCCGGTGGGGCCCTGCCAGCTCCAGCCGTGATGAGGTCTCCGAGTAGCCAGCGTCACCGGGCGGTGGTTGGGCTGAGCCAGAGACATGCTTTGCAAGAGGTCGCGTTGATCTGGAGCGAGGGCCAGCGACTCATCCGTCAGCTCGCGAGTGAGCATGTCGCAGAAGGCGCGCGCGTCTTGCGCGTCATTGAGCGCCTGCGGGTTTTCCTGGAGCGCGTCTTCCAGCGCGGCGGTTTCCTCGGGCAGCAGCTCGTTGAGCGCCCAGGCGGTGATGTGTTCGGGTTTCATGGGGATGTGGTTTGCTTGTTGAATGTTTCGTGTCTGGAAGCGCGACTAGACCCGCGCCACTCCCGCGCCCTGCTCCATCTCCCGCCACTTCACGCGCAGGGCCTGCACGCCGTGGTGGATGAGGTAGCCGACATTGCCGAGGCTGGTCTGCATGGCCTGGCTGATCTCCTTGTAATCGAGGCCGGCGATGAACTTGAGACGCACGGCCTCGCGCTGGCGGGCGGGCAGCTCATCAATGAGGGCGCGCAGGGTGGAGGCGGTCTCGCGCTGATCCAGCTCGTCACCGGGGCGCGGGGCAGGGGAGGTTTCCAGATCGAGGGTTTCGTTTTCCATGACGATGAGGCGTTGGTGTTTGCGCAGGTGGTCGAGCGCGCGGTTTTTGCAGACGGTGAAGAGCCAGGAGGTGAGGCGGGCCTCCCCGATGGCGTGGAGGTTTTGGCTGAGCTTGACGAACACGTCCTGCACCACGTCCCGCGCGTCCTCCAGGTTCCCGGTGATGCTGTGGGCGTAGCGGATGAGCGGACGCTCATGGCGCGTGAGCAGCTCTTGGAAGCGGTGGTGCGGGTCGTGCATGAGTGGCGTGTCCGGCGTGCATGACGCGGGGGCTGCGGGGTTCTTGGGAGGCGGTGAAAAAAACTCAGCCCGCGCACGAGCCGCGCTGGAGCCTGCGCACGAGATGCTTCACCGCGTGGGCGCCGCGCATGTTTTTGAAGCTGACCTCCACGCCGGAGTTGCCGGCGGAGGAGACATCCACGGTGCCGACGCCAAGCAGGCCGAGCACCCCTTTTTGATAGACATCAATGCTGCGGATGTCGCAGATGCGCACCTCCTTGGAGCTGCGCCCGAGGATGCCCCAGACCTTTTCCACGCGCTCGTCGGTGACCATGTAATCCGTGGAGAAGCGCGCGATGGCCACGCCCAGCAGCCAGGCCAGCGCCGCCAGCAGGGGGATGAGCGCGTACTCGCCGCCGTAGGCGAGCAGCCAGCCCGCGCCGCCCAGCAGCAGCAGGATGAGGAAAAAGCTGCCCGGATAGTTCAGCCAGGAGGGATGCGCGTGAAGCTGGATGGTTTCCTCGCCGCCGTCATCCCCATCCTCCACGTCGCCTTCGGAATCCTCCCCTTCGTCATCTTCATCACCGGCCTCCGTTTCCTCGTCCCCGGCCTCGTCAGGCTCCATGTCCTCCGGGGGCGGATCGTGCGGCAGATCGGCGCGGATTTCCTGGAAGGAGGGGCGCGCCACGCGCGCCGTGCCGCCGCGCGGCGGTTTCATGCCGCTGATGACTTCGCCCACGGTGTGGTCGCGGCGCGTCAGGGTGTCCGTGCAAAGGTCCCCCCGGCGCAGGGAGCCGCGCTCCACCAGCACGAAGAGATCCTCCCTCGAGAGGAGTCCGGGAAAGGCGGGGTGTTCGTGGAGCAGGTAGCGCATCGGTGCGGGCCGCGCCTATGATGCCCGCTGCGAGCCGGATGGCAATGCTGTGAAGCGGGGCGAAAGCCGCGCCACTTTGCCTGCGGGCTACGATCCGGCGCGCCTGTTTTTCCCGCCCCTGCGTTGCGGCTTGTCTTTGGCGCCGCCTTTCCCGCGCGGCCCGCGGTCCTGCCTGCCGCGCTCCGCGCCGTGTCCGCCGGGTTTGGAGGGCTGCGGTTTGCCGCAGCCGTGCTTTTGCGCGGGCGCGTCGGCGGGCTTGAAGTCCACGCGCTTGCTGGCGCTGTCCACTTTGTGAATCTGCACGGGCATCTCGTCGCCGAGGCGGATGACGCGGCGGGTGCGGCGGCCGACGAGATGGCCGCGCGCGGGGTCGAAGAGGAAGAAGTCGTCCGGGATGGCGGAGAGGGGCACGAGGCCGCTCATGCCGAGGTCGGGCACGTCCACAAAGAAGCCGAAGTTCCGCACATCGGTGACGAGCGCGCGGTAGGTGTGCGGCTCGCCGGACTCGATCTGCGCGTTGAGGTAGGCGTGGAGTTTGACATCGCGGCTGTCGCGCTCGGCGTCGGCGCTGTTGCGCTCGGTGGTGGAGATGTGGTCGGCGATCTTTTTCGCCTCGCTGTTCTGGAGGCGGATTTTTTCAAAAAGCGCGCGATGCACGACGAGGTCCGCGTAGCGGCGGATGGGGGAGGTGAAGTGGGTGTACTTTTTCTTGGCCAGTCCGTAGTGCCCCAGCGGCTCGGTGGAGTAGCGGGCGCGCATGAGGGATTTTAAAAAGCCGATCTTCAGCGCCTGGCCGATGGGAAGGGTGTTCAGCTTGGCGAGCAGTTTTTGCACTTCGGGCCGGTGCGTCAGGTTGCCGCAGCGCACGCCGTGGCTGAGCACTTCCTCGCGGTAGTCGTTGAGGCGCTTTTCCTTCGGCGGCTCGTGGATGCGGTGGACGGCGGGGCGGTTCGTCTCCAGCAGCCGGCCCGCCACGGCCTCGTTGGCCAGGAGCATGAACTCCTCGATGAGCTGGTGGGAGGCGTCGTTTTCCATGCGCTCGATGCGCAGGACGCGGCCTTGGGCGTCGAGGCGGATTTTGTTTTCGGGGAAGTCGAGGTCCAGGGAGCCGTTGGCGAAGCGCAGCTTGCGCACGCGCTGCGCCAGGGTGTGCGCGTCGTGCAGCATCCGCTCCAGCGAATCCCGCGGCGCGCGCTGGATGCAGGCAAAAGCCTCCTGATAGCTGAAGCGGCGCCGCGAGTGGATGACCGCTGGGTAAAACCTGGCGCTGACGACTTTGCCGTCGCCGCCCAGCACGAACTCGACGCACTTCGTCAGACGGTCGAGGCCCGGCTTGAGCGAGCACAGCTCGTTGCTCAAGGCCTCCGGCAGCATGGGAATGACACGGTCCACGAGGTAGGTGGAGTTGCCGCGCCGGCGCGCCTCGGTGTCCAGCGCGCTGCCGGGGCGGACGTAATGGGAGACATCGGCGATGTGGACCCACAGCCGCCATTGATCCCCGTCCTGGCGCTGCACGCAGATGGCGTCGTCAAAGTCCTTGGCGTCATCCGGGTCAATGGTGATGACCGGATGCGCGCGGCAGTCCACGCGCCCCGCGCGCTCCTCCGGCGCGGGCTGGTTGTCGGGCCGCGAGCGGGCGATGGCGCTGGCCTCGGCGAGCACGGGCTTGGGGAAGTGCAGCGGCAGGTCGTAATGCCGGAGCACGGAGAGCATGTCCACACCCTCCTCGTCGGGCGCGCCGAGGACTTCGATGACCTCGCCCTCGGGCGGCACCCCGCGCTCCTCCCAGCCGAGGATCTCGACGACGACCTTGTCCCCGATGCGCGCGGGGCGGCCCACATCGCGCGGCTCGGGCACATAAATGGCGGAGGGCAGGCGCGGATCGTCCGGCGTGACGTGGAGGAATTTTTTCCCCCGGTGCAGGGTGCCGACAAAGCGGCTGCGCGCCCGCTCCAGCACGCGCACCACGGCGCCGCTCGCCTCGCCGGGCGCGGCGCTTTTGCGCAGGCCCTGCGGCTTCACATCCAGGCGCACCAGCACGCGGTCGCCGTGGATGGCGGTGGCGGTGGCGTTTTCAGGGATGCCGATCTCCGGGCGGCCAGGCTCGTCGGGCTGGACAAAGCCGCGCCCCCCGCGGGTGATCTGGATGACGCCCGGCACCAGGTCGGCCTCGGCGGCGAGGATGTGGCGGTTCCCCTTCGTGCGCACGACGCGGCCCTCGGCCAGCAGGCCGGCGAGCGCGCGCTGCAGCTCCTGCTGCTGGTTCGGCGGGAGGCGGAGCTGCTGGAGCAGTTCGGGGATGTTGGCGGGCTTGTAACAGGGCCGCGCGAGCAGCTTGAGGATTTTCGATTGCATGGCCGCACCCTGGCACAGGCGGACCGGGCGGCCAAGGCGGATTCATGCGCGCGGCGGGAATCGCTCCAGGGACTCCGCAACTGGAGTTCAACGCCAAACCCAAGGCGTCAGCTCGTCATGATCACGCGCCGCTCTCACCCGTCGAAATACAGAGCAGCGGCACCTCATTGAAAGGACCTCTGAAAAGAATCCCGGCCATGCTTGCGAGACTTTATGGCTGCGGCCCGGCCAGCGCGAGCTGACCGGAAGCGCGGCACGACTTGTTGAAAGAGGCGTGGTGTGCTGGCTGCATGGGAATCGCGGGCTGCTTCTGGCGAAGCCTGTCCGCATGTTCGGGGAAGGACGCGTGGTCCTTGCCGGACGAACCGAATGAAGAGCAACCAACACACCACATCATATGAGCAAAGAAGTATTGTATTTGGGCCTTGATGTCCATGCCGAAAACATCGCCGTCGCCATCGCCGAGGCGGGGCGCGATGGCGAGGTTCGCAACCACGGCCTCATCTCCAGCGGCCTGCACAGTGTTGACAAGCTGCTGCACAAGCTGGGTCATCCTGGAAAGGAGCTGCGTGTCTGCTACGAGGCGGGTCCCTGCGGCTTCGTGCTGGCACGTCACCTGAAGAAGAAGGGCATCGCCTGCGATGTCGTCGCGCCCTCGCTCACACCGAAAGGCTCGGGGGACAAGATCAAGACCGACCGGCGCGACGCGCGGATGCTGGCCCGCCTTCACCGTGCCGGGGAACTCACTGCCGTTCACATCCCCGATGAGCGGGACGAAGCCATTCGCGACCTCTGCCGCGCCCGCACCGATGCCGTTCATGATCTGCGCAGCGGCCGCCACCAGCTCAAGGCCTTCTTGTTGCGCAACGGCTACCGCTACAGTGAAAAAACGGCCTGGAGCCAAGCCCACCTGCGCTACTTGCGCGAGCTGTCACTCCCTCACCCAGCGATGAGGGTGGTGCTGGAGGAGTACTTGATGGCCATCGACACGGTGGGTGAGCGCATCGAACGAATCGAAGCGCAGATGACGGCCCTGCTGGAAGACTGGCACCTGGCCCCCGTGGTGAAGTCCTTGATGGCCTTTCGCGGTTATCAAACCGTGGCTGCCATGATCACTGTCAGCGAGATCGGCGACATCCACCGCTTTGCCCACCCGCGCCAGTTGATGGCCTACCTGGGACTGGTCCCCAGCGAATCGAGCCGAGGGACGGAGGCGAGATGGACGAAGCGAAGCGTAGCCCGCAGGGTGCCTGAGCGAGCGGAGCGAAGGCATCAAAGCAGCAGCGGCGGCAGCCGCGCGCAGGGCAGCATCACCAAATGTGGCAACGGCCATCTGCGCTGGATCTTCAACGAGTGCGCCCAGCACTATCGTCTGCCGCCCAAAGTGAGCAGCCCCCTGAGCCGAAGGCAGGAGGCCATCCCCAAACCCCATCGCCGCGCCGTCATGGAACTCTCCTGGCGCTGCCAACACCGGTTGCATGAAAAAGGACGGCTGCTGGCCGCGCGCGGCAAGACACGGCAGAAAGTGCAGACCGCCCTGGCGCGGGAGCTTTGCGCCTTTGTCTGGGAACTCATGCGCATCACCACACCACCCCCCGAAGGCGCAGCACCCTTTGAGCGTCGGCAGCGGCCCCGTCCACAGGGCAAACAGGCTGGGCGCAAAGGGCGCGAGTACACGCTCAAACTCCAGGCCGCCAAATAAACCCGGATCGGTTTCCTTCCTGTTAGCCAAACAGCACACCATCCACCCCCCTTCTTTCGCACCTTAGAACCAGGCTGATCGACGCGGAGGCCAGCACACGATAGACGTTATGAGATCAAGGCGGTGAACACCGCTGGAGCACTCGAGCCGAGACTGTGAGAACCAGGCCGCGGTGAACAAAAGAAATGCGTTACCCAGCACGCGAATGTCAGCATAACCACCGAAGTGACAAGAGTCAGCCTGGTCGGTCAGCCTGCTTCTGAGGTGAGAAGAACAAACCAAGCAAAAGGTCATGAAAATGACAGCGAACGCACATTCCCACTTGCCAAAACCGGAGCCATATCAACGTCAAGGGTCAGGCACCGGCGGGTAAAAGCGTCAATCTCGCACAGAGCTTAAACGCCGGTTGCCTGCACCCGTTTGTTCTGCCTCATTTGGTCTGGAGCATCCCTCAGGGAGTGTGGTTTTACTCGGAGTCTCTGCTCGCAACAAATTGGGCTGGCTATTCATGTAGTGCGTTGTCTGATAAAGTCAAATTATGGAGCCATTTGAGACAACTCATAAAGTGAGGAGGAATTGCCGTTGTGTGGTCGAAAATCTTTGTGTAATGATGCCGCGCTTGAATAAGATAGTTTTGAGCCGACGCGTTGGTATCTGAATCAGGCAACGGAGAGGAACGGGAAAAAGCGGCGCGCCGCTCCGCTTGTGCTTTTAATGTGCCCTCGTCTTTTGGCGTATCAACCATAGTATAGAAGTGACCTTCAGTAATATCCGAAATGAATAAGAGCAACCATCGATCATTGATGCCGTTCAGACTGCCGATTGCCATCGAAACCTCCTCCGCTGCGTAAGCTTGATCTAACAACTCCCCGGGTTTGTTAGGTTGTTGGGCGGACAGGCACTTGTGAAAATGTGCGATTAGTGTCGGGTTTGCATCTTTCGCTGCAAGACCTAGCTTACCGAGCAGTGTGCAAGCATCCTTTCTTATCCAATGCTTATCGTTGGACAACGCTTGGAGTAACAATGGAATATCTGAGACCTTAGGATCTCCGAGGAACGGCCAATACTGTTTCAGAAAACTACCGCGATACGCCCTTGCAAATTCACTCGAGACGGCTGCGCCACCAAGAACCACCACACCAAACAGGGTGACATGCCAAATCGAAAGCTGCTCCGTGAGTTTCATGATTTCGACAAAGCTTCTCGCTGCTGAGGGCCAGTTGTCGGTTACGTTGACCTCTAAGCTGCGAAGTCCCCAAGATGGCAAATAGCGCAGGACAACACCTAGCAAGCTACCTTTGATTGCGCCCTCCAATACCCCTTGGAGCGTGTCAGGAACAAGGGCCCATGCCGTGTCACGCCAAACTCTGAGGTGTTTTCCAAGTGAAAGCTGATTCATGCTCGGTAATGTTAGGTTCCTCATCGACAACTGCGGCACAGTGCGTGATTAGAACGGGGACTGGTTGATGTTGGCAGAACGACCCAATACAGGAGAGCCAGAGTTGTTCATGTTGGAGGGATGAGTTCATCTTGCGAGTGGATTCCGTTTCTTGGCCGAACGTTGTTTAGACACACGAATGCATCGGCGAACGGGATTCGTCAATGGTTCTGTGTTGAAGCGGTGGAAAATTCGACCATAAGTGGAGAGAGGCATTTCGAAGTTGTGATTTGGCGCGGCGGCTGAATTTCATGAAATTTTTCTTTATTGATCCATGACAGCAAAAAAGAGTCCGGAAGTCAAACCCTGGGTGCGGCGGGTGGCGGAGGCGGCGGGGATGGCGCCGGAGTCGGCCGCCTGCGCCACCGCGCCCTGCTTCGGGGGGGTGCCTGCAACAAACGGGCCGCAAAGCGCCCTGTGCAAGGCGGGAGGACATCCACTCTGAAGCGCAGGGCCGTGCCCGATGGGACGCCGCTCCCGGCAGCGGGGCGAGTCTGGCCAGGCGAATGCGACAGCGCGCCGGTTTGCCGGAGAGTGGCTCCATGAACTGGCTGGCAACCCTCACGCATCGCACGAGCCCCCGCAGGTGCCCGCGCCGGAGTCCTCGCCGCTGCCGCTCATGGGCGTGTTTCCGTGGAAAAAGCCACAGCTTCCGCGGCAAAAGCATGTGCTTCTGCGGCAAAAGCATGTGCTTCCGTGGCAGAAGCATGTGCATTCCGTGAGATGGTGCGCCGCAGGCATCTTTCTCCGCGCACGAAGGCGAGCCAGGAAATGGTGTCATTGTGCAACTTTTTTCACCGTTCCGCTTTCATGGCTGAAGACGGCTTACGACACTCATCATTCGCTTCCGGGCCGCAGGTTTTATGGGCCTTATGGACACCGGCTCATTCCTTGATGTCACCGAAGCCCTTGCCGCTCTCTCAAATTCATGCGCCAAACTCCAGGAGACGTCTTGGGGAGCGATCATGTGCTCTTGCGCACTTCAAGTTCATGCGTCCGGGTTCGCGGACAGATGGTTTTCCTCTGAAAGGTCTTCCGCGCCTTCCGCGATTTCTTGCCTCGCATGACCACACCCTTCATGAACCGCCGCCAGTTTTCGCAAGCCACGGGCTCAGCCGCCATCATCACCGCCGCCACGACCCTGAGGGCGCAGCAGAAAGCCGACTCCCAGGAGACGCTGCGCATCGGCCTCGTGGGCTGCGGCGGGCGCGGCACGGGTGCGGCGGCGCAGGCTCTGGGGGCCGAGTACAATGGCAAGCTGGTGGCGATGGCGGATGTGGAGGCCGGGCAGATCGAAAAAAGCATTGCCAGCCTCTCGCAGAAATTCCCCGACCGCGTGGATGTGAAGCCGGACAAGCAGTTTGTCGGTCTGGATTCCTACAAGCAGCTCATTGACAGCGGCGTGGACGTGGTGCTGCTGGCCAGCCCTCCGGGATTTCGTCCGGTGCATTTGATGGCTGCGGTGGATGCGGGAAAGCACATTTTCAGCGAAAAACCCATGGCCGTTGACACCATTGGCTACCACCTGGCGATGGCGGCGGTGAACAAGGCGAAGGAGAAGAAGCTTAGTGTCGTGGCCGGTTTCTGCTGGCGCTACAGCATTTCACGCGGAGAGGCTTTCAAACGCGTGCTGGATGGCCAGATCGGCAGGCTGGCCAGCGTCTATTCCACCTACCACACCGGGCCGGTCAAACCCATGCCTCCCGCCAGCGCGCGCCCGCCGGGCATGAGTGATGTGGAGTGGCAGGTGCGCAACTGGTACAACTTCTCCTGGCTCAGCGGTGACAGCCTGGTGGAGCAGGCCGTCCACAGCGTGGACAAAATCTGCTGGGCCATGGGCGACAAGCCGCCCATGAGCTGCATCGGCACCGGCGGGCGGCAGATCCCCGCCGAGGACGGCAACATCTTCGACCACTTCCATGCCGCTTATGAGTGGGAAAACGGTCTCGTCTGCAACATGGCCTCCCGCCAGATCAAAGGCTGCCAGGGCCACAATCAGGACATCATCCGCGGCGAGAAGGGCGTGCTTGTCATCGGCAAGGGCGGCGTTCCCTTCATTGATGGTGAAAAGCGCTGGCGCTACAAAGGCGAGGAAAAGAACATGTACGACCTTGAGCACGAGGCGCTCTTCCAGTCCATCCGCAAGGGGGAGGCCATCAACGACGGAGACCGCATGATGCTCTCCACCCTCGTCGCCATCATGGGCCGCGAGGCCGCCTACACCGGCCAGCTCATCACCTGGGACCAAATGCTCGCCTGCGCGCAGGATCTGGCGCCGGATGATTTGAAGTGGGGCGACAGTTTCACCCCCTCGGCCATGCCCATGCCGGGCATCACGAAATTCCTCCTGCCGGAGCCGCCCAAGCCGGAAGAAGCCCCGGCATCCAAGGAAGGTGAAAAGCCCGCGCAGAAAAAGGCGTGACAAGCGCGCTGAACTGTCCTGGAATGAATGAGAACCCGGCGGCCCGCGTCCGCCGCCAGCACACTTTGATTCATCATGAAAAAACACAACGTAGGCATCATCGGTTACGGTTGGGCGGCCACCGCCCACATTGAGGCGATCAACTCCACCCGGCAGGCGCAGGTCACCGCCATCTACTCGTCCCGCCCGCTCGACAGCGCCGATCTCAGCGCCAGGCACGGCGGCAGCATCAAGGCGTATCAAGACGTGGACGCCATGCTCGCCGACCCTGACATCCATGTGGTGGACATCACCAGCTACCCCAGCCAGCATCGCAACCAGGCGGTGGCCGCCGCCAACGCGAAGAAGCACATCATTTTGGAGAAGCCGATGGCGAACTCCCTCCAGGAAGTGCGCGAGATCGCAGCCGCCGCCTCTGCCAACGGCGTCAAAGGCTGCGTCTGCTTCGAGTGCCGCTTCTCCGGCCAGTTCCAGTCCACCAAGGCGCTCATTGACGAGGGCGTCCTCGGCGAGCTGCACTACGGCGAGGTGGACTACTACCACGGCATCGGCCCCTGGTACGGCCAGTTCCGCTGGAACATCGGCAAAAAGGACGGCGGCAGCGCCCTGCTCACCGCCGGCTGCCACGCGCTCGACGCCCTGCTCATGGTCATGGGCGGAGAGGTGGACACCGTCACAAGCTTCAGCACACGCTCAAAAAGCGAAATCTTCGCGCCTTACGAGTATGACACCTCCAGCGTCACGCTCGTGAAGTTCAAAAACGGCTCCGTTGGCAAGACGGCCGCCATTGTGGACTGCCTTCAGCCCTACTACTTCCACACCCATCTGGTCGGCAGCCAGGGCAGTCTGCTCGACAACAAATTCCACAGCAGCAAGCTCAAGACCAACAAGGCCGCTTGGAGCCAGCTCTCCATGAAGATGCTCGACTCCGGCGATGTGAGCGACCACCCCTACGCCACCCAGTTCCAGGCCTTCTTCGACGCGCTCGACGAGGGCAGGGACATGCCGCTGACCAGCTTCACCGAGTCCCTGCGCAGCTTCGAGGTCATCTTCGCCTCCGACCGCAGCGCCGAGCAGGGAGGCAGGCCCGTGAGCATCAGCGAGATGCGGTGATCCCGCACACCCGGCACGCCCGTATGGCGCAGCCATGCGAGGCAGGCACACCTGGCTTTTTTTTGGGGTGCCAGTGTCAGCGTCCCATCCTCAGACGCGCCCGCGTTTGCTGAAAAGCCCGTAGCGCGGACTGAGGATGTAGGCGGCCAGGAACAAGGCGCCAAGCACGACGATGATGGTGGCGCTGACGCTCCAGCCCAGGGGATAGCTGATGAAAAAAGCGGCCACCGGACCGACGGCTCCGATGATCCCGCCGCCCCAGAACAGCGTGCGCGCGTTGTCGGTGAAGAGGTAAACCGTCGCCGCGGGCATGACCAGAAGACCGACACTGAGAATGCAGCCCACGGCCTGGAGCGAGGAGATCAGGACGAGGATGGTGATGGTGAAAGTGGCGTAATTCAGAAAGCGCACGGGCACGCCGAGGCTGGCGGCGATGTTCGGCTCGAAGAGGTGGATGAGCAGCGGCCTTTGCAGCGCGGTGAGAGCCAGGACGGCGAAGGCGCTGATGCCGAAGGCGATCCATAAATCGCTGTCGGCCATGCCCACGATGCTGCCAAAGAGCCATTCATCCAGCTTCTGGCGCACATTGAGCTGGGTGAGGATCAGGTAGCCGCCGGCAAAGGCGGTGGTGTAGAGGATGCCCATCGAGGTGTCCTGGTCCAGGCGCGAGGTGCGCGAGAGGAAGATGGAGCCCAGCCCGACGATGAGCGCGGCGATGACCGCGCCCGCCAGCACGCTCCAGGCCACCAGGCCAAAGATGAGCACCGTCAAGGCGATGCCCGGCAGCAGAGCGTGGGATAGCGTGCCGATCTTCAAGGCCGACTTTCTCAACACCACGAAGGCGCTGACGAAACCGTTGGCGAATCCGATCATCAAACACGCCAGAAGCGCCCGGCGGGCGATGGGTTCGGCCAGAAAATCGGCAAGGCTGGGCAGCGCGGCATCCATTCAGCGTGGAAAGCTCAAATCCAGGTGCCGGCGGGTATCACAGCGCCTTTGGGGACCACGACAATGCCGTCACGAATGTAGAAATTCTCTCCGTCCATGTGGTCCGGCTTGCCTTCGGGGGTGATGACCACGTTGTCGCCGATGTGGACGTTTTTATCAATGATGGCGCGCTCAATGCGGCAATTGCGCCCGATGCCTGGAGGCGCGTGGTTCGGATCGGTGCCGGCGGCTCCCGCGTAGAAATCCGCCCCCATGATGATGGTTTCACGAATGGTCGTGCCGCTCTCAATGATCGCGCGCACGCCGACGACGGCGGTCTCCACATGGGCGTCGGTGATGATGCAGCCGTCGGAGATCAACGCCTCGCGAATCCGGGCGCCGTTGATCTTGGTGGCTGGAAGGAAGCGGGCATGCGTGAATATGGGAGCTGTGGAGTCGAAGAAATCGTACTGGGGCACCAGCTTGCAGAGGTCCAGGTTGGCGTTGAAAAACGAGCGTATGGTGCCGATGTCCTCCCAGTAGCCCTGGAAGTTGTAAGCGTTCACATGATACTTCTTGAGCGCGCCGGGGATGATGTTTTTGCCAAAGTCCATCAAATCGTTGTCGAGGCACTCGACCAGAGTTTTGCGGTTGAAGACGTAAATGCCCATGGATGCCTGGTAGCGCGGCTCCGTGGCGGGCAGGCTCAGCGCGCGCAGTGTCGCCTCAGGCATCTCAAGGCTCTTGAGCACTTCGGGATCCTTGGGTTTTTCCACGAATTCATGGATTCGTCCCTCGGTGTCAGTCTTCATGATGCCGAAGCCTGTGGCGTCCTGGGCATTGACAGGCAGGGTGGCGATGGTGATGTCCGCCTTGGATGCCAGATGCTGGCTCATGACCTGGCGGAAGTCCATGCGATAAAGCTGGTCCCCGCTGAGGATGAGATAGTACTCATGGTCGCCTTCGAGAAAGTAGCGCAGATTTTTGCGCACCGCGTCGGCGGTGCCCTGGTACCAGCGCTCGCCCTCGGGAGTCTGCTGCGCCGCCAGCACCTCCACGAAGCCGCGCTGGAACTGGTCGAAGTTGTAGGTGCGGGAGATGTGCCGGTTGAGCGAGGCGCTGTTGTACTGGGTGAGCACAAAGACCTGGCGCACGCCTGAGTTGATGCAGTTGCTGATCGGGATGTCCACCAGCCGGTATTTCCCCGCAAGCGGCACGGCCGGCTTGGCGCGGTCCTTGGTCAGGGGGAAGAGCCTTGTGCCGGCGCCGCCTCCCATGATGATCGCGAGTGTGGAGTTCCGCAGGATGGCGCCGGTTTGGATTCGGTGGGGCATGGACATGGAGACGGGTTGTGGCTGAGTTTTCCCTGAAACAAGACCTGGAGGCAAGCGTTTCTCTCGCCTGTTTTTCAGGCGGGTAAAACCGACATGACCCACTGAAAGGCAAAACCCTCCCCAAGCCATGCTTTCGACAGCCCGTATCTTGCTCATCATTGCCGCCGCCGCTCCAGTTCATGCCGCCGTGGATTTTCAGAAACAAATCCTGCCCGTGCTGGAAAAAAAGTGCATGGAATGCCACAAGGCGCCCTTTGAGGAGGACGGGCGGCTCAAGAAGCCGAAGGCCGATCTGCGCCTTGATGCCGCATGGGCCATGCTCAAGGGAGGCGAGACCGGGGCGGCGCTCGTGCCTGGTGATTTGAAGAAAAGCTACATGTTTGAAGTCGTCACCCTGCCTGAGGATGAGGACATGTTCATGCCGCCGGAAGGCGACCCGCTGACCAAGGACGAGATCGCCCTGCTGAAGGAGTGGATCGAGTCCGGGGCGGACTTCGGCGGCTGGACGGGGAACATGGAAGGCGCGCCCAAGGACGCGGTGGCCGCGAAGCCCGCAACCCCGCAAGTGCGCGAGCACGAGGAACTGTATGCCATGCTCGAAAAGGACCTCAAACCCGCGCCTTCCGACGCCCTGGAAAAAGCCAGGGCCGCAGGCGCGCAGGTCGCCCCGTTGAAAGTGGATGGCGCGCTGCTGCGGGCTGACTTTCTCACCGGTGTCACCAAGAGCGACGATGAAAAAGTCGCCGCGCTGGCCGGACTGAAGGATCACATTGCCCGGCTGGACCTGGGGCGCACCGTCATCAGCGATGAGGCGTTGCGGACAGTCGCCACTTTCACCCGCCTTGTGGCGCTGGACCTGCGCCAGACACAGGTCACCGACGCCGGTCTCGCCGCGCTGGCGAAGCTCGACAAGCTGCAGACACTCAACCTGTTCGGCACGAGCGTCACCGACGCGGGCGTCAAGCACATCGCGGACATCAAATCGCTCAAGCAAGTTTATCTCTTCCAGAGCAAGGTCACACCCGCGGGCATCAAGCAACTCCAGGCAGCCATCCCCGGCGTCAAAGTCACGGGCGGGCAGTGAGCGGCATCACTTTTCAGCGAGGCCAAAAAACATCATGTGCTGCCAGGGCAGCCCGTCAAACTCGCGCGCGAGTTTGAAGCCGTTGTGCTCCAGCTCTTTGTTGATCTGCGCCTTGGTCATTTTGTGCTCCGGTTTGATCGGCACGCTCTCGTCCTCGGCGCGGAACTCCACCAGCACCACCACGCCGTCCGGCTTCAGCGCCTTGCGGATGCCCGCCAGCATTTCCTCTGGATGGGAGAACTCGTGGTACACATCCACGAGCAGAATCATGTCGCACGAGCCGGCGGGTATTTTCGGATCCGTCTCCGAGTTGATGATGCATTCGATGTTCTCCAGCATCCGCGCTTCCGCGCGCTGCTTGAGCATTTCCAGCATCTCGGGCTGGATGTCCACGGCATAGACCCTGCCTTCAGGCCCCACTTTTTCCGCCATTGGCAGGGTGTGATAGCCGTTGCCGCTGCCCAGGTCGCAGACGGTCATGCCGGGTTTGAGCCTTAATTCCTCCCTCATGCGCTCCGCGCCCTCCTCGCGCTCGCGCTTGTTGCGGATCAGCCAGCCCGCGCCCTGCCAGTGCATGGTCTGGGCGATGACCCGGCCTTGATACTCGGAGGGCGGCGGCGGGGCAGGGGAGTCCTGCGCGATCGCGGCGGCGGCGAGCAGAAGGGGGGAAAGGAGCAGGCGCATGGGGTCGCGACGGGCCGCGCGCGGCTTCAGGTCAGCGCATGACCTCGAGCCGCTTGCGCAGGATTTCCTTGTGGCTGGTGCCGGCCAGTTTTGCCTGGGTGCTGTCTATCCACTTCTGCTCCAGGGCGTTTTTCGTCGGGCGGCTGACTTCGTAGAAGACGCCGAATTTGCCCGGCGAGGACAGGTCGGCCAGTTTGAATGCCGCGACGTCATCCTTCACGTCATGCTGGGTTTCGTCTATGAGGTCATAGACACCGCCTTTGCGCGGCGTGCTGTCATCGAAGGAGCCGGCGTAAAACATGACGCACTCGCTGAGGCACTCCACCACGGAGAAGCCGTCGTGCAGAATGGCGCGCTCGAAGGTGTCCATCATGTGCTTGACCTGCGCGGCGTGGGTGCGGGCGATGAATGTGGCTCCGCTGGCCAGGAGCTGCTTCATGGGGTTGATCGGGCGGTCAATGCTGCCCGTCGGGTCGGTCTTGGACTTGAAGCCCTGCGGGCTGGTGGGGCTGGTCTGCTTCTTGGTCAGGCCATAGACAAAGTTGTCCATGATCACATACGTCAGCTTCACATTCTTGCGCGCCGCGTGGTTCAGATGGTTGCCGCCGATGGAGAAGCCGTCGCCGTCGCCGCCAAAGACGAACACATGCACATCCGGCCGGCTCAGGGAAATGCCGGTGGCCAGCGGCAGTGCGCGGCCATGGATGAAGTGAATGCCGTGGCTGTTGACGAAATACGGGAAGCGCGAGGAGCAGCCGATGCCCGCCACGCAGACGATTTTTTCATGCGGATACTGCAGCTTCTCCAGGACCTTGTAGAAAGCGGCCAGAACGGCGAAGTCACCGCATCCGGGGCACCAGGTCGGATGGTCGGCGGTGAGGATTTTCTTGGTGAGCTTTTCGGCGGCGGGTGCGGCGGAGGCGGGCGCCTCCTGGATGGCTGCGGACATGGGGTGGTGGGTTGGTGGCCTAGCTAAACGATTTTCTTCGCGCGGGTCAATCACGAATCTTCATTTGCCGCGCCGCGCCGGGCGCGTCTAGGATGCCGCCCCAACTCACAGCACTCCATCATGTATTTCCTCGGCATTGACAGCGGCACCCAGAGCACCAAGGCCATCGTGCTCGACCTCGACACCGGCGGCATCCTGGCCTCCGGTCACAGCGCGTATGATCTCATCGAGGGGCTGCCGCCCGGCCATCTGGAGCAGCATCCGCAAACCTGGGTGGATGCCGTGCGCGACTGCGTGCGCCAGTGCCTGGAAAAGCTGGGCGCGGAGCGTGACCGGATCGCCGGCATCGGTGTCAGCGGCCAGCAGCACGGGCTGGTGGCGCTGGATGCGGCCGACCGGCCGGTGCGCCCGGCCAAGCTGTGGTGCGACACCTCCACCCAGGCGCAGTGCGAGGAGATCGCCCATCATTTCGGCGGCCAGCCGGGTGTCATCGCCCTGGCGGGCAATGCCATGCTGCCGGGTTACACGATCCCGAAGCTGCTGTGGATGAAGCAGCAAGAGCCGGAAAATTTTGCCCGCACCGCATCCATTCTGCTGCCGCATGATTATCTGAATTTCTGGCTCACCGGAGTGAAGCGCATGGAATACGGGGACGCCTCCGGCATGGGCATCCTGAATGTGCGCACCCGCGAGTGGTGCCGCGAGCTGTGCGACTATATTGATCCGCGCGTGAGCTCCATGCTGCCGCCTCTGGGCTCCTCGCGCGCTGTGCATGGCCGGCTTCGTCCGGAGCTGGCGGCGGAGTGGGGCCTTTCGGGAGGCGTCATCGTCAGCGCGGGTGGCGGTGACAACATGATGGGCGCCATCGGCACTGGCAACATCAAGCCGGGCGTGATCACCGCCAGCTTCGGCACCAGCGGCACGCTTTACGGCGTCGCCGGCTCGCCCGTGGTGGACGGCCAGGGAGAGGTGGCGGCTTTTTGCGACAGCACGGACCAGTGGCTGCCGCTTGTCTGCACGATGAATGTCACTGTCGTCACCGAGCAGGTGCGCGGGATGTTCGGCTGGGACATCAGGCAGCTCGAAGCCGCGGTGGCCGGCGCGCCCGCTGGCGCGGATGGGGTGGCCTTTCTGCCTTATCTCAACGGCGAGCGCACGCCGAACCTGCCCGCAGGCAGCGGCGTGATCCACGGTCTGCGCCCCGCCAACATGACACCCGCCCATCTGGCGCGCGCGGCGGTGGAAGGGGCCACGCTGGGCCTGGCCTACGGTTTGAAACGTTTCCGCGATCTGGGCATGAACCCCGCCGAGATACGCCTCACCGGCGGCGGCAGCAAGAGCGGCGTCTGGCGTCAAATCGCCGCGGACTGCTTCAATGCCGAGGTCGTCACACTCAGCACCAGCGAGGGCGCTGCGCTCGGCGCCGCCATCCAGGCCGCATACGCGCTGGCGAATGAAAAATCGCCCGCTGTCACATATGAGGAGCTTTGCTCCCGCCTGGTGGCGCTCGACGAGACCACCCGTTGCAGGCCCGACCCCGCCCGCGCCGCGCTTTACGCCGCGCAGCTCGAGCGCCAGATGGAGCTGACCAGCCGCCTGAACCAGACCGGATGGCTTTGAAGCAGTCCGGCGGGAAAGGTTCTTCCACATCGTTTCGGAGGGCGCTTTTGAGCGCGTGATTTCCGGGCCGCTTCGGTGATTGCCAAGTCGCCCGCCGCCGCTATTCTCGGCCTCTCTTTATGACTCTTGAAGCCCAACTCCAAGCCGCCGCTGACGCGGACCTGATCCTCAAATCCACTCTGGAAAACAGCCTGGCCCTGCTGTCCGCCAGCAAAAGTCAGGTCTATCGGGACAGCATCCAGGAACTGGTGGACGCGAAGGACTGGAGCGAGCTGGACGACCGCTTTTATCAGACCTTGAAGTTCGGCACAGGCGGATTGCGCGGGCGGACCATCGGCATGGTTGTCACCAAGGCCGAGCTTGGCTCCGCCAGCCCCGGTCAGAAGCCGGATCATCCGTGCGTGGGGACAAACGCCATGAACTTCTACAATGTCGGACGCGCCACGCGCGGTCTCGTCAGCTACATCAAAAAGTATCGCGCCGAAGCCGCGCTGCCGGGCAGGCCGGCCATCGTCATCAGCCACGACACGCGGCTTTTCTCCGAGGACTTCGCCAGACACGCCGCGCGCATTGCCACCGAGAACGGGGTGGATGTGCATCTTTTTGACGGCTGCCGCGCCACTCCCGAGATGAGCCTGGCCGTGCGCCATCTGCGCGCCGACGCGGGCGTCATGCTCACCGCCTCGCACAACCCCATGCACGACAACGGCTTCAAGGTGAATTTCAACGACGGCGCTGGCATCGTCGAACCGCACGCCAGCGGCATCATCCGCGAGGTCATGTCCATCACCGACGAGGAGTACACGCCCCTGCCGGAGGCGGAGCAGGGCAGGCTGGTCATGCTCGGCGCGGAGATGGACGAGGAATATCTCGGCAAAGTGCAGTCCATGATGCTTCAGCCTGAGCTTTTGCGGAATGAAAAGGCGCGCGCGCTCAAAATTGTCTTCACCGCGCTTCATGGCACGGGCGGCGTGCTCGTTCCTGTTTTGCTGAGGCGCCTCGGCTTCAATTTCCTCACCGTGCCCGAGCAGGACGTGCGCGACGGGCGCTTCCCCACCGTGGACTCGCCCAATCCTGAAAATGCCCCGGCTTTGCAAATGGCCGTGGACCTGGCTGACAAGGAGGGCGCGGACATCGTCATCGGCACCGACCCGGACTGCGACCGCATGGGCGTGGGTGTGCGGGACGCGGGCGGGAAAATGATCCTGCTCACTGGCAACCAGACCGGCTCGCTCATGTGCTGGTACCGTCTCAAGACGATGTTTGACCTCGGCATCCTCAACGAGTCCAACAGGAAAAACGCCGTCATTTTGAAAACTTTCGTCACCAGCCCCATGCAGGATGCCATTGCCGCGCGTTTCGGCGTGCCGTGTGTGAACACGCTCACCGGCTTCAAGTGGATCAGCTCCAAGCTGGCCAAATATGAGGCCGCGCTGCCGGAGGACATCCGCGCCAAATACCGCGACCTCAGCGCCGCCGAATCCCGCTCGGCGCGTCTCCAGCACAGCAAATTCCTCGTTTTCGGCGGCGAGGAGAGCTACGGCTACATGGGCGATGACTTCAGCCGCGACAAGGATGGCAACGGCGCCGTCGTCATGTTCGCCGAACTGGCGGCCTATGCCGCCAGCCGCGGACTCACCGTCGCCGGATTGCTCGACGAGGTCTATTGCGAGACCGGCTACTTCCTGGAGGTGAACAAAAGCAAGTTCTTCGAGGGCGCCGCCGGCGCGGCAAAGATCGCCAAACTTGCCGACAGCTACGGCGCCAATCCTCCGACCCAGGTGGACGGTTGTGTGGTGGCCAGGGTGAGGGACTTCCGAAAGCCCGGCATTGTGGACGAGGAAGGCGAGCCGGTCTCCACTGAGAAGATGCTTTTCGTGGACCTCGCCGACGGGCGCAGCTTCGCCGTGCGGCCCAGCGGCACCGAGCCGAAGATCAAGTACTACATGTTCGCCCGCAAGGCACCCGCGGAGGGAACCCGGCTTTCCAGCGAGGAGCTCGCCGCCGCCAAAACCAGCGTCCGCGCGTCCCTCGATTCCATGTGGTCCTGGTTGGAAAAGGACATCGAATCCCGCCTGATGGAGTAGCTCAGGCGTCCCCGCCTGAGTCATGTGAGCCGGGCATTCTGCCCGTGTTCTCCGCCACCCAGGCCAGAGCCTCCTCGCGCGTCGTCACCACGCCGTCGAGCTGCGCGTTCTGCACCGCGGTGAGCGCCTTGCCAAGCTCAGGGCCGGGTTCAAAACCCGCTTTGATGAGGTCGCCACCGTTCACCAGCCACAGCGGCAGCACTGGCTGGCGGGTGAACTCCTCCCGCCGCTCGACCATGAACTCGTAATTGTCCAGCAGCCCGTTCGAGCCGAGGCAGTCCACGCGGTGCAGGGCCAGCTCGTCCTCCCAGGTGGGCCGGGCCATCATGCGGCGCAGGGTGCTCTTGCGCATCTTTTTCACGTCTTTGAAGCCCATGTGGTGCTCCACAATCGTGGTCACAGGCTCGATGACATCGTTGGGGAATTTCAGCCTCCTCAAAATCTCCGCGCTCATCTCCGCGCCCAGTTTGTCATGGCCGTTGAAGCGGATGCGCCCCGTCTCGTCCACGGTGAAAGTCGCGGGTTTGGCGATGTCGTGCAGCAGCACGGAGAGCACCAGCGGCAGCGAGACCTGCTCCGGCAGCAGGCTGAGCATGAGGCGTGTGTGGACAAAGACATCCCCCTCGGGATGCCATTGCGGGGGCTGCTCCACGCCCTGCAGGGTCAGGATTTCCGGCAGCACATGCGCCATGAGGCCGCTCCCGACCAGCAGGTCAAAACCGCGCAGCCGATGCGGATGCAGGAAAATTTTCACCAGCTCGTCGCGGATGCGCTCGGCGCTGACATCGCCGATTCCAGCCGCGTGGGAGCGCACGGCCTTCCATGTCTCCGGCTCGATTTGGAAATCCAGCACCGTGGCAAAACGCACCGCGCGCAGCAGGCGCAGACGGTCCTCTTCGAAGCGCAGATGCGGATCGCCGATGGCGCGCAGCACGCCCGCGCGCAGGTCCTCCAGGCCGCCCACAAAATCAATGACACGCTCATTCACAGGGTCGCGGAAGATGCCGTTGATGGTGAAGTCCCTGCGCTTCGCGTCCTCCTCCGGCGTGGAAAAAGTCACCGTCTGCGGGCGGCGTCCGTCTTTGTAACTGCCGTCGGTGCGGAAGGTGGCCACCTCGACGTGGTCTTCCCCGAGCCGGACAATGACCACGCCGAAATGCGCGCCCACCGTTCGCGCGCCGGGAAAAAGCGCCGCCACCTGCTCCGGCGTGGCGCTGGTGGCCACATCGTAGTCCTTGGGATCCTTGCCGAGCAGGAAGTCCCGCACGCAGCCGCCCGCCAGCAGCGCCTCATGACCCGCCGCGCGCAGGGTCTGGATGATTTGAACAGCGGTGTCGAGCATCAGATGAGCGCGCCGCGCTGCGGCGGCGCGTCCGGGGAAAAAGTCACTTGCCGGGCTGAGCGTGCGTGGTGTGCGCCGGCGTGCCCGTGTTGGAAGGGGCGAACTTTGCCACCAGGAAAGCGCCGCCCGCCGCCAGCACGCAGCCCGCGATGAAGGGCAGGGGAAGTTTGGACCATCCACCTTCGGGCGGGTGGATGAGCATGGCCGTGATCGTGTTTACAATCGGCGCGCCCGCGAAAACGATGGGCATGACAGCCGCCGCCGCCGCAAGGCCGAATCCGCCGCCACCCTTCGCCGCGGGCGTGGCCGCCGCGCCGAGCGCCAGCACCAGCGCAAGCGCGCCGAAAGCGCCCGCGAGACCTGCAATGAGGCTCCATGAGATGCCGGAGCTGGTGAAGCTCCAGTCCGAGCCGCGCGCTTTGAGCACCAGGGCGGCCACGGCGCCGATCACGGCGTAGGCGATGCAGACAAAAAGAAAGGCCTTCAGCCCCGCGTGCGGCGTCTCCGCTCCCATGGGCATGAAGCCGCGCCCCTTGTGCAGGATGACGCCATAAACACCCCAGGAGAGAACGGTCAGAAGCGCGAAGGTAAGCCAGGTCATGTGTTTTTTTGCGGGTGGAGGATTCACGTTGGAGGGGAACGTTGATGCTTGGCGCGGTGGATCATGGAAAAATCATCCGTGGCGCGCGGCGGATGCTGTCACCGCAGGCAGGCGGCGTCAACGGAGAGATCACCGGAGGATTTTTTCCTCAAGCGCGCCGGGATGCGGCGTTTGAATAGCCCATGATTTCACTCGACCTCAGCGGCAAAACCGCCCTCATCACCGGAGCCTCCCAGGGCATCGGAGCGCAAATCGCCCGCACCTTTCATAAGGCCGGCGCCACGGTCATCATCAACCATCCCGGTCTGCCCGGCACTCTTTTGGACGCGGAGGCTCTGGCGGAGGAGCTGAACCTGGCCCGCACGGACAGCGCGTGGATTTTCGAGGCGGATGTCTCCGACTCATCCCAGGTGCGCGCGATGATGGGCGAGGCGCAGGCGCGCCATGGCGGGCTGGACTTTCTCATCAACAACGCCGCCATCCTCCGGGACCGCACGATTTCAAAAATGAGCCGTGAGGAATGGGATGACGTGCTATCGGTGAACCTCTCCGGCGTGTTCAACTGCTGCAAGCATGGCCTGGAGGTCATGCGCGAAGGCGGCGCCATCGTCAGTTTCGGCAGCATCGCCGCGATCCAGGGTTTTTTCGGCCAGGCCAACTATGCCGCCGCCAAGGCCGGCGTGCAGGCCATGATGCGCGTGCTCAGCCGCGAGGCCGCGCGCAAAAACATCCGCGCCAATTCGGTGGCGCCGGGTGTGATTGAGACGAGCATGGCCGCCACCATTCCAGAAAACGTGCGCGCTGAAATGCTGAAAAACATCCCGCTCGGACGGTTCGGCGCGCCGGAGGAGGTGGCGAATGTCGTGCTTTTTCTGTGCTCGCCGCTCGCGTCCTATGTCACGGGCCAGACCATCGAGATCAACGGCGGCTGGCGCGGATGAAAATATGATTCAGCTTTGCACACTGTCATTGAACCGGGCTCCGCGAGGCGTATGTTCGCGCCACCCCCTGCCAAATTGATCTCGTCAACCCTCCAGGCTTTCCAGCGTCAGTGGTTTCGTTTCCGCCGCGGCGTCAAATCCCTCGCCCTGCGCGTCTTTCGTGTGAAGGACGCCAGCGAGCGCGTGGCGCGCGGGTTTGCGCTGGGGATGGTGATCAATTTTATACCCACCTTTGGTCTGGGCGTGCTGGTATCCGGGTTTGTGGCCCGGATATTCGGCGGGAATGTGATCGCCGGGCTGGCGGGCGGCGCCAGTCTGACATTTTTCTGGCCCTTCCTGTTTTTTCTGAATCTGCGCATGGGCGGCCTGCTGGTGCGGCCCGAGATCGAGGTGGACGAGGTGGCTGACATCAATGAAAAAAGCATGAACGCCCTGATGTGGGGAAAAAGCTTCATCCTGGGCATGTCCGTGAACATCATCCTGGCCGGCATCATGGTTTACCTGCTGGTGTTTTTCCTCCACGCGCGCCTGCGGCCCGCCGCGCTGGCATGGTTCCGCCGCCGCCGCCTGCGCCGCTCCCAGGAGGCGGCTTGAGATTTTTCTCATCTCAGTTGCCAGAGCCTTTTGTCGCTGCGGATGTAAACCGCGCCGTCGCTGATCGCGGGTGTGCTCAGGATCGGGTCCTTCAATTCCACCGTGTGTACGATCTCCCCTTCCGGCGCGGTGGTGTCCACCACTTGGAAATCGCCGCGCTCGCCGCCGATGTAAACATACTTGCCCGCTGCCACGGGCGATCCGCTGAAGGGACCCTTGAGCCGGAGCTTCCAGGACTCATCGCCGTTCCTGGTCGAGGCCTTGATAAGGATGCCCGCGCTGTTGAGCACAAAGAGCGAGTCGCCGATGACAAGCGGGCTGCCCGTGCCCGGTTTCAAGCCTTCCGCCCGCCAGAGCTGCGACGCGGCGCCTTTTTCTGGCGCGAGCGCGGTGACGCCGTTGGACGGCACATAGATGGCCGTTTCAGTGAGCGCGGCGCTGGGGATGGTGGCCGCGCCGTCGGTGTAGTCCCATTCGATCTCGCCGGTGCGCGGGTTGATGCCGGTGAGGCCCTTGCTGGATTGCAGCGCCACGGTGTCTTTCCACACGACCGCGCTGGTCCAGTTCGCCGCTTTCGGCCTTTCCTTCTTCCAGCGGTTCACTCCCGTGGCCGCGTCGAGACCTAGCGCGATGGATTCGCTGTCGTTCTCGCTCTGCACCACCAGGGTGTCGCCCGCGAGCACCGGGGATGACGCCATGCCGAGGCTGTTGCTGGCGTTGGCATAATCAAAGGTCAGACCGCGCAGCCAGAGCAGGTTGCCCGAGTGGTCGAAGGCGAAAAGGTCGTTCGACGAAAAGAGGGCGAAGACTTTCTCCGAGTCCCCGCACATTGTTGGCGCCGCCACGCTGGTTTTGTTATGGGCCATCGTCCGGCCAGTGGCCTTCATCACACGCTCCCAGATCACCGCGCCGTCTGCCGCGGCAAAGCAGAACACATGCAGGTTCGACTGGTCCGGCCCGCTTGACGCGGTGAGGAAGACTTTTCCGCCGATGACAATCGGGCTGCTGAGACCGCGACCGGGCAGCTCCTTTTCCCATGCCACCTTCAGTTTCGGACCCGGAGCCGCTTCCGATGAAATCGCGGAGCCGTTCACGCCCCGGAACTGCGGCCAGTCAGCGGCCTGGATGCTGGCGAGGGTCATAAACGCATGGACTAGGGCGGCGCGGGTTTTCATGCGCGCCATGTTCAAGTCTCGCGCCCGGCTGTCAAGCGCGCGAACCTCTTTGATCAATGGGCCGGCCTTATTCCCTCCACCTGATGAAGCCCTTGAGACGGCTGAGCAACCCGCGCCGTGACTCATCATCCGGCATGATTTGCGCGGACGGATCTGGAGCAGGCGCTGGCAGCGGAGCGGTGGCCTCCCAGCCGCCGCCGAGGGCTTTGATCAGCGAGACTGCGGCGGCGAGGCGCTGCCCGGCGGTCTGGGCGGTGGCGCGCTGCATGGCGAGGGCGGTGCGGTTGGCCTCGATGACGTCGAGGTAGGGGCTGGTGCCGGCCTCGTAGCGCGTCTTCGCCAGGGAGGCGGCGCGCTCGGCGCTTTGGCGTGCGCGCTGCTGGGCAGCGGAGGTGGTCGCCAGATTTTGGATGGAGGAGAGACTGGTCTCCACGTCGGCCACGGCGGTGAGGAAGGCCTGGCGCCAGCCGGCCAGGGCCTCGTCATGCACGGCGCGGGCTTTTTGCAGGTTGAAGCGGTTTTTGCCTCCGGCGAAAAGCGGCACGCTGATGCTGGGGCCGTAGCTCCACATGAGGGAGGCGGGTTCCAGGAGGGCGTCGAGGTCCATGCTCTGGTAGCCGCCGCGCCCGAGCAGGCGGATGCTGGGGAAGAACTGCGCGCGCGCCACGCCGATGCGCGCGGTGGCGGCGGCGAGCTGGCGCTCGGCGCTGGAGATGTCCGGCCGGCGCTCCAGCAGATCACTCGGCACGCCGGCGGGCAGGCCCGGCGGGGCGGGCGGCGCGCCGCCGGCAACGATGCGAAAGCTGGCGGCTGAGCTGCCGGTGAGAATGGCGATGGCGTTTTCATACTGGTCACGCCGCGCCTGGAGGGTGGATATCTCGGCCTCGGCGCTGGCCACCTCGGTCTCGGCCTGAGCCTGCTCCAGCTCGCTGCCGGCACCGGCCAGCACGCGCGCCTGGGCGATCTTCAGCGCCTCGCCGCGCAGGGCCACGGCCTCGCGGACGAGGCGGATTTCCTGGTCGAGCGCGCGGAGCTGGAAGTAGCTGGAGGCCAGCTCGGCCTGGATGCCGAGCAGGACATTATGCACCGCGTCGGCGGCAGCTTCGGCATCGGCGCGCGCGCCCTCGTTTTGGCGGCGGATCTTTCCCCACAGGTCCAGCTCCCAACTGAAGTCGGCCATGGCATTGTAAGCAGGGCCGTCATAGCGCAGGCCGTTGAGCGGGATGGGCGAGGGCTGGTTCTCCGAGGTGCGCTGGCGCTCGGCGGTCAAGGGCAGGCTCACCCCCGGCAGGAAGTCCGCCCGAGCCATGCGGGCGGTGGCACGGGCCTGGTCAAAGCGGGCGAGCGCGGCTTTGAGGTCCTGGTTCCCCGCTGTGGCGCGGGCCATGAGATCGTTGAGCTTCGAGTCGCGAAAGACCTTCCACCATTCTCCTTTCGGCAAATGCGCGGCGGGTGACGCGGCGCGCCAGGTGACGCCTTTGAACTTCGGTGGCACGGCGCTGGCGGGGCGCTCGTAGTCCGGGCCGACCTGGGCAAAAGCCGGGATGGCGAGAATGGCAAGCAGATGAAAAATTCGCATGGCGTATGGATTCAGGAGGCGCTGTGGAGGGCTTCGGCTGGCGGAGCTTCTGTGGCGGATGGACGGGCGGCTTTTTTCCAGCCCAGCTTCATCACCAGCACATAAAACACCGGCGTCAAAAACAGCCCGAGCAGGGTGACGCCAATCATGCCGGCAAAGACGGCGGTGCCCATGGCGCGGCGCATTTCGGCGCCCGCGCCGGTGGAGACGACGAGGGGATAGACCCCCGCGATGAAGGCGATGGAGGTCATCAAAATGGGCCGCAGGCGCAGGCGGCAGGCCTCCAGCGCGGCTTCGAAGGCGGTGGCACCGTGCTCGAACTTCTCCTTGGCGAACTCGACAATCAGAATGGCGTTTTTGCAGGCCAGGCCGATGAGCACGATGAAGCCGATCTGGGTGAAGATGTTGTTGTCGCCACCGGCGAGGAACACGCCCGCCAGCGCGAAGAGCAGGCACAACGGCACGATGAGCACGATGGCCAGCGGCAGCCGCAGGCTCTCATACTGCGCGGCCAGCACCATGAAGACGAGCAGGATGCAGAGCGGATAGACAAAGACGGCGGTGTTGCCGGCGATGATCTTTTGATAGGTCAGGTCGGTCCATTGGAATTCAAAGCCCGGCGGCAGGTTTTTCTCCGCCAGTTCCGTGATCACCGCCTCGCCCTGGCCCGAGCTCAGCGGCGGCAGCGGCGCGCCGTTCAGGTCGGCGGCGAGGACGCCGTTGTAATGCGTGACGCGGTCGGGGCCGAAGCTCTCGCTGACTTTGACCAGGGAGCCGATGGGCACCATGTCGCCGGACATGTTGCGCGTCTTCAGGCGGGTGATGTCCTTCACATCGTCGCGAAACTGCGGCTCGGCCTGGGCGATGACCTGGTAGGTGCGGCCGAAGCGGTTGAAGTCGTTCACATAAAGGCTGCCGAGATTGATCTGCATCGTCTCGAAAAGATTCGCCAGCGGCACTCCCTGCATCTTGGCTTTCTCACGGTCCACATCGGCCTCAAGCTGCGGCACATTGACGGTGTAGCCGGAGTACACCTGGTGCAGTTTGCCGCTGCCATAGGCCGCGCCGACGAGCGCCTGGGTGGCCTGGTAGAGCGCGGCGTAGCCTTGATCACCGCGGTCCTGGATCATCAGCTTGAAGCCGTCCGAGGTGCCGATGCCGTTCACCGGCGGCGGCGAGAGCACGAGCACCATGGCATCCTGGATGGCGGCGAACTTGCCGTTCAAGGCTCCGGCAATGGCGTCGCCGCTGAGCTCGGCCGACCCGCGCTCCTCGAAGTCATCCAGACCGACGAACACGATGCCGCTGTTCGGACTGATGCTGAAGCCGTGGATGGAGAGGCCGGGAAAGGCGATGGCGTCCTTCACCCCAGGATGCGCGAGGGCGATTTCCGACATGCGCCGCATGACATCCTCCGTGCGGTCGAGCGAGGCGCCGTCGGGCAGTTGCGCGAAGCCGACGAGGTATTGCTTGTCCTGCCCCGGCACGAAGCCGGTGGGCACGATTTGGAATCCCTTCCAGGTGGCCCAGACTAGCGCGCCATAGACGGCCAGCGCGATGACACTGAAGCGGATGAGCTGGCGGACGAAGCCGACATAAAGATTCGAAGACCACTCGAAGAAGCGGTTGAAAGGCCGGAAGAACCAGCCAAACAAAAAGTCAATCAACCGGGAGACGAGGTCCTTTTTCTCATCATGCGCGTGCAGCAGCACCGTGGAGAGAGCGGGGCTGAGCGTGAGCGAGACGATGGAGGAAATGACCGTGGAGATGGCGATGGTGACGGCGAACTGCTTGTAAAACTGGCCGCTGAGCCCGCTGATGAAGGCCGTGGGGATGAAGACCGCGCACAGCACGAGCGTGGTGGCGATGATGGGGCCGGTGACCTCTTTCATGGCCTGGCGCGTGGCTTCCAGGGGACGCAGGCCGTTGCGGATGTTCCGCTCCACGTTTTCCACCACGACGATGGCGTCATCCACCACGATGCCGATGGCGAGCACAAGGCCGAAGAGGGAGAGGTTGTTGATGGAAAAGCCGAGCATGTGCATCACGGCGAAGGTGCCCACGAGCGAGACCGGCACCGCCGCGAGCGGGATGATGGAGGCGCGCCAGGTTTGCAGAAAGACCACGACCACGAGCACCACGAGCAGCACGGCCTCCAGCAGCGTGTGGATGACGGCGTCAATGGACTTGTCCACGAAGACGGTGGGATCGTAGGCGATGGCGTAGTCCACGCCTTCGGGGAACTTTTGCTTCAGCTCCTGCATCTTCGCGCGCACCGACTGGGAAAGGGAAAGCGCGTTGGCGCCGGGGAGCTGGAAGATGGGGATGCCCACGGCGCGCTTGTTGTTGATGAGGCTGCGCAGCGCGTACTCGCTGGAGCCCATCTCGATGCGGGCCAGGTCCTTGAGGCGCAGCTTCTCACCCTGCGGGCCGACTTTGACGATGATGCTCTCGAACTCCTCCTCGCTGACGAGCCGCCCTTTGGCGTTGATGGTCAGCTCGAAGGGCACGTCTTTTTTCACCGGCTGCTGGCCGATGACGCCGGAGGCCACCTGCACGTTTTGCTCGCGGATGGCGGCCACGATGTCGGAGGAGGTGAGTCCGCGCGCCGCCGCCTTGTCGGGATCAATCCACACGCGCATGGCATACTCGCCGCCGCCAAAGATCTGCACCTGGCCCACGCCGGGCAGGCGCGCCAGCTCGTCCTTCACATTGAGCGTGGCGTAGTTGCGCAGATACAGCTCGTCGTAGCGGTCGTTGGGCGAGAGCAAATGCACGACGAGCGTCAGGTCCGGCGAGGATTTGACGGTGGTGACGCCGAACTGGCGCACCTCCTCCGGCAGCTTCGGCAGCACCTGGGAGACGCGGTTTTGCACCTGCACCTGGGCGAGGTCGAGATCGGTGCCCAGCTTGAAGGTGACGGTCAGCGTCATGACGCCGTTCGCCGTGCTCTGGGACGACATGTAGAGCATGTTCTCGACGCCGTTGATGGCCTGCTCGATGGGCGAGGCCACCGTCTCGGCGATGGTCTTCGGATTGGCCCCGGGATACGTGGCCGTGACAATCACCGTCGGCGGAGCCACTTCCGGATACTCCGAGATGGGGAGCTGAAAGAGCGAGATGGCCCCGAGGATGAAGATGAGAAGCGACAGCACGCCCGCGAAGATGGGACGTGTGATGAAGAAGGAGGAAAAGTTCATCGGGAGTGGATGTTACGGTCAGGGCGTGGCTCCGTGTCATTGAGCGCCGGCCGCGGACACCTGCTTCGCCGCATCCGCCTGAACCGGCGCGACGGGCAAGCCCGGCTGGGGCAGCCTGGCCATGCCGTTGATGATGACCTTTTCCCCCGCCTTCAGGCCGGAGCGGATGATGCGCCTGCCTTCCAGCGCGGGGCCGATGACGACCGGCTTGTAGGCGGACACGAGCTGGCCGTCCTTTTCCTCCACGCCGAGCACATATTTGTTGGCCTGGTCGGTGAGCACGGCTTTTTCATCCAGGAGCATGGCCGGATACTCCGCCGTCACAGGCAGCCGCACTCGGGCAAAGAGTCCCGGCGTCAGCTCGCCCTTCTCATTGGCGAACTCGCAGCGCACCACCATGCTGCCGGTGGCCGCGTTCAGGCGGTTGTCAAAGGACTCGATATGGCCGCGATGACCGAAGCCGCTCTCATTGGAAAGCTGCAGTTCCACCGGCACGCGGCCCTGGCCGTTGGTGTAAAGTTTCTTTTCCCGCCGCAGTTCCTGGAGCCGCAGCAGGCTGTTTTCATCAATGTCCACATACACATGCACCGGCGCGGCGGTGACGATGGTCGTGAGCACGGTGCTGCCATCCGTGACATAATTTCCCGGCGTGGTCAGCGCGCGGCCCACGCGGCCGCTGATGGGCGCGCGCACCTCGCAGTGGGAGAGCTGCAGCTCCGCCGAGCGCACATCCGCCGCCGCGCTGGCCTGCGCGGCCTGGGCCTGGTGCCACGCGGACTCGCGCGCCTCCGCCTGCTCAGGCGCGATGGCCTTGGCGGCCAGCAGGGACGACACGCGGTCAAACTCCAGCCTGGCCGCTTTTGCCGCCGCCTCGGTCCGCGCCAGCTCGGCGCGCGCGCCATCGAGCCGGGTCTGGAAAGGACGCGGATCAATGGTGAAAAGCACCTCGTCTTTCCTCACGAGGGAACCCGCCTCAAAACGCACCCCGGTGATGTAACCGGACACACGCGGGCGCAGTTCCACAGTCTCCACCGGCTCGACGCGTCCGGTGAACTCCTCCCATTCGACGAGTTTCTTCTCCTCGACCACGCCAAGGGTGACTTGGGCGGGTGGCATTTCGCCCATCGGCGGGCCGGCAGACGGCCTGCCGCAGGCGGCGAGGAGCAGGATGAGCGGGAGGAAGGCTTGAGTTTTCACGAGGTGCTTTGTTTTTTGGGGATTTGCCGGAAGTAAAGTTGACCAGTTGGTTAAAAAGAGGCGTTGAACACTCAGTCTTCGCCTTTGACGCCGAGGATGCGGCGGGCGCCAGCCTCCATCTCGTCGAGAAAGCTCAAATCGTTCCAGATGCGGGCGTGCAGCAGCAGGCCCTCGCCGTAGGCAAACACGATCCGTGCCAGAGCGGGAGCATCGGGCGCCTCGATGACGCCCTGGTAGTGGGCGTCGCGGATGGCGCTTTCATAGTAGCGGATGAACTGGGCCAGGATCTCCTGCAGCTTGTCCCGCAGTTTGTCATCCGTGGTGCTCACCTCGGCGCCCAGGGAGTGAATGGGGCAGCCGAGCACGCGACCATGCTTTTCCTTCATTTCCTCCTGCTCCTGGCGGAATTCGCGGAAGCATCTCCAGATGCGCTCCAGAGGCGGGATCACGGGTGAGAATGCCTGGTCCAGCTTCTTGCGATGCTCCGTCCAGCCATGCTCGATGCCGGTCACCGCGAGCTCGGTCTTCGATTCGAAGAAGTGGTAAAAGCTGCCTTTTTTCACTCCAGCCCGCTCACAAATCTGATCCACGGAGGTGCTGCCGTAGCTGCCGGTCCAGATCAGCTCGGTCACAGCTTCGATGAGGCGTTCTTTGGCGTCGGAGGTTCGTCCCATGACGCTCTAAAGCGGCAACTAGACGATTGGTCAACTATTTTCTTTTTGAGGCACAGCTTCGGGATTGAAAACGGGTGCTGTCCGCCGGCACCGACCCTGCGCGGTTTCACCGGGCGCGGCATTCCGCGGAATTTCCTTCAAGCTCATCCTCACCGCCGCCGTCTGGATGTTTCCCGGCCGGGCAAAGAATCCGCGCGCAGGCTTGACCGGGGGGAGCGGCTTTCTATTCTGCGCGCCGCTTTCCCCCATGAACATCCACGAATACCAGGCCAAGGAACTCTTTCAGAAATTCGGCGTCGCCACACCCGCGGGCAAAGTCGCCGCCACCGCCGACGAGGCGGGCAGGGCCGCTGAGGAGCTTGGAGGCGCCGGCCTCGTGGTCAAAGCCCAGGTTCACGCCGGCGGGCGCGGCAAGGGCGCCTTCAAAAACGGCTTCAAAGGCGGTGTCCATGTCGTCAATACCGCCGCCGAGGCGCGGGACATCGCGGAGAAAATGCTCGGCCAGACTCTCGTCACCCACCAGACCGGGCCCGAGGGCAAGCTCGTCAGCAAAGTCCTCGTCGCCAAATCCGTGGACATCGTCAAGGAGCACTACATCGCCATCCTCTTCGACCGCGGCAGCAGCAGCCACGCCCTCATCGCCAGCACCGAGGGCGGCATGAACATCGAGGAGGTCGCCGAAAAGACGCCGGAAAAGATCATCAAGGAGTTCATCAGCCCCGCCTTCGGACTCCAGGCCTACCAGGCGCGCAAAGTCGCCGCCCGGCTCGGCCTGACCGGCAAGCTCGCCGCCCAGGCCGCCAAGCTCTTCCTTTCCCTCTGGAGCCTTTATTTGAAGAGCGACTGCTCCCTCGTCGAGGTCAATCCCCTCGCCATCACCGCCGACGGCCAGGTCGTGGCCCTCGACGCCAAGTTCAACTTTGACGACAACGCCCTCTACCGCCAGAAGGAGGTCACCGCCATGCGCGACACCACCGAGGAGGACCCGCGCGAAGTCGCCGCCAGCGAGTTCGGCCTCAACTATATCGGCCTCGACGGCGACATCGCCTGCCTCGTTAACGGCGCCGGCCTTGCCATGAGCACCATGGACATCATCAAGCTCCACGGCGGCGAGCCCGCGAACTTCCTCGACGTCGGCGGCGGCGCCACCAAGGAGCAGGTCGCCGCCGCCTTCAAAATCATCCTCGGCGACCCGAATGTGAAGGGCATCCTCGTCAACATCTTCGGCGGCATCATGGACTGCGACATCATCGCCCACGGCATCATCGCCGCCGCGCGCGAGGTGTCATTGACCATCCCCCTCGTCGTCCGCCTCGAGGGCAACAACGTCGAAGCCGGCAAAGCCACCCTCGCCGCCAGCGGCCTCGCCATCACCAGCGCCGACGGCCTCACCGACGCCGCGAAAAAAATCGTCGCCGCCGTCAAAGCCGCCTGACCCCGCCGGGGCGGGCCTCCATCGAGCCCGTTCGTACAGCGTGCCCGCGCGCTGCCGCGCATCCGCGCGCGGCTTTCCCCACATCCAACCCTCATGCCAGCCTCCCCCAAAAAATCCGCCCTCGCCAAAGCCGCGCCCGCGCCCGGGTTCAAGCAGCCCCCCGTGCTCTTCGACAAAACACAGGCCATGATCCAAAAGATCGAAAAGCGCCTCGGCGGCAAACTCGTCACCTACTGGAACGGCTCGCGCGGCTCCGTCTGCCACAACGACGTCACCGCCCTCTTCCGCCTGCTCGAGCACATCGGCCCTCAGGACACCCTCTACCTTTTCGTCAAGTCCGACGGCGGCAACGGCCGCGCCGCCCTGCGCATGGTGAACCTCATCCGCCGCTACTGCAAAAAGCTCGTCGCCCTCGCCCCCCTCGAATGCGCCTCCGCCGCCACCATGATCGCCCTCGGCGCCGAGGAGATTCAGATGGGGCCCATCGCCTACCTCACCGCCGTGGACACCTCCCTCACCCACGACCTCTCCCCCATTGACCGCGACAACGACCGCGTCAGCGTCAGCCTCGACGAGGTCAAGCGTGTCATCAGCCTCTGGCGTCACAACGAGGGCGCAGGCAGTGACATGAACCCCTACCACGCGCTCTTCCAGTACATCCACCCCCTCGTCATCGGCGCCGTGGACCGCGCCGACTCCCTCTCCCTCATGCTTTGCGAGGAGATCCTCTCCCACCATGTCAGGGACGCCAAAAAGCGCCGCCAGATCGCCACCACCCTCAACTCCAAATACCCCTCCCACGCCTACCCCGTGCTCATCGAGGAGGCGCGCCGCATCGGCCTCAACGCCGTGCCCATGGACCCCGGCACCGCCTCCATGCTCCTCGACCTCAACCACATCTACAGCGAGATGGGGCAGAAGGCCACCACCGACATCAGCGACCGCGAGTCCCACGGCAACGAGATCATCAACATCCTCGAGCGCGAGCACTGCCAGATCTACTACCAGCAGGACAAGGACTGGTTTTACCGCGCCGAGGAGCGCCGCTGGATCGTCCTCAATGATGACAGCTCCTGGCACCAGATCACCGGCAGCAAAGGCCGCATGGACCACGAAGTCCTCTTCATGTGATTCCCCCCCCGCCCGCCAGAACCCTGTTTCGGGCGCCGGGCTTCACATTTCCTGTCCAAAACCGGCGCGCGGCAGCCTTGATCGTGTGTAAACTCCCCCGTCATGAACACCGTCCCCCACCACGAACTGCTCACGGACCGCCGCGAATTCCTGCGCAGGGGCGGCGCCGGTTTCGGCGCGCTGGCCCTTGCCCATCTGCTGGGGGAGAGTCCTCTCGCAGCCGCGCTTGGCGACGCGGGCGGCAAGCCGGGCAGCCCCATGAGCGCGAAGCTGGCGCACCGCGCGGGCCGCGCGAAAAGCGTGATCTTTCTGTTCATGGAGGGCGGCCCCAGCCACCTCGACACGTTCGATCCCAAGCCGCTGCTGCGGAAGCTGGCCGGGCAGCAACTGCCGGAGAGCTTCGGCAGCGTCATCACCGCCATGGGCGAGAGCCGGGCGCCCCTGCTGGCCGACAAGCGGGAGTGGAGGCAGCACGGGCGGAGCGGCCTGTGGATCTCGGACTGGTGCCCGCATGTGGCGAGGATGGCCGACGAGCTGTGCGTCATCCGCTCCTGCGTCTCCGACGGCATCAACCACGCGGGCGGCGTGTGCCAGATGAACACCGGCAGCATCTTCGGCGGCCGCCCGTCCCTGGGCGCGTGGGTGAACTACGGCCTGGGCACCCTCAATCAAAACCTGCCCGCCTTTGTCGTGCTCAAGGACAGCGACGCGCAGGTGGTCAACGGCGTGCGCAACTGGGGCAGCGGCTTCATGCCCGCCGTTTACCAGGGAGTGAACTTCGACGCGGAAGGCTCCCCCATTTCAAACCTGATGACGCCGAAAAGCATCAGCGAGCAGCGCCAGCTCTCCAAGCTGGCCTTTCTCGGCAGGCTCAACCGCGACCACGGCCGGAGCCGCGCCTCGAACTCCGATCTCGACGCCCGCATCAAGTCCTACGAGCTGGCCTTCCGCATGCAGGCGGAGGCGCCCGAGGCCGTGGACCTCGGCCGGGAGAGCGAGGCCACCAAAAAACTCTACGGCCTGGACCAGCCGCAGACCGCCGTCTTTGGCCGGAACTGCCTGCTGGCCCGCCGCCTCGTGGAGCGCGGCGTGCGCTTTGTGCAGCTCTACTCCGGCGCCGGCAGCAAGTGGGACGCGCACGACAAGATCGAGGAAAACCACACCCGCCTCTTCGGCCAGACCGACAAGCCCGTCGCCGGCCTGCTCATGGACCTCAAAGCGCGCGGCCTGCTGGAGGAGACGCTCGTCATCTGGGGCGGCGAGTTCGGCCGCACCCCCATGAGCGAGAAGGGCGACGGGCGCGACCACAACCCCACCGGCTTCACCATGTGGATGGCGGGCGGCGGCATCCAGGGCGGCCAGCTCATCGGCGCCACCGACGACCTCGGCCTGCGCGCCGTGGACCAGAAGATGCACGTGCATGACTTCCACGCCACCATCCTGCACCTCATGGGCCTGGACCACACCCGGCTCGTCTATAAATACAAAGGCCGCCCCGAGCGCATAGACCTCAACGAAGGCCACGCCTACACAAAGATGCGGATGGCCTGAGGCCCGGCTCAGCCAAGGCCGAACGCCTCCGGCAGCAGCTCCGCGGCAGTCCGCGTCACAGCGCGCCCGTTTTGCAGAAAGGTCACCTCCGTGGCGCCGCCGGGCAGGGAAAACTCCGCGATGACCTGCCGGCACGCGCCGCAGGGCGGGAACTCATGGCCGGGGCAGACCACCGCCAGCCTGCGGACGCGCATCCCGCCGCCTTCCGCGGCCACCGCCTGGAAAATGGCCGCGCGCTCGGCGCAGATCGTCAGCCCGTAACTGGCGTTCTCCACATTGCAGCCCTGGAACATTCCGCCCGCCTCCGTCTCCAGCGCGCACCCCACCTGGAAGCGCGAATACGGCGCGTGCGCCTTCGCGGCGGCTTGCCGGGCCAGGGTGAGCAGATCGGCGGGCATGACGGTGAGGGCGCGGGAGGGAGGGTGGGTGGATGTTGCGCTCAGGCAGGGAAGGCTCACTCGAAGAGCTCGGGGTAGCATTGCCGCGCCTTGCGGCGGGTGAGCTCCAGCACCTCGGGGGCGGAGGCCAGGCGGCGGGCGGTTTTGGCCAGCTCGCGGCATTCGCCGGAGTGCAGCCTGCGCACCGCGTGCTTCACGCGCGCCACCTGGCCTGAGGCGACGCTGAGCTCGTTGAGGCCGAGGCCGATGAGCAGCGGGGTCATCTCGACATCGGCGGCCATCTCCCCGCAGATGCAGGCGCGGATGCCGGCCTGGCGCGCCGCCTCGACAGTGACGGCGATGAGGCGCAGGATGGCCGGGTGGGTGGGCTGGTAGAGGCCCGCGACGCGCTCGTTGAGCCGGTCCACCGCGAGGGTGTACTGGACCAGGTCATTGGTGCCCAGGCTGAGGAAGTCCACCTCGGCGGCGATGAGGTCGGCGGAGAGCGCGGCGCTGGGGATTTCGATCATGGCGCCGATCTCCACGCCCGGCGGCTCGATGCCGCGCGCGCGCAGCTCGGCGGCGCACTCCTCCAGCAGCGCCCTGGCCTGGCGCACCTCCTCCACGCCGCTGACCATGGGAAACATGATGCCCACCTCGCCATGCGCGGCGGCGCGCAGCATGGCGCGGAGCTGGCGCTTGAAGAGGGCGGGGCGGCCCAGGGACACGCGGATGCCGCGCCAGCCCAGGAAGGGGTTGGGCTCGGCCTCGGCGAGCATCTCGGCGTCCAGCTTGTCGCCGCCGATGTCGAGCGTGCGGAAGATGACCTGGCCGGGATGCATGGCGCGCACGGCGGCCGTGTAGGCCTCGGCCAGCCAGTCCTCGGAGCCTTCGGGGTCCTCCAGGTGGAGGAACTCGGTGCGGAAGAGTCCGACATGGGCGGCGCCGCAGTCCCGGATGGCCTTCATCTCCTCGACGAACTCGGCGTTGGCGCAGATTTCCAGCGGCTGGCCGTCGGTGGTGACGGCGGCGGCGTGGCGCTCGATGTGCAGGGCGTCCTCGAACTGCTCGGCCTCCTCCTCGCGGCTGCGGTAGCCGGCCAGGGTGGCGGCGTCGGGATTGAGGATGAGCAGGCCCTCCTCGCCGTCGAGCAGGACCACATCCCCGGAGTGCAGCTCCTCGCAGATGTTGTGCAGGCGGACGACGGCGGGCAGGCCGAGGGAGCGGGCGATGATGGCCGCGTGGGAGTTGGCGCTGCCGGTCTCCACGGCGAAGCCGAGCACCTTGCTGCGGTCGAGCTGCACGGTGTCCGAGGGCGTGAGGTCGCGCGCCACGATGATGACGGGATCCTCGAACATCGGGTGGTCCAGCAGTTCGCCGCGCAGGTGGCGCATCACACGCTGGGTGATGTCCTTGATGTCCACGAAGCGCTCCCGCAGGTAGGAGTCGGACAGCCCGCGCAGGGCGTCCATGTGCCTGCGCATGAGGCGGTAATACACCGCGTCCACGCACACGAGCTTCTCGCGCACGGTCTTCTCCACCTGCTTGCGCACGGAGTTGTCCTGGAGGATGAGCAGGTGCGTCTCGAAGATGTCGGCCTCGTCATTGCCCTGCTCCTCGCGCACGCGGGCTTGCAGGGCCTCGATCTCCTGGTGCGTCAGATCAAGCGCCGCGTGCCAGCGCTCCAGCTCCCTTTCCACATCCCCGGGCTGGATCGGCTCGGCGTCCGGCTCGTCGAAGTGGTCCTTGAGCACATGCACCGGCGCGTGCGCCACTCCGGCGGAAACCGGAGTGCCCTGCCATTGGCGGATGTCGGGAGTGGCGGCCTGGCTCATGCGGCGGCATTTTCAGCCGGACACGGCGGCGGCGCAAATGAAGAAACAGCGCCCGGCCCATGCTCCGGCTTGCGCGGGACGCCGCGCGCGCGAAAGTGCGCCATGCGGACACTGGCCATCGGTGACATTCACGGCTGCTCCACCGCCCTGCGCACCCTGCTGGAAGCCGTGCAGCCGGGCGCGGACGACGTGCTGGTGACGCTCGGGGATTATGTGGACCGCGGCCCCGACACCAAGGGCGTGCTGGACACCCTCATCGGCCTGGAAAAGACCACCCAACTCATTCCCCTGACCGGCAACCACGAGATCCTGTTCATGGAGGCCATGTTTGAAAGGCTCAACCTGGGAGCCTGGGAGGCCATCGGCGGCCTGCAAACGCTGCAATCCTACTGCGGTGACAAGCCGGTCTCCTGGAACCTCATCCCCGAAGCGCACGTCGAGTTCATCGCCGGGCGGTGCCGCCGCCTGCATGAGACGGACACCCACATCTTCGTCCACGCCAACCTCAACGCCATGCTGCCCCTCCATGAGCAGAGCGATGACTGGCTCTTCTGGACGCGCTTCTCCGACTCCCACCCGCACTTCTCCGGCAGGACCATGATCTGCGGCCACACCGCGCAGCACTCCGGCCTGCCCGCCGTGCGCCCCGGCGGCATCTGCCTGGACACCTGGGTCTACAACCCCGCCGGCTGGCTCACCTGCATGGACGTGGCCTCCGGCCAGATCACCCAGGCCAGCCAGCGCGGCGAGCTGCGCACTCTCAGCCTGGACGCGCTGGACATGGCGACCCTGAGGATGGACTGAGGCAATGGCGCCCGTCAGCATCGCAGGCGGGGGAAAATGCCGCGCCTCCCGGCAAAGCCACCCCGTCCGGCCCGCCGCGCGCGTGACTGGGCATGAGCAAAACGACGGCGGCCTGCAGCGCCGCCAGCGCATCACGCCACAGGGAGGGGCGGCGGAAAAGATCGAGAACGGAGGGATTCGCGGGCAAGGCGGCCATCATGGGCCCTTGCGGATCTGGGGCAAGGGGTTTGAGAACGGAGGCTGAAGCGAGGACCGCGCGCCAGATGTGAGCAGTAAGCCAGGCTTCCAACTCTTTGAAAACAAATGGATTGCACGGATTTGCATTACAAAACGCCTGGCTACTTTTTTAGGATGGTGAAGGTGTCCAGCCGGTCCGCATCCACCGCGCCCATGCCCGGCGGCGGCGGGTGCCGCCACGACTCATGCAGCCCCGCGAAGGTCAGCAGCCCCTCCCCGCGCGCCGCGCACACCCGCCAGGGCAGCTTGGCGCGCCCGAGCGTCTGCCACTCAAACCACCCGTCGGCGATGACCAGGCACCTGCGCAGGCGGAAGGCATTGCGGAAGGCGGGCTTCTCCGCAGCCGTCTCGCTGCGCGCGTTGATCAGCTTGGCCGCCCCCTCCGCATCCCGCGCCCAATGCGGCACCAGCCCCCAGCGCATCCGGGAAAGCGACCCGCGCCCCTCATACCCCACCACCACCGGAGCCTCCTGCGTCGGCGCGATGTTGTAACGCGGCGGCAAATCCACCCGCCCCAAGCGCACCAGGTCCGCGATCTCCCCCATCTTGTCCGAATGTGAATATCTCCCGCACATGCGCATGAATGAACAGTGTTTTATCCGCCTTTCAAGTCCTCACTTTCCCCGCCAGAAAAATCCCTCCCCGGATTCCCATCTTGCCATCCACCCCCTTTTCTTCGTAATATGCCCGCCATGAGCACGATTTGGGCATTTGATCTCGGCAAAGGCAGCATCGGTGAAGCCGTCTGGAACACTCAGACAAAGCAGTTCGATCACGTCGCATCCCTGCTCATTCCCCCCGACTTCGCCTCCACCAAAGAAGCCGCCACCCGCCGCCGCATGTGGCGCACCCGTCAGGCTCATAAGGCGCGCGAGGCCTGGCTGGATGAGGTGTGGAAAGCGGCTGGCTTGACTCCGCTGGTGGGCCGTCGTGTGGGAAAGGTGGATGCCGATGGGAATTGGATTGAGCCAAAAGACTGGAACAAAAAAGGCCCGGACGGGAAGAAACGGAAGCTAACCTGGAAGCTCAGGCATGAAGGTGATCCACGGCTGGAGCGCGAGTTCCCGGCCAAAGGCGACACCACCTGCTACACTTCCTGCCTGCTGCGCATCAAACTCCTGCGCGGAGAAAAGCTGGAGGACTGGCAAATCTACAAGGCGCTGCACTCGGCCATTCAGAAGCGGGGGTATGATCCTGACATTGCTTGGAAATCCCGCGAGAACAGGCGCACAAGGAACAAGAAGAGTGAGGATGAAGACAAAGGCACCGCAGAGCGCATGGCTGCTTTCGAAAATGAACTGCTGGCAATGTCGCCAGAGAACGAAGATCACCGCATGCCGTGCTACTTCGATGCATGGATGATGGGTCTGTGGAATCCCGCTCAACCTGATGAATTGAAAGACCGAATCGATCATCGTTCTGGAAGCACCCGCAATCGTATCTTGCCCCGTCATTTGGTGGAACGCGAAATTCGCCTGCTCGTGGAGGCTGCGGGAAGGCAACTGCCCGCGCTTGCGGGCAAGGCATGGTATGTGATCTATGGTCCGGCTGGCAGGGCGTATGCCTCTTATTACAAGGTTGAACGTGACCAGTTCAAGTTGCGTGAAGGGGGCGAATCCGACTGGCGGGGTGTTCTCGGCCAGAAGATTCCGCGCTTTGACAACCGCATCGTTGAGAAGTGCGTTTTGATGCCGCGTTTCAATGTGTGCAAGGTGCGCAGTGATGAGCAAAAGGCGCACGGTGAGCGTGGCACGCTGCCGCAGGAGGTGACTTTCCTCCTGAAGCTCAAGAACATGCGTGTGCAGCGGTCACCCACTTTGCAAAATGGCCTGACGTCCGTGGAGCTGGCACAAGTGTTCAATACTTATTGTGACAAGGGTTGGAAACTCACTGAAACGCAGTGGCGGAAGTTCTGCGCCAGCATTTTCACTGTTCCAGTGCCACCCAGCCTGGAAGTGGAGCCTCCCAAATTGGCTGGCCGCAGCCGCTTCTGCCGTCCGGCTTTGGAGATTTTGAAAAGACTCATTCTATCAGGTCAAAGCCCGAAAACTTTTCATGCGTCGGAAGTGGGGCGTTTGAATGGCAATGCCGATCCACGCAAGGGGCTGGTAGAAGCTGATTTGAAGTTCCTGCTTGATATGGGCGACACATGGGAAGGAATCCATGTCCCGAATCAAAAGCTGGATGCGCTGGCGCAGCGCACACAGGATTCGGATGCCGCCATTCTTGAGCTCATCGGCTCGCAAAATGATCCGATAGTTCGTCACCGTCTCGGCGCGTTCTGGAAACGTCTGCAATGGATGGAAGAACAGTTTGGTGATCCCCAGGAAATTGCCATCGAGTTTGTGCGGGAGGATTTCATGGGTGAAAAAGCATTGATGGATTATCGCAAGTTTATCAAAGACCGGGAAAAGGAGCGGAAACAAGCGCGCAGTGATGCGGAAGCGGCAGGCTCCATGGAGCGGAGCGCCGGGCTAAAGATGGAATTGCTGCGCCTCCAGGGTGGCATTTGTCTCTACAAGGGAACACCGCTTGCTGAGACAGCTCTGGATGAATATGAGATTGATCATATCGTCCCCCGCAGCCAAGGCGGCCCTGATTCGGCTGTGAACTACATTCTCACGACAAAGGTCGCGAATGATGAGAAGGGTAATCGCACGCCATTTGAATGGCTCTCTGCAACGTCCGGCTGGGATACCTATGTGAGCCGCGTGAAGGGCAGGCAGACAGCCCTGCGAAACAAAAAAGTGCGGCTGCTGCTGCTGCCAGATGCAGCAGAGCTGGCAGACAAATACACTGCCTTGGCGGAAACGGCCTGGATTGCCAAGCTTGCACAAACTCTGGCCGGGCTGCACTTTGGCTGGAAGAACGGCAATGATGAGCAGGGCCGGAAACGAGTGACCGTCATCTCCGGCGGACTCACTGCCCGCATCCGACGCAAGTATAAACTCAACAGTCTTTTGGCCGACGAGGATGCGAGCGAGGAGGACGCCGAAAAGAACCGGAAGGATGACCGCCATCATGCGCTGGATGCCATGGTGCTGGCTTTCATTCCCGGCTGGGCGCGCAATGAGAGCAAGCAGAAGTGGTTCCGGTTTCCAGAGGGAGTCACCCGTGAAAACACCTTCAAGCACTGGTTAAGCAGGACGCTGCCTCGCAATGAGTATCTGGAGAAGCCCAAGCTCGCCGAGACTATCTATGGCACGCGCAGGGATGGCCTGGAGACTGTTGTCGTGCAGCGGGCTGAGTTGGTAAAGCTGACTTACAGACAGATCAATCCTTCCAAGACGGTGTATGACCTCAAATATGCCAAAGAGCAGTTTAAATCGGTCCGTGATCCCGTCATCAAGCGACTGCTGCTTGATTGGTGTGATCGTGGCGAATCAGAAGAGGCATGGAAGAAGTTTGCCGCTGAATTCCGCGTTCCAATGAAGAACGGGGGAAATGGGCCCTTGGTGCGCCGGGTAATCATGAATGTTGGCAAGGTTGATGAATATGTGAACATGTCGAAGGACCGGAGCGGCGCATGGCGCAAGGCGAAGAAGTCGCACCGTGGACAGGTGGTTTATTTGCTGCGAACTCAGACAAAGGCCGGCAAAGTCAATGAGTCTGCCAAGGTGTGTCCTGTGTATGTTTTTGAGTCAGCGCAAGAGGTGATGAGGAGACTCAAAAAAGAACATGGCGCAAACATGACAGTGCATGGTTTCTTCCAGAGTGGCTGCATGGTGCAAATTGATGAAGATGTGCCGCATGAGAAGATGCCTCTGCCTGCGGGCAGCTACCTGCTCAATTCCATTCGAACTGACGGAGTGGTTAAACTGACTCGTCAAGATGGCAAAACTTATCCGGACATTCCTCGATATTCAGTGGCAGCTTTGATCAAAGCTGGGCTGAGCCGAGAAGATTAAAACTAAACAAGCAAAGTCCATGAGCTACCACATCCTCCACGTCTTCCAGCATGGGGCCATGCTGGGCAAGGAACGCGGCCACGTCACCTGCCAGGGCAGGGAAGACCCCAAGCCGCGCACGATGCCGCTGGAGGATCTCCGCGCCGTCATCATTGCCGCGCGCGGGGTGACGATGAGCAGCAACTTCATCAGCAGCGTGGTGGAGCGGGACGGCATCATCCTGCACTGCAATGAGAGCTACCAGCCCTGCGGCGTCACCGCTCCGCTGCAACGGGTGATTGACACCCGTGCCTTTCTCAACCAATGCGCGCGCCCCAAGCGCCTCAATGACAAGCTGTGGGGCCGGATGCTGCATGGCAAGACGCTGAATCAAACGCGGGTGCTGAACCGCTGGGACATCCGCAGCGCCCACCTGCAACGGGCGCTGGAGCAGAAACAAATTGATGAAGGAAACTGCGCCAAGCGCTATTGGCAGCTCTACTTTCCCAGCATCGGCTGGAGCGCCACCAGCCGGGACAGGAAAGAGAACACCGCACCCAACCAGATGCTGAACTACGGCTACACCGTGCTGGCCGCGCTCTGCCACCGCAGCCTGCTGGTGCATGGCCTGACGCCCAGCCTGGGCGTGCATCACACCACCCGCTACCAGAGTGATCCGCTGGTGTATGACCTCATGGAGGCTTTCCGCCCGCTGGTGGACTGCCTGCTGGCCGAGTTCATGACGGAGCCGGATGCGAGCATGAAGGCCTGGTGCAAAAAAGTGGGCACGGAACTGCGTGAGCGCCGCGTGCTGCACACGCGCTACTCTTTGAAACTGATGGATGCCATTGATGCCAGCGCGTCGAGTTTGACTCGCAGCTATGCGGCGATGGATGCCGACGCCTTCTGGGTGCCGGAGCTGCAGTAGCCATCACGCTCCGCGTGATGAGCCCTGCCTGGAAACCTTTTTCATCACTCGGAGTGTGATGACTGCTTTATGAAACAAAGCCCTTTCCGCATGGGATGGATTCTCGTCATGTTTGATCTGCCTGTGGTCACGGACCGCGAGCGCAGGGCGGCCACGCGCTTCCGCAACGATTTGCTGGATGACGGCTATCTCATGATCCAGTTCTCCATCTACGCGCGGCCTTGCGTGAGCTATGAGCACCAGGAAAAACACATCGCCAAAGTGAAGGGCCTTGTGCCGGAGGCCGGCAACGTGCGCATCATGTTCATGACCGATGAGCAGTGGAAAAAAAGTGTGACGGTCATCGGCAAGAACTACGAGCAGGGCAAACGCGCGGTGGACCCGGCAATGCCCCAACAAATCGAATTCTGGGAATGAACCCATTTTCAGAATCTGTGCGCTGCGATGAAAAAAAAATGGAGCGGCAATCGGACGTGCCAGGCAGAGGTCCGATTGCCGCTCGATCAGTTAAGACTTCACCCCCCGGCGAGGAACTGCTGATCGTAATTTCTGTTTCATAATGTTCGATTTGAGCGGACTGCGCAAGTCCAATTCTAGCAGACCTCGCCGG
>DDQZ01000067.1:0-137 GCA_002343505.1 Verrucomicrobiaceae bacterium UBA2429 | reverse complement strand
GCCGGGGGGTGAAGTCAAAACAGGCTGGGACCAGCGACAGCGCAGAGGCCTATTCTAGCAGACCTCGCCGGGGGGTGAAGTCAAAACGAACCATGGTCTTGGGAGTAACGTCGATCTATTCTAGCAGACCTCGCCGG
>DDQZ01000072.1:1980-9368 GCA_002343505.1 Verrucomicrobiaceae bacterium UBA2429 | reverse complement strand
TCCGGAGAGTCGGGAAGCACGGGATGCGGCACGCATCTCCATCAGGGTGCATCAGCGCCAGCACCTCCCCCGCGCAGATGAGGCGGCGCTTCTTCGCCCGGCATTTTTGAAACACCTGCTCCCGCGAGATGGGAAACACCGGCTCCCTCGGCTTCTTCGGCGCAGCTAATCCCCAGCCCTTCCGGTCGCACGACCGGTTCCGCTTCGAGCTCGTCTCCGCCTACATGCCACGGGTTGGGTTGAGGAAAAAGGCTTATACCCGTCCCGCCCGCCGTTTGGGAAGCAAAAAGTGAAACAGGTCGAAAACATCCTCGCCTCCCGGAGGGCGCGATTCCATTCGCGCCGAAGCCCCTGAGGCCCACCGCCTTCCCGTCCCTCCGGCCTGTCGTCGATCTGTCTTTTCGCTATTGTCCATGCGCTCCGCGCTCCTTGCCATCCATGCCGTCCTCTGGTTGAATACAAAAATTTCCCGCATGGCCCGCAAAGCATCCAGCAAACCCGCCGACTCCACCGCCAACCTCGGCTTCGAGGCCAAGCTCTGGCTCGCCGCCGACAAGCTGCGGAACAACATGGACGCGGCGGAGCCGAGCGGAGCGAGACAGACAGTGCATAGCACTGCCCGAAGGGGGAGCGCAGCGAATCAATACAAGCACGCATTCATTCACGAAAGCTCCATCTACGGCCAGGACAAATGTGCGCGGCGGCAGCGCCCATTTGGTCTCGCAAAGCGAGCCCGCAGGGTGAGGCTGCGGGGGCAGCAGCCGAAACAAAGCAACGCCACCACGCGCCGCCTGGCCATCATGAACCTCGCCATCCGCGGCATCGAGGCCGACTTCGGCCCCGAGCACGCCGACACCTTCCGCCGCGACCTCCATCCCGACCTCCGCGCCGACTACGTCCTCGCCAACCCGCCCTTCAACGACTCCGACTGGTTCCGCAAGGACGACGACGTGCGCTGGCAGTTTGGCGTGCCGCCCAAGGGCAACGCCAACTTCGCCTGGGTGCAGCACTTCATCCACCACCTCGCCCCGCAGGGCATGGCCGGCTTCGTCCTGGCGAACGGCAGCATGAGCTCGAATCAGTCCGGCGAGGGCGAGATACAGCGCGCCCTCATCGAGGCCGACCTCGTGGACTGCATGGTCGCCCTCCCCGGCCAGCTCTTCTACAGCACGCAAATCCCCGTCTGCCTCTGGTTCAGTGGGAAAAACAACACGCACGATTCGACGAACGATGCCCGTTTGTTCGATGGCGAAACGGAACTCAGATTGGTAGCCTGACGCCATGAAACTCGCTGCCATCGAAAACCCCAGAAGTCGGCAGGAGGAACTCGGACAGTTCCTCACCGCGACGCCTGTGGCTGACTTCATGGCTTCAATGTTTGGGCCTCTACCGCGAACCGTGCGTCTGCTCGATGCCGGTGCCGGCGCAGGCTCGCTCACAGCGGCTTTCGTCTCCCGGTATTGTGAAAAGCGCGACGGTGTTCGCTCCATCGAAGCGACTCTCTACGAACTCGACAGTGAAATCCTCGACGCGCTTTCCGCAACGATGCGCGAGTGCGAGCATCGCTGCGCTAAAGCGGGTATCCGCTTCACGTTCACCATTCACTCCGCCGACTTTATCCGGGAAATGTCGGCGCGTCTCGCGGGTGACTTGTTCGGCACACATCCGCCCGTATTCGATGCTGCCATCGCGAATCCGCCTTATCGCAAAATCAGCACCGATTCCGCCGAGCGCCGCGCGCTGCGTTCCGTCGGCGTCGAAACCAGCAACCTTTATACCGGCTTCATCGCGCTCATTCAGCGCCTGCTCGTCCCGGAGGCCAACTCGTCGGCATCACGCCCCGGAGTTTCTGCAATGGCCCTTACTTCCGCCCATTCCGCGAAGACTTTCTGAGCACGTTGGAACTCCGCCGTCTCCACGTCTTCGAATCCCGGCAAGCCGCCTTCCGCGACGACAACGTTCTGCAGGAAAACATCATCTTCCACGCCGTGAAGGGCCGGAGCCAACCCGACGAACTCACCATCTCCAGCAGCAGCGGCGAGCACGGCGACGACATCACCGAGACCGTTTTTCCTTTCGCTGAAATCGTCCACCCAAACGACGCCGAGAAGTTCATCCATATTCCCTCTGCGGCCAGCCACGCCACGGCGAAGGAAACCATGGACGGCCTTCGCGCCAGTCTGGCCTCGCTGGGCGTTGCTGTCTCCACAGGGCGCGTCGTGGATTTCCGACTCAAAGACGCCCTGCGCAAGGAACCCGTGCGCGGCACCGTGCCGCTGCTCTATCCCTGCCACTTCAACGGCGGCACCGTCCATTGGCCCAAGCTTGAAGCCCGCAAGCCCAACGCCATTCTCGACAACGACGAGACGCGCCCGTGGCTCGTGCCCTCTGGCGTGTATCTGCTCACGAAACGCTTCACATCGAAAGAAGAGCGACGCCGCCTCGCGGCGGTGCAACCTCGGTCAAAACGAAATGCTCCACGTCGGGTAAATGCCGCGCGCCTTGGCGAAAATCTCGTTCAATTGCAGTTCCAAGTGTGCGCCAGAAACCGTGTTCACGAAGATAAAGCGGAACTGCGCTTTGAGACTCTGCGCCACCAGCACCTCGGCAGCGGTCAATCCGAAGAAATAACCTCGGAAATCCGCAGCCACGTCCTTCTTGGTGGATTTGATTTCGCACACCAACACCTTGCTCAGGTTTGCTTCAACCTCCTCCAATGAATCCAAGTTCACACGTTCAGAAAGGCGAACCACATCGAATGCCTTCCCATAAACAATCATGTCTCGCTTCGCGAAGGCCACAACGAGGTTCTTCTTCTGCTTCGCCGTCGGGACCAAGTATCCAAGCCCTTTTGCCGCCAACAATAATGCAGCCTTCCCCGCAGTGGCACTTCCTGAGTCAAAGTTTGTCACGCTCCACCTCCCTTCTTCGATTCAATCAGTCTCGCTTCCAACTTCTTCGCGAACGCTGTGAGGGTGGTGCCCAAGGATTGGCAGACCTCACGGAGTTCAATCACGTCGAGCCTTCGCTCACCCGTTTCATACTTGCTCACGAAACTCTGGGGCATTTCCAGCGTCTCGGACAATTGAACTTGGGTGAGGCTCTTTTCGGTGCGGAGTTCCCGAAGAAGGTCTCGGAGAACTGCATATTCTGCTGTGAAGATGGACTTTGACACTTGCCAAGACTCCATCCGATTTTAGGATAACCCAAAACGGGATACATGCGCCGGACAAGACAACACTCAATGACTGCCACGCTGTGCCACTCTTCATCGGTGGGGGTGGACAGGCTCGCCCGTTCGCTGGGCATCCCGCAACGGCATGTGGAGGCTCAACGCTGGCAGATGCCCGACGGGACGTTCTTCTACCATCCCCGTTACCGCTGGTGCCTGCTCATCAAATCCATCATCGAACACTTCTGCCCCGCCTTCGCCCCCGGCGGCGTGGTTCTCTACATCGGCGACACTGAAAACAAATTTGTCCATCTGGAAACCGCAGGTATGGCCGCGCTTGGCGTCATCCTGGATTCCGCCGCCAAGATTCCTGATGTCATCGTTCACTACCGCGCCAAGAATTGGCTCCTGCTCATCGAAGCCGTCACCAGCGCCGGGCCGGTGGACGGCAAGCGCCGCAAGGAACTCAAAGATTTGTTCGCCGGCTGCAACGCCGGCCTCGTGTTCGTCACCGCCTTCGAGACCCGCCGCACCATGCAGACCTTCCTCTCGCACATCGCCTGGGAATCCGAAGTCTGGATCGCCGAAGACCCCGACCACATGATCCATTTCAACGGCGAGCGGTTCCTCGGGCCGTATCCCGATGTGATGCCGTGATGACAATGTATTGCTCGAATGGCGGACCTCGACCAGCTTCGGCATCCTGACAACCTTCGCCGTGCGTGGCGCTGGCTGCGGTCGAATCCCGACGCCGCATACAAGTCGTATTTCCGTTCGCTCTACCAGCGCTATGCCATTGCCGAGGATGCGTTGCTCGACGATTTGGCCGACCGGTTGAGGCGCGGCATCTACGAGCCTGAACCTTCCACTAAGCTCCTTCACCCGAAGGCATCCGGCATCCTCCGGCCTTACTCGCTGCTGAGCGTGGAGGACCAGATTGTTTATCAGGCCGCGCTCAACTTGATCGCGGAGAGGCTCCAGCCGCGTGTCGTTCAGCGCTACAACAAGTCGGTGTTCGGCCACCTTTACGCGGGCAAGACCTCGACGTGGTTCTACCGCAAGTGGACGGAAGGCTACAAATCCTTCAACCAAGCCACCGAGAAGGCATTCGCAGACGGCTACGTTTACACGGCGAGCTTCGACCTCACCGCCTGCTACGACAGCCTCGACCATCGGGTGTTGAAGCACTTCCTTAGCAAGCTGGGGTTCGACCCGGATTTCTGCGCCAAGCTGACGGAGTGGCTGGAAAAATGGACGGCGACGGGGCGCGGCATCTTCCACAACCACGGCATCCCACAAGGCCCGCTCTCCTCCGGCCTGCTCTCCGAAGTAGTGCTCTCATATTTCGACGATCTGAAGCTTAAGCACTCCGATTTCCGCTACCTTCGCTACGTGGACGACATCCGGCTCTTCGCGAAGGATGAGTATACCCTCCGGCGGCTGTTGGTGAGGCTCGACGAGATGAGTAAGGACATCGGGCTTTTCCCGCAAAGCGGTAAAATCCGCATCCACCGCATCACGAACATCGTCGAAGAACTGAAATCCGTCTCGAACCCGCCTGAGGCAGCCATCACGCGCCAGTTTACTGATCAGAAGAAACTAAACGCGCGCATCAAGGAGCTGACTCCGCGTTACCAAATCACCAACGCCACGCGGTTCAAATATCTGCTCGCCCACGCTATACCCTCGGCGCAGCTCACCGCCCGGCTCTGGCGCATCATGGAGCATCACCCCGAGATTTACCGCAGCGGCTGCAATTACCTGAAGCGCTACGCGAAGCTTCCACGAGTGGCTGGAGGCAAGTTGGTCGAGGTCATCAAGACCAATGGACTATACGCGTCCGTGAGGGCGGAGTTCATTTCCGCAGCCGATTGCCGACTGGATGCAACGCAGGACCGTAAGTTGGCGCGAATGCTGAAGAAAATTTGGACCCCGCGCTCCATGCCTGCCGACCTGCAAGTTGCCATTGGGCGATACCTCATGCGCACGGGCGACCTCTCCGCGACGCAGGTCGCCTATGCGTGCCGTGCTGCACCATCGTGGTGGACCCGCGCTTCGTTGATTGAGGCGGCGGTCCCTGCGTCGCTCGGCGCTATGGCAATCCGGCAAATCGTCGAAGACGGCGTCAAGGACGACGGAATAGACCCGGCATTGGCGGCCGGATGGAAAGGCTTTGAGTCAGCGTTCGTCCCGGCGGGCAAACGGAAGGATTGGAAGAAGGCCGTCGAGCTTCTCCTCCGGGAACTCGGAATGATTCAACGCTCGACCGCCGGTCATTGCGGCATCAACAATGCCTTCGCCAAGCTTGATGTGCGCGTTTCGACTGGAAACTGGAAGAAGCTCTTCGGCCCCCGATATTCCCAAGCAGAACTGCAAGCAATCGAGACCGTCGCGGCGTCCGGCGTGAACATCACCGGCTTCGTCAACCTGCTCGACGTATTCGACGACCTGTTGATTGACGCAGTTTACAACGCAGACCCGGCCATCGGAAACTACACACTCGGAGGAATTGGCAGCGTTCTCCACGCGCCCACCGGCAGATTCGCTGTGAAGTATCCGAATACCTACGAGCTAGCCAAAGAAGTGCATGATCGCCGCTACGAGAGCATGGCCTCGCATCCGTTGATCAAACGAACTGGCAAGCCCACGAGGCGAATCAGCTACAAGTTCTTGCCAACGGCAAAGCGTCTCCTCCGGGAGAGCATTGCCGAACTAAAGGCCGCAGGGCTTCTCTGACGCGGCCTTCCGCATTGTGATTGTGCGCGACATGTGGCTGACCGGCTTTGACGCCCCCTGCCTGCACACGATGTATGCCGACAAGCCCATGCAGGGCCACGGCCTCATGCAGGCCATCGCCCGCGTGAACCGGTGTTGACTCCCTCGCTGCCGCCGCTCGGTCGGGCTTCGCCCAATGCTGTGCATTGTCTGACTCGCACGCCCCAGCGTGCTCGGCTCCGCGACAAGCCCGGCGGTCTGGTGGTGGACTACCTCGGCCTCGCCGATCAACTCAAACACGCCCTCGCCAATTACACCGAGAGCGGCGGCAAAGGCGATCCGACCTACGACACGAAGCAGGCCATCGCCATCATGCTGGAGAAGCACGGCATCGCCTGCGACATGTTGCATGGCTCGGATTGGCAGAAGGCGGTGGGCGACGGCAAGAAGACGCTCTTTGCCCTGCCTGCGCTGCAAGAGCACATTCTCGAACTCGAAGACGGCAAGACCCGCTGGAATCAGGTCGTCACCGAGCTGTCCCGCGCGTTGATGAACGCCCCCGCGTTCACCCTTCGGGCTGCCTTTAGGCAGTTTGCCCCGGTTTGGTTCGAAGTATGCGGGGCTATCTCCGCTGCGCTCCGGTTGTCTCGCTCCGCTCGGCTTGCCCTCTGCGCCGCCAGCGATGAAGCGACGGAGATTCGCGATGACGTGGCGCTGTTGACTCACCCGCCGCCTCTCGGCGGGTTCGCCCTGCGGGCTGCCTGTGGCAGTCTGTCTCGCCTCCCGCCAGTCGGCTCGGCTCCAAGCCATCCAGGCCGCGCTGAACAAGCAGCACAGCGGCAACCGCAAGACGCCCGAGCAGATCGACGCGGCAGTGCGTCAGCTCGTGAGCAAAGCCATCACGACCGACGGGCAGGTGATCGACGTCTTCACCGCCGCCGGGTTTAAGCGCCAACGGCGCGGCACATGCCAGCCCAGGGCAACGCCCTGGGTATGCGTCCCCGTTTGATCAAGCCCTGAAGGGGCGGCACACCGTTGTCTCGCCCCTTCAGGGCTTGATGTCTTTTGGGCTATGAAACCCAGGGCGTTGCCCTGGGCTGGCATAGCGCGCCCCTTTGGGGCTATGGGAGCCATCAGCACGATGGAGGTGATCGAGGAACTCATCCGCCTCGCCAAGGAGATGGATGCCGCCACCAAGCGCGGCGATGACCTCGGGCTGACGGATGACGAGATCGCGTTGACTCCTTCGCTCCCGCTCAGTCGGGCTGCGCCCATCGCTTCGCGCTGTCTGTCTCGCTCGCCTCCCGGCGGCTCGGCTCTACGACGCCCTCGCCGCCAACGAGTCCGCCGTGAAGGCGATGGGCGATGACAAACTCAAAGTCATCGCCGCCGAACTCATCACCCAGGTGCGCAAGAGCGTGACGATTGACTGGACGCTGCGTGAGGGAGCCAGAGCAAAGATCCGCGTGATGGTGAAGCGCATCCTGAACAAGTATGGCTA
>DDQZ01000072.1:1659-1809 GCA_002343505.1 Verrucomicrobiaceae bacterium UBA2429 | reverse complement strand
CCCGATCTGCAGGAAGATGCCGTGAAGACGGTGCTGCAGCAGGCTGAGCTGCTGTGCGCGGAGTGGGTGTGAGCGGAATTGCCGCAGTGCATCATGAGGGTGTGCCCTGAGTGCCGCACCGAGCGATTTTTTTTTGATATCGAAGGCGGG
>DDQZ01000072.1:978-1499 GCA_002343505.1 Verrucomicrobiaceae bacterium UBA2429 | reverse complement strand
GATGCCGCGGCTTCGGGCAGCCGCAGGCGGTCCGGGGAAGGGGATCACTCTTCGCCGAGGAGGGCTTTGGCTTTGTCGGCGGTGATGCCCATGGCGGGGATGTCGAAGCCGGTGGAGTCGCCGTTGGGCTGGCGCCTGCCGCGGCGGGTTTCAGGTGTGCGGGAAAGGTGAAACCCGCTCTTGCCGGCGTGCATGGGGAGGCCAAGATGGCGGGTCATGCTGCGCTTCCGTCTTTTTGGGTTTCCGATCCTCGTACACTGGTTTTTCTGGGTGAACATGGCGCTGCTCGGCGGCGCCATCGGGGCGGACACGCCGGAGGCGATGCAGCGGCTGCTGATGTGGATGGCGGCCGGCTTTGTGTCCATCGTGGTGCATGAGCTGGGCCATGCCTTCGCGATGCGCCACTACGGGGACCGGCATGTGAACATCCTGCTCTATGCTTTTGGCGGGCTGGCGCAGGGGAGCCGGGGGCTGACGCGGCGGCAGGATTTTTTTGTGAGCGGGGCGGGCCCCTTCGCGCA
>DDQZ01000072.1:600-828 GCA_002343505.1 Verrucomicrobiaceae bacterium UBA2429 | reverse complement strand
GGGCGGGCCCCTTCGCGCAGATCGCGGCGGGGGTGGTGATGTGGTGGGTTTATGACCTGCTGGGGCCGGGGCCGGGCCTGCCGGGGTATTTCATGAGGGCTTTCATGATGGTGAGCTTTTTCTGGGCGGTGCTGAATCTTTTCCCCATCATCCCGCTGGATGGCGGGCACATCTGCCTGGCGGTGCTGGGGCCGCGCCGGGTGCGGCTGGCGCTGGTGATCAGCCTGG
>DDQZ01000072.1:0-459 GCA_002343505.1 Verrucomicrobiaceae bacterium UBA2429 | reverse complement strand
GGCTGGCGCTGGTGATCAGCCTGGTGTGCGCGGTGGCGGGCGGGCTGTGGTTTCTCTCGGCGCGTTCGATCTTTGCCGCGCTGTTTTTCGGCATGTTCGCCTTCAACAACTGGAAGGAGCTGCAAGGCCGGCCGCAGACGCCCTGGATGATGGGCCGGAACTGACCGCGGCGCGGGCGGTGGGCCGGCGCGCGGGGGCGAGGCGTCACTCGAAGACGAGGGTCTTGTTTTGGAAGACGAGGACGCGGTCGCGCACATGCCACCAGAGGGCTTTGGCGAGGACGGTTTTTTCCAGGTCGCGCCCGAGGCGGACGAGATCGGCGACGCTGTGCTCGTGGCTGACGCGCATGACATCCTGGTGGATGATGGGCCCCTGGTCCAGCTCGGCGGTGACGTAGTGGCTGGTGGCGCCGATGATCTTGACGCCGCGCTCGTGGGCCTGGTGGTAGGGCCTGGCGCC
>DDQZ01000099.1:18634-18946 GCA_002343505.1 Verrucomicrobiaceae bacterium UBA2429 | reverse complement strand
GGTTGGGTGGCGCCGCGGAGGCCCATCCCACGCTTTGACAAGCGCGGCTACGGCCGCGTGTAGAAGCATTCGTCAGAATGCGGGGATCGGGTGTCGCAGCGGAAGCACATCCCACGCTTTGACAAGCGCGCCTACGGCTCCCTGTGGGCGCGTTTTCAGGAAAGCAGCCACGCCGCCACCGTGGCCGCCGCCGCAGAGCGGAGCTTTTGCCGGCGCGCCAGCTTCATTCCCGGCGCCAGCCGCACGCCGTCCCAGCTTCCATGCCCGGCTCCACGGTGGAGCGCTGCTTTGTTTGAGAAACATGCCCGCGCT
>DDQZ01000099.1:0-18380 GCA_002343505.1 Verrucomicrobiaceae bacterium UBA2429 | reverse complement strand
ACATGCCCGCGCTCCACGGTGGAGGGCTGCCATGTTTGAGCAACGTGCCCGCGCTCCACGGTGGAGCGCTGCCTTGTTTGAGGAACATGCCCGCGCTCCACGGTGGAGCGCTGGCGTGTGTGTCATTCTTTCCACGGCTTTTGAGCAGGGCGCTTCAGTTCATCAGCAACCCGCCACCGCCGCATGAAAATCATCACCTGGGACACATGAGTTTCCTAGGATGGTTTCAATGCCCGATGAGGTGATCGAGCCTGCCTGCTTGAGCCGGGTGATCCGGGTTAACAGGGGCCGGTTCCAAGTCCGGCAGACATCAAACGCAATACCAAAATGAGCCGCAACGCCGTCCCATGAAACAACAAGCGCCTGCTGGCGCGGGCCGAGGACTGCGCCGACGGCGCCCATGAGCTGGAGGATGAAATCCCCCTGGTGCTGATCCGCGAGTCGAATCTGCGCGCGCAAATACGGGGCTGAAATCCGTGTGTGAATCTTTCACACACGGAGCCAGCTTTGGAGCAGCGGCTCATCGGAGTGACGCGCTTCCGGCACTCTTCCCGGCAGATGGAGCCGGGCCATGCGCACAGAGGGGCCGGCGCTTTGTCCGAACCTCCCGCGCGGAAGCGTCCCGGAGTGCGCGGCAAAACCCTGAAGGGGTGGCGACGCGGCTCCGCGCGGGTGTGTAAACTGCCTGGCTGAAGGCCGCCCCCTTCCTGACGGGGTGGGGGTTGCGGCGGCGCTCAGCGCAGGGCGTCGAGCCATTGCTCGAGCTGGAGGCGGAGCGGGTCGGGGCCGTCTTCGGGGAAGTTCTCCATGAGCCATTCGACATCCCGCGCGGCGGCGTCCTTGTGGCCGAGGCGCTGGTTCATTCGGGCGCGGGTGAGGCGCTCGACGGCGGCCTGCGGGTCTATGCTGAGCAGGAGATCAAGGTAAGGGAGGGATTCCTTCACGGAGGCTTCGTCGTCGAGCGCGCCGCCGAGCAGGTTGCGCAACATGCGCAGGATGATGGATTTTTTTGTGGCGGGCTGGAGGAAGGACTCGTCCAGCTCGCCGGTGCGGGTGAGCTGGAGGGCGGCTTCCTCGACGGTGAGGGTTTTGCCGCGCTCGAAGACATCGAGCAGCCTCAACTCGCCCTCGGGTCCGTCACGGTAGGCGACCATGAATTTCCCTGGCAAGGGGGCACCGAAGACGTGCGGCACGCCGAGGCGGGAGGCCAGCTCCAGGTAGAGCACGGAGAGGGTGATGGGCAGGCCTTCGCGGTCGTCGAGCAGCTCGTTCATGTAGCTGTTCGAGCGGCTTTCGTAGTCGTGCCGGCTGCCGTGGAAGCCGCCCTGCTCGAAGAGGTATTCATTGAGGCGGGCGATGGCGGGGAGGGTGCCTTTGGCAATGGCGGGGTCTGAGCGCAGCTCGTCCACCATGCGGGTGAAGGCCTGCATGTAGTGGCGGATCTCGATCTCGGGGTTGTCATGCCGGGCCAGGAGCAGGGTGGCGCGCATGAGGTCGGCTTTGTCCTCGGGCTTGGCCAGCTCGGCGAGGAGGTCGCGGGTGACGGCGCGGCGGTGGAGGTCTTTTTCCAGGTCGCGCAGGGCGGCGGCCTGGCGCTCCAGTTCGCGGCGGTGATCGAGGAGCAGGCGGCGGCTGGCGGCGGGCTGGTCGAGGAGGGTGGCGAGCGTGTCCTCCCGCGCGGCGGGGCTTTGGGCGAAGGCTTCGAGGGCGGCGCTGACTTTGCCGGCGACTGCGGGGGGGAGGGGCTTGTCGGCAAGGTCGGCGCCGACGCGGAACTGGCGGAATTCGGCGACGGTGTTGCGGAACTTGCACAGGCCGGCGCGTCCGCCGCGCAGGCCGGTGTCCTCCTGGGTGAGGATGACCTGGCCGTTGACCCAGCAGGTGATTTTTTCCTGATCCACACGGACGCGGAGGTGATTCCACTCGCCGGGGCGGTAGGCCTCGGCAGGGACATCGGCGAGGATGGTCCAGGCATAGACGTCGGCGCCCTCGAAGCGGGTGAGGCGGAGCTTTCCGCCGGAGGGGTAGAAGCCGTAGTGGCGGTCGCCACCGTCGGCGCAGAAGACGAGGCCGGCGGCGCCGGATTCGCTGTCGAGCTTGACCTGGACGGAGGTTTCAAAAACCTCGGGCGGTGTCTCGGCCTGCCAGAGGCAGAGGGAGCGCCCGCCGAAACCGCTGCCGGGTGTGGCGGCCTGGATGATGCCGGCGCGCTGGGTCCAGCGGGAGCCGAAGAGGGGCTGCCAGAGTTTGGGGTTGAGCACGCCGATGGTGAGCCAGCGCCGCATGGGCACGGGGTTGGGGGATTCGATCATGCGCTTGAGCTCGTTGACGGGCATGGCGAAGCCGAGGTTCTCGGTGCGGGCGGATTTGAGGGTGAGGATGCCGAGCACGCGCCCTTCGCGGTCGAGCAAGGGGCCGCCGCTGTTGCCTTTCTCAATGGGCACGGCGAGGCGGATCATGGGGATGTCATCGATGAGGTCTGGATAGGCGGAGACGACGCCGTCCACGACGCTGAAGGCGAGGCCCTGCGGATTGCCCATGGCGACGATGGGCTGGCCCTGCTGGATGGTGGAGTTGTCACCGAGGGGCAGTGGCTGCAAGTCTTTGCTGGCGACGCGCAGGAGGGCGAGGTCCCAGTGCGAGTCGGTGGCGGTGACTTCGACGACCTCGTGCTTGCGGCCGTCGGCGGTCTCGACCTCAAGCTGCCGCGCCTCGCCAATGACGTGCAGGTTTGTGGCGATGAGGCCGTCCGCGCTGACGACGAAGCCGGTGCCGAGGCCATCGAACCCCTCACGCCCGACCTGGGAGATTTTCACCACGGAGGGCTTCACTTCAGCGGCGATCTCCTCGACGGATTTGGCGGCGAGCGCGGCTGCGGAGAGCGTGAGGAAAAGGAGGGCGTTCAGGCGCATGGCGGACAACATGCGCCAGAATACGCCGGGCAGAAGCAATTTTCTGCCCGGCATCATGGGTGCGGTTTATTCCTGGAGGAGGACAAAGACGCCCATCTTGTTGCCGACGACGACATCCAGCTTGCCGTCCTTATTGACATCCCCCGGCGTGACCTGGGTGCCGACGCCGCTGGCATCGTCAATGAGGTGGGGGATGAATTGCGCGCCGCCTTTGCCATCCCGCTTGATCTGGAACCAGTAGAGCACGGGTGGCGCGTTCGGCTCGTCGTCCTTGAGCGGACCGTGCGCCCAGCGGCGCTTGCCTGTGACCACATCGAGCACGCCGTCGCCATCCACATCGGCGAGCTGCATGGCGTGGAGCTGGCTGAATTTCACACCGATGGGGCTTTCCTCGATGGTGGCACCCATGAGCTTGTGCGGGGTGAAGCTGCCGTCGGCGTTTTGCTCATACCAGCCGAAGCCATAGCCGTGGGCGTTGTGGCTGGTGATCACGTCGTTGCGCCCGTCGCCATTCACATCATAGACCAGGAGGAAGGAGCCGCCGCGCTCGCCCTCCGGGACGAAGGGGCCGGGGTGAAAAGCCCAGTCTTTGTCCTCTTTCATATCGGCGGGCTGCTCGAACCAGCCGTCCTTGGTGAGGATGTCGGGGCGGCCGTCACCGTTCACATCGCCAAAGCCGTAGCCGTGGGTGTAGCGGAAGTATTTTTTGTCATTCTCGGGCGTGACGGGTGTGATGGGGCGGAAGCGGGCTTTGCCCAGAGGATTGCTCCAGTCAATTTCGGCAAAACCGAGGCGCCCCCCGGAGGGAGGCTGGCTGCCGGAGCTGGTGTGGCAGATGAGTTCGGGCTTGCCGTCGCCATTCATGTCGCCCAGTGTCGGAGATTCGTTGTCGGTGACATCGAAGATGGTGTGGCGGGTCCAGTGGCCGGGCTTGTTTTGCGGGTTTTCGAAGACCCACGTTTCTTTGCCCGGCCAGGAATAGACGAGGATGTCCTGCCAGCCGTCGTTGTTGAAGTCGTAGGTGTAGGTCAGGAAGTAATCGCTGTAGCCTTTGCCCGGATCATAGGGCTTCTCGGCGGGGGCGGTGTATTCGATGCGCTCCTTGAACTCCGGTCCCTTCCAGATGTAAGGCCCGGCGCAGATGTCATTGTGGCCGTCTTTGTCGAAATCCGCGAAGTGCGCACCCTCGGAGACGAACTCATTGGCGAGGGTGATTTTTTTGAAAGTGGGCGTGGCGGCAAAAGCCGGAACAGCGAGGGCTGCGAGGAGGAGGGGCAACTTCATGGGCGTGAGGGAACAAGCTGGAAGTCCGTAATCTTGCATTGACGACCGAGGCGGGAGAAATGAAAAAACGAGTTGCGATATACACATGAATGAGATAAAAAGTGTGTATGAGCAAAAGAGCCAGCAAATACAAAGCCAAGAGGTCCCCCGACGCCGACCACTGGATCGCCATGAACGAAGCCGAAGCAAAAGCCGAAAAGGAAGATAAGGAAACCATGAGAACCAATATCATCATGGAAACGCCCCTTGTTTATGCCGCCCAGGAAATCACTGGCATCAAGACCAAAGCCGGCGTGGTACACCACGCCTTGAAGGAGCTCGTCCGGCGGGAGCGGATGAAGCAATTGCTCGCCTTGCGGGGCAAGGTGGCCTGGGATGGAGATCTCGATGAGATGAGGAGGACGCGTGAGTTTTAGAATTCTGCCGGACTCCAGCGCCTGGATCGCTTACTTCAGGAACTCGGACGTGCCCACCGCCGACCTGGTGGAAAAACTCATCGAAGTCGAGGCCGATATTTGTTTATGCGGCGCTGTGATCACGGAGGTGCTGCAAGGGGTGCGCAGTGACAAAGACCACCGCCTGATTCAGGACATCTTCAACACGCCGGAGTATCTTGAAATGGACCGGCTGACGTTTGAGTTTGCGGCGGAGATTTACCGTGCCTGCCGGGCCAAAGGCTTCACCATCCGCAGCACGGTGGACTGCATCATCGCAGCCACGGCCATCCAGCACGACGCGCATTTGCTGCACTGTGACCGTGATTACGAAGCCATTGCGCGCTTTTATCCGCTGAGGATTTATGGCGGCCAATGAGGGAGACGCTTGCCCGCCGCGCCATGCGTTCGTATGCACTGACGCGGCAAGATGCTCGAATCCCTCAACACGCTCAAACTTCCCGACGCCTGGCAGCACCAGGCCGTCAACCACCTGCGCGCGGGCAGTGATGTGGTGGTGAGCGCGCCGACCGGGGCGGGCAAGACCTACATCTTCGAGCTGCTGCACCAGTCCCGCTCGCTGACAGGGCAGGCCGTTTACACCGTGCCGACACGCGCTTTGGCGAACGACAAATACGCCGAGTGGCGGGATGCCGGGTGGAATGTGGGCATCGCCACCGGGGATGTGTCCGAGAACATCGGCGCGCCTGTCATTGTCGCCACACTGGAGACCCAGCTTGAGCGGCTCGTGCGCGGCGAGGGGCCGGCTTTGCTCGTGGTGGACGAGTATCAAATGATCGCCGACGGCGCTCGCGGCAGTCATTACGAGGCGGCGGTGGCGCTCGCACCCGTGGAGACGCGGCTGCTGCTGCTCAGTGGCTCCGTGGCGAATCCTGAAGACGTGGTGGCCTGGCTGCGCCGGCTGGGGCGCAAGGCGGAAGTGGTCATCACCCGAGAGCGCCCCGTGCCGCTAGAAGGAGTGCCGTGGGAGGCGCTGCCACAGCGCATGGCGAGGCACTTCGAGCACTTCTGGCCAAAATTCGCCGCCTCGGTCATGCTCGCGGACCTCGCGCCGCTGCTCATCTTTTCACCCCGCCGACGCGAGGCGGAAAGCATCGCCCGGCGGTTGGCGGCGGACCTGCCTGTCGGTGATCCGCTCGAACTCACGCCGCAGCAGCGCGCCGTGTGTGGCAAAGAGCTGTGCAATCTGCTGGAGCGCCGCATTGCCTTTCATCACAGCGGCCTCTCCTATGCCGCGCGGGCGGGTGTCATTGAGCCGCTGGCGAAGGCCGGGCAGCTCCGCGTCATCGTGGCCACCATGGGGCTCGCGGCGGGCATCAATTTCTCCGTGCGCAGCGTGCATGTGGCCGCCACGACCTTTCATGACGGCAAAGCGGAGCACAAGCTCTCCCCGGATGAGCTGCTGCAAATGTATGGCCGCGCAGGCAGACGCGGGCTGGATGACAAGGGCCACGTCGTCACCACGAAGCAAAGCCCCACGCTCATGGATGCACGCCCCGCGCGCTTGAATCGCGGCAGCCTTTTGGCATGGCCCATCTTTCTGCGCGTCATGAAGCACGCCGCGCTGACCGGCGGCAATCCCTTCGAAGCCGCCGAGCATTTTGCAGGCCGGCTGTATGCGAAGGTGCCGCCCCTGCTCGGACTGGAGGAAAACGCCGGCGAAGGCGCGCTGGCGGGAGGCCTTCAAGAAGCCAAGGCGCTCTTCGGCCTCGAGGCCACTGAGAAGCAAATCTTCAACTCCCAGGGCGAGTGGGAGCGGCGCGCGAATGTGCCCGATGAGATGCTCCCGCTCAAAGACGCCTGGCTCGCGAGCATGGAGCGCATCGCGCCCGCGCTCAGTGTGCCCGGTTTTGTGGCCAAATTCGCGCACGGCATCGGGCGCGTGGGGCGCATCAGCAAAGAGCATTACGGAGTCGAGATACCGCTCGGCATGAAGCATGAAGACGGGGCGAGTCTCAGCCCCACCAAAAACCTGCGCCGCCTGTTAAAACTACCGCGCAAACTCGAGAACCTGCCCATCGAAGAAATCGAAGTCCTGCACAGCGACACCATCGCCGCCGCCATCCTCGCCGCGCATCCCGAACTGCCACAGAGACCCCTGCCCCGCCTGCATGGGATCGTGGAAAAAGACCGCCTGCATTACGCCGTCTTCGAGCTCTCTGACCTCCTGGTCCCCGTCTATCGCGACAGCCATGACAAGCCGCTCCACCAGCCCAAGGAGCGCACCATCATGGTCCGGCGTGACACCTCCATTCACCCAGAGGAAAACCCAGCCTCTCCTGACCGCCAGCCACGCCCCGGCTCGCCAATCCATGCCTGGCGCGCGCTCGGCCTCATTGACGCGGAGGGCGTGCCCACCCGGCGCGGCGAGATTTTTTCCTTTTTCCAAGGTGGCGAAGGTCTCGCCATCGTCGCCGCATTGGAAGACGAAGGCTACCGCGTCACCGACCTCATCACCCACATGGCGAATCTGCGCAGCGGCTCGAAGCTCGATCTGCCCACCGCCTGTGATTCCGAGCGCCTCGCCGCCACCTGCCGGAACACCTACGGCTACATCAACCACCACGGCTACCTGGAGCACGGCCTGCCTGTGGATTATGGCGAGGGCGCCGCCGAGCTGCTCGCCGCCCTGCTCCATCCCGAGACACCCGATGCGGGCGAGCTGCGAAGGGGAGTCGCCGAGGGTGACATTTCACGCGCCTACATCGAGTGGCTCAGCCTGCTGCGCCACATCGTTCATGCGCCCGCGCACCCCTGGCAGCGCTGGCTGGCCCTCCAGGAAGAGGCCGGGCGCATATTGAAAAAGCATGGCAAAACCCTGCGTCACCTCTTTCACCTCGACCTCCCGCCCCTCACCAACAAGCAGCGCCAAAGCCGGCCGCGGCATTACCTCAAGACCGAGTGAAAAATCGAATTTCGAAACTCGAAATCCTCATTTCCCAAATTAGTCGTTTCAAATTCCACCGCAAGCACCGTGCCAGACCTGCCAATCCTAGCTGCCATCATTCCCACAGTCATCGTCGCGCTGGCTTGTGGTTTGCGCGGCGGGCAAACAAAAAAAAGCAGGCGCACGGATGCGGCGGGGCTTCTCGGTCTTGGATTTGCCAAGCTGCTGCTGCTCGCCCTCCCGCTTGCGCCATTGATTGATGCTTGCATCAATGCGCACCCGCTTGCGCGCGGCGGATGGCCCGTCTGGATGGCCCTGCTGGCTGTCACCAGCCAGTGTGTTTTGCTTGTCTCCGGCACAGCGGACATTCTGCGCGCGCTGGGACTCTGGCTCGGCGGCATGCCGCCTGAAATCACTCGTGCCCCCTTCGCCTCTGACACCTTTAGCGGGCTGTGGCAGCGCTTTTGCCATCCTTTGAGAAAACGCTTTGGCATCTTCGCGGGAATGGCGCTCTTTCTTGCCACCATGCTACTGGCAAATGGCATGCGCGCTGGTGCCATGTCATGGGTAGCTCTTCACCTGACTCTGCCAGCACTGGAGCGTCTGCGCGGCGGGCGCAGCCTGGTGCCCTCTTTCGTGCCCCTGCCTCTCCGCGCAGTGTTTGTCATCCTCGTTTTTTTCCTATCGAGCCTGCTCCTGATCAGCGGCGGAATGGTTGATGCATGGAATCAGTGGCAGCTCATGTTTGGCCTAGGCGTAACAAACAGCTTCACGCTTCTGCTTGACGCACGTCTCAGCACCGATTGGCCGCTGTGCATTTTGTGGCTCTCCGTGTTTAGTGCCCTCATGCTCACCGGCCTGCGCAGGTTTGGGTCGCGTCATCGTTGGACGGCTCTGGCTGGCGGCGGTGCGCTCGGACTCGCGGCGCTGATCGCCGGACCGCCTCTGAATGACTGGCCCGCCTTGAGCGCGCAGCAGGCGCTCGTGTCGCGCGTCAAATATGAGATATTCAGTGAGGGCGGAAGCCGCGTCGTCGCAGGTGCTGAAGGCTGGCTTTACGATGCCGCCGAGTTGGACCGCAGCACCCGCTCTGACACACCCGAAGGCTTTGCAGCCGCCATGCTCGCGCTCCAGGAGCGGCTGGCAAAAAAAAGCGCCACCCTGCTCGTCGTGCCCGTGCCGGGAAAACTGGCTCTGCATCCTGAGCCGGTGCTGCCCGCGAAATACGCCGCGCCTCTGCAACCGCACGGCCTGCGCGCCATCCTCGAGCGCCTTCGCGCCGCCGGCGCGCAGGTGATTGACCCCGCGCAGACACTCTGGGACACGCGCCGCAGGCGCGACAGTTATTTCCGCCGGGACAGCCACTGGACGCCGGAAACCATGAAGGAGACAGCCCTGATCGTGGCGAAACACATCCGCCGGCACTGGCCCCGCCTGGCCAATGACGAGACACCGCTCATCAACGCCACCATCATAGAGCGCGAGCACGCCGGCGACCTTGCGCTGCGACTTGCGCACGGAAATGCGGAATGGTTCGAGCCGGAACATGCCACGCTGCTGGCCATCAAGGGGCTTGATTCCAGCCGGGACTCGCCCGTGCTGCTCGCGGGCGGCGACCTGCTCCGAGTCTACGACGATCCCGCGCTGAGCTTCGGCAACTCCGATGGCATCCCGCAAAGCGCCGGTTTCGCACAACAGCTCTCCGCCCTCCTCGCGCGTCCGCTTGATGTAGCCGATGAAGCCGAACTGCTCGCGGACACCACCCGCGTCTCTGAAAAGCAGCTCGTCATCTGGCTGCTGCATGCGTGGAGGCTTTGAAGCTCAGTCCACCTTGCCCAGACCGGCGTCGGGGTCAGGCTCCAGGAAGCCCAGTTCGACAAAGAACTCGTCCATCGCCATCAGCGTGGCCTCGTACATCTCGAAGGAGAGATTGAAGTTGAAAAAGCCGTGCCCCTGCCCCTCGAACTCAATGACCCGGCAGAAATTTTTCTTCTTCGAATTCTTCTTCGCAAACTCGTAGGTGCCCGCAAAAGGAACCACGCGGTCGGCGGTGCCGTGCATCAATAGCATCGGCGGCAGGCCGGGGCGGATCGCGCGGATGAGATTCGCGCTTTTGGCCACTCCGGCGTCGGGGAAACGGTCCAGCCCAAAGCCGTGCTTCGACGTGTCGAGCACAGGATTGAAAAGCACGAGCGCGTTCGGCGCGGGGCTGCAATCCACCGCGTCATTCGCGTCATCGAAGCCCTCCAGCATGACCGCCGAAGTGATGGCATGAGCGCCGCCACTGCCGCCGACTCCGATGATCTTGCCGGGATTGATGCCCAGTTCCACGGCATTGAGGCGAATCCAGCGGATGGCCGAGCGCGCATCAGCGATCGCCTCCAGCGGTCCGCCGTGATTGCGATTCGCCACACGGTAGTCAAACGCCAGCGTCAGCATTCCGCGCGAGGCGAAGTAAACGCAGTGCGGCGCGAACTGCGCGACTTGCCCGTTGTCCCACCCGCTGCTGAAAAAGAACGCCGCCACCGATTTTGGATACGGAGGCGCCTTGTCCGGCCCGGGCTCCCAGATGAAAACCGGCAGGCTCACATCGCCCACCACCTTGTAGGTTTCCTCGCGCGCCGTTTTCAGCAATTCCCGATTGCGGTCGAGGGGGAGGAGCTTGTGTGGACCTGCGCCGGGAGTTTCCATGTCAAAGTGTGTCGAAAGCGCGAGTTTTGCGAAAAACACACCGGCAGCAACATCTTTTCCTGGAATGCATGTCACGAGGCGTGGTATTGCAATGCCATGAAACCCGCTTTCTGCCTTCTGATCCCGGCCTGCATCCTGGTGCTTTGCCCCGCCGCAGTCGCGCAGGATGCCGCGCTGGCCTCCCAACTCGCGCGCGCTTACGGCGCATGGCGCGCAGCCATGCAGTCAGGCGATGCCAAAGCATGGGCGGCTGCCATCACCATGCACCGGCAGGTGACCACACGGAACCTCATCGTCAGCCAGCGCAAAAACTGGCCCGCCGCTGTCTTCGAAGTGCCCCTCGACCCGCCGGACATTTCCAGCCTGCGCCTGCTGGAGGCGGATGCCGTCGGCGAGACCGCGCACCTGCTTTTTTTTGGCCGCGTGGACATGGGCGGCGGACCGGGCGTCATTCCTGAAAGCGTCCTCATGCTGAAATTTTTCAACGAGCGGGGAACTTGGAAATTCGACAGCAGCAAGCTCCTCCGCCTCGACGACCAGCCGGAGATCGCCCAGCAGATCAAAGCGGGAGGCCGTCTTGACTTCCTCGATTACCCCGAGTTCACACCGCCAGGCAAATCCCCGCCCGTGCCGAAAATCTGCGGCATCCCCGATCATGTGACCGGCTGCACCTTTCAATCTCTCGGCTACCAGACGCGCATGATCATCAACGGCCACGATTATCCCGTGATGACCGACCACGCGGAAAAGATCTTTGTCATTGGCGGCCTCAAAAATGGTGCCAACGAAATCATCCTCGAAGTCAAGCCGGTCGAAATCCCGCCGGAAGGCATCCGCCTCTTGCAACTCGACTTCTTTGTCCTTGCCGGAAAGGAAGGCCGCCAGCCGGTGCGCGTCTTTCATTATGAAAAGAATGACCCCAACCTCACCGGCACCCAGCGGCTCACCTTGACCATCACACCGGAAATTTTGAGCAAGGGCTTGTGAGTTTGCCGCGCCGGCAAGTATGGCGCAGAATGGAAAGATGGCCTTCTTTGCCGCGTCTCATCCCGTCCCGGCAGGCGATGCACATGCCTGCCACCAACGTCATGTGCCTGCATAAATCCATACATTGGTTCCCTCTCAGCTTGATTTCACTGGCTGTATCATGCCATCTGCCCGCCTCTGAGCGGGTGGACTTTAACCGCGACATCAGGCCCATCCTCACGGAAAACTGCACCTACTGCCACGGCCCGGACGCCAATCACCGCAAGGCCGACCTCCGCCTCGATGTGCGTGAGGACGCGATCCAGGCGGGCGCTCTTGTGCCGGGCGATGCCGCCAAGAGCGAGATCATCGCCCGCATCCTCACCACGGATGAGGACGACCTCATGCCGCCGCCGGACTCGCACAAAAAGCTCACGCCAGCCGAAAAGGAACTGCTCCAGCGCTGGGTGGCGGAAGGAGCGGAATACCAGGGCCACTGGGCCTTTGAAAAGCCCGTCCGCCCGGCGGTGCCCGAGATGGCCGAGGCCAAGACCAGCGTGCGCAATGCCATTGATGCCTTTGTGCTCGCCCGTCTTCAGCAGGAAAAGCTCGGTTTCTCTCCCCAAGCTGATCCGCGCTCCCTCACACGCCGCCTCAGCCTCGACCTCACTGGCCTGCCGCTCGCACCCGCGCTCGTCGAAGCCTTCGCCGCCGATCCCTCCGACGCTGCTTACGAGGCGCTGGTGGACCGGCTTTTGCAATCCCCGGCCTATGGCGAGCACATGGCCGCGCAGTGGCTCGACTTCGCCCGTTACGCGGACAGCCACGGCTTCCAGACCGACTCCTCCCGCAGCATGTGGCCGTGGCGGGACTGGGTGATCCGCGCGTTCAATGACAACCTGCCCTTTGACCAGTTCACCATCGAGCAGCTCGCGGGTGACCTCCTGCCCGACGCGCGCCTCGATCAAATCGTCGCCACCGGGTTCCATCGCAACCACCGCATCAATGGCGAGGGCGGCATCATTGACGAGGAGTGGCGGCTCGAAAACATCATTGACCGCGTGGACACCACCGGCGCCACCTGGATGGGCCTCACCCTCGGCTGCGCGCGCTGCCACGACCATAAGTACGATCCCATCACCCAGCGCGAGTTCTACGAGATGTTCGCCTTCTTCAACAACATCGAGGAAACCGGCGTCATCCGCGGCGCCTCGAACCGCACCGGCGGCAACCCCGGCCCCAGCGTCAAAGTGCCGGACGCGCAGCAGCAGAAAGAACTCGCGACTTTAAAGGCCGCCGTCACCGCTGCCGAGGCCGCTGTGCTGGCGGCGGAGAAAACGCTGCCGGCCCTGCTCGCCTCTTGGGAGCCGGAGTTCCAGCGCGAACTGGCGCAGAGCAAACCGCTTTGGCAGCCGCTGGAACCCGCCAAAGTCAGCTCCACCCACGGCACCACCTTCACACGCCAGGAAGACGGCACCTGGCTCACCGGCGGCCCCACTCCCACGCACGACACCTTCATCATCGAGTCCCCGCTTGCCGCAGGTCTGCTCAGCGGCATCCGGCTCGACGTGCTGCCCGATCCCTCTCTCCCCGCCGGCAGTGTCGGTCGCAATGACAACGGCAACTTTGTCCTCACCCAAGTCGAAGCCGAAATCACCGCACCCAGCCTCGCCCAGCCCGTGAAACTCGTCTACACCGAAGCCGAGGCCGACTACTCTCAAAAAGGCTGGGGCATCGAGTCCCTCATCCCCGCCGAGCCCGCCAAGAAAGCCAAGCGCGCCGCCACCAAAGGCAGCAATCGCGGCAGAGGCTGGGCCGTGGATGGCAACACCCGCCGTGAACCGAACCGCGCCATGCTGCTCACCTCCGAAGCCGTTCCCGTGCCTGCCGATGCCACTCTCACCGTGCGCCTCGTTCACCGCACACTTGCCAAGCACCAGATCGGCCGCTTCAAGCTCAACATCACCAGCGCCCCGCCGGAAACCCTCACTCTGGATGGCGACGGCGCCGCCCCGCAGGACATTCGCGCCATCCTCGCCATCGCTCCTGACAAGCGCGACACCAAACAGAAAGCGCGACTGACCGCCTTCTTCCGCGCCGGGTTTGACAGCCCGGTGAAACGCGCCGATGCCGCGCTCGCTGCCGCACGTCAAAAGCACACCGCGTTTGAGACCGCCCTGCCCGACGTCATGGTCATGAAGGAGCTGCCCGAACCGCGCCCCACGCGCATCCTCATCCGCGGCGAGTACGACAAACCCGGCGACGCCGTCACCGCCGCCACGCCTGCCGTGTTGCCGCCACTGCCCGAGGGTGCAAAACGCGACCGGCTCGCTCTCGCGCGCTTGCTGGTCTCGCCCGAGCACCCGCTCACCGCCCGCGTCTGGGTGAACCGGCAATGGGAGCGCTTCTTTGGCCTCGGGCTCGTCAAGTCCAGCGAGAACCTCGGCGTTCAGTCCGACCCGCCCAGCCACCCGGAACTGCTCGACTGGCTCGCCACCGAATTCATGGCCACCGGCTGGGACATGAAGCGGCTGCAAAAGCTCATCGTCATGAGCGCCACTTATCGCCAGACCGCCAGCCGCGCGCACCTGCCCGCCGAACTGCTCGCCAAAGACCCCGAGAACCGCCTGCTCGCCCGCGGCCCGCGCCAGCGCCTCAGCGCCGAAGTCATTCGCGATCAGGCCCTCGCCATCAGCGGCCTGCTCGATCCGAAAATCGGCGGTCCCAGCGCGCGGCCTTACATGCCCGAGGGCGTCTGGGACGAGACCAGCCGCTACGGCGACCTGCGCGGTTATAAGCCCGACACCGAGCGCGGCCTCTACCGCCGCACGCTTTACACCATCTGGAAACGCACCGCCGCACCGCCGACAATGCTGCTCTTTGACTCCCCCTCGCGCGAGACCTGCACCGTCAAACGCGCCCGCACCAACACCCCGTTGCAGGCCCTGGCCCTGCTCAACGAAGTCACCTACCTTGAAGCCGCACGCGTCTTCGCCCAGCGCATGATCCATGAAGGCGGCGCCACCCCTGCCGAGCGAATCACCTGGGCCTTCCAGCAAGCCCTGTCCCGTCCGCCCGACGCTCGCGAGTCCGCCATCCTCACCGAAGGCCTCGACCGCCACCTCGCCCGCTACCAAGCCGCCCCCGCCGAAGCCGAAGCCCTCCTCGCACAAGGCCACGCACCGCTCCCCGCCGACCTTGAGCCCGCCCTGCTCGCCGCCTACACCGTCAACGCGAATGTGGTGCTGAATTTGGATGAACTGCTCAACAAAGAATAAGCACGATGAACTCTCCACTGCTCCACTCGCTCTCGCGTCGCGCATTTCTCACTCAAACCTCCACCGGGGTTGGATTGGCGGCTTTGGGTTCAATGCTCGACAGCCGCGCTGCCCACGCCGCGCCCACGCTGGCCGGCTTTCCACACCGACCGATCAAAGCCAAGCGCGTTATCTACCTCTTTCAGTCCGGCGCGCCGTCGCAGATGGACCTCTTCGATCCGAAGCCGAAGATGGCGGCCTACTTTCAGAAGGACCTGCCCGAGTCCATCCGCAAAGGCCAGCGGCTCACCACGATGACCTCGGGGCAGAAGAGTTTTCCCATCGCGCCGAGCATCTTCAAGTTCGCCGAGCATGGCGAGAGCCGCGCCACGATCAGCGAGCTGATGCCGCACATCGCCTCCGTGGCGGACGAGTTGTGCTTCATCAAGTCCATGCACACTGAGGCCATCAACCATGACCCGGCCATCACCTTCTTCCAGACCGGCCGCCAGCTCGCCGGTTTCCCCAGCATGGGCTCCTGGCTCAGCTACGGCCTCGGCAGCGAAAACAAGGACCTGCCCGCCTACGTCGTGCTCACCTCCTTCGGCAGCGGGCGCAAGGACGACCAGCCGCTCTACGACCGCCTCTGGGGCAGCGGCTTCCTGCCCACCCAGCACAGCGGCGTCAAATTCCGCAACACCGGCGACCCGGTCCTTTACCTCTCCAACCCCGCCGGCATGGACCGCACCCTGCGGCGCGACACGCTGGACCAGCTCGCGGCTCTCAACCAGCACCGCTATCAGCAGATCGCCGATCCTGAGATCGAGGCCCGCATCGCTCAATACGAAATGGCCTTCCGCATGCAGGCCAGCGTGCCCGACCTCACCGACACTTCGAAGGAGCCGGAGAGCGTGCTCGACCTCTACGGCCCCGATGTGAAACGCGCCGGCAGCTACGCTGCCAACTGCCTGCTCGCCCGTCGCCTGGCCGAGCGTGACGTACGTTTCATCCAGCTCTTCCACATGGGCTGGGATCACCACGGCGGCCTGCCCAATGCCATCAAAGGCCAGTGCCAGGACACCGACCAAGCCACCGCCGGCCTCATCAAGGACCTCAAGCAGCGCGGCCTGCTCGATGACACCCTCATCGTCTGGGGCGGCGAGTTTGGCCGCACCATCTACTCCCAGGGCACGCTCACCGAGACCAACTACGGACGCGACCACCACCCGCGCTGCTTCTCCCTCTTCCTCGCGGGCGGCGGCATCAAGCCCGGCTTCACGCTCGGGGAGACCGACGACTTCTGCTACAACATCGTCAAAGACCCCGTCAGCATCTTCGATCTCCACGCCACCATGCTCCACCTCATGGGCATAGACCACAACCGCCTCACCCACAAGTTCCAAGGCCTCGACGCCCGCCTCACCGGCGTGGAAGGCGCCAAGGTGGTGAAGCAAATCCTGGGGTGAATGCAGCTGCGATTTCGGTCGTAGTTCACAAGATCCAGTCCACTGCCGGATCAGACACATGCTTTGCGGATGGTTCTGATCCCATGCAACGTTGTAAAGGCCGTGAACCGACTCTCCAACCTCGTCGCTCTTCTGCTCGCGTCCTCCGTCCACGCGGCGGTGGACTTCAATCATCAGATCGTCCCCCTCATCCGCAAACACTGCGGCGAGTGCCATACCGGCGACAAGCTGAAAGGCGGCTTCTCCATGAACGACCGCGCCGCTCTCCTCCACGGTAGCGAGAATGGCCCCGTCGTTGAACCGGGCAAGACGGAGCAAAGCCTGCTGCTCGAAATCGTCTCCACCACCGACGAGGACCTGCGCATGCCGCCCAAAGGCGATGGCCTGTCCGCCGACGAAGTCGCCCAGCTCAAGCAATGGATCGCCGAGGGCCTGCCCTGGGAGCCCGGCTTCGCCTTTCAAGCCCCCGCCTACGAACCGCCGCTCCAGCCGCGCGCCGTCGCCCTGCCAGCTGCTGTGGATGACCGCGACCATCCCGTGGACCGCCTCATGGACGCTTACTTGGCGAAGCAAAAACTCCCTCGCCCCGAGCCCGCCGACGACAGCACCTTCCTCCGCCGCGCCCACCTCGATCTCATTGGCCTGCTGCCCTCTCAGGAGGAGGTCGAGGCCTTTCTCAAAGACACCTCGCCCGACAAACGCACGCGCCTCGTGAAGTCCCTGCTCGCCCGCGATGTGGACTACACCGAGCACTGGCTCACCTTCTGGAACGACCTCCTCCGCAACGACTACGGCGGCACCGGCTTCATCACCGGCGGGCGCAAGCAGATCAGCAAATGGCTCTACGAGGCCCTCGTCACCAACAAACCCTTCGACCAGTTCGCGCGCGAACTCATCGCGCCGCCCAGCGATGAAAGCCGCGGCTTCATTGACGGCATCAAATGGCGCGGCGAAGTCAGCGCCGGCCAGACCGTCGAGATCCAGTTCGCGCAGAGCGTGGGCCAGTCCTTCCTCGGCATCAACCTGAAGTGCGCCTCCTGCCACGACAGCTTCATTGACCGCTGGAAGCTCGATGAAGCCTATGGTCTCGCCGCCATCTACGCAGAGCAGCCCCTCGAGGTTCATCGCTGTGACAAACCCGTAGGCCGCACCGCCCAAGCCGCCTGGCTGTTTCCCGAACTCGGCAACGTGGACGCCAAGGCCCCCCGCGCCGAGCGTCTCAGCCAGCTCGCCGCGCTGATGACCCACCCGGAAAACGGCCGCTTCACCCGCACCCTCGTCAACCGCCTCTGGCACCGCCTCATGGGCCATGGCATCGTGCATCCGCTCGACGCCATGCAGAGCGAGCCCTGGAGCACCGACCTTCTCGATTACCTCGCCCATCACTTCCAGCAGAACGGTTACGACCTCAAAATGACCCTGGAGCACATCGCCACCTCGCAAACCTATCAGGCGCGCAGCGAGATCCTCAACGATGACGAAAGCGCCTACGCCTTCAAAGGCCCGCGCGCCAAGCGCCTCAGCGCCGAGCAGTTCGTGGACGCCGTCTGGCAGCTCACCGGCACCGCCCCGAAAAAGATGGACGCCCCCGTCTTCCGCGCCAAGCCCGACCCCGCCGCTGCGAAGGCCATCGCTCTCACCGGCAAGTGGATCTGGGGCAGCTCCGCTGCCGAAGGCAAGGTCCCGCCCGCTGGCGAAACGATCCTCCTCCGCGCCAACTGGAAGCTCGACGCCGACCCCGTCAGCGGCGCCGCCATCCTCACCTGCGACAACGAATTCACTCTCTACATAAACGGCCGCAAAATCACCTCCGGCGACAACTGGAACCAAGTCACCGCCGTCGCCCTGCACGACAAGCTCAAGCAAGGCAACAACCCCATCGTCGTCGTCGCCAAAAACGCCGGCAAAGGCCCCAACTCCGCCGGCCTTTATTTCCAAGCCCAAGCCAAGCTCGCGAACGGCCAAGACGCCACCCTCAGCAGCGATGCGAGCTGGCAGTTCAGCCCCAGCGCCAACGCAGGCAAAGAAGGCCGCCTCGGCGCGCTGCCAAACAACTTCAAGCCCGTCACCCTCGTGAAAGCCCTGCCCGTCTGGAGCAAAGCCCTCGCCCAGCAAGGCCCCGCCCTGCTCGCCCAAGGCAGCGCCAGCGGCGACCGCATGATCCGCGCCGCCCTCGTGAAGAGCGACTTCCTCATGCGCTCCCTCGGCCGACCGAACCGCGACCAAATCGTCTCCATGCGCCCCGGCGACTTGACCACCCTCGAAGCGCTCGACCTCGCCAACGGCCAGCCCCTCACCACCGCCCTCGATCAAGGCGCCGCCAAACTCGCCACCCAAACCTGGCCCAGCCCCACCGCCCTCATCACCCACCTCTACACCCAGACCCTCGCCCCCCCCCCCCCCCCCCCAAAACTCCCCCCCCCCCCAACCCCCCCCCGCGCCAAACCCCCCCCCCCCCCCCC
>DDQZ01000007.1:36253-36621 GCA_002343505.1 Verrucomicrobiaceae bacterium UBA2429 | reverse complement strand
CCGCAGGGGCCGGTGTCGCCCATCATCCAGAAGTTGTCCTTCTTGTTGCCGTTGACGATGTGGATGTCGGGATCGAGGCCGATGCTTCGGAATTTTTCCGCCCAGATCTCCCAGGCCTCCTGGTCGCGGTCGGCGGGATCGCCCTTCGATTTGTCGGGCTGGTAAATGGTGGCGTAAACACGCGTCGGCGGGAACTTCCAGCGCTCGATGACGAGTTCCCAAGCCCAGGCGATGGCCTCCTTTTTGAAGTAGTCGCCGAAGGACCAGTTCCCCAGCATCTCGAAGAGCGTGTGGTGGTAGGTGTCGAGGCCGACGTCTTCGAGGTCGTTGTGCTTGCCGCCAGCGCGGATGCACTTCTGCGTGTCCGC
>DDQZ01000007.1:0-36123 GCA_002343505.1 Verrucomicrobiaceae bacterium UBA2429 | reverse complement strand
AGGTCGTTGTGCTTGCCGCCGGCGCGGATGCACTTCTGCGTGTCCGCGGCGCGGGTGGGCAGGCCTTTGTGCAAAACGCCGGGCCAGGTGTCCACGTCCGCGCTGCGCTCACCGAGGAAGATGGGCACGAACTGGTTCATGCCCGCATTGGTGAAGATGCGCGCGCCGTCGCGGCTGGTGTAGCCGACGTTGTCGCTGGGCACGATGGTGTGCTGCTTCTCCTTGAAGAAATCGAGGAAGGTCTGGCGGATCTGGGCGGCGGTGGGTACGGCGGACATGGGCGGGCGGGAAAAAGGGGCGGAAAGTAGCGGGTTGCGCGGCAGGCGCGATGATTTTTTTGACCGCTGCCCTTCCCGATGTCCGCGCCTTCCTCAGCCGCGCTTTTCCAGCTCCTTGACGCGGGCGGCGAGGGCGGGGATGCGGTTGATGCTGGCGAGGCGGCGGCGCTCGTCCATGACGGGCATGGCGGGGAAGCCCATGTAGGTGGCGGGGCCGTCGGGGATGTCCTTGGTGACGCCGCTGCGGGCGCCGAGGGTGATCTGGCTGCCAATGATGACATGGCCGGCCACGCCGCACTGGGCGGCCATGACGACATAATCCCCGATGACAGCGCTGCCAGCGATGGCGCAGCAGGCGACGATGATGCAGTGGCGTCCGATGACGGCGTTGTGGCCGATCTGGACGAGGTTGTCTATCTTGGTGCCCTCGCCGATCCAGGTGCGGCCAAAGCGGGCGCGGTCCACCATGGTTCCGGCGCCGATTTCGACATCGTTGTCAATCTGCACGATGCCGGCCTGGCGCACCTTGCGGTGACGTCCCTTGTCGAACTCGTAACCGAAACCATCCGCGCCGATGACCACGCCGGAGTGCAGGATGACGCGCTCGCCCAGTTCGCAGGCCTCGTGGATGGTGACGCTGGCAAAGAGCTTGCTGTCCCTGCCGATGACGGCATCCCGCCCGACGTAGCAGCCCGCGCCGATCTCGACGCCATCGGCCAGCTCCGCGCCCGCCTCGATGACAGCGTTGGCGCCGATGGAGACTTTGGCGGGGTCGTGTTTCACTCCCGCCGCGATGACGGCGGAGGGGTGGACCCCCGCCTCAAAGGCGGCGGCGTGGAAGCCGTAGGTGTCCACCACTTTTTCAAAGGCGCGGGAGGGATTGTCCACGGCGATGCAGGCCACATGCGGGGGGCAGTTCGCGCAGTCACGCGGCACGAGCACGGCTCCGGCCCGCGTCTTCTCCAGCCGCTCGCGGTAGCGCGTGTCATAATAGAAGCTCAAGTCGCCGGCGCGGGCCTCTTTGAGCGATGCGAATCCGGTGACGGCCAGCGCGGGATCGCCGGAAAGGAGCGTGCCTTGAAGGAGTTCCGTGAGTTCGGCGAGTGTGATGTGCATGGGGCGGGCTTTTTGTCACAGATGACACGGAAAGCAACGCTTGAATTCGGCGGAAGGACTCACACCTCCACCGCCTCGCATTGATCCCGCCAGCCGGGGAAGTTCCATTCATTCGGGAAACCGGAGCACTGGGCGGGCTTGACGGGCTGGATGAGGCAGGTGTTCACGCCTTCGAGAAAGAGGCAGCTTCCATCCGGCTTGTCCACGATGGAGAGACCGGTGCGGTTGGCGTTGAGGCGCGTGTGGTTTTGGATGAAGTCCTGCTCCGGGATGCCGAGAAAGGCGGCGATGGCGGCGGCTTCGGCGGCGGTGATGTTGATGTCGCCCGGCCAGCGGCAGCAGTTTCCGCAGCGCACGCACTGGTAAAAAGGTCTGTGTGTGTCAAGCGGGGAGGTTTCGGGCATGTGAACTTTATTGTTCGCGCGCGGCGCGCGCCTTGCTCATGATTGGCGCATGTTCAAGGTCCTGCAACGCATGGATGACGGCGCGCCGCCGCACACGCAGGGCGGCGCGCGGGTGTGCGCACCCGTCACGCGGCAGGAGCGCGGCCGCACTTGTCCGCCGCGGGTGTTCGCCGCGCGCGTGACGCGGCCGCTGACCGTGCTGGCGGCGCCGCGCGCGCAGCCGGCGGAGGCTCTGGAGGCATGGGCGGAAGCGCAGGAGTGGATCCAGACGCTGTTCTCCAGCCAGCGGCGTTTATTGCCGGGTGTGCATTTTATTTTCAAGACGGCTGCTGGCGGGCTGTATCCGCGCCTGGCGCATGAGCGCCGCAGGCTGGAAATGGCATGGCGGGTGTTTTGCGCAGAACGCCTGCCGGGCGGCCTGGCGGAGACTTTGCTGGATGCCTGGCGCGCGGCGGAGGATGCGGAGGCGCTTGCCAGAGTTGACGCGGCTTTCCATCTGCCGGCGGACGAGAGCCGGCGCAGCATGGAGGGCGGCCGGCTGCTGCTGGAGCGCACGCGCTGGGCGCCGCACCAGGGTGCGCTGGGCAGGTATCGCGCGCTGCGGGAGGCGGGAGCCGCGCCGGGTCATTTCATCATCGTCTGGGCGGCGGTGGCGCGTTTTTTCCAGCTCGGACTCGGCTCCTACCTCACCGAATACATCCGGCTGGAGTGGGACACGGCGCGCCAGTCCCTGGCCTGCGGCGGACGCGCGCTGAATCTGGAGGAAATGGCCGGACTTGCCTCGGCATTGATGCGCGGACGCTCCGCCGGGCTGTCTCTGCTCGAGGCGGATGAGGAGGCGGCCGTCACTGCGCCACCTTCATCCAGCGCTGGCGAAAGCCGCGGTGCTCCTCCATGAGCTGGGCTGCGACAGTGGCGGAAAGGCTGTGAAGACCGGCCACCCTCGCGAACACGGCGATGCGCTCCTGGCGCGTGTAATAGTCCGTGCTGTCGGTGACCTGCGCCGCGAAGGACTGCGCGGAGTCCAGCAGTGTCTCGGGCGACAGAGTGTCCAGAGGCAGGGTCACCACGCCGCGCTCCAATGAGATGGTGACCTGCCGCAGGCTGGCTTCGGTGACACGGCCTTCGAGCGGCGCGCCGGAGAGACGCTGGAACCGGCCCTGCCAGCCTTTCTCCGCCACGTCGGCGAACCACTGCTCCAGAAAGGCGCGGGCCTGTTCGTAAAGGTAGAGCTTGCCTTCCAGTGCTGCCTGCACTTCGGGGGATTGAAACTGGATGTCCTTCAGCAGGCTGGTCACCCGCTCGAAATCATACCCCTGCGAGAGCGACGGCAGCGCGGCGGTGATCTCGGCGAGCTGGGCCAGCTCCTTCTGGCGCAGCACGGCGGCTTCCGCCATCTCCCGGCGCTGCCTCTCCATGCGCAGACGAGCGAGATCCTGGCGGAACTCCTTTGCCCTTTCTTCGAGCACTTCGTCCCAGCGGCCCCGGGTTTGCAGCTTGGCGCGGGTCTCGCGAAGAAGATCAAGCGCCTCTTTGGCTTCGTCCTCGCTGGCGGGCTCCTTGAGCTTATCCACGCTGGCGAGCAGCCTCATGTCATGCTCGTACGGCTTCAACAGACCGGCGTAAAGCGGCACCCACTCGGGCAGGGTGAGGCTTTCCTTCAGGATGGTTGAAAAACGGCGCAGGTCTTCCATTCCTGTCTGCGGATCGCCAAGATGCCAGCCGGCCAGGCCTTCGATCAACCGGCCAAGCACCGCCTCCGGAGCCGTGCCGTAATCGGCGGAGCCGCTGTCCTCTGCTCCGCCATTCAGGCCGGCAAGCCTGCCACCCAATGTTTTGAAAAACGCGGCAAGCTCGGCCGTCACCAGGCTGCCCCCTTCGCCGGTGTCCCCGGCCATGTCAGCCATGTGGCGCGCGGCCTCCTCTCTCTTGCCGAGCACGATGGCGCAGAGGGCGGCATTGTAGCGCGCCCAGTTCAGCGTGGGCTGGCGCGCCTCGCCCGATTTGATGATCTGCTCAAACTGGTGCCCGGCTTCGGCGAACCTCAGCTCCCGCACCATCATCTCGCGCGCCTGGAGAAAACGCTCCGCCAGCGTCTTGCGCCCGGCCTGGAGAGTCACTCCCCCGCCCGTGAGATCGCGCTCGATGTCGTCGCCAGAGTCGGTGATCGCCACCGCAGTGCGCTCGCCCGTGCTGCGCGCGAACCAGCCGATGCCAAAAGCCAGCGCCAGCACCGCCGCCGCCACAGCCAGCCAGCGCGCGCGCCGCGTGGCGAAGCGAAGACGATAGCCGGACTGGCCCACCAACCCCTCGGCAAGGCGCAGCTCCTCCACCGTCTCGTCATAGTTCGCGCAGCGCTCCTGGGGGCGGAAGGCCAGCATGCGGTTCACCACATGCGCCGTGCGCGGGGCGAAGCGCACACCGCTGTCCTCCAGGACCACGCGGCGGCATTTCACCCGGCGCAGCTCGGCGATGTCGTTGCTGTCCACCTTGTGCGGTGGACGTCCCGTGAGCGCGTGGTAAAGGCTGGCGCCAAGGCTGAAGATGTCGCTGCGGTAATCCTCGCGGTTTTCGATGACCTTCTCCGGGGCGACATAATATGGCGTGGCCCAGATTTCACCGCTGGCGTCGGGACCGCGCTCGACAAAGAGCGCCAGGCCAAAGTCCACCACCTTTGCCGTGCCCGTCTCGGTGAAAAGAATGTTCGCCGGCTTCACATCCCGGTGGATCAGCCCCTGCTGCTGGGCCGCGCGCAGCCCCTCCGCCACCTCGCGCCCGATGCGCAGCGACTCTTCCTCCTTGATGGAGCCCTCCTTGCGAATGCGCTGCTCCAGGCTGCCGCCCGTGACCAGCTCCATGGCGATGTAAAAATAGCCCTGGTCATAGCCCACCGAGTAGAGTTTGATCACATTCGGATGGTTCACATTCGCCGTGATCAGCGCCTCCTGGCGGAACTGCTCCACCCGCGCGGCATCGCGGCCGTATTGCGGGTTGAGGATTTTCAATGCCACCCGCCGGCCCAGCGTCTCGTCCTCCGCCTCAAACACGCGGCTCATGCCGCCCTCGCCGATCTGGCGCTGGATGATGAAGTGGTCGAACTTGCGCCGCACCCGCACCATCTGCCCGCAGAATGGGCACTTCAGCTTCGTGAACGGCTCCAGAGCTGTCACATCAATCTGGTTTTGACAGACGGGACAGGTGCTGAGGTAGGTTTGTTCGGGAGCTGAAATCACAGGGGTCTTGGGACAGGTCTCTATCGCATCGCATTCAAAATGCCAGGAATTACGGATTTCCTTATTTGTTCGAATGCTGAAAAAGCCCCCCCAAGCAGGATGGCAGAGCCTCCCCACGCCAAGGAAGCTGACACCAGAGTTCGCTCCATGCCCCGCGCGCAGCGGAAAAATTTCGCTCGTTTTTGGAATCGCCAGCGAAATCCCAAGTGTCAAACTCGCCGCCATGCAATCCAAAACCTCTGATGTCATCGCTGCGTGCGACTCCGCCATGCAGCAAGATTCCACCCCGCCGCCTGTCACGGAAAACTTCAATGTCCATCTCGGCGGCACGCTCTCCATTCTCTCCGAGGCCATCTACACCGCCGGCCCCGAGGTGTTTGTGCGCGAGTTGATGCAGAACGGCTGCGACGCCATCACGGGACGGGTTCTCGCCGATCCCGGCTTCATGGATGGCGCGGTCTCGCTCGATGTCGTCACCGGGCGGGACGGCTCGCTGACGCTCATCGCGGAGGACAATGGCATCGGCCTCACCCTGGAGGAGTCCCGCCGAGCGCTGTCCACCATCGCCTTCAGCTCGAAACGCCCGGACCAGGGCGGCGCCGACGACTCGCCCTATGTGGGGCGATTTGGCATCGGACTGCTCAGCGGCTTTCTCGTCGCCGATGAGATCACCGTCATCTCCCGCCGCGCGGGCGGCGGGCATCCAGCGGTCCACTGGACGGGCCGCATTGACGGCACCTTCACCACGCAGCCTGTGGATGGCGTGACCTCGACAGGCACCCGTGTCTTCCTGCGGCTGCGCCCGGAGGCGGCGCGCGAGTTCACGGCGGAGGCCATCTTTGAAATCGCGCAAAAATACGGGCGCTATCTGCCGCACCCCGTGACCTTCCGCCACGACGAGCATGCGCGGCTCGTCACCGATGAGCAGCCGATCTGGGAACGCGAAATGGACATGGCGGATTTGCTGGAACTGGGCCATGAGATCTTCGAGGTGCCGATGCTTTCCGCCTACCCTTTTGAAAGCGCCGAGGCCGGAGCCAAAGGCATCGCCTTCATCCAGGCGGAGCCATGCCACGCCACGGCGGAGTCCACCCATGTCATCTTCATCAAGAACATGCTCGTCTCAGAACGCGCCCTGGACCTGGAACCGCCAAAGGCGCCATTTCTGCGCCTCATCATGAACTCAGACCGCCTCCGTCCCAACGCCGGACGCGACGCCGTCATGGCCGGCGACCCCCGCCTGCCCGCCCTGCGCGGTGACATTGAAGCGGCCTTCAAGGAGCATCTGGCACGCCTCCACCGCGAGCAACCCGCCCTTTGCGCCGCGATTGTGACGCTGCAATACCGCTGCCTCGGCGAGCTGGCAGCCAGGGACCACGCCTACCTGCGCCATCTCATTGACCACCTGCCCGTGGAGACCACGCTGGGCCGCATGACGCTGGGCCAGATTTTCAAACGCCACGCCGGCACGCTGGAGTATGTGACAGAGACCACCGAGTTCCAGCGTGTGCAGGCCAGGGCGCGCGCCGAGGGCGGCTGCATCGCGCGCGTGGAGACCGAGCCCGCGCACCGCCTCATGGAGCTGGTCGGCAAAGCATCGAAGGGCATGAAAGTCCGCCGCATCACCGCCTCAGAATATCTGGCGCGCTTCACCAAATCCGCCGGCGCGCCCTCCCAGCGCGAGCAGCTCATGCTCGAACTCGCGGAGGAGGAGTTGCGCCCGGAAAACTGCCGGGGCGTTTTTTATGACACCGACGAGCCGGATGAGATCACCCGCCTCGACATGGGCGCGGACGAAAGCCTTGAGCGGCTCCTCTCGGTGGACTCCGGGGACGGCTCCGCCGCGAAAAAACTCCTGCTCAACCGCGGCCATCCGCTCATCTCCCAGATGATTGACGGCGCCGCGGATGCCGCGCTGCTTCGCGTGTGGATTCGCGTTCTGTATCAATTCGCGCTCCTCGAAGCGCGCGAGGTGCCCACCGCCGCCGAGACCCGCCGCTTCAGCCGCGCCATCGGCAACGCCTTCACCGCCTCCAGTCTCGGCAACCTTTGACCCCGCTCACCCATCATGGCCTGGTCAAAACGCGGAAAAATCTGGGGGCGCGAACGAGAGTCCGGCGACGCCGCGCCGTGGATCCACGAGACCTCCGTGGATGAGGCCCTGGAAGCCGTGCGCAGGCAGTGGAAAGAGCACGGCATCCACGCCGAAAACGGCGACTGGCCGCTCATCCAGCTCGCCCACATCGCCGTCATGCGCGGACTCACACGCCGGGTCGCGCCTCTGGTCGCGCGCCTCCTGCGCCGGCGCGAGGCGGAGGGAAAACTGCGCTGGCGGCTGGAGCACGACCGCGCCGGCGCAGTGGGCATCTCAATGGTGCGCCTCATGGCCGCCCATGTGGAGGATCCCGCCCTGCCCGTCAGCCAGGCGCGCGCCGACGCGGCGCTTTTTCTGCGAAGCATCGAGTCGTGTGACGAGCTGCGTCCCGTGCACCAGCTCATGCCCTTGATCACCGCCACAAGACTGGACGCCGGCACCGCGCAGCCGTTGAAAAAGGGCGGCAAGCTGCCCCTGCGCGCCGAGATGGCCTCCACCGGCATCTGCGTGGCCGCGCACCGGCAATGGCATGTCGAATACCTGCTCGCATTCGGGGCCGAGGATGAAGCCCTGGAACTGGCCCACAAAGGCCGCTCCGACCAGCCTTGCGGCGACACTTGCGCCTTTGCCCCGCACTCGATGTACGCCTGGCTGCTGGAGCCGCTGCGACGCCGCGGCCGGGCTGACGAAGCCCGCGTGCTGCATGACCGCCTTGAGTCCCTAATGATCCCGCGCCTGCTTTATCTCAATGCCATGGGACACCGCATCCATTACCTGGCCATCGAAGACTGCTTCGAGGACGCGGGTCGTTTGATCCGGCAAATGCTGCCCCTGGCGCAGGAGCCGGACGCCAGCCCGTGGCAGAAGCTGAAGTTTTACGAGGGTTGTGCGAAGGCGCTGCAAACCGCGCGCTCGAAAAAAGCAGGCGCCAGCAGGATGCTCGGCCCGCAGGCACGCGAGACCTCGGCGCGGATTCGCGCCGAATCGGAAGCCTGCCGCCAACTCTTCGACCAGCGCCCCGCATGAACTTCCTCGCATCGTTGGCAGCTCTGACTTGCGAAAGGATGACCTCCGGGAAATCCGTGAATACCGGGCATTCCGTCACAACTCGGCATTGAGCAGCCGGCGCCTGTGCCCGCGGGCGATGCGATGGACGATGGCCAGAAAGTCCGTGTCACTGGCATACCACTGGATGGTGATTCCGGAACGCAGCATCCAGGGAATGTCACGCGTCTTGCCGGTTTCGCCCGCAGCGCCCGCCTGCCCTGCGGTGCGATCAAAGGACAAAGCATACACCGGTCTCTCCGCCCTCGCTCCCGGCGCGGTTGAACAAACTTTCCCCAAGCCCGCGCCAAGAGCGATGCCTACTTCAATGCAGGTGTTCACATTGACATCCAGCCTGCCGGTTTCAGGATTGGTTTTGCTGCCCAGATCAGCGACAAACCACGCGGAACGGCTGATTCCGTCGAGTATTTGCCGCGGACCGATGGCGCTGGTGAAATCCGACCCTGCATGAGGAGTCAGGCCGGTCACACTCGCCAGCAGGTTCCGCGCCGCGCGATTCCTCTCCTGGTTTTGATTGTATTCATGCGCGAAGAAAATGGAGGCGGAATGCCGTGCCGTCGTGGCGCGCGTGTCATCCAGAAACGCCTCCAGCACCCCGCGCCCGGACTCGCCGAGGATATCGTCGCCGCCCGTTTGCAGCTCGATGAAATGATCCCCATTTCGCAGTCCTTCGGGAAGCGGGCTGCCGGGTTCCGCACAGACGAGGCAGGGCAGGTTCAGGGATTCGCTGATGGCGCGTTCCCGGAGAAAATACTTGTAGTCCGCCTCTTTGGCGCGCGCTGGCAGAACCAAAAGGTGGCTGGAGCAGGTGCCCATCAGGATGCGGATACGCTCCTCGCTAAAATCGGCCTGGTCCACCGCGTCTCCGATCAAATGAATACCATGATGCGCGCTGAGGCGGCGGCACGCCGCATCGGAGCGCTTGATTTCCGCGGCATTGCGGTCACTGCGGCTCACATAGACATCCACCTGGTGATTCAAGATCGGGGAGGGCGCGCGCCGGTGGAGAGAGTTGACCACATCCACCAGAAAACCCGGTTCAAACACCGAAACGTTTGTCCCCGCCTCGATCCACTTAAACTGGCGCAGCGCGGGCACATGCGAGGCGATGTCCACGTCATCGAGGCGTATGATAGTGATGGCAAACGCGGGGTTCTCCACATTCTCCAGCAAGGCGGCGTTAATCTCCTGCCTCACCCAGTTGGACTCCATCGAACGGCGGGAGGCGAGCAGCAGCATGCCGCGACACTGTGACATTTCGTCAGGCAGGGCGCGCGCCACTTTTTCACCCACCCCCAGGCTGGTTTCATCCAGCCACACGGGGATGCCCGCCGCGCCCAGCCACACAACCAGCCTGCCGGCAAATCCCGCGTCCTGGTGGCTGTAAGACACAAAACACTGATGGCTTCGGTTGCGAAAGCTGGAGCTCATAAAATGAAGGGACTGCCTTGCCGGCTCTTCTCACACAAACCACTCCGCCTCCATCTGCAGACGGCACCACTCGCGATGCTCGTTGATGAAGAAATGCTCGCCCTGCGCGATGTGCGCCAGCGCCTGTCCGACATCGCCTGCCGCCTCCTCGCTGCGCTTCATGTAATCCTCCAAAGCCAGGGCCTTCGCGCGGTAGAGATTGCGGCTGCGCGGCGCCTCGAAAGCCGCCAGCCAGGCCCGGAATCCAAAACCAATGACAGGCAGCAGCGCCGCCAGGCTGATGGTCACCACATCGAACAACGGCAGACCATGGCCTTGAGCCGCCCCGCCGGCGGGCGCCTCATGCAGGTAATGATGCCCCGCGTGCATGAGCACGAACACGACGGAGAGGAAGAACAAGACCAGGCCAAGCTTGGTGTTCACCACCCAGGAACTGCGGTCCGCATTCACCGATTGACGCCCGAAATAGTGGTGCTGGAACTCCAGCCGCTTCACCCGGTACAAGGCGGACAGCGCTTTGAGGTCCGCCTCGGGCACGACACAGGCAGGCACTTCCGGCAGTTCCGGATGCACCGTGTCCGAATCCTGCGCCCAATGATGCGCCGCCTTGGTCGTGACGGCCCGCAGTTCCCCCACCTCGTGTGCGAGGCGCGTCTTCCACCGCTCAAAGTCACACCACAACTCCGGCCAGGAAAGCGCGCGGAATTTCAATCCTCGCAGCCTCTCGGCCCGCTGGCGGTGCGCAAGCCACCCGTGGTGGACGTTTGACAAAAGCCCGATCAGCACCGCCGCCACCGCGGCCATGACGAGCGCGAACTCCAGCATCAAAAACATCTCCGCCACCCCGCGCCAAGCCTGTCCAAAATGATGGAATGAAAGCTGGAGAATGGCGCACACCACAGCCAGGATGCCAGGCCAGATGGCAAAGGCGGCGATGCGCGCGTGGCGGGCCTGCTTTTGCAGCGCGGTGGCGTCCTCCGCCTGCCAGACGGGGAAAACGCGGTCCTGGAGTTCCCGCAGCACCTCCCGCGCCACATTCATTCCGCCGGGCGGCAGACTCGCGATTTCCGGGCCGTCATCCATGTCGAAGGTCCACCCGCGCGCGCCGTCCTTGTTTGCTTTGCCCGCTTCAGCTTCCAGCGCTTGCTGCCAGGCCGTCAGATCCCTCTGCTCCCCTGGCTCGATGACCGCGGGCTTGCGCTTGATCTCATATCCGAGAGCGAGCACCGACTTCAGTGAAGCCGAGGCGGTTTTGCGGTCGAAAACCTTCTCACTCTCAGACAGAGCGTCATAAGGCACCAGGCAGGGATGCTCCTTGAGCGCGTCATCACGCTTGGGGCCGTGCTTCCACCCCTGAGCGATGCGTTCCAGCGCCCAGACATCGTGAATACTCTCCGCCAGCCGCTCCGAGAGCGCGGTGATCTCCGGCGGGAGTTCGACGTTGTCCGTGTTGATCGGGCTGGGTGTGTAGGAGGGCATGAGTTTCTGGATGGTAGAAGCGTGCGCGTCCTGAATCAACGCCCCTCCGTGTCGGGCTGCGGCGCGGCACGGGTCAGCAAGAATGGAGAGCGCCCGAAGCCCTCGTCACCAATGGCGCACTCGCAGATCGTGGCGGAGTACCATTCCCACGCATAAGAGTGCGCCTCGCGCAGTGAAGGCTTACCCGGCGGCGGGATGACGCGGAAAAACACGTCCTCAGGCATCCGCTCCACATCGAGACTTGTCACGAAGTCCGAAGTTTTATAAAACTCCATCCGGCAAACGCGGCCCGTCTCCGCAAACAGTGCATCATCCGTCCCCGGCGTGTCTAGGATCGTGACATGCATCGTCTCCGGGGCGAGTCCCAGTTCGCTGAGCACGAGAGCCGCCCGCGCCACCAGGAAACCGCCCGCGCTGTGGCCGATGAGGTGCAGAGGCTTGTCGCGCCGGATGCGCTGGTCCTTGTCCCGTATCCATTGAGCGAGACGAAATCCAAGATGGTCCCCCACCTCGCGCGCCTGGTCGCGGATCAATGCCAGATCCAGGCCCATGCTCAAGCCGTCCAGATTTTCCTGCTTCATGAGCAGCCCGTGCCACTGCGAGGGCATGGCCGCGGACGACCAGTCCACCAGGCCGATGTTTGGCTGCGCCGGGTCGAGACGCTGCGCCAGGTTCATCGCCATGTCGCTCATCCACCGGCTCTCCTCTCCCCGCGCGGTGAAAAAAGCGCCGTCGCGCAGGCCGTGGGCGATGATGACGCAGCCGTTTTGCGCGCGGGCGGGCGCGGGGTTCCACGCCTTCCTGTCCACACCGAGCACATTGCCCACCGCCTCCAGCCGCTGCCGTGAGACGGGGTCCTTGGGCATGATCAGGCCCAGGCAGCCCAGCGTCAGCGCGCAGGATCCCGCCACCCAGGGCGCGCGGCCCAGCACCACGCGCAGCAGAAACGCCAGCCCCGCACCGCCAGCGGCCAGCAGCCAGAGCAGCGGTCCCCATGCCCTGGCGGGAGCGGCCGCCGGTCCTGCGACCGCACGGTCGCCGCGCTGCTCGCGGATTTGGAAAAAGCGCTCGGAATTCTCAGTCTCAAAGTGCCAGTCCGCCACCTCGCCGAGCAGTTGCGCCTCGGTCTCCCGCACGATGCGCCGCGCCGGTTCATCATCCGCGGCCGCCTCCAGTTCCGCGCGGGCTTTTTCCAGCATCACTTTCTGGCGGGTGAAGCGCCCCACGCGGCGGTTCACCTCCTGCATGGAGCGCAGCACTTGCAGCAGCAGCAGGCCCAGGGCCAGCGCCGCTCCGCCCAGGCCGAGCAGCGCGTAGAGCTTGTCCTCTCCCAGCACGCGGAGCCACAGATCGGAACGCCAGCTCAGAGTGAGCAGCAGGGCTGACACGGACAGAGCCAGCATCACATCCATGAGGCGCGTGGTCCATGCCGTGAATGCCGCGCGCGCTTTCTCAGCAATGGCGGCGGCTTTTTTGAAAAATTCATGCTGCTTCAGCCAGCGATCCTCCAGCCAGGCCGTCCGCCACCCCGGCCAGGGCAGGATTTTTTTCTCGTCGGTCTTGACCGCGGCCAGAAGCTCCAGCGCCTCCGGGATCGCATCCAGGGCCGGCACGCGCGGCAGCGGCCCGCCCGTCACCTGCGCGGATGCCATCGCCCGCGCCACCTCCGCCAGCAGGCGCGCCCGCGCCCACACGCGCTGCATGCCGCGCCAGCGCACCCACCATAGGATGCCGACCAGCGCGCCCACCGCCAGCAGGCTCAGGAGCGCAACCAGGGACGCGCTCCACTCGAAGGGCGTGCGCATCAGCCACAGCATCGGCGCCAGCACCGCCAGACCCTGCGCCGCCACCACCCATTTCCAGGTCGTCCTCGCGACCGGAGCGGTGCGCACTGCCAGAGCGTCCAGCGCATCGTGCAAAGCCTCCCAGCCATCCCCCGCCCGCGTTCCCGCGAGTCTGAGGACATCATCAAGCCATGAGGCGCGTGTCATTTCCCGGTCGGTGGAGGGCGGCGTTTTCATGAAGGGTGGATGGATGGCTTGTCTTCCTCGGCATCCCGCGCATGGCGCGCCAGGAGGCGCGCGCATTCTACTGGATGAGCAGCGTCTGCGGAAACTTCAATTTTTCCATGTCGGCCGACACCAGATGATAGAGGCCCATCAGCAGGCGGAAGACATCGCGGTTGCGCGAGCCTGCCTCGCACATCTGCCGGTCCGTCATTTTCCGGTCTGTCACCATGTATTCGCGGCCCGCATGGGTGAGACGCACGGAGGCTTTCAGCAACTCCGCGCGAGGCACATCCTGCCACACCAGCCTGAGTACTGGCTCCCGCTGGCATTCAGGAGTCCGCTCCAGGAATTCGCCGCCATGCTCGCGCAGAATGCGCTCGAAGTCCTCCTGCTCCCGCGCCGCCGCCGCCATCACACCCCCCAGGGAGCGCAGCACCAGCCTGGCCTGTGTGCCATCGCCCCCGGAGCGCTCCTGGGAGTCGGGAGCCTTCAGACGCAATCCGGACTCCAGCATGTTGAAGAAATCCCCGATCAGCAGCCTGGCGGCGGCTGTGCCCAATCCCGGTTTTGAAAAGACATTGTTCCGGCCGGCAGCGGAAAGCATTCCATGCTGCAGCCGGAAAACCGCGCGCTCGCGCATCTCTCCCAGCACCCAGCCCGTGCCACTCTTCTGCCAAACGAGGCCTTTTTCCCGCGCCTTCATCAAGTCCTCCGCGGAGGGGGCCGCCGCGACTGCGTGCCCCTCGGCGAGCGGGCTGAACTCCGAGCTGATGTCCAGCACCAGTTGACGCTCCTGCTGAAGCAGGCGCGCCGCCTCGCACACTTGCAGGAACTCCAGATAGGCGGTGGAAAAATTGCCCGGCTGGTTGGTCAGCGTGCCGTGGCTGCGGTAGGAGTCGCCCAGGTCAATGCGCTCGATCAGCAGGCGCATCAGCAGATCCACCGGCCAGCCCTCCTCGAAGAGGGTGAAAAACACCCTGGGCGAGATCGGCGCCATCATCCGGTCGGCGAACTCCTTCCCCGTCAGCGGAACAAAGTTGAAGGTCGGGCGCTCATCGGCCTTCAGCGTCAGCCCCAGCGCGCTGCCCAGGGAAAACGAGCGCTCCGCGCGGCTGGTGCTGCTGGTGAGGCCGCGCTCGAAATTCATCGAAGCTGTCACCGCCCCCATCTGCATCCAGTGCGCCGGCTGGTGGTTCGCCAGCCGCGCCAGGTTTTGCAGCATCAACTCGTCATTGCCCTGCGCGTAAGCCCTGCTGTAGCCCCGCATCGTCCCGCGGTATGCCGCCGTGCCGCAGGAGCAAAGACAAACCAGCGCGGTGGAAGCCAGGAGCAGGCGGGGCGAATGAACGGCGGAAAAAAGCGTTGCTGGCGGCTTCATTCAGAATTTTTGTGTTATTCGTGACAGATGACGGAGCCGACGCAGGTCCACAAGCGGCACAAAAGGAAAAGATGACGCGGACTCCAACCAGCCCAAGGAAACATCACCCTGGACTTTGGGAGTCATGCCTTGGCAGAACGCATCAACCGCATCAGGAATTCCAAGAGAAAAAACGCCAGAGGCATCGGCAAGCACCCCGAGAGCGAAAATTCGCTCCGGAGAGGATAAGATTCATCCCGGCCGTCCGATGACCGGAAAAGGCATGCTAGAAATCCAGAGCGACCTCCCCCAGCCAAAAAGTCGAATGTGTTGCTAAAACGCAAGATGGCTTGCGGGCGGAACGCTATCCTTCGGTCTTTCATGACCAGGTTTTGTCAATTCTCAGCATGTCTTCTCATTCTTCCCGCAGCGGGCGCCGCCCTGGGGGCGGATGATGGCGCGCGCTTCTTTGAAAACGAGGTGCGCCCGCTCCTGGTCAAGCACTGTTACGAGTGCCACTCCCTAGAGTCCGGCAAACAAAAAGGCGGGCTGCTGCTCGACCGGCGCGAGGGCTGGCAGACCGGCGGCGACGCGGGGCCGTCCATCGTGCCGGGCGATGTCGAAAAAAGCCTTCTCATCCACAGCATCCGCTATCTGGACGAGGATCTGCAGATGCCTCCCAAGTCGCGCCTGAGCGAAGCCGAGGTGGCCGTGCTGGAAAAGTGGGTGCGCATCGGCGCGCCCGACCCGCGCGATGCCGCGCTGGCGGACGCCGTGCGCAGGGAGGGGATCAACATCGAGGAAGCCCGGCGGACCTGGGCCTTCCGCCCCCTGCAAAATCCGCCCGTGCCCGGAGTGCGTCTCACAGACTGGCCGCGCAGGGACCTCGACGCATTCATCCTCGCCGCGCTGGAGTCGCAAAAACTGAGTCCCGCGCCTGACGCAGCCCCGCGCGCGTTGATCCGGCGGCTTTACTACGACCTCACCGGCCTGCCCCCCTCTTCGGAGCAGGTGGAGGCCTTCGCCAGCGCGCCGGACACGCAAGCCATGCTCCCGCGCATCGTGGACCAACTGCTCAACAGCACCGCCTTTGGTGAAAAATTCGGCCGTCACTGGCTGGACCTCGTCCGCTACGCCGACTCGAACGGCGGCGACAGGAACTACACCTTCTACCAGGCGTGGCGCTACCGGAACTACGTCATCGCCGCCTTTAACGAGGACCGCCCCTATCACGAGTTCATCCGCGAGCAGATCGCCGGAGACCTCATGCCCTGGGAAAACGAAAACCAGCGCCGCGAGCGCCTCGTCGCCACCACCTTCCTCGCGCTCGGCCCGAAAATGCTCACCGAGCGCGACAAGGAGAAACTCAACCTCGACACTGTGGACGAGCAGATGGACACGCTCGGCCGCGCCTTTCTCGGTCTGACCATCGGCTGCGCCCGCTGCCATGACCACAAGTTCGACCCCTTCACCCAGCGCGACTATTATGCGATGGCCGGTTTCTTCCGCTCCACCCAGGTGGTCATGGGCACGCGCAACGGCTGCGTCAATGTCGCAAGCTGGGTGGAGCAGCCGCTGCCCGGACCGGGCATGAACGATCTGGCCGCCAAAGTGGCGCGCCTTGAACTGACCATGCGCCTCAAAGTCGAGCGCGACTTCATGAAGAAAGCCGGCGGCAAAATGTCGCTGCAAAACCTGCCCCTGGCCGGTGTGCTCTATGATGAGGAGGACGCCGAGCTGGTAGGCGAGTGGAAAACCTCGTCGCTTTCCTCGAACCGGTTCGGCGCGCATTACATTCATGACGACAAAAAAGGCCGCGGCGCCAAGAAGGCCGTCTTTCGCGGCAGCCTGCCGGAGACGGGTGTTTACGAGGTGCGCCTGGCCTTTCCCGGGAAAGCCAACGGCGCCACCAACACGCGCGTCATCATCGAGGCTTTTGACGGCGTTCATGAGTTGCGGCTCGACCAGACGAAGGACCCGCGCATCGGAGGTCTGTTCGAGCCGGTCGGACGCTTCCGCTTTGAAAAGGGCGGGCGCGTCAATGTCATCATCAGCAACGACGATGCCAACGGCTACGTCTTTGCCGACGCCGTGCAGTTCATCCATGAAAACGACATCGAGCGCGAGGCCGCGGCGCTCGCCATGGCAGAGGGCAAGGCGGCGGGTGATCCACTGCTGATGATGGACAGCGCGGATCTGGCCAAAGAGCTCAACAAGCAAATCGCCGAACTCAAGGACGCCGAACTCGCCATGACCCCGCGCGACGCCGCCGACGCCGGCGATGTGAACCTGCGCGTGCGCGGGGAGCCGGGGCAGCTCGGTCCGGTCGTCCCGCGCAACTTCCCCGTCGTGCTGCACAGCGGGCCGCCGCCCGCCATAGCGCCCGGCTCAAGCGGCAGGCTGGAATTCGCGCGCTGGATCACCTGTGATGAAAACGCCCTGCTCGACCGTGTCATCGTCAACCGCGTCTGGGCCTGGCTCATGGGCCGCGGCATCGTCGCCAGCGTGGACAACTTCGGCGGCCAAAGCACGGGGCCAACGCATCCCGGACTGCTCGACCATCTCGCCTCCAAATTCAGGGCCACCGGCGGCAGCGTCAAAGCGCTCGTGCGCGAGATCGCGCTGAGCCGTGCCTACCAGGCCGCCGCCGAAGCGGACGGGCCGCGCGTGCGCGCCGACCCTGACAACCGCTGGTTCGGCCGCCGCTCCATGCGACGCCTCACCGCCGAGGAAATCCGTGACAGCCTGCTCCATCTTTCAGGCCGGCTTGACCCCCAGCCCGCAGCCGCCACCGCGCTGACTTATGGCGAGGATCTCGACAAAACGATGAGCCTCGACAAGGAGCGCCGGCGCAGCGTTTACCTGCCTGTCGCGCGCAACAACCAGCTCGCCGAGATGGAAATTTTCGACGCGGCCAACCCCGAAATGGTCGCCGGGGAAAGGCCGCTGACCACCGTGCCCACGCAGGCGCTTTACCTGCTCAACAGCGACTTCATGCAAAGCCAGGCCCGCGAACTCGGCATGAGCGCTTATGCGCGGGCCGGGCCGGTGGAGTGGCTGTATCTGACCATCCTCGGACGCGCTCCCGGCGCGGACGAGAAGCTCCGCGCGGAGAAATTCATCGAAGCAGGAGACGACCGTGAGGAGACCGTGTCCGATCTCGCCCACGCCCTGCTTGCCTCCACAGAGTTTCTTTTCCTGGAGTGAGGGAGTGGCGCGTTCATCCCGCTTGCCAGAAACAAATCACCCGCCATGCGCCACATCCTACCGCTCCTCCTCGTCTCCCTCCCGCTCCAGGCCGCAGAACCCGCCAAAGTGAGGCTTTGGCCGCAGGGCGCGCCGATGGCGCGGGGGCAGGAGGACAAGGACCAGCCTTTTGTTTATGTCTGGCCCGCGCCGAAGGAAAAGGCGAACGGCGCGGCCTTTGTCGTCTGCCCTGGCGGCGGTTACGGAGGGCTGGCGGCCGACCACGAGGGCGCGCAAGTGGCCCGCTGGCTCAACGGGCTGGGCGTCACCGCTTTCGTGCTGCATTACCGCCTGGGCAGCCAGGGTTATCATTATCCCGTGCAACTCATGGATGTGCAGCGCGCCATCCGCCATGCGCGCGCTCATGCCGGGGAGCACGGCATAGATCCCGGGCGCGTGGGCATCATCGGCTTCTCAGCCGGAGGACATCTGACTTCCATGGCGGCCACGCTTTTCGACGAAAAGCCCGCGCAGATGACGAACGATGCCGTGGACCAGTTCAGCGCCAGGCCGGATGTCGCCGCGCCCACTTATCCGGTAATCTCGATGATTGACGAGTTCGCCCATTCCGGCTCGCGCAAAAACCTGCTCGGTCCCGACAACAACACCGACGAGATGGCGCGCCAGGTGAGCACGCATCTGCGCGTGACACCGCGGACGCCGCCGGTCTTCCTTTTCCAGACCGATGAGGACACTGTGGTGCCCGCGGAGAACGCGGTGCAGTTTTACCTGGCCTGCCGCAAGCACGGCGTGCCCGCGGAGCTGCATTGCTACCGGCCCGGCCCGCATGGAGTGGGTCTTTATCTCGGTGATCCCGTGCTCGGCACATGGAGCGGGCATCTGCGCGACTGGCTGCGTGACCAGGGCTTTTTCAAGCCGTCCCCGCGCGCGTCTGTGAGCGGCACTCTCACGGTCAATGGCGCCCCCGTGAGCTGGGGCAGCGTGATTTTCTCCACGGACGATGCCGCCGCTCCGGTGGCCTGCGCGCGTGTGATGCGCGGGAAGTTCAAGCTCGACGCCGCCAATGGTCCGGTGGTCGGAAAAGCGCGCCTCACTGTCAGCCACAGCGCCGCCGATGTGCCCGGCCTGGACACAGCGGACGGCACCGCCGCCGCCGAGCAAAAACCCGGAAGCGGCGCGTGGGTGGTGGAAATCCAGGCGGGTGAGAACACGCTTGATCTGCAACTGACCCGCTGACCTGGACTCGAACCCATGTCTTGCGAAACGGGCAGCGGGACGCCCGCGCCGCATGCGGCCACTCGCCGCGATTCATCAAGTTGCACTTTCGATAGGCGCGCGTGGCTCCATGCCTGCAACAGCGCGTCCCTTGTCCCGTCTTCATGGGAATGAAAAGTCTCCTGCCGTTCGCCGCTTTGTTTTTCCCGTGCTGGCTTGAAGCGGCGCCGCCGAATGTGCTGCTCATCCTTGTGGATGATCTGAAGCCCGCGCTGGGCTGTTATGGCGACACGCGCGCGAAGACGCCGCACATGGACCGCCTGGCCGCGCGCGGGATGCGCTTTGATCTGGCCTACTGCAACCAGGCCGTGTGCGCGCCCTCGCGCTTCAATCTCATGCTCGGCTCCCGGTCCACGAGCACCGCACTCTACGGACTCGGCAGCCGGCTGCGCGAGCGTTTGCCGGACGCGGTGACGATGCCGCAGCACTTCGCCCGGCATGGCGGCCACCGCACGGAGTCCATCGGCAAGGTCTTTCATATCGGCCACGGCAACGAGGGCGACCCGCAATCCTTCAGCGTGCCTCATTTCAAAGACAAAGTCATCGAATACCTCGACCCCGCCAGCACTCAGGGCGGACAACTCACGCGCGAGGAGGCTCTGTTCACCAACCAGAAGCTCGACCAGATACGAAGCCTGCCGCGCGGGACCGCTTTCGAAGCCCCGGCGGCCGGTGACGAGGACTATGCCGACGGGCGGGTGGCTGCGGAGACGGTCAGGCGGCTGGGCGCGGCGGCGCGGCGCCGCAAAGAAAATGGCACGCCATTTTTCATCGCCGCAGGCTTCGTGCGTCCGCATCTGCCATTTTGCGCTCCGAAATCCTACTGGGACATGCACGATCCGGCGAAGCTGCCGCAGCCAGAGTTCGAGGAGCATCCGGCGGGATCTCCCCTGGTGGCGCGCAAACGCGGCGGCGAGATCGCGGCATATGATCCTGTGCCTGAAAGAGATGACGCGGCGTTTTCCCCGGAACTCAAGCGCAGGCTCATCCACGGCTATTATGCCAGCACGAGCTATGTGGACGCGCAGATCGGCAGGGTGATGGACGCGCTGGACCGCCTCGGCCTGGCGGAGGAAACCCTTGTCGTTTTGTGGGGCGACCACGGCTTTCACCTCGGCGATCTTGGCATCTGGACCAAGCACACCAACTACGAGCAGGCGAACCGCATCCCTCTCGTCATCATCGCGCCTGGAGTGGCCAAACCAGGCTCCAGCACGCGCCAGCTTGCGGAGACCGTGGACATCTTCCCCACACTGGCCGCGCTGGCGGGTCTTCCCGCGCCGTCCGGTCCTCAGCCGGTGGATGGTGTGAGCCTCGATCCGGTGCTGCGCGATCCCAACGCGCGCGTCCGCGATCATGCCTTCCATTGTTTTCCAAAACAAAAACTCGGCCGCGCCATCCGCACGGAGCGGCACCGCCTTGTCGAGTGGAAGACTCCGGGCGCCGCGCCCGAAACCGCCGAGATCGAACTCTACGATTATGAGGCCGACCCCCTGGAGCGCGAAAATCTCGCCACGCAGCAGCCGGAGACCGTGGCAAGGCTGCGCGCCATCCTTGCGCGCCACCCGGAAGCGCTGCCAATGGGGCCGCCGGCAAAAAAGAAAAAGCAGCCGTGACGCGGACACTCCTGCCCGCCCCGCCTTCCCTGGAGTCCCGCCAAATCCTGGGAAACAAGACCGCCGGTGTCACGGCGCGCAGCCCGCGCCCGCCGCCATTCGCGTCTTGCCGGGCCGCGCGGACGGGGCCAGATTTCCGCAGCGCATGACCCGATACCAGCTTCTCGTCGCCCTACTGCATTTCATCGTCTTCTTTCTTGGGGCGGGCATCGGCTCGTTTCTCAATGTGGTGATCTACCGGCTGCCGCGCGGACTTTCCGTCAATGAACCGCGCCGCTCCTTCTGCCCTTCGTGCAAATACCAGATCCCCTGGTGGCGAAACATTCCGGTGCTGAGCTGGCTGACGCTGCGCGGCAAGTGCGCGAACTGCGGCGCGCCCATCTCCGCGCGTTATGTGGGCGTGGAGGTGCTGACCGGGCTGCTGTTTTACGCGGTGTTCCGGCAGTTCGGCGGTGACTGGGCGCTGGCGGCGCAGTGGGGGCCGCAGGTGCTTTGCCTGTGGGTGTTTACGGCGCTTTTGGTCGCGGGCACTTTCATTGACATTGAGCACTTCATCCTGCCGCACAGCATCACGCTGGGCGGCACGCTGGCGGGCCTGGTGTGCGCGACTTTTGTGCCGGAGCTGGTGGGCCAGGTGACGCACCTGCGCGGCTTTCTTTTCTCGCTCGGCAGCGGCGCGCTGGGCCTGGGCAGCCTGTGGCTGGTGGTGGAGCTGGGAAAGCTGGCCTTCGGCAGAAAGAAATACCGCTTTGACAAGCAGGAGGCATGGAGCGTGACGCAACCGGACGACACACTGCCGCCGGTGGTGACTCTGGCCGGGGAGACCTACTCGTGGGAGGATTTGTTTATGCGCGCCAGCGACCGTCTTGTGATCTCCTGCGCGAGATTGAAGACCAATCAGAGCGAGTGGAATAATGTGACCGCCGAGCTGTGGATGGAGAAACTCAAGGTGCGCGGGCCGGACGGGAAGATGGAGGAATACAACCTGGAGGGCGTGACGCTCCTGGAGGGCACCACCAGCGAGGTGGTGATCCCGCGCGAGGCGATGGGCTTCGGCGATGTGCTCTTTCTGATGATGATCGGCTCTTTCTGCGGCTGGCAGGCCGTGCTTTTCACCATCCTGGCCGCCTCGGTGCTGGGCACGCTGGTGTCAGGCGGCACGCGCCTCGTCGGAATGGCGGCGTGGGGTGGCAAGCTGCCCTTCGGCCCCTACCTCGCCGCCGGAGCCATGCTCTGGATTTTCTACGGCCCCGCGGCTGTGGCGTGGTACACGAGCCGGTTGCATCTGTAGCCGTCACTTCTGTGCCTGGTGTCCGGGCTTTGGCGCAATTTTTCAGATCGGCTGAAGCCTGTGCATCAACACACTTCCCTATTCCTGAGTCACAGCCTCGTCGAGGTTGAGCAGCAGGCTGGCGATGACGGCCAGGGCGGCGCGCGCAGGCTGATCGGGGGAGGAGCCGGGCTTTTCCTCAAGAAACACGGCGGCCTCGTCCGGCCGCATGTCATAATGCGCCAAAGCGCGCTGATGCTCGCGGGCAAGCACAGCCAGTTCCCGAGGTTCCGCGGCGCGGGTGAGCACGCGCCGGTGCAGGTGCTGAAGGCGCGCCGCCTCATCCTGCTCGGAACGCGCGGCGGCGGCTGCCAGGGCGCGGGCGGCCTCCAGGTAGGAGAGGTCATTGAGCAGGGTCAGCGCCTGCAAGGGCGTGTTGGTGCGCGTCACGGCCACCTCGCACACTCGGCGCTGGGCGCTGTCGAACAAAAAGGTAGGCGCAACGCTCCTCCGCCAGAAGGCATACAAGGTGCGCCGGTGGCGCGCGCCGCCCTCGCTGGGCACATAAGTGAAGCGGCCCATGAAGTTCTCCTCCCACACACCCGGCGGCTGCGGCGGGCGCACGGGCGGTCCGCCGAGGGCGGGATTGAGCAGGCCGGACGCGCTCAAGGCGGCATCCCGCAGCATCCAGCTAGGATGCCTGAAACGCGGACCACGGGCGAGCAGGCGGTTGTCCGGATCCAGCGCGGTGAGCGACTGCGCGGCAGCGGCGGCATCACCGGACAGGCTAACCGGCCTGTCAGAACTGGATTGCTGGAATGCGCGACTCGTGACGATGAGGCGAAGGATGTGTTTCACATCCCAGCCGCTGTCCATGAACTCCACCGCCAGCCAGTCGAGAATTTCGGGATAAACCGGGCGCTCGCCTTGCAGGCCGAAGTCTCCCGGTGTGCGCACCAGGCCGGCGCCGAAGAGCATCTGCCAGAGATGATTCACGATCACCCGCGCGGTGAGCGGATTTTCCCGCGACACGATCCACTCCGCCAATCCGAGTCGGTCGGCGCGCGCGCTTTCCAGCCAGGGCGCGATCTCCGCCGGCGCTCCAGGGGCGACTTTTTCCCCGTGCTTGTCCCACTCGCCGCGCAACAGGACATGCGTGGCGCGCGGCTCCTTGCGCTCGGCGAGCACCATCACATCCAGCGAGCTGGCGGCGGCGGTGAACTCCTGGAGTTGGGTCTCCGCGCGGTCGAGAGCGGCTTTGGCTTCCTGATAGGGCGCATGGTCTTCGAGAAACTGCGCGAAGAGCCTCTCCCGCAAAGCGGCCGGGACGCGCCGCGCATCGCCGCCGGCAAAGGCCAGGTCCTCCAGCGGCGCGCGCGCCAGGCTGCGAACGGCCTCGCCCGGCTGGTCGGTGAGGGAGACGCGGAATTTGCCGATGTTCGCATCCCCCAGTGTGGAGCGGTGCTTGAGTTCGATGAGCAGTTCCTCGTCCGGCTGCGGAATCCACGGCTCCTTCAAGGCAAAAACCGCCGTGTGCGGCTGCGCGCGGTCCGCGCCCTCGGTGGTCCAGCCGTTGCGCGGATCGTCATCCAGGGTGTCCTTCACATCGCCATAGTCTTTTTTGCCCTTCTTGTCCGCGCTGACATCGGCCACCGCGCCGCTCATCACCAGCTCCCGCATCTGCGAGCTGCCGAGCGTGAGAACCTGCGCCTTCACGTTGGTCAGGATGAATTCGCCCTTCTCCCCGCGTGAAAGACCGCCGCCGGTGTGGGCCGCGTCCGGCAGCACCTCCAGGCGGAAGCCGGTGACGCGTGCCAGCCCCACCGCGCCGGCCAGGCGGTAGTCGTCCTGGCGCGGGTTCGGCCCGCCCGCGCGCACGATCCCCTCCTCGTCCTGCTGCAAAAGCGTGCCCTCGCTGGATTCCAGCCGCCCTTTGAGCGTGTGCCAGGCATTGAAGCCGCCGGCGACACGCGCCGCCTGCGCCTCCAGCCAGTGCTCGAATGGCACCTGCGCCTCGCTCCGCGCTGCCTGCTCCAAAGGGCGGCGCTGCTCCACAAGCTGGCGCGCCTCCGCCACGGCTGCGGGTGCGAGCGGCGACTTGTAGGGGAGGTAGGGTTTGGCCCCTTTCCCCGCCTTCCCATCCTCGTCAATGCTGTTGAAGAAAGCCGTCATCCGGTAGTAGTCCGCATGGCTCACGGGATCGAACTTGTGCGAGTGGCACTGCGCGCAGCCGAGTGTGAGGCCGAGCCAGACCGCGCCTGTCGTGTTCACGCGGTCCAGCACATAATCCACGCGCGACTCCTCCGGATCGCGCCCGCCCTCGCCGTTGGTCATGTGGTTGCGGTGGAAGCATGTCGCCAGCTTTTGCTCCGCCGTCGCCTCCGGCAGCAGGTCGCCCGCGAACTGGAGGCGGGTGAACTCGTCAAAGGGCATGTTGTCATTGAACGCGCGCGTCACCCAGTCGCGCCAGGGCCAGTTCGTGCGCGTGGCATCCGCCTGGAAGCCGTCCGTGTCCGAGTAGCGCGCCGCGTCCAGCCACCACATCGCCAGGCGCTCGCCGAAATGAGGCGAGGCCAGCAGGCGGGCTGCCAGGCGCTCCGGTGAAAAATCCGCCGCATCCGCCTCTGCGGAGGGCAGCCCTGTGAGGGCGAAAGTCATGCGCCGCGCCAGCGTGTGCGGAGGCGCGGGCGGCGCCAGGGAAAGGCCGCGCTTTTCCAGCCGCGCCGAGAGCAGCCGGTCTATGGGGTGGGTGATTTCCGGCGCGGACGCTGGCATGGGCGCCTTCACCGGCTTCTCGAACGCCCAATGCCTGCCCCAGGGCGCTCCCTCGGCGATCCAGCGCCGCAGCAGCTCAGCCTGCTCCGCCGTCAGCGGCGGCTTGTGCGACGTCGGCGGCGGCATCACCTCATCCGCGTCCGTCGAGACGATGCGCTCCAGCAGGCTGCTTTCCGCAGGACGGCCCGGCACGATCACCTCCAGCGCGCCCTCACGCGTGTCCAGACGCAGGTCAGCCTTGCGCTGCGCCTCGTCAGGCCCGTGGCAGCTCAGGCAGTTCTCCGAGAGCAAGGGCAGGATCTCGTGGCTGAAGCTCACGCTGTCATCCGCCAAAGCGGGCAGTGTTAGCAGGAGCAAAATGATGTGACGCGGGACCATCTGAGGAAAAAATCAGCCCCACAATAACGCGGTCTTCATCATCCGGGTTGCCGCCCTGGGCATGGGGGATTCTGCTTTGAATGAGACGGACGATACTTGATGCCCGCCGGTTTTCGAGGGCCACTGCCATCCTTGAGCACCCGGTTTCACAGGGCGCTCACGCCTTCCCCAGCCACAACATGCGCGCGCCGAAGACGAGCAGGACGGCGCCGAAGATGCGGGTGAGGGATTCATTGCTCATGGCGCGCATCCAGCCGGAGCCGAAGTAGGCGAAGACGGAGGCCGAGACCGCGGTGACGACGGCCACACGCCAGTCCACGAGGCCGTGGCGGGCGTTCTGCGTGGTGGCCATGAGGGCGGTGGGGATGATGATGGCCAGGCTGGTGGCCACGGCGGTCTTTTGCGGCAGCGCCAGCAGGGCGACGAAGGCGGGCACCATGACCACGCCGCCGCCCACGCCGCAGAGGGCGGCCACCACGCCGCTGAGGACGCCGATGCCGAGGCACTTGAGCAGGAGGGCGGTGGTCACGGTCCGGGGACGGGCTCAATTCATTTCCCCACGCGGTAAAGGGCGCCGTTCCAGTCGAGCACGATGAGCTCGCCCCGGGTGTCGGCGCAGAAGGCGGTGGGCTTCACATGCACCATGGGCTTTTTCTTCGGGTCGGTGGGCGGGGTCTGCGGGCTGGTGTAGAGGAGGTCGTTGCTCTGGACCTTGCCGTCCGCGCCGAGGCGCAGCGCCCAGATTTTGCCCAGCACGAAGTCGCCGTACACATAGGCTCCGGCCAGCTCCGGCGCGCCCTTGCCGGTGTAAGTGATGCCGCCGGTGATGCTCAGGCCGTCGCCGTGGTGGTACTCATGCACGGGGTCAATCAGCTCCACACCCTCCGGGGCGGCGTCCGTGCGCAGGGGGAAGGCGCGCGCGCCCTCGCGGAAGCTCCAGCCGTAGTTGCCGCCTTTGACGACGAGGTTGATCTCCTCCCACAGGTCCTGGCCCACGTCGGCCATCCAGAAGCGGCCCTGCGAGTCGAAGTGCAGCCCCCAGGGGTTGCGGATGCCGTAAGCGTAGATCTGCGGCAGGGCGTTCACGCCGTCGGCAAAGGGGTTGTCGGCGGGAATGCCGTAGCGCCCGTGGTACTCGCGGCTGTCCACGTCTATGCGCAGGATTTTGCCGACCAGGACGGCGTTGAGCTGGGCCATCTTCAGCTCGTCATTGCGCTTCGAGGTGTCGCCCACGCCGATGTAGAGGAAGCCGTCGGGGCCGAAGAGGATGTTGCCGCCGTGGTGGTTCCAGTTCACGAGAGGGATCTCCAGAAGCACGCGCTCGGTGCCCTCGTCCGCCTTGTCGGCGTCGGCGGCGCTGGCCTTCATCTCGCTGATGACGAGGCGCTTCGGCTTCTGGAGGGTGTAGGCCAGGTAGAAGAGGCCGTTGTCCTTGAACTTCGGGTGGAAGGCCAGGCCGTTGAGCCCTTCCTCGAACTTGCCGTTCGCCGCCTCCATCTCGCGCCCGCTGAGGTCGAGGAAAGTTTTGGCCGCGCCACCCTCCTGCTTCGGCAGGATGAGGACTTGCCCCCGCTGCAGCGCCAGGAACTCGCGCCCGCTGCCGTCCTCCGGGATGATGAGCGCCACGGGGAAGGGCGTCTCCAGGGACTCATGGATGCGGGTGAGCTTGATGGTGTCGGCGGCCTGGGCACTGAGGGCCAGGGTGAGCGCGGCGGCGGTGAGGATGGATTTCATGCGGTGTGGATGGAAATAGGGCGTTCGCCCGGAAATGGAAAGTCTCAAACGCGGACCGGCGCGTTTTTCCTTCGCACCCCATGCCTCACGCCGTCACAGATGTGCCGACCTCCCCCGCCAGGCACTCCGTGCCCAGGGCCGGCATGTCGAAGACGTGATCCGCGGCGATCATCACCTCGTCCGAGACATCCCGCGTCTTCAGGAAGCGCTGCTCGCCGTCCTCGTTGCGGTGGACGAGCCGGCGCAGCCGCTCCTCATCCGGGCAGCGGATGCGCAGGGCCACATCGCACCGGTCCAGCCGGCGGTGCGGGGAGGCGCCCACATAGACCACGAGCTGCCGGCCGCGCAGCCAGGGCTGGAAGGGCTTCAAATTATCCCGCTCCTTCGAGTGAAAGCGCACCCGCTTGCGGAAGAACCACAGCACCGGCACCGAGATCACGCCGTCGTCAATCACGCACACCCGCCGGGGCGGGATGCCGGGCAGGCCCTCCTTGCGGATGATCTTCGCCAGGGTCGTCTTGCCCGAGCCGGGCTTTCCGCACACGCACAGCAGCACCGGCCGGCTGACGCTGCCCAGGCTGGCGCACAATTCGCCGAGCGTCTGCCGCCAGTTGGCCTCGGTGAGCTGGATGGCAGGTGCGGGGGCTGGTTCCATGTGACGATTCTGCCACCCATGCACCCCCTGTCAATTCTGGCAGACTCTTCCAGCGCAAGAGGTGCTGCCAGGGAAAAGCGCGCGCCAGAAAGGCCGCCCATGTCATTTCAGGATGGCTATGGCAGCGGGCGAAGGAGGTAAGGAGTTTGTAAGGCTCCTCTTTTTGATTGTTTTCATAATTTTGAGACACTAAAATGCGTCTGTTCTCAAATTTGATAATATTATGCCCGAAACCCACCGATTTTTCCCAGCTTCCCTGCTTCTCGGCTGCGCAGGTCTTTTGCTGTCAGGGACGGCGCTCCAGGCCTCCCAAGAGGCAAGATTGTTCGTGGATTTTTCCAAAAGCCCGGACGCCACGGTGATGAATGCCTTTGATCTCTGCATTCTCCGTGCGGATGCGGATGTGGACCTGGAGGCGGCCCATGCCCTCGGCAGCCGGATCATCGCCAGGATCAATCCCTTCGAAATCGCCGCCGGTTCGGATGCGGCGCGGGCTGCGGAAGTGCTCGGCATACCCATGTTCGAAGGCACCTCACCAGGTAGTTTGCGGGTGGATGCCACACATCCTCACTGGACGCGCCTGGTGACGCGGGTTCTGGTGCAAAAGACGGCGGTGCGCGGTTTCGACGGAGTGCTCATCACGGGACTGGAGGGTATCGGTCAGGAAGCGGAGCGCGCGGCGCTTCTGGAGGCGCTCAGCGCGCTGCGGACGGCGTTCCCTGACAAAATCCTCCTGCTCGACGGCGCCTTCGATCTCGCCCGCGAGGCCCGCCGGACAGTGGACGGCCTGCTTTTCACCGGCTTTGGAAACTCCGCCGGCACCGCAGACGCGCGCCGCCAGGAGCAGCAGGTGCGCGAAGCGGCTCGCCTGGGCATGAATGCGTATGTCGTGGGTTTCGCCGACCCTGAAAATCCCGGCGATCTCGACAACCGCGCGCGGCAGGTCCGCGAACTGGGCGGCGTGCCCTTTTTCACCACACCGTCCATGGACGGCGTCAATCTCGGCCCGCTGCGCGAGGTGGCGCGCCGGGTGCTCGTGCTGCATTCCGGGCCGGTGCAGCAGACCTTCACAGCGCGCTTCCTGCACGGCTCGCTGCAATGGCTCGGCCACGAGGTCGTCTATCGCGACATTCAGGCGCGGGAGTCCGCGCCGCAGGCCCATGCCTCGTTGCGCGGGGTGATTTTTGACCAATCGCTGGCTGCTGACTCCGGCAAAGACCTCGCCGCCCTCGTCCGCCACCTCGCCGCCGCAGGCGTGCCCGTGCTGTTGAACAGCCTGGACTGGCTGGCCGCCTCCGGACAGGATTTGCAGGCGGAACTTGGCATCGAGACCGGAGGAAAAATGCCCTCCGGATTGAAGCTCCACCCGCTGCCTATGGAGAGCGCGTTCGCCAATCCCGGCCATGCGGAGCCGGCCGCTGACAGCCGTGACATTCTGGCGGTCAAAGCCCCGGAGGACGCCCGCCTCGTGCTCTCCCTCCGGGCTGACGACCGGCAAACCGACCAGGTTTTCCTCGCCCCATGGGGCGGTGTCTGGCTGGAGCCCCGGGCACTGGAAAAAGGCACCCGGATCCAGCCGCTCAGCTTCCTGGAAGCATGGCTTGCCGGAGCCGCGCCGGCGCCCGTGGCGGACACCACAAGCCAGGATGGCCGCCAACTGCTGGTCTGCCATGTGGGGTCGGAGGGTTTCGACGCCATCACCCCGCGTCCCGGCCTGCCGATGGCCGCCGAGGTCATGGTGGACGAGGTCCTCGCCAAATATCCGCTGCCTTTCAGCGTGGCGGTCTGCGAGGGCGACCTGCGCGGCTGGACCCCCGGACACGCGCCGGCGGAGGCGCTCCGGCGCGAGGTGGCCGCGCGAGAGCTTTTTTCCCTCCCGAACGTCGAGCCGGCCTCGGCAACCCTTAGCCGCCCGCTCGACTGGACCCCAGGCGCCGGCATCACCCGGCCTCTGCACGAATCCGCCAGCGACACCCGCCGTGGCATGGAGCGCGAAGTGGCCGGCTCCCTGGCCTGGCTGCATCAGCAACTGACACCCAGCAGGACGGGCGGCGTGCCTTTGATCGTCTGGCCGGAGGGGGCGCAGCCCTCCCGCGAGGCGGTGACCTTTTCCCGCCGCATGGGGGTGGAGAATGCCGCCGTTTGGGCCTTTGAAGGCGCCTCCGGCCGCGTGCTGCCGCCGCGTTCCTGGGGCAGGGCGGATGCGTTTCAAACCTGGCTGCACGACCCGCGCCAGGGCCGCGCGCTGGACGCCAGCGCGATCATCCGGCACGCCGAAACCCTGGGAGCCGAACGCTGGCTGGCGCCCGTGCAGGTTTGCCTGGGCTTTGCCGATGCCGCCACTGACGCGGCCCTGGCGCAGACGCGCCGGCTGCTCGACTGGTGCTCCACACGTCCGCTCCATCCCGTCAGCCTCTCCGCCTACGCGCGGCTGGCGCGTGACGCGGAGCACAGCCGTGTCTTTCTGGCCGGGCCGGACCACTGGATCCTCGTCAATGCGGGGCATGCGCGCACCTTCCGAATGCCCGCCAGCGCCGGCGTGCCGGACCTGGAGCGCTGTGTGGGAATCACCGGCTACATCCAGCATGGCGGGCAGATTTACATCCACACCCTGGGCCGCCAGCGCACGGAGCTGCGCATGATTCAATCCCCCGCCGCCCAGCGCCTGCGCCTGGCCAGCTCCAGCGGGGCGGTGCGCTGGCTGGAGGCGGGCAGCCGCCGCGCGCAATGGCTCGTCAGCCACAGCCGCCCGGTGGAGATGACCTTCGCCGGCCTGGCGCCCGGCTCCTTCTGCCAACTGCAAACGGACGGGCGCGGGGAATACCTCGTGGCCGACGCGCGCGGCTGCGTGACTTTCACCGCTCCGCCCAGGGCCACCCTTCATCTTCAAGCCGTATCCGACCGCCGTGCAGCCATGCGTTGAACTCCGCCTCCCGCCCATGCCTCCGCGACCGCGCCGGCGCGGGACCGCCGTCCTGGTGACGGCGCTCTATCTCCTGCTGGCCGCCGCCTGGGCCTGGCGCCTCTCCACTCCCGGCACCGTGCCGGAGGACACCGCCGCCCAGGCGCGCATCGCCCGCATTGCCGCCTACCTCGGCAAAGCGCCGCCGGAGACCCTGCCAGCCATCCTGGCCGGCGTCACGCGCATGGATGACACCCGCCTCGCAGCCCTGGAACGCTGGCTGGACGAGCCGCCGCTGGATCAGCTCCGCAGGATCACCACCCAGGAGTCGAGCGACCTCATCGGCGGACTAAACGACCTGCGCGACGCGCTCCTGCTCGCCTGGCTCGGCCAGCCGGATGCCCCGCCGCCCCATGACACCCACCTCATGATCGCCGCCGCCGGCGACCGGCTCGATCCGCGTGTCGTCCTCCACGCTTACGAGCAACTGGCCCGCCAGGCGCGCGCCAACCGCGAGCATGCCAGCGCCACGGCCATCCTCCAGCGCGCCGCCGAGTTGCCGGGCGCGGACTGGGGCGTCATGCGGCAGCTCATCGAGTCCGCCCGTCTCCAGGGCGAGCCCGCCGCAGCCCTACGCGCCCTTACTTCCTGGCTGCGCCGCCAGCCGCCGGACTCGCCAGCCCTGGATGAGGCACGCGATGCGGAGGCCTTTTTGCTCACCGGTCTGGACCGCGCCTCAGAGGCGCTGGAAAAGCAGATCCGCCTGCTTGGCGACGGCTCCGCACCGCCCGACCCAGCCGCCTTGGAGCGCGCCCTGGTCTGCGCCTGCGCCTCCGGCGAGACTCTCCGCCTCGTGCCCTGGCTGGAGCGCGCCCTGGATGTCTCCCCGGACAATGCCGCGCGCCTGCGCTGGGCGCGCGCTCTGGCCGCTGTGAGCGAGCTGGAGCTGCCCGCCGCCACCGCCTACGCCGCTTATGAGCGGCTGCTGGAAATGAACGACGCGCCGGGCATCGCGCGCCTCATCGCCCTGGCGCCTGCGGCGAAAAAGGAGGCTGAATGCGAGGCGCTGCTGGCCTCCGCGCTGCACCGGCCCGCCGTGCGCGGGATCATTGAGAGCGGAGCCTCGGAGAGGAACGTCCTCTGCCAGCGCGTGCTCTCCCGCGCGCAACTCGTCACGGCTCGTCAGGCTCAAAAACGCACGCCACCCTGAAGCCGGTCTCCTCCGAGCGCGTGTCGGGCGCCAGCCACGAGCGCCGCGCCGCCCGGCAGCCGCGCGGGAGCTGGCTCCAGGAGCCGCCGCGCACCACGCGGTCTTTGGCATCACCCACCTGCGCGGGGTCGTCGCCACCCTGGAGCGCCGGCGTGTGGCTGTCCAGGCACCACTCCCAGACATTGCCGAGCATGTCGTGCAGACCGAGTTCGTTGGCGGGTTTCAGTCCCGCAGCCTGGGTTTTCTGGTCCGAGTTGGCGTGATACCAGGCGATTTCCGCCAGCCCCTTGTCCGGCCCTTTCTCCGAGACCAGGTTTTTGCCGGAGTAAAGCGCCGTGGCGGCGCCCGCCCGGCAGGCCAGCTCCCATTGCGCCTCGGTGGGCAGGGAGAAACGCCAGCCCTCCGGCAGCAGGCCTTCCGCGCGGGCCTTGGCGGTGAGTTTTTCACAGAACTCCACCGCCTCCAGCCAGGACACCTTTTCCACCGGATTCGTCGCGCCGCGGAATTCGCTGGGATTGTCCCCCATCACCAGCATCCACTGCGCCTGAGTCACCTCCGTGCGGCCGAGCAGGAAGCCGCGGGTGATGCGCGCCTGCACCGCGCCCTCGTTGGCGCTGCGACCGAGCTCACTTTCCGGGCTGCCCATCGTGAAGGCCGCCGCCTTCACCGGCAGCATTTTCAGCCCCGGCAAAAACTCGCGCGCGGGTTTGGCGATGGCCTCCATCATCTCCGCGTGTTTTTTCTCCCGCGCCTCGGCCTCCGCCTTCGCGCGCTCGGCGGCCATTTTCCGCGCCGTCTCCTCCATCTCCGCCTTGGCGGCCATCTCGGCTTTTTGGCGCTCCTCCGCAGCCAGGGCGCGGACGCGGTTGATCTCGGCATCCACGGCGGCGGCGCTGGCGGCGGCCAGGGCGCGCACTTCCTCCGCCACGGCGGTCTCCGGCTCCGGCGCGGGCTCCAGCAACTCCGGCAGGTGTTCCTTCACCCAGGCTGCCAGCGCCTTGCCTCCGGCGTTTTCCGTTTTCAAATCCAGCGCCTGGCCCGGCGTGGCGGGCAGCAGCCACCAGTGCTCCTCGTCCTCCCCGCGATTCGCGGCGCGCGCCATCACCCAGGCCGGCCCCTGCGGCGGCGGCAGGCGGAAGGAGCCGTCCGGTCCCGTTTTGGCACTCCCAGACGGCAGCGCGGCAAGCAGCCGGCTCTCAAAAGGCGCCGGGAATCCGCCCGGATGGCGCGCCTCCACCCCGCGCGCCAGGGTCTCGATGCGCTCCGTCTGCTCGAGAATGATTTTCAACGGCCCCTCACGGTGACGGCCCAGCCCCTCGTCGGAGACCAGCACCTTGGCGCGCGCCTCCAGCGCCTTGCGCGCCTGATCCAGCGCGCCGAGCTGCGCCTGCAGGGCCGCGTTTTCCGCCGCCAGCCGCGCGGCATCCTCCCGGAAAGCCTGCAAAGCGGCGCGCGCCGTCTTTTCCAGCTCCGGCTCCGTCAGCACTCCCACTTCCAACGGCGCGGAGGCCCATTCCAGCGCATCCGCCGGGGAAAAAACCACCCGCCCCTCGATCACCGGCTTCGAGCAGCCCGCGCAGAGCAACAGCAGCAGCAGGCAGGCGGCGTGGAGGCGGAAATTCATGCGAAGCACGGGCGGAGGACGGGGAATGTCTGGCGCGAATGAATGGCCTTTCCCCGCGCTTGCAAGCCCGCTCTAATCCCTGCCGCGCGCCAAATCCAGCGAGGAAAGCTCGACGGCTCTGAATTTTAAGAACGCCAAACAATTCAGTTGCCGGAAAATCGGTTTAAAATTATGGTTTATATAATTCATGCCGCCAAATCACGAACTCGCCCTGCATCTTCTGCGCGCCGCCTTCTGGCGAAGCCTGGGGATTTGGGCGCTTTTCACCTTCACCTGCGCCGCCCAGGACAGCCGGCCAAGCCCCGTCGCTGGCGACTCCATCAAGGTCAATTTCCCCAATTCCCCCGTCCAGGCCATCATCCCCTTCTACACGGAGATCACGGGGAAGAAGATCATCCTCGACTCCGCCCTCCAGGGCGAGCCCCTGCGCATCGTCGCCCCCCATCCACTCTCGCGCAAAGAGGCCATCGCCTTCATTGAGGCCACCCTTTTGCTCAACGGCTACGCCATCATCCCCGTGGATGACAGCACCGTGAAGCTCATCCACCACACCGGCGGCAAAAACCCCGCCTCCCACGGCCTCAAAGTCTATACCGCCATCCACGACCTGCCCGCCAACGAGGAAATCTGCCACTTCGTCCTCCCGCTCCAGCACATCTCCCCGGACGAGGCATCGAAGGCCTTCCAGCAGGTCATCAAGCTCAACAGCTTCGGCGCCATCACCCCCGTCACCAACGCCGCCGCCCTCATCATCACCGAAAACAGCATCACCATCCGCAGCATCTGCGAGATCGCCAAAGTCATAGACGTGCCGCCCGCCGAGATCGCCAACGAGATGATCAAGCTCGAGCGCAGCGACGCTGAAAGCATCGCCGAAATCATCTCCGAGATCTACGAGGAGCGCGAGAAAGCCGAGGCCGCCGCCGCGCCCGCTCCGGCGCCCGCCGCCCCCGCCCCCCCAGCGGGCGATGGGGCCGCCGCGCCCGCCCCGGCCGCCGCGAACACCGCCAACACCAACCCCAGCGTCGGCAAAGTCAAAGTCATCCCCTACCGGCGCACCAACCACCTGCTCGTCATCGCCCGGCCCGTGGACATCGCCTACATCAAAGGCCTCGTCGCCCAGCTCGACCAGCAGAGTGACAACGCCACCTTCCTCAAGCGCTCCCTCAAATACATGGACGTGGCGGATTTCCTCCCCGTGGCCTACAACGCGCTGGCCAAAGACACCGACATCCAGAACGAGGGCGGCGGCCAGAGCGGCCTCGGCGGCGGCTCCAGCGGCGGCAGCCGCAGGCGGCCCTCCGGCAGCTCGAACACGCCCTCCACCGACGCCGGCCGCGCGCTCGACACCGCCAGCCTTTCCCCCCAGGGCTTCGGGCAGCAGGGCGGCTTCGGCTTTGGTGGCGGCTCCGGCGGCAATGCCGCGCGCAGCCTGCTCGACGACCCCGAGGCCAAAGGCGCGCCCATGTCCTTCGTCGTCGGCAAGACCCTCCTCATCGGCGACCCCTCCACCAGCAGCCTCATCGTCAGCGGCTCCCCCGAGCACATCGCCATCATAGACCAGCTCATTGAGGAAATGGACGTGCGCCCGCAGCAGGTGTACATCTCCACCATCATCGGCCAGCTCAGCCTCGGCGGCGAGTTCAACTACGGCTTCGATTTCCTCCGGCTGCTCGACGACTTCACCCTCCGGCAAAAAGGCGTGGCCGCGCCCGCCGGCACCACCAGCGTTGCCGGCGCGCTCGACATTCCGTTCAACATGGACGGCATCAGCACCGCCAGCCTCGGCCTTTACGGCCAGCTCGGCAGCCTCAGCCGTTATGTGAACCTTCTGGAGGGCAACCGGAACTTCAAAGTCCTGCAAAGCCCCAGCATGTACACCATCAACAACGGCAAGGCCGTCATCTCCTCCGGCCAGCGCATCGCCGTGCCCGTGAACATCCTCTCCAACGCCGGCTTCAACAACGTCGCCGCCACCAGCGCCAGCATAGACTACCGGGATGTCGTCCTGAAGCTCGAAGTCATCCCCATGATCAACTCCGACAACGAGGTCACCCTCCGCATCGCCCAGGTCAATGACAACATCGTCGGCCAGCAGGACATCTCCGGCAACACCGTGCCCACCATCGGCACCCAGGAGCTGCTGACCACCGTCACCGTCAAGGACGGCGCCACCGTCGTGCTCGGCGGCCTCATCACCGAGCGCGTCTCCAACAACGAGCGCGGCGGCATCTTCCTGCGCCGCGTCCCCGTCTTGAAGCACCTTTTCGGCACCACGCAAAAAGAAAACCTGCGCGACGAGCTGCTCATCTTCATCCAGCCGAAGATCATCAACGCCAAAGACGCCCTCGACTCCCCCAACCAGCTCGAGGCCGGACGCTCCAGCATCCTCGATGAGACCATCCGCTTCGGCATGCCCATCGAGCAAATCCCCCGCGCCCTGCCCGCGAAGTGAGCGCCCGCGCCGCCGGAACTCAGTCCTGAGCCGGCGTCTTGCCGCCCTCCAGGCGCTCCTTCAGATGCTCGCGGAAAGATCTGCCGCCCAGGCTCAGATCAAAAAGCACCGCGCGCCCGTCCAGCACCCGGACCTCGGCGGTCACTCCCTTGGCGCCGCGCAGGGACTCGGCCAGCCATTTGTCCGCCTCGGGCGCGAGTTTCTCATTGAGGTAAAAGCGGTCGAACGGCCAGTCAAAGCGCGCCTTGAAATGCCCCCGTGCCCCACCGCGAAAGCCGCCGCCGAGCACAGCCCGGTGACCGCGCTCAAAGCCAGGATCCACCGCATCAGCCCCGAGGGCGCGGGACGCCGCCACCAGCGCGGCAGCAGCGCCAGCAGCAGCAGCGGATAAATCAGCGGGCTGTCATGCCACGGGATGCCCGTCTCATTCCGGCTCAACGCCCACACCGCGGTGGCGGCGGCGTAAACCACCACCACCGAATCCGCCATCAGCACCCACGCCAGCGGCAGGCTCAGCATGAACCACCAGAACGTAAGCGTCATCCACGCGCCCTT
>DDQZ01000075.1:1355-76403 GCA_002343505.1 Verrucomicrobiaceae bacterium UBA2429 | reverse complement strand
GTGGGGGGGGGGGGGGGGGGGCTTGGCGCGGCGGGCCGCTTCGTGTTTCAGGGCGCGCGCGGCGCGGCGGCTGGGAGGGCGGCGTGCGGGAGCCGGTGGGTTTGCGCGGGCGTTCGGGCTTCATGGGGCAAGTATGCAGCCGCGCCCGCGCCATCCAAGCGGTGATTTCCGCTTTTCGCCGTCACAGCGCGGGGGAGGGCCGGCGCGCTCCGGCGCCTTTAAAAAAAGTTTCACGCCATGAGGGAGGCGGGGCGGGGATTGCGCATGAGGAGTTGCATGAAAACACTTCTTCCCTTCATCACCCTCGCCCTGTCTGCCGCCCTGCCCGCAAAAGCCCAGCCCCACACCTACGGGCCGCTGGTCGTGCGCAACGACACCGGGCATCCGGTCACCTTCTGGACGCGCATGCTCCACACGCCCGCGGGGGAGCGCTTCATCATGAATGACAAGATCGTCAAAACGACGCTCCTGCCCGGCGAGGAGAAACAGGTGGAGCTGACCTGGCCGAACCGGAAACCCGGCGACAGCCCGACAGCGCGGCGCGTCCATTACGAATACGAGGCGGCGGGCAAGCGCTTCGACGGCGACATTTACAAGTTCGACGCCCAGGGCCGCCTGCATGCGGTGCTGCCGCCTTACGTCATTCCCGACGAGGCGGCTGCCATCCTTCTCGGCCTGGCCGTCAAGAGGGCGGCGGATCAACAAGCGCAAGCGCCCGCGCCGGCCGCCAAACCGCAGCCCAAACCCGCCCGCCCCGTGACGCTGGGTGATCTGCTGCTGGGCCTGCACCGCGCGGGCGCCCATTCCGGCCCGGCAAGCGGGGGCGACCGCGCGCAGCCCTGCCTTTCCTGCCAGGGCCGCGGCCGGAAGGAAATCCCGATCTACAGCGGCGGCATCGGCTCCGCGGGCGTGAACATCATCGAATGCTCCGCCTGCGGCGGCACGGGCAGGCGCTGAATCTTGGATTGACTGCGAGCCCCGGTTTCCGTTACCCATGTGCCGCCATGAAAGAGACGCCGGAGACACTGCTCGAAAGTCTTTATCAGGACCTGCGGCGTCTGGCCGTGGCCAAGCTGCGCGCCGAGCCTGCCGGGGCCACGCTGAGCCCCACGGTGCTCGTCCACGAGGCCTGGCTGCGCCTCGGCGGCGCGGAGGCGAGCTGGGACGGGCGCGGGCATTTCTACAGCGCGGCGGCGGAGGCCATGCGGCGCATCCTCATTGACCAGGCGCGCCGCCGGAAGGCGGCGCGAAACGGCGGCGGCCTGGTGCGCGAGGAGCTGGAGGGCCTGGCGCTGCCGGAGGAGGGGAAAAGCGATGAGATTCTGGCGATCCATGAGGCGCTTGACGCCCTGGAGCAGGAGCAGCCGCGCAAAGCTGAACTGGTGAAGCTGCGCTACTTCGCGGGCCTGACCGGCGCGGAGGCGGCGGCCATGCTCGGCATCTCGGAGGCCACCGCCGAGCGGGACTGGACCTTCGCCCGCGCCTGGCTGCGCCGAAAAATGGCGGAGGACGCCTGAGGGAAATGCACGCGCGCCGCCGCATGACACTGAAAAGCAACCGCCAATCCGATGACTGAGGAAACCTTGTTTCATGAAGCGCTGGCGCTCTCCGGCGGCGAGCGCGCGGCATTTCTCACGAATCGCTGCGGTGGAGACGCGGCGCTGCGCCGCTCGGTGGAGGCCCTGCTCGCCGCGCACGATGCAGAAGGCGGCCATGATCTGGGCGGGGCGGCCTTTGTGGGTGATGCCACGCTGCTGCTGCCCGCGTCTGAGAAAGCCGCGCCAGCCCCCCAAAGCGTGGCCTACTTCGGCGATTACCGCATCGAGGGCGAGCTGGCGCGCGGCGCGATGGGCGTGGTGTACCGCGCGGAGCAGGTGAGCCTGAAGCGGCGGGTGGCTTTGAAGATGATCCGCACGGATGTGCTGGGGGGCGAGGATGCGGTGCGCCGGTTTTTGACCGAGGCGGAGGCGGCCGCCTCGCTCGATCATCCCCACATCGTGCCCATCCACGAGGTGGGCGAGCACGAGGGCCAGCACTACTACACGATGAAACTGGTGGAGGGCGGCACACTGCGGGAGCGCATGGCGGACCTCCAGCGCCAGCCGCGCGCGGCGGCCGCATTCCTGGCAAAGGTGGCGCGCGCCGTGCATGCGGCGCATCAGCGCGGCATCCTGCACCGTGATTTGAAGCCGGGAAACATCCTGGTGGACGACGCCGGCGAGCCGCAGGTGGCGGATTTTGGCCTGGCCAAGCACCTCAATGCCGAGGGCGGCCTCACACTGAGCGGGCAGATCCTCGGCACGCCGAACTACATGGCCCCGGAGCAGGCCGCCGGGCGCGGCCACATCACCACGGCGGCGGATGTCCATGCCTTGGGCGCGATGCTTTATGAGATGATCGCCGGAGTGCCGCCCTTCCGCGGCGCGGGTGTGCTGGAGACGCTGCATGAGGTGGTGGAAAGCGAGGCGCGGCATCCACGCTCGCTGAATCAAAAGGTGGACGCCGACCTGGCGGTCATCGCGCTCAAATGCCTGCGCAAGGAACCCGCAGGCCGCTATGCCTCGGCGGCGGCCTTTGCCGATGACCTGGAGCGCTGGCTGCGCGGCGAGCCCATCCTGGCGCGCCCGGCGGGCACGGCGGAGAAGATGTGGAAATGGATGCGGCGCAAGCCCTTCCACGCGGCGGCGGCAGTCCTCGCGCTGCTGCTGCTGCTCACCCTCGGCATTGGCGGCCCTTTCGTCGCCATCCAGCAATCCAGGCTCCGCCAGGAAGCGGACACCCTGCGCGCTCTTTCGGACGAGCGCCGCCGCGAGGCGCAGGAAGCGCGCGCCGCCGCCGATGAAAACGCCGCCAGCCTCGAGCGCACCCTCTATGCGGCGGAGATGCGCACGGCGGGCAACGCGGCTGCCGACCCGGCGGGCCATGCGCGGCTGGCCGGGCTGGTGGAGAAGTGGCGTCCGGGAAACGGCTTCGCACCCGCCGCGAAGCGCGGCTGGGAGTGGCATTTGCTCTCCAGCCTCGCGCAGGAGGGACAGATTCTGACGATCCCATGCCCCGGCGCGGTGAAATCGCTCGACTGGTCTCCGGATGGAAAAAACATCCATTCAGCCGGTTATGCTGCCGCCGACTCCTGGGATTCCTCGACCGGAAAAAAGCTCCAGCGCCACAGCTCAGGCCGCGAAGCCCGCTGGCTGCTCGCCTCCCCCGACGGGCTGCACCTGGCCCTGGTCAGCGACGGAAGGCTGTCCATCCTGCCGCGGCAAGGCGGCCCTGCATTGAAGGAGTGGCCGGAAGCTCCCGGCAGCGTGACCCGCATTGCCTGGCATCCAGCGGGCGCCATTCTCGCCGTCGGTCATGCAGGGAGCGCCGGCAAACTGATGCTGTGGCATTGGCAAATGGAGCGTGAACCGGATCAGATAGCCGTGCCCGGCGGCTGGGGTGGATTTGTCTGGAGCCCCTCGGGCGACCGGCTCGTGCTCGTGCGCGGAAACCAGCCACCGCTGGTCATCTTTACTGCAGAAGCTGAGCGCCGGATGACGATGGAAACACCTCCAGGCGCCGACATCACATGCGCCGCATGGAGTCCGGACGGGAAGCATATTGCCGGAGGCACGCGGGCGGGCGAGGTGCTTCTCTGGGACGCGGCTTCCAGGAAAAGCGTCCACAAATTGAATTCCCCAGGCTTTCCCGTGCTCTGCCTCGACTGGTCCTGCCAGGGTGCGCTGGCCGCCGGTGACGAGGGCGGCCTCATGTCTGTTTGGAAAGAGCCTGCCGCTCCCGGTGAGGCGCCCCTGGTTCACAAGGGCCATCGCCTGGGGATCCATCAGGTCAAATGGTCGCAGGACGGCACCCGCCTGGCCTCATGCTCGGAGGACAAAAGCGTCCGCATCTGGCCTGGCGACGGCAGCGGGGCCTTCCAGATGACGAAGACCCTCGAATTTCGCTCCGCACGTCCGCAGTGGAGTCCGGACGGCTCGCTGCTGGCGCTGCCGGATCGCGAGACACTGACTTTGGCAGTCCCGGATGCGTCCGGCGGGTGGAAAGCGAGGACGAAATTGCCCTTTAAGATTGGAGCCGTCGCATGGTCCGCCGACGGCAGCCAGTTGGCCGCCGTGAATGAGGCTCCGGGTGTGGTGATGCTGCTGGATGCAGCGGAGCTGCGCGAAACCCGGCTCATCCAGTCACCCACTCCAGGTGTCAGCACTGCCGAATGGAGCCCGGACGGAACGATGCTCGCCACGGCGGGCCGCTGGCCCAAATCTTCGGGTCTTCGCATCTGGTCCGCACAAACGGGAGAGCTGCTCTGGGAGCCCGCCAAGGCCGGGGAAGGAGCGCATTTGTTTCAAAAACTCGCCTGGCATCCCGAAGGACGCATCCTGGCGGCACAGCCAGGGATCGGACCGGTGTCATTCTTCGAATTTGACCCCGAAACACGCACGTTGAAACGCTTCGCAGAGAACCGCGACGCGGGTGTTTGGGCCTCACCGGCGCTGCGGTGGAAGCCCGATGGCAGTGCCCTGCTTACCGCAGGGCTGGAGCGCACCCTCGACCTGCGCGACCCCTCGGGCAGCGGCATGATGCTTTCCCTGAGAGGGCACACCGCGCGCGTGCAGGGCTTTGACTGGAGCCCGGATGGCAGCCGCATCGTCTCCATCGGACAGGATCGCATCCTCCGTTGGTGGGATGCGCTCTCCGGGGACGAACTCCTCTCCCTGCCGCTGCCCGGACCGCTGCCGGGCCACGTGTCATGGAGTCCGGATGGCAGCCGCATCCTTGTCACGGATCAAGACGGGCAGGCCCGGATGCTTGACGCGCTGCCCGGCATGATCTCCCACCCCGCTGCGGACTGCCTGCCCGCGCTGGTGGCGCGGGGTGAGGAGGCGGAGCTGAAACTGTTCTCCCTCGAAGACTTCGATCCCGAAATCGCCTGGCGCATCCTCAAGGTCCTGGAAACGGCGCCCACCCAATCCCAGTGGACCGCCGCCAGCCAGCACAGCCGCGCCATGCGTTTCGTCACCACCCTGGCCCGTGAAGCGCCGGACGCGGCGGCCGCGTTGCTGAAGCTGCAGATGGACTCAGCCTTGCTGCAGCTGGGACTCGCGCGCAGCGAGGTGCTGCGCGGCGAATGGGCGGCTGCGGCGGCGCATTATCAACGCGCGATGCCTGAAGCCGGGCGCTTTCCCGAGATGCTCTATGAGGCCGCCATCGCCGCCCGGCTGGCGGGAGACGCGGTCCTTTTTGATGCGTCCTTCGAGAAGCTGCTCGCACACAACTCGAATCAGCCCAACAACGAGCAGATCGCCTGCACGCTCGCACGAACGGCGGCAGTGGCCGGCGCGGAGGAACGGCTGGACAAAGATTTCGCCCGCAACCTGGCGGCGCGTTTGCTTGCGGGCGTGCCGCGCTGGTTCAAGAGCACCGGTGCGCTGCTCTCCCACCGTCTCGGCCTGCCAGAATCAATTCCCCTTCTAGCGGCGCATCCCACGCCAAATCCCGCCACCCGCATCGAGCCGCTCAAACTCGCTCTCGCAACTCCGGCCTCGGCGGAGGAGCACCTCCAGGAAGCGGAAGCCTGGGCCGCCAGCCTTCTCTTGGACCCGCGTGGCGGCATCGCGAGCAGCAGGGTGCATCCCACCGACTGGCTGGAGTTTGCCGCCCTGTGGAAGGAACTCCGCACCGGCCTTGACGATGCCGGTCTGCTGCCTCAGCGCGCGCTCCTGCCACTGCTCGCCACCGTTGAAACGAACCACCGGGAGGAAGCTGCCCGCGTCCTGCACGCGGCACTTTCTGGCGGGCACGACCTCTCCGCCCTGGCGCCCGAATCTCCCGTCACTGGGAAAGCAGGCATCCTCGCCTGGCAGCAGCGCTTTTCACCCGAGGGCTCAACAGCCGATCCTGGCGCCGCCGCAGCCCGCTGGCATGAGTTGCGCGCAGACGCAGCGGAAAAACGCGGCGACTGGCGGGCATCCGCCGCCTCCTGGGCCGCTGCGGCGAAAGCGGCGGGCACTGCCGGGCGCCATGTCCGGGCGCGCAACGCGTTCCTCATCTCCAAGCAATGGAGTGAGGCAGCCGATCACCATCTCGCAGCGCTCGCGTTTGAGCCTGAGGACGCACAGCTCCTCAACGAAGCACCTGCGATCATCCGCCTCGGCCAGGGCGAGCCAGCTCACCGCGAGTGGATGGCCAGGCACGGTGCCAGGCTGGAAGCAGAAGGCGATCCCCGCGCATCAGCCATGCGCCTGATGCGCGAGGCGCTTTCTCCAGGGACACCACCGGCGGACACCTTTGCCAGAGTGCGCGGGCACACCCAGGCGGGCAATCCATCTCCAAGGGAGCTGCCTTTCCGCCTCATGACGCTCGCTCTTGCCAGTCTCCGCGCGGGGGACCCTGCGGCCGCAGTCTCCTTTCTGGATCAGGACTTCACTTTATTTGCGGACTCGGACACGGTTCCGATGCTGCATGGCTCGGTCCGCGCCCTGATTCTCTCCCATCTCGGCGATGCGGCGGCTGCAGCTCACAACCTCAAAAAGGTGAGCGCCGATTTGGACGCCGGCTTTGGACGCATGGCCGCGCGCGGGCTGCCCGGCACTCGCGACTGGCATCATTACATCATCGCCGAATGCCTGAGACTGGAGGCGGAGGATGTTCTCCGAAGATAGCCAAGTTTGGCATCACAAAATCGTCTGCAACATGATGCGCGAGGGCGAGTTTGTTGGATTCATGCGCGCCGCTCTTTTTCTCCTGATCGCCTCCGCCCTTCACGCCGACGACTGGCCGCAGTGGCTGGGTCCGCAGCGCGATGGTGTGTGGCGTGAGACGGGCATCGTGGAAAAATTTCCCGATGGAGGGCCGAAAGTGCTGTGGCGCGTGAAAATCGGAGCTGGCTACACCGGCCCGGCGGTGGCCGGGGGCAAAGTCTATCTCATGGACCGCCAGGCTGCGGCGCGCGGCGATGTTCCCGGCAACGCCTTCGCGCGCGGCATCATTCCCGGCACGGAGCGCGTGCTTTGCCTCGATGCGAAGACCGGCACGCAGCTTTGGGGGCATCGCTATGACTGCACCTATACGATGAGCTACTCCACCGGACCGCGCTGCACACCACTGGTGAGTGATGGCAAGTTGTGGACTGTCGGAGCCGAGGGAAACCTGTTCTGTCTGGACGCCACAAACGGCAAGGTGCTGTGGTCGCATGACTTCAAGGCGGACTTCAAAGCGCGCACGCCGATGTGGGGCTTCGCGGGGCATCCGCTGCTTGATGGCCGGCGGCTGATCTGCCTCGTTGGCGGTCCCGGCAGCGTGGCGATGGCTTTTGACAAGGATTCCGGCAAGGAGCTCTGGCGCGCGCTGGATGCCCGCGAGCCCGGCTATGCACCGCCGACAATGATCGAGCAGGGTGGAACGAAGCAGCTCATCCTCTGGCATCCGCAGTCCGTGAACTCGCTCGATCCGGCCACCGGCAAAGTGCTGTGGTCGCATTCGTGGGAAATCCGCGCCGGCCTCACCATTGCCACGCCGCGGCTCGCAGGAGACTTTTTGCTGCTCAGCTCCTTTTACACCAGCTCCAAATGCTTCCGCCCTGATGGCACGCTCGTTTGGGAAGGCAACAGCTTCAGCGAGAAGAACACCGACACGCTGCACAGCCTCATGAGCACGCCCTTCATCGAAAACGGCCACATCTACGGAGTGTGCAGCTACGGCCAGCTCCGCTGCCTGAAGCTCGAAACCGGCGAACGCGTCTGGGAAACGATGGCCGCCACCACCGGCGGCCCGCTCGTGCGCTGGGCGAACGCCTTCATCGTGAAGCACGAGGACCGCTTCTTCCTCGCCAACGAACTGGGCGACCTCATCATCGCGAAAATGACTCCCCAAGGCTACGAGGAGATCAGCCGGGCCAGGATCTTGAAGCCTACCACCACCGATCCACGCCGCGCGGTGGTTTGGTCGCATCCCGCCTTCGCGAACCAATGCGTCTTCATGCGCAACGACGAGGAGATTGTGTGCGTGTCACTGGCGAAGTGACCGCCTTATGCTGCGACCTGCAGCTTTCGCAGAATGAACTCCCCGCAGATGCGGTAGTAAAGCCCCATGGACTCGATGCCGGCATTGACCTCGCACACACAGGCCTGGAACGCTCCCGGCTCCGCCAGCTTGGTCACGAGAAAATCCGCGCCCGCCGGCCCGCCCACAGACGCGGCGTGCAGCCCTGCGTCTGGATCACCAGCGGCCCGCCAGGCAGCGAATCATGATGGGGTATGGCGGTTGCGCTCATGGCTGGGATGACGATGGCGAGAACCGCCCGGGGATTTCAGCATCCGGGCTTCCTGGCTTGCCAGCATCTGGCTTTGTGAGCAAAGCCCTGCTTTTGCGGAAGCCGGGCCATCTTCAGTGCCGCCGCAGGTGCGAAGACGGAAGTTCCGGAGTCAATTCCCGGCTCAGGGCGCGGGCGCGTCCCAGATGGCTGCGCCCATGTGGTAGCGCTGGTGGTTTTCGCTGGCTTTGGAATACCAGGCGGTCACGAGTCTGCCATCGGCTCGTTGCACAGTGCTGGGGTAGCCGCAGTCGGACATGAGCGTGTGCGCGACCCGGACCGGCTCGGTCCATGTTTTCCCTTCATCGGCGGTGATCTTGGCGAGCACGCCATACTGGTCCTTCACGCGGCTGCCGTAGGCCATGAGGATGCGGCCGTCTTTGAGGCGTAGCAGGTGGCCGTTGATCTCGTTTTTGGCGGTGACGGCCTGCGGGCCGCTCCAGGTGACGCCGTCGTCCTCGGAGAGATAGATTTCCATCGTCGTGTAGCGGGAGGCCGCCATCCAGCGCTTGCCGTCGAGGTGGAGGAGGGTGGTCTCGTTGCTTTTGGGCCCAATCGTGCCGGTGCGCTGCCATGTCTTGCCGTCGTCATCGCTGCGGAAGTGCCAGGACCGGTAGCCTTTGGTTTTGGTGCTCTTGGCGGGGTCGGTGAACTCGCCGCCATAACAGGAGACGTGCAGCGCGCCGTCCTCGCCGACTTTGATGTCGCCAAAGGGGATGTAATTCGTCCAGCCGGCATCCGGGGCAGGGAAATCCTTGATCTGCGACCATGTCCTGCCGCCATCACTGCTGCGGCATACCCAGCTGGAGAGGATGTCGTCGCGGAAATCCGGCTGCTTGGGCCGCTGCGGCTGTTTTTCGTTCGTCCAACCGGAGCAGAGCACGAGCAGGTCGCCGTTCTTCGCCAGTCCGGCGGCGACATTCATGCGGTTCGTGTTTGGGTCGTTCGGCGCGGGAATGCCGCGCTTTTCCCAAAACTGGCCGTCCTTGCTGTTCCAGCATTCGGCGGCTCCCGCGATCTGTCCGTGGCTGGGCTGGCCGAAGATGGTGGCGTTGATGCTGCCATCCGGCAGCAGTGTGAGGCAGGGCCACGCGCAGACGTTGTCGATGGCGATGAATCGGGTGATTTCCTGCGCGGCGAGCGGCGCGCAGAGGGCGAGGAGGCAGAGGAGGTGTTTCATGATGGGTTGAGGTTAGTCTGCAAATTGGAGGGCGTAGATGTCAGCATCCTTCATGCTGACGCGGAGCGTGATGGTTTTTCCAACCAGCTTCGACAGATCAAGAAGCGGAGCCTCAAACTCATCACCGTAGATTTCAGCGGACTTGGCCGCGACTGCTCCGCTTTCATCCAGCGCCTCAATCTGCACGCTGCCGGCGGCGGAGGTGGCGTAGTTGAGCAGGAGTTTGGAGCCGGTGACCTTCAGCGGCTTCGTGGTGAAGCTGCCGCCTTGGGCGCCGACATGCATGGAGGCGAAACCCTGCTTGCGCACGGTAAGGCGGCGGATGCGGTGGTCGGGGTGGCGGTAGTGCTCGCTGATGTAGAGGCTCCACTCACCATCGCCGGTGATGACGATGCCGTTGGCGGTCATGTTGTTGCGGTCGGTCCAGTTTTTGAGATCGGGACCGGGGCGAACCCAGGCTTCGAGAAAAGGGCGGTCCCAACGCACACCGTCACGGCTGGACATGAACACAGCGTCGCTGACACCAGGACCTTCGTGTTCTGGCACCTTTTTTCGTGTGGTGACGAAACGCTTTGGAAAGGAGAGAAACAAGTGCGGCGCGGTGGGGCATGGCACGGTGGCGCTGGTGTAAAAGTGCTCCCACGGCACTCCTTCCGCATACTCATGCGGCACACCATCGCTCCAAGTCAGAAAGTCGGCGGAGTGGTGGCTCTGCACGGCGCGGACCTTGTTGAGAAAAATCCGGCTGAAGCAGGCATAGCGGTCGCGAGTGGTGTCGAAGAAAGCGAGGTTTTGCGAATCGAACGCGCCCTTCGTGATCACCGGCGTGTCTCGCATCTTGGTCCATTGGATGCCGTCGGCGGAGGTAAAGGCATAAAGGCCGCCGGGCGTCTCGCCTTGATGCCAGTTCTTGCCCGGCTGTTTCACGCCGCCGAGCGCTTTAAAGCGCTGCCCGGGCTTGGCGGCGGGATTGGTGTCGAGAAACGGCGAGAAGTTGTGCGATTCGACACCGCGCCAGATGACGTTGTTGTCCTTGGTGCCGCCTGCCTCGATCAAACCGAGCTTCGGACGCGTGAAATGAATGCCGTCCGTGCTTTCGGCCACGCAGGTGACTTGCGCGTCGCTGTGATCGCTCCCACCGGAGGAGCCTCGGTAATACATCAGCACCCTTTTGCCATCCTGGATGACGCTGAAGTAGGCGCAGGTGCGGCCTTCCCAGGGTTTGTCGGTGGTGAGCACGATCTCGCGTTTCATCGGTTCATGCAGCTTCAAGTTCACGCCGCTTTTTTCAGACACGAGATATTCATCAACAAACAACTCCCAGCGGGTGCCGAGATCGAGCGGCGCGGCGGCGTGGGCGCTGAATGCGAGGGCGGACAAGAGGAGGGCGGTTGGTTTCATGCGGGAAGGGATAAGCGGATTTCGCCCGGAGCTTGCACGAATCCTTCGCCTCCCTGTTTCCCGGAACGATGAAGCCGCGCCTCACCCGCCAACTCACTTCTGCCCGCCAGCCTGGATGCGCGCGGCATCAACGGCGCTGATCTCGCGCACGAAAATATTGCGCCAGCGGATCTCGCCGCCGTGGGTTTGCAGCATGAGCGGGCCTTTGGCGGGCAGGGGCTTTTCACGGTCCCAGAAGTTTTCCATGACCGCGCCATCCACGACGAGCTTGTCATTGAGCCAGACCCAGGTGCGCGCTCCGATCTGCCGGATGCGGAAGCTGTTCCACTCGCCGAATTCCCTGTCCGCCAGCACCAGCGGATCGCGCCCCGGCGTGTCTGGCGTGTTGTTGAAAAGGCCGCCGGAACCCAGATGCGGACGGCGCGCGGGTTTGGCGGGATCGAAGACCTGGTTTTTGTCCCAAATCTGCACCTGGGGCGTGCCGCGCAGGTAGATGCCGCTGTCGGCCTTGGGCACGGTTTTGTATTCGATGAGCAACTCGATGTCTCCCAACTCCTCGTCCGTGCTGGCGTAGGGGCCAGTGCCATCGTTGACCAGTTCGCCATTCTCCACACGCCAATGCGCGGCAAATTCGTCGCGCATTTTTTGCAGCGCGGCGGCTTTTTTCTCGCCCTCCAGCTTCACCACAGAGTGGGGGTTGAGGCCATGCCAGCCGGTCAGGTCTTTGCCATTGAAAAGAGCGCGGAAACCCTCAGGTGGCGTATCAGCGCGCATATCAGGAGACGGCAAGGCGGACAGTAAAAGAAGAGCGAAAGCAAAAGGTGATTTCATGCAGGGTGCGTGGTTGGCTGGCTTGCTACGATGGCAAGAATGCGGGCTTTCAATTGGGAAAAGGAAAGCTGTGCGAAATCCGCGAAGGCGGGCTAATCGCATGAAAAGGACTGATTATTTATTATTATCCATAATTTCCATTGTCATTTTCTCAAATTTGATACATTCTGCTTGTGAGTCCTGGGAATGGCTTCCCATCCCGGAAAACATTCAAAATTGAGAATCTCATGAAAACAACATTGCTCCTAACCCTGGTTCTCGGCACAGCCACCTGTGCCCATTCAGACATCATTCTTGGCGCTCCTGGAGTGCCTGTGGGTGCGCGCATCGCTGTGCAAGTGCCCTTCAAAATTGATTACCAACTGACGAACTCCTACAAATTCGTGCTCTCCGGCATCCAGGCCAAGGGTGACACCCTGGGCGCACCGGGCCATTCGGGCACCAAGGGCAACGGCGGCCAGTTTCACCTCAAGGCGAATGTCTGGGACAACAACCAAACGCCCCGGGAGCATGTCGGCAATCTCTACTTCCGCGATGTGCAGGAGTTTAACACGGCTCCGCTGCAAACCCTGCTGGTGACACCGGCGGCAGTCTTCAAAGCAACCAGCTACCCCATAACAGTGACCACGGAATGGCAGGGCAATGGCAACGCCCACAAACCAAACGGCTTCTTCAACCTGCTCGGCGAATACCAAAAAAATCCGCCCGTGCCGGTCGGCAGCCTGCACTTCGATGTGGGAGACTGGCTGCTGGTCAGCGCCGGCACGCAGCCCGATGGAGTGGCAACCATCACACGAGACTGACGCCCATGAAACTCCCGATCCCGACGCGGAGCGCCGTCCTCATGACGGGACTGCTCCTTGCCACAGCCGCCGCGGCCACGGCGCAGACAGTGCCGCTGATGAAGCGCCCGGTGCCGCGCGATGTGGTGACCGAGGAGGCGCTGAGGCAGGAGGCGGCAAAAGCGCGGAAAACCAGCGACTGGCTGCTTCAGACAACGAAGCCGGTCACCGGCAGACGCCCCGCCGCGCAAACCTCTCCCTACGCCCGGTCCATCATCCTCTTTGACGGTGAAAAGCACACGCTGGTGCCGCTCGGAGCCATCCTGCATTTGCCGGAGTCCCTCCAGAACCGGGTGATCTCCGAACCCGCCGGCGACTTCACATTCTGGCCCTCATTTCTGAAGCGCAACTCGGCCTGGCTACACGCCAGGGAAGTGCCCCTGGCCATGGCGAAGGGAGATGCCAAGTCGGCAGCGCCCCTGCTGCGCGATCTTGCCGGAGAGCGCCGTCTGGTCGTCTCCGTTTATCGCGGCGGTCCGATCAGCATTCTGGAACCCGCGCCCGGAGCCGGAAAACCCTGAGCCATTGACGACATGAAACAACTCGCGCAACTCCTGACGGCCATCATTTTTGCCTGGGCTCAGCTCCCCGCCCAGGAGTCATGGGTCCGGCAGACGGACCTGACCAGCGGCCTTACATACGACCTGCCCTTGGGACCCACCGGCGGGCCTTTCACGGCCGCCCTGCCTGTCAGCGAGCAAGGTTCGCTCTTCGAACTCTTCGCCCGCGGCACCGCCTGGGACAACAACATCTACCTGCTCGACACCAAGCTGATCCGAGCCTACGCGCCTGTGATCGAACTGGTCATCGCCACCGAGGACGCCTATGTGCGCGGCGACCCAGCCAGTTCGAACTTCGTGCGCCGCACCCGCGCGGACCGCCCCTTCGGCATCAACCTCCAGGTTTCCGGCCTGGTTCCTGGCAGCACCAACCAGGCGGAGCGCGAGCTGTATTTTTCCGTTCAGGGGCGCTTGTTCGACATGGAGACCTACTCCGGCGCTGGCGCGGAGGCTTTTCTCATCCACGAGGCCAATCTGCAAAACGGCGCGCAGTCGCTCTCGCCCCTCTACCACGAACTGCCGTCCGCCAGTCTGAGCGGAGGCTGCGGGGAGCAAATCTACACCTTCATCCGGTACGCGGCGGATGGCGTGCCGGACACCATCCTGGCGCAGCCGAGGATCGAGGTCTGGCCGGTCGCCACCGCCAGCATTGAGAACGTCACCGCCGGGCAGGTCTTCCTTGACCGCATCCCTTCCATCATCGTCCGCCTGAACCACCTTTATCCCGACTCGCGGACTTATGTGCAGCTTTACACAGGCACTCAGGCGCTGGGCACGGCGGGCACGCTGATCAACGGCACCGAGCGGCGCTTCGGCCGTCATTACAACCCCGAACTCGAGGAGGAGCCCACCAACGTTCCCCAGACCCTCTCCATCTCGATGGAGGACCTCTCGAACTATGCCGCCACCGACGGCATCTACACCCTGGAGGTCATCACCGAGACGCCCTTTTTCAACCGCGCGCCGGAGCGCCTGCTGCATGTCACCTTCGAGGTGGACCGCACCGTCTCATCCCGCGGACAGATCACCACGGCGGAGCGCTCGCCGGAGTGAAAATAACAACAAACCATGAATCCGCCGCGCACACTCCATCGCGCCCGCCAGCACCAGGGCAGTGTTTTGATCGAGGTCTCCCTCGGCCTGGGTGTGGCCACCGTCCTGGCCCTCATGCTGATGAAAGCCTCCCTGCTCTCCGTGGGCAGCAACCAGTGGACCATCATGCAGACACTGACGGACGCCTTCATGACCCGCGAGACCGCGCTAGCCAACCGCATCCCCGTGGCAGACCTCACAGCGCCGGACTCCATTTGGCCCGACGCGGGCGAGGACGATCCTCCGCGCCATGAGGAAACCGTCACTCTGGGCCGCGTGGCGGGCGGCGTGGAGATCACTGGGGACCTGATCCGGTTTCGCGTCAATGAAACCGGCGGCGAGGAGGACGCCCCGCTCGCCATCTGGCGGCTGCACTCGATTCTCACCTACCACATCGGCGGCAAGCAGTATGTGAAGAGCCGCGCCACCCTGCGCACCTTATGAAAATCGCGTCCGCATCATTCCGTCGCGCAAGGCGCTCAGGCTTCACGCTTGTGGAGGTCTCCACCGCCATGGGGCTGATGCTCGTTCTCGGCTCCAGCATGGTGGTGATGATCCAGCAGCATGTCACCTTCATGCGTTTCGTCCAGCAGCAGAACTTCCTCGCGGAGGAGGCGCCGCGCACCGGCAGGCTCATCGGCAGGCTGTTTGACCAGGCGGACCATTACCTCATTTACGATGACCTCGACGCCGCGCTGGCCGGCGCGCCTCCTGTGATCTTTGACGGCAGGGCCGCGCGTCTCTTTTTCAAATCCGCCGCGCAGACCGTGGAGTCGCGCGTCATTTATGTGGAGAGCGGCGGCTCCAGCGCGCTGCTGCGGTTTCACCACACGCATCCGGACGGCTCGGACGCCTCATGGACCATCAGCGACCGGATCCAGGACGCCACCTTCGCCGCCGACCAGGGCATCCTGACGCTCACCCTGCACGGCCCGAGCGGCGAGGAGATCACTTATGGGGGAGGCGCGCGATGAGAAGCACCAAACGAACCTCCGGTTACGCCGCCCTGCCCGCCATCGCGGGCATCGCCATGATGCTCACCCTGAGCCTGACCATGCTCTTCAAGCAGGCCCTCGTCACCCGCGACCAGGCGGCGAAGACGCAGCTCAAACTCGACTACAGCCAGCGCGAGGAGGCCCTCATGCGCGCGCTGGTGGCCGTCTTCCCCTCGCGCGCCATCGCTTGCATGAAGGCGGACCACGCGGCGGGGGAGGACTGGTCGTGGAGTGAAATCTTCGCCGACGCCGTCGCGCTATCCGGAGCGGACTTGCGCCTCACAGAAGACATGGTCAAAGATTTGCGGCTTGAGACCGCGCGCCAGGCTGACGTGGGAGACGGCTCAGGAGCCGAGGTCCGAAGCTGGATCACCTCCCTCACAGGAACGGCCGGGCGGGTGACCCCGGGCACGACCGCTTACGCCAATGTCTTTTCCCAGTCCGCCTTCACCGGCAGGGTGCCGCCCTTGCTGGAAATGAGCCAGAGCCTGCAGGAGGCGGACGCCCTGCGCCCCGTGGTGACGCCCGCGAAGCGCTACGCCGCTCAATCGGCGGGCCTGCTGGCGGATGTGACCGCGCACCCGGTTTACAATCTCATCCCCTACCCAAACATCCGGTTCGGCTACGCGCAGCCCGGCCAGCCTTTTGTGGCCAAGAGAAACTGGTGGGCCTTTTCAGTGAACTACGGCGGCGCGCGCCAGCCGGTGGTACGGCATTATGTGCTCTCCCTCTACGAGGTGCCTTCTCAGATGCCCATCGAGGCCGCCACCTTCGCAGCCATCGGCCAGCATGAGGACGGCGCATTCTGGAGCATGGAAAGAGTGCGCATCGAAGGCTCCGTCTATGCGGATGCGATGGCTGTCGAGTCCGCTCATGGAGCCTCCCGGCTGGCCGGGCGCAGCGGCATCGAGATGAGCGGGCCGCTGGACCTTGGCGGTGTCGAAGTGGATTCCAACTTCGACGCCCTCGGCGTGCGCGAGCAGCTCCAGGCCGAAAGGCAAAGCGATGTGCTGCCCGTGGCCCTGTCCGCCAATTCCGGACGGCTCGCCTTCCTCCCGCTGCAACCCGGCAACTCCTTTCTGCTGCGCCCCTCCGCAGGCGCGCCAAGCGCGTGGGAAGACTACCTCGCCGGCGCGGGCCGCTGCCGCGTCACCGTGGAGGCCCTCGAGATGATCAGCCTGGCGGACCAGACACCGGTGAAGCTGCGGGTGCGTTTTCAAAACACCGCCGGCGGAGTCTCCGAGGCCGTTTTACAGCGGGGAGTCAACTGGCCCACCATTTTTGACGAGGGCGGCGAGGCCATGCCCTTCCAAACCGAGCTGACTGACAACGGCCGCTCCTGCCTGACTTTCAAACCCGCGCTCTTCGACGCATGGCTGCTGGCAGGGAACGGCGCGGGCATCGCCACCAACAACAGTCTTTGGTTCGGCGTGGTCATGGATTCCGCCCCGGAATCCATCAAACCCCCGGACGACCCGCCCGCGCCGGATGACATGTGCGTCATCATCCGCCAGGGCAAAGACCTCACCGCCTGGACCAGCGGCATTTCCGTTGTCACACCTCACCGCGTTTACATCGGCGACGACCTCAATGCCGTGCCGGCTGCGCAACCACCCGCTGGGTCGGGTCTCGCAGACACGGATGAATTTTTCCCGCCGCTGTCCATCTTCTCCGCCGAGCTGCGCATCGGCACCACCGTGGTCAACCGCCTCGTCGAGCACCATGGCCAGCTTGGCACCCTGAGCAAGACCGGCCCCTCCGCCTGGAAGCCGCTCGACATCAAACTTGGCAGCGATGACGCCGTGCATTCCGACCATATCAGCGCCGACCTCAAGCCGCTTCGCAGCCCCGCCGAGCTGCCGCCCGTGCATCAGATGAACTGGCTCGTCGTCATCGAGGAGATCACCCAGGATTGAACCCCTCCGCTTCATGAGCTTCACCGTTGACAACCTCCTGGGCCGGCTGGCGGACTCCTATCCCGACCGGGAAATCTCCGACGTGCAGTTGCGCACCGGCGGCCTCATCTACCTGCACACCAACCGCGGCCTGGAGATCGTCGAATCGCTCGGCCCCGTGGACGCGGACAGCGTCACCGCCGTGGCCGCGGCGCTTTACTCGCAGCAGACCGTCGAAATCTGGGACGACCCGGAAGCCGTCGGCGGCGTGGAGAAAATGTGGGCTCTGCTGCGCTCAAAGCGCGTCATTGACTTCAGTTGCGACCAGGGCGCGCTCGGCTCCCCGGTGCGCATGCGCGTGCAGGTACACCTCAGCGACCACGGCATGGGCATCACCTGCCGCTGCCTGCGCAGCCGCATCACCCAGCTCGAAAGCCTCGGCCTCGACCCAATGATCACCGACAGCCTGCGCGAGCTCATGCAGCGCCGCTTCGGCCTCGGCCTCGTCACCGGTCCCACCGGGTCCGGGAAGTCCACCACACTCGCCGCCATCCTCGACTGGGTGCGGCGGAACTTTCAGAAACACATCGTCACCGTCGAAGACCCCATCGAATACCGCTACGACACCCTCATGGAGGATCCGAACCGGCCCGGCATCATGCTCCCCTGCCCTTCGCTCGTCACCCAGCAGGAGGTGGGCCGCCACACGCAGTCCTATCAGAGCGGGCTCAAAGAGGTGCTGCGAAAAACGCCCAACATCATCCTGCTCGGGGAAATCCGCGACCGCGAGACCATGGAGACCTGCATCGAGGCCGCGCAGACCGGCCACTTTGTCATCTCCACCCTGCACACCCGCGGTGCGGTGAAGACCATTGACCGCATCCTCGAATTCTTCCCCAAGGAGCAGCAGCACGCCATCCTCCACCGCCTGGGCGAGACACTCACCTTTGTCCTCTCCCAGGGCCTGCTAACCGGCTTCAACGGGCGCGTGCTCGTCACCGAGTACCTGCAAAACACCAACGAAGCCGTCTCCTCGGGCATCCGCGCCTACGACGGCAGCGCCACCTCCCTGGAGGACGCCCTGCGCTGCAAAGGCAACCAGCGCTGGAACCAGTCCCTCATGTCCCTCTACCGCGCAGGGCGCATCAGCGAGGAGGTCTTCAACTCCAACACCCTCGGCTAGGCGCGGGCCGCGCGCGGACGGAAGTCTGTCACAGCAGACGCGGATCAGGCTAACAAGGGATGGCGGCGCGAATAACACGACAGCGCCACAACTCCACACCACACGCCATGCCCAAGATCAACACCGACAACAACCCGAGCTTGGAGGACATCAGCGCAAGCCTGGGCAACCACAATGCCGCCGCTCTGCGCGGCGGCGACCACTCCATCAGCGCCAAGACCGGCGTCACAGCGCGCCTCGGCTCGCTTTGGGACCGCGTCAGCGGGCGCGCCGAGGACAAGGCGCAAAAAGCCGAGGCCGCGCTCGCCAGCGCATTCAAAAAATCCACCGGCGAGTTCGACCCGACCGACGAGCAAAAACGAATGATCTCGGACATCGTGCGCGGCAGGCATCCGGGCGGAGTGAAAGCCGGCCTGGACGCGCTGCAAAATCAGGCCCAGCAAAAGAAGGAGGAAATCGCTGAAATCAAAAACTCCTCGTATCCCAAGTGCAAACAGGACATTGAGGACACGATCCAGCAGATCAGCCAGTGCAAGAACAGCCAGGAGGTGGATCAATCCCTGACCAAGCTCGCCCAACTTCAGGGCCAAGCCAAAGCCATGCATGGCAAGCTCAAACACGAGTCGCCCGGGCCGGTCAATGTCGCTGACCAGAAAAATCAAGCGCTCGCCCAGGTCGAGCAGAATGCCAGTCTTCAGGGCGTCGAGAAAAGCGCCTCAGTCGCGCTGGCCTCGATGGCCATCAAGTGCGTGGACGACAAAGGCACCGAGGACTTCATCAACAGCATCAAGGAGGATGCCGGCCTGGATGCCGGGCAGCAAAACCAGGTCCTATGCAAGGTGGCCAGCCACTCCGCGAAGGTCGCCTGCCTCAGCTCGCAAGACATGGGAAACCTGGCGCGGGGCAACGATCCGGCGGAAAAATTCCTCTCCAACATCACCAAAATGGAGTTGCAGGATGTCAGCAAGGCGGTGGCGGACAAAGTGGTCGAAAAATCTCAAAGTGTGAACGCCTCCCAGCTCAAGGGCGGGCATGACCGGATGCCCGGCGCGGGAACACCTGAATCTCAAAACACCCCCGGACTCGAGCAGGCCTACAAAGAACTGGCAGTCTCAGGCTTGCAGCAAATAGTCGCCGAATCCGAGAAGGTGAAACCCGAAGGGAAAGCCATCCTCAATGCCATCAAGCAGGGAGGTGTTGAAGCCGCCGGGATCAAACCCGAGCTGCTGAACGACGGAGCCACTCCGGACGACCTCGGCAACCAACTCGTCGCATCCCAAGTGGCGCTGCGCGCGGTCTCGCCGGAAATTTCCAAACGCGCGATCGCGCTTCGCGGCAGCGCCGACCCTGGCGAACGGGCGCAGGGCGAAATGCTCGTTCAAACGGCGGTGCTGATCCAGGGCTATGACAATTGCCAGCGCCAGGAAACACCCGAGAAATTTGCCTCTGGAGAGTGGGCCAAAGCCCAAAACTCCACCATCAACGACATCCGTGAAGAAAACCCTCAACTGCTGGCAGAATACAGGGCCGCCGGTTCGAAATACACCGCGCCCAATCAAGCGCAAAACCAGGTCGTGGACCACTCGCAACAACAGAGCCAGTCCCAGGACCTTGAGTCCAAGGAGGACATCGGAGTCCAGGCGGACATTGAGGTCAAAGAGGAGAATAAACAAAAGGTCGGCCAGGGGGCAAACATCGCCCATGTCGGCGGCGGGGCGGAAGGCAAGAAAGTCGAAGCACCCGCACTGGAGGAAGGGAAAGTGAAGGTCAAAGAAATCGTCAAACCGCCTCAGCCGGATGAGGATCCCTCAAAATTGTCGTTCCAGCAAAAACGCGCCATATTCAGCAAAAAATGAGCGGACGGGAGCGCGCGCGCTCATGCAGCCGGCCATCCCAGCGCCGCGTCCCGGTCAGGGTGGCAGGCCTCGCAGGTGAGCTGGATGCCGCCGCGCGGGGCGAAGCGTCCGCGCACGCGCGCCTGGCGCGGCGCGCAGGCTTTGACCAGGTCGTCCAGGATGCGGTTGACGATGGCTTCGTTGAAGGCGGCGTGGTTGCGGTAGCTGGCCAGGTAAAATTTCAGCGACTTCGTCTCCACGCAACGCTCGTCCGGGATGTAGATGATCTCCACATGCGCGGCATCCGGCTGGCCTGTGACAGGGCACAATGAACTGAAGTCCGGCGCGGTGAGATGGATGGTGTAGTTCCGGCCCGGTGTTCGGTTTGGAAACGTCTCCAGCTCAGCCTCGTCCGGCGAGGCGGGAAGACGGTGCTCGGAGCGGCCCAGAAGTGAAAGTTCGTTGAGGTCGGACATGCCCGCCAAGTAGCCGGGACATGCCCGCCCTGCAAGCCTGATGGCCCGCCCCCCAACGCTCAACTCACCAATTGAAGAAAATCGGTCCCGGCACGATTTTCACTCCGCCGCTGCCGAGCGGGTTGCCTTTGGTCTCCTCGATGCTGTCCACCACGTTGTCCTTGAGGGTTACGGCCATGTTGCCGGTTTCAACTTTGAGGTACACCACGCTCTGCACCGGCCTGCCGAGCGGGTCCAGCCCGGTGGTGAACTGCGGCACGCGCTCATAAACGACGTATTCGAGCTTCTCCTCCCTGCCGCCGGCATTGATCTTGGTGGACTTGCGCGCGGGTTTGCCAAGGCTGGCCTGCACCTCATCGCCAGTCATGCCGAGCGCCACCTGCTTGTTGGCGATCATTTCCTCCACCTGCGTCTGGCGCTCGTGGAGCTTCCTCAGGTTTGTCACCAGATTCGGATCCGGTGAAAGCAGATCACCCATGCGAACCCAGCCGGAGACATCGCCGTGGCGCGCGCGCCCGCGAACGCGGTAGGCGGTGTCGGACAGGCCGATGAGCTTCACCACCGTGCCCGGCGCCATGGAGCCGATGGCCTGCTCCAGCGCCGACCGGGTGTAAACCGGCGCCTCCTGGAGCACCTTGAGCATCACCGGCTTGGGCAGCATGTCCTCCACATTGATGGTGCCCGGCTCGGGCGGGATCATGGACTTGCGCTGCTTGGAGAGCTGGGCTTCAGCGGCCGCACCGGGGAGCAAAAGCACCAGAAAAAGATAAGTGAGCGTCTTCATTTGACCTGAGAATACCGGATTCTGACGCGCAAGGAAAACCTTTTGTTCGACTCTCCGCCGCCGCCGTGCAAGCCTGCCCGCCATGCCCAGCGGCCCCATCTCCACCAAGCTCTTCGAACTCGCAAAAAATCACATTCCCGGCGGCGTGAACTCGCCCGTGCGCGCCTTCCGCAATGTCGGCGGCGACCCGTTCTTCGTCCGCCGCGCCAAAGGCTGCCGCATCTGGGATGTGGACGGGCGCGAGATGATTGACTTCGTCGGCACCTGGGGGCCTGCCATCCTCGGCCACGCGCCCGTGCCCGTGATTGAGGCCATCCACAGCGCAGCCAAGGAGGGGGTGAGCTTTGGCATTCCAAACCCCTACGAGGTGGAAATGGCGCGCACGATTTGCGAATGGGTGCCAAGCATTGAAAAAGTGCGCATGGTCAGCAGCGGCACCGAGGCCACCATGAGCGCCATCCGCCTCGCCCGCGGATTCACCCGCAGGCACAGGCTGGTGAAATTTGACGGCTGCTACCACGGCCACAGCGACAGCCTGCTCGTCGCAGCCGGCAGCGGCGCGCTCACGCACGGCCACCCGGACAGCGCCGGCGTGCCGCCCGCCTTCGCGGAGCTGACCACCGTGCTGCCCTTCAATGACGAGGCCGCGCTGGAGGAGTTTTTTGACAGACAGGGGCACGAAACCGCCGCGCTCATCGTCGAACCCTACCCGGCAAACGCCGGCCTTATTCTGCCCAAGCCGGGCTTTCTGCAAAAGCTGCGCGACATCACGGCGAAGCACGGCGTCATTTTGATTTTTGACGAAGTAATGACCGGCTTCCGACTGGCCAAAGGCGGCGTGCAGGAAATCGAAGGCATCAAGCCGGATCTCACCTGCCTGGGCAAGGTCATCGGCGGCGGGCTGCCCGTGGGGGCCTTTGGCGGGCGGGCGGACATCATGGACCATCTCGCACCGCTCGGCCCTGTGTATCAGGCGGGCACCCTCAGCGGCAATCCCGTGGCACTCGCCGCCGGGCTGGCACAACTGCGCGAACTCGAAAGGCAAAACGGCTACGCCGCGCTTGAAGACCTCGGCCGCATGATGGAAGACGCCGTGCTCGGCATCCTGCGGTCCAAGGGCCTGAACTACCGCTGGTACCGCCGCGGCAGCATGTTCTGCCTGTTTTTTACGGAGAAAGAAGTCGGCAATCTCCAGGACGCCAAGACCTCGGATCTCGCCGCCTTCCGCAGATTTTTCCACCACTGCCTCGACAACGGAGTGTACTTCGCACCCAGCCAGTTCGAGACCGGCTTCATCAGCATGGCCCACACCGAGGCCGACATGACCCGCACTGCCGAGATCGCGGCAGCAGCACTGGCAGCGCTTTGAACCGAAAGCCCGGGTGGAACCTTGTCGGGCATGTCATGCCTGCGTTTCTGGTGCCGCTCCTGCCAGTCTTTCCGCCCGCCCCTCAAAGCGCAGCTCGCGGAAAATTTTTCCCGCGAACCAGCATCCGCTCTTGCATGAGGTCCGTTTCAATATTTTAGAATCATTCTAATTCTAAAATCTCATGCCTCCTTCCACTTCTCGTTCCATCCCCAAGCCTACCGGCCTGGAATGCCGGATGGCCGTGCTCGGCACCGATGTACGCCTCACCCCGCACAGGCGGGAAGTTTTTGAAGTGCTCCAGGGAACTAACGATCACCCGACCGCCACGGACATCTTCGACCGGGTCAAAACCCGCTCCCCCGGCATCTCCCTGGCTACCGTTTACAACTGCCTCGACCACCTCACGTCCGCCGGGCTCATCAAGCAGGTCCACCTGGAGCGCGGCCAGTCCCGCTACTGCGCGAACCTCCACGAGCACGTCCATTTCCACTGCGAAACCTGCGGCAAGGTCATCGACGCCCACCCCGCCGCTGAGTTCGACCCCGCCAAATTTTGGAACCTGCCCAAAGGCACCAAAATCACCCGCATGGACATCGCCATCCACGGCACCTGCGAAGCCTGCTCATCCAAGTAATTCCGCAATCCGCATTCTCCATTCCGAATTTTCATGTCCCTCGAAATCAAAAACCTCCACGCCCAGATCCCCGGCCGCGAAATCCTCAAAGGCCTCACCCTCACGATCAATCCCGGTGAAGTCCACGCGATCATGGGTCCGAACGGCTCCGGCAAAAGCACGCTGAGCAAAGTTCTCTGCGGCCACGAAGACTACGAAGTCACCAGCGGCGAGGTCCTCCTCGATGGCGAAAACATCCTCGACATGACCGTCGATGCCCGCAGCCGCGCGGGACTCTTTTTGGCCTTCCAGTATCCGCATGAGATCCCCGGCGTCAGCAACGCCAACTTCCTCCGCGCCGCCCTCAAAGCCCGCCTGCCCAAAGGCGAGGACATTGACGCCGTGCAATTCTACAAAAAGCTCTACGCCCGCATGGACGCCCTGGAGATGGACCGCAGCTTCACCAGCCGCAGCGTCAATGAAGGCTTCTCCGGCGGTGAGAAGAAGCGCAACGAGATCCTCCAGTTCATGATGCTGGAGCCGAAATACGCCATCCTCGACGAAACCGACTCCGGTCTCGACATCGACGCCCTCAAGATCGTCTCCCGCGGCGTGAACGCCATGCGCAGCGAAAACCGCGGCTTTCTCGTCATCACTCACTACCAGCGCCTTCTCAATTACATCCAGCCCGACATCGTCCACGTCCTCAAAGACGGCCGCATCGTCAAAACCGGCGGCAAAGAGCTCTCCCTCGAACTCGAAGAACGCGGCTACGACTGGGTCACTGAGGAGCCTTTGGCCGCTGCTGCATAAATCACCGATCACACTCATGAAACCCTCCGTGTACATCGAAACGACCATCCCGAGCTACCTTGTAGCGCGGCCGAGTCGTGATGTGGTGCTCGCGGGGCATCAGCAGGTCACTCAGGATTGGTGGCAGCAGTCGCGGCCGAATCATGATTTGGTCATCTCGCAATACGTTATCGACGAAGTCTCGCGCGGAGAACACGAGATGGCGCAGATGCGTTTGAGTGTGCTCCAGGGCATCCCACTACTGCGTCCAAGCATGGAAACAGAAACTTTGGCGCGAGAACTGATCCGGCGGTTGAACCTTCCCGAACAGGCGAAGACCGATGCGTTTCATATCGCCATCGCAGCCGTTCATGGCATCGACTTCTTGCTGACCTGGAACTGCACCTACATCAACAACATGCACATGCAGCGACGTATTGAGGTCGCCTGCCGAGAGGCAGGCTACACGCCGCCTGTGATTGGAACCCCGGAGGAACTCATCTGACATGACTACCGATCCCATCGTCGCCGAAGTCCGTGCCAACCGCGAAGCCATCTTTGCGGAATGCGGCTATGACCTCGACCGCTTCAACGCCCACATGCGCGAGGTGAGCGAACGGCTCAAACGCGAAGGCTGGGTCTTCGCCGACCGCCCCATCGTTCGTCGCAGTCCAGTCACTTACGAAGCAGCAGCGCCCGAGTCCTTCGTCCTTCGAGAAGACCCACCTGCCGCCACCGAGAGCTGACTTCTGAAATCATAAATCAAAAATCGTAAATCATAAATCCCCATGGTCATCGCCCCCGATTCTCCCATCGAAACCGAGTCTCCTGAAGTCTCGGCCATCTCCGACATCCGCGTCGATAGCGTCGGCGACTTCACCTTCCCGGAGCGCAACAAGTTCGACTCCGGCTTCGGCATCACCGAAAAGACCATCGACTACATCGCCGATGTGAAGGGCGATCCCGATTGGATCCGCGAGTTCCGGCACAAAGCTCTCAAAGTCTTCCAGGAAAAGCCCATGCCCACGCATTGGGCCACGAAGGACCTCGAAAACATCAAGTTCGACGAGTTCCGCTACTACCTCAGCGACGGCCAGAAGCCGAAACGCTCCTGGGACGAGGTGCCGGAGGACGTGAAGAAGACCTTCGACCGGCTCGGCATCCCCGAGCAGGAACGCAAATTCCTCGCCGGCGTCGAGGCGCAGTATGACAGCGAGGCCGCCTACTCGAACATCAAAGCCGCCGTCGAGGAGCAGGGCGTCATCTTCGTCAACAGCACCGAAGGCCTGCACAAATACCCCGAGATCTTCAAAAAGTGGTTCGGCAAGGTCATCCCCACCGGCGACAACAAATTCTCCGCGCTCAACAGCGCCGTCTTCAGCGGCGGCTCGTTCATCTACGTGCCGCCCGGCGTGAAGGTGAAGCATCCGCTGCAGGCCTACTTCCGCATCAACAGCGAGCAGTTCGGCCAGTTCGAGCGCACGCTCATCATCGCCGATGAAGGCGCGGAAGTGATGTACATGGAAGGCTGCACCGCGCCGAAGTTTGAGACCGCCACGCTGCACAGCGCCGTCGTCGAACTCGTCGCCATGAAAGGCGCGAAGATCCAATACGTCACCGTGCAGAACTGGAGCAGCAACGTCTTCAACCTCGTCACCAAGCGCGGCATCGCCCACGAGGACGCCGAAGTGCGCTGGATCGACTGCAACATCGGCAGCCGCCTCACCATGAAATACCCCGGCGTCATCATGAAGGGCAAACGTGCCCGTGGCGAAGTCATCAGCATCGCCTTGGCAAACAGCGGCCAGCATCAGGACACCGGCGCCAAGATGGTCCACGCCGCCGACGAGACCACCAGCAACGTTATCAGCAAATCCATCAGCATCGGCGAAGGCCGCGCCACCTACCGTGGCCTCGTGCACATCCCGAAGCACCTCAAAGGCTGCAAAAACAACACCGAGTGCGACGCCCTGCTCATCAACCCCAACAGCCGCACCGACACCTACCCCGCCATCTCCGTGCGCGGCAACCAGCACGCCACGCAGCATGAAGCGAGCGTCAGCCAGGTCAGCGCCGACCAGATCTTCTACCTCATGCAGCGCGGCCTCAGCGAAGCCGAGGCGATGAGCCTCTCTGTGAACGGCTTCATCAACGACCTCGCCAAGGAATTCCCGATGGAATACAGCGTCGAACTGAAGCGGCTCATTGATCTGGAGATGGAGGGGAGCGTTGGCTAGCCGCAGGTGCGGAATCACGAAACCAGAATGACGAATGTCGAACCTAGCCACCAAAGCCGAGATTCTGAGTGCATGGCAATTCGCCGATGCTCCGAACACGGCTTCATTCACCTCGACGCACATCTTCAAGCAAGGCTTGCCTATTTTGCAGGTCTTTCATGACGGAGAAGACGGGTCTTGGCAGTTCCATTCGGGTAATTCCGTCACAACCAAAGAACTTCTGATCGTAGGTTTGGGCGAAGTTGTTCGCCTTGATCCCTCCATTGCCGAATTGGCTGATCTGCCCTTGGGGTGGCAAGCACAACGCCGATCAATCAAAAAACCATGGGTTCGCGAACCTCAACCGCCCGTGCCAGCTTCCGATGACTGATTGTACTGCACCAATCAACCTCTCCGATGAAGAGCGAGCAGTTGCCGAGGATTCCTCGGTAACTCAGGCACTCTCTAATCACGCGACAGGGTCGTGGAGTGCGGTGGCAGAGATGCGAGGGCGAAGCCTCGCATCGTCGACACCGCTTTCGAGCGTAGTCCGACTTTCTTTTACCGTTCTCATGATCGGTTATCTTTTGATTCTGCCAGCCTGTTCCAGCGACACTGTTCGTTGCCGTAAAGTGTCTGCCGCAGAGTTTATGCGTCCTCATACCTTCAAGGGCATTCCTTCCGACGCCTTCATCGGTGTCGCAGATCAGAAGGCATTCAAAAAGATCTTCCGTTTCGGTTTTGTGGATTCTTGGGAGGTTCTCTGGACGCCTGCCAAGGATCTCCCATCCGACTACCTCAAACAGGCTCTGAACAAGGAACGAGGCTTTCGTCACGGACGCCGTCTCCAGCCAGGTGATGCGCTCTACACCGCTCCTAAACCTCAATGAGTCCCCAGCCTTCACATCAGCCCGAGATCACCATCTTCGAGACCGAAGATGGCCGGACTCGCGTGGAGGTGCGGTTTGAGAATGAAAACGTCTGGCTGACGCAAAAGCTCATTGCCGAGCTTTATGAGTGTTCTTTGAGCAATGTTTCGCTCCACCTGACGAACATCTATGCGGAGCGTGAACTGAACCCGGCGGCAACTATTGAGGAATCCTCAATAGTTCAAAAAGAGGGCAGCCGGGAGGTCACCCGCAAAGTGACCTTCTACAGCCTCGAAGCCATCATCGCCGTCGGATACCGGGTGCAGAGCGCCCGGGCGACGCAATTTCGCACCTGGGCCACGGACAGGCTTAAAAGCTACATCCTCAAAGGTTTTGCCATCGACAAGGAGCGATTCAAGCACGGCACCCGCTTTGACACCCGCTACTTTGACGAATTGCTGGAGGAGGTGCGGGAAATCCGCGCCAGTGAGCGCCTCGCCTACCAGAAGATCACCGACATCTTCGCCACGGCCATCGACTACTCGCCCAGCACCGCCGCTGCAGAGCAGTTTTTCGCCACGGTGCAGAACAAGCTCCATTTTGCCATCACAGGCCATACCGCCGCCGAAATCATCGCCGAGCGTGCCGACAAAAAGCTCCCGACCATGGGCCTGACCACCTGGCGGAAGGCTCCGAAGGGCAAAATCCTCAAATCCGATGTCGGTATTGCCAAAAACTACCTCCAGCCGGAAGAACTCAAGGCGCTGAACCACATCGTGGACATGTACCTCGACCACGCCGAGTTCCAGGCCAGCCGTGGCCGCGCCATGCGTATGACGGATTGGATCACGAGGCTCGATGCCTTCCTCCAGTTCAACGAGCAGGAAATCCTTCAAGACAAAGGTCGCGTGTCGCATGCTGTTGCACTGGCGCTTGCTGAAAAAGAATACGCCGACTTCCGCATCCGCCAGGACCGCGAGTTCGAGTCCGACTTCGATCACCTCGTCAAACAACTCCCCAAAGCCAAAACCAAGCGCCCCAAGTCAGAGTGAACCCTTCGTCCATCTGAATTCGCCATTTGTCATTTTCAAACATGCCCTCCGCTCTCCTCACGCTCTCTCCCTCCCGCAATTCCTCCACGCCTGATTGGTTCCGCACTCGCTCAGACGCCGCGTGGACCGAATTCCAGTCCCTGCCGCTTCCCGGTCTCAAAGACGAGCACTGGCGCTACTCGAACGCGAAGAAGATCGATCTCGAAACACACGCCCCGGCGCAAAAACCGTCCGCAGAGCAGTCCCAGGCCGCTCTCGCCGCCACGCAGGGCCTCAAGGAACGCGCGGCGCGTTTTGTTTTCGTCAATGACACGCTAGTCGAGTCCGAAACCAGCGATCTTCCCGCTGGCGTCGTCTGCGTCAGTTTCGCCGAGGCGCTCAAAACGCATGAGGACGTGCTCAAGCAGCACTTCTTGAAGGGTGATCTGCCGCTCGGCTCCTCCAAGTTCGCCGCGCTGCATCTCGCGCATGTCAAAGCCGGCTCCGTCATCATCGTGCCGAAGAACGTCGTCATCGAGAAGCCCGTCGAAATCTTCCACTGGGTCGTCGGCGATCACGCCGCCATCTTTCCGCACACGCTCGTCGTCGCGCAGGACAACGCACAGGTCAGCGTCGTTGATCATTATCGTAGCCTCGAAGGTGAGGGCGGCCTCAGCATCGCCATCGCCGATCTCGTCGGCGGCAGCGGCAGCAAGATCACCTACGCCGCCTGCCAGGAGCTCGCCGATGACGCGCAGGCGCTCCACATGAGCAGCATCACCGCCGGACGCGACGCCAGCGTGAAAAGCTTCCAGGTGCAGCTCGGCGCCGCCTTCAGCCGCAGCGAAAGCGTCAGCGATCTCGTCGGCGAAGGCGCCCGCAGCGACATGCTCAGCGTCTCCATGCCCATCGGCGATCAAGTCGTCGATCAGCGCACATTGCAGCGCCACAAGGCCCCGCGCGCCACCAGCGACCTGCTTTACAAAAACGCCCTCTACGGCAAATCGCGCAGCGTGTTCAGCGGCCTCATCATCGTCGATGAAGGCGCGCATTACACCGACGCTTATCAAACCTGCCGCAACCTCGTTAACAGTGAGGAAGCCGAAGCCAACAGCATGCCCGGTCTCGAGATCAACGCCGACCAGGTCAAATGCAGCCATGGCGCGACGAGCGGGCCGATTCCTGACGAGGAGCTTTTTTATCTCAAAGCACGCGGCATTCCCGACCAGGAATCGCGCAAGCTGATTGTCGAGGGCTTCCTCTCGGATGTGATCGAGCGCTTTGGCAACAGCGAGGTGCTCGACACGCTCGTGGCGCGCATTGATGAAAAGCTGGAGCGTGCGGTGTGATGACAGACCGCCCCGCACACGACGCGGCCCGGTTTCCCGTCTTTCCCTTCTGGCGGCTGGACGGATTTCACAAGCGGCGTGTGATTCCGGAGCTGCTTGACGCACTGCCACCGGATGATCCCGCCGCCATGCGCGCGCGCGAGGAGATGCTTTTGGTCAATGCGGTGATGGGCAACCACCGATGGCTGGCACGCATGATGCGGCTCCATGCCAGGCCGGACTGGCGCGTCATCGAGCTGGGCGCCGGGGATGGCGCGCTGTCCCTGAGTCTGCTTCAAGCCGGGCTTTGCCAGCCGGAGAATCTGCACGGGGCGGACCTCGCGCCGCGTCCCGCAGCATGGCCCGCTCTCTCGGCCTGGACGCAGGGCGATCTTCTCGCGCAGCCCCTGCCGGAGGGCGAGGTGCTGCTGGCGAATTTGTTCCTTCATCATTTCGAAGACGACCGCTTGCGCGAGTTGGGCGCGCGCCTTCCCGCCTCGGCGCGTCTCATCCTGGCCGCCGAACCGGAAAGACGCCGGCGTCACGCGCTGCTGGGGCGGCTATTGTGCGGCATCGCCGAGCTGCATCCGGTGCAGCATTACGACATGCAGGTGAGCATCCGCGCGGGATTCCGCGGAGACGAGCTGCCGCGCGCGCTGGGTCTTGGCGCGGAGTGGCAGGTGCGCACTTGGGGCACCTTGTTTGGCTCATACCGGATGATTGCCTGGCGCTGAGCTTTGCGGGCAAGCATGTGCGCGCGCTGCCCGTTAAACTCCGCCTCATGATCCCACGCCCTCTTTTGCTGCTGCCCGCGCTATTGCTTCTGCTGACCAAGCTTCATGCCCAGGAGGTGCTGGTGGAAAAGGACATCATGGTGCCGATGCGGGACGGTGTGAAGCTGGCCACGGATGTTTATCGCCCAGCCATAGACGGCAAGGCATTGGAGTGCAGGCTGCCGGTCATTCTGACTCGTCTGCCATACAACAAGGACGGCTCGAAGCGCTTCGGCGAATACTTTGCCAAAAACGGTTACGTCTTTGTCTCGCAGGACTGCCGGGGCCGCTACAAGAGCGAGGGCGTGTGGCACTGGATGAGCGATGACGGCCCCGATGGGGTGGATTGCGCGGCATGGATCGGCAGGCAGCCGTGGAGCAATGGCAAGATCGGCATGGTGGGCACCTCGTATGTCGGCGGCACGCAGCACGCCATGGCTCTGGCGGGCGCGCCCGAGTTGACGACGATCATCCCGGTGGACGCGGTGTCGAACTGCGGCGTGCAATCGGTGCGCAACGCGGGCGCGTTTGAGATGCGCTTTTGGAACTGGATCATGCTCAACGCCGCCAAAGGCAGCCGCGGCGCGCAGGACCCCGCCACGCAGGCGGTGCTGCAGGAGATGACGGACAACCGCTTTCATTACCTCAACAACCTTCCCCTGCGCCCCGGTATGACGCCGCTGCGGCTGGCCCCGGAGTATGAGGAGTGGCTCGTCGGCGCCATGAGCAATGGCGCGGACAATGAGTATTGGAAGCCGAACAACATCCTCGACCACACGGCGCAGTACAAAGACATCCCGGTCTATCTCGTCGGCGGCTGGTATGACTCCTGGGCGGGCAATACGACGGCGAATTTTGCCGCGTTGTCGAAGACGCTGAAAAGCGATGTCTATCTCATCATGGGACCGTGGATCCACGGCGCGCAGGCGAAGAGCAGCCACGGGCAGGTGGACTTCGGCCCCGAGGCGGCCATCCCGGACGAGCTGGCCTGGCGCAAGCAATGGTTCGACCACTTCATGAAGGGTGAGGACAGCGGCATCGGCAAAGACGGCCATTTTGCCACCAAGGTGCGCATCTTTGTCATGGGCACGGGTGATGGCAAAAAGACCGGCAAGGGCCTGCTGAACCACGGCGGCTCCTGGCGCAGTGAAAAGGAATGGCCGCCCGCGAAGTCCAAGCCCACGAAGTATCATCTCGGCAAAGGCGGCGCGCTCTCCACGGACACGAGCACCGGCAGCACGAGCTACACCTTTGATCCAAAAAACCCTGTGCCCACCATCGGCGGCTGCATCTCCAGCGGCAATGACATCCTGCTCCAGGGCGCGTGGAATCAAGTGGGCGGCCCGCATGTGTGGAACTGGCCGAACCCCGTGCCGCTCTCCGCGCGCAATGACGTGGTCGTTTTTCAGACGGAACCTCTGGCGCAAGACACCGAGGTCACGGGCGAGATCGAAGTGAGGCTCTGGGTTTCCTCCACTTCCGTGGACACCGACTTCACCGCGAAGCTGGTGGACGTGTATCCGCCCTCGGCTGACTGGCCCGGCGGCTTCGACATGAACCTCACCGATGGCATCGTGCGCGCGCGCTTCCGCGACTCGCTCAAGACCGAGAAGCTCATGGAGCGCGGGCGCATTTATCCGGTGACGATCCGTCTTTATCCCACCAGCAACGTCTTCAAAAAAGACCACCGCATCCGCGTGGACATCAGCAGCAGCAATTTCCCGCGCTTCGATGTGAATCCCAACACGGGCGAGCCGCTCAACGACAACCGCCGCGTCGAGACCGCCGTGAACACCATCCACCATGACGCGGCCCACCCCTCCCACATCGCGCTGCCAGTGGCGGGAAGATGATGAAGCGGCAGGGAATGCCCGCATTTTAGCATCGCCAAGATTTCCGGATCCCCGTAGCCTGCGCGCTTCATGCATCCGCTTTTGATTCTCCTGATCGGCACTTTGCTGGTCATTTTCTGCATCGTGCGCCTGCGCATCGGCGCGTTTTTCGGGCTGATGCTGGCCGCGTTCACGGTCAGTTTCATCGCTCCGGGCGAGTTCGCCGACAAGCTGCCGCGCGTGATCGCCGCCCTGGGGGTGGCCGCGGGAAAGCTGGCTGTCATCATCACCTGCGCCGCGCTCATCGGCAAATGCATGACGGAGAGCGGCGCGGCGGACCGCATCGTACGCACCTTTCTGCGGATGTTCGGCGAGCGGCGCGCTCCGGCGGCATTGATGTCCTCCGGCTTTGTGCTGTCCATGCCGGTTTTTTTTGACACGGTGTTTTATCTTTTGGTGCCGCTGGCCCGCTCGCTCCACCTGGCCACGAAAAAGAACTACCTGCTCTACATCCTGGCGCTGGCGGGCGGCGCGGTGGCCACGCACACGCTGGTGCCGCCGACGCCGGGCCCGCTGGCGGCCGCGGAGGCCCTCAATGTGGACATGGGCATGATGATCCTGATGGGCATCGTGGTCGCTGTGCCGAGCGCCTTGACCGCGCTGGCGCTGGCGCACTGGATGCAGGGCCGCCACACCATCCCCATGCGCCCCCTGCATGGAGAGGCGCCGCCGGACCCGGAGGCGAGACTGGATGATTCCACGATGCTGCCGGGTTTTTTTGCCTCATGCCTGCCGATCGCGCTGCCGGTGCTCATGATGGCTTCCGGCACCCTTGTGTCCATGTTTGCTGCCGAGGCTCCAGAGGGCGCCTGGGCGCGTGAGGCGGCCATGTTCATGAAGGTGGCGGGTGACCCAAATGCCGCGCTCATGGCTGCCGCGCTGGCGTCAGTCCTGGTTTATGTGAGGCAGCGCAGACCGGGAGCGGCGCGGCTTGGCAGGGAAATCGAGGAGTCCATGATGAGCGCGGGCACCATCATCCTCATCACTGCGGCGGGCGGAGCTTTCGGAGCCATGCTGAAGGAGGCGGGCGTGGGGCCGGCCATCCAGAAGCTGTTCTCCGAAGGCAGCGCCCCTGCCGGAGTGATGCTCATTGTCATGGCCTGGGTGATTTCGGCGCTGCTGAAGACCAGCCAGGGTTCCACCACCGTGGCCATGATCACCAGCTCCGGCATGATGGCGGCGATGCTCGACGCGCAGACTCTCCCGTTTCACCCGGTTTATCTGGCGCTGGCGGTGGGCTTTGGCGGGCTGTGCGTGGTCTGGATGAATGACAGCGGCTTTTGGATCATCGCGCGCATGAGCGGCCTGACCGAAATCGAAGTGCTCAAAACCTGGACAGTGCTGCTTGTCATTGTCAGCATCACAGGGCTGGTCATCACGGCGCTGCTGGCCGCTGTGCTGCCGATGCCGCCGGCTCCCGTCGCGCCGGGAGCGGGCTGACCGGGATTTTCATCCAAAGTCGGCCAAATACTCCTCGACGATCTCCCTGAGCGGAGGCGGCTCAGGCATGCCCAGAGCGACAGCGCGCGCCCCGTCCACGGCCTGCGGCCAGTTGTCCACGATGCCCTGGATGCGGGGATCAAAAGCGTCCACAATGGGGCCGAGCGCCAGCTTTTGCCTCTCCGCCACCTCGCGCAGCACCCTGTCCGCCAGTTCAGGTGTCACCCGATGCGCGGGCAGCACATAAGCGCGGTCGCTGCCAAGCCGCATTTCCGGCGCCTCATGCAGGGCGATGAATGACTCCACCACCGTGCGGTAGCCCGTCATCGGATGGCATTGATCCCGGCGCACCGGCAGATGGCATGCCTCGCCTTTCAGTGGCTCGCGAAACATGCCGCTGGCCCAGCTCGATGCCGCTGCGTTCGGCCTCCCGGGCCGGATGATCACCGTGGGCAGCCTGACGCTGCGACCGTCAAAGTGCCCTTTGCGGGTGTGGTCGTTGACCAGCATCTCGCAGATGGCCTTGGTCATGCCGTAGGTGGTCTGCGGAGTGTGCTTCGTGCGGTCCGTGTTCACCGGCTCCATGCCCTCACCCCCGAAACAAGCGATGCTGCTGGCAAAGACCACGCGCGGTCTTCCAGCGGCGGCCCGCGCGGCCTCAAAAAGATGGCGTCCACCGTCGAGGTTCACCCGCAGCGCGTCATCGAAGCGCTCCTCGCATTCGCCGCTTACCATGGAGGCCAGGTGGAACACCGCCGTATCCGCGCGCGCGCCGACGACTTCGCGAACCGTGTCGCGGTCACTGATGTCACCGCAGACCTGGCGGACGCGCGGTTCGCTGCTGGCCAGATGAAAGCGGTCGTCAAACAGCACGATCTCATCCACAGGCTCCTGCCCGCCAGACGGACCGGAAAGCGAGCCGCGCTCAAGGATTTTTTCACAAAGCTGGGACCCAAGAAATCCGCCGCCGCCGGTGATGATGACTTTCATAAAACCGGATGTACCGCCTCAAGCGAGGCCGTGAAAGCGCAAAATTCAAGGGTGTGAAGCTGCGACGACTTCAAATCTAGAAATTCATTATTTTAAGATCGAGGAATATTTAGACATTCTAAATAAACTGGCTTTTCATGCAAAATATCTCATTTCTGAGAACGTATTGAAGCAATGTCCTTTATTATGAAACAACGTCTTGCCATAAAATATCAAAAAGCGGCTTGCAATAATGGTAATTATATATCAGCGTTGAATCAATTCTGAGACTCGCAACCATTCCCGCAATTTCAGGGCGACTTATAATTTATAGAACTTCACCCTCATGGCCGACACCACAGCTCCCGAACTGATGACTGTCAAAGAGACGGCGGAATACCTCCGCATCCCTTTGCCCACCGTCTATTATCTCGTCCAACGCGGGCAGCTCCCAGCTGTGCAAATCGGCGGGCGCTGGCGCATCAAACGCAGCCTTTTGGACCGCGATGTGCTGCGCAAGGAAGACGAGGCCGGCCAGCCGACGGTCATGGTCGTTGACGATGACCCGGCGCTTCAGGCATTGTTCAAGCAGTTCCTCAAAAAGGCCGGATTCGGACGCCTCGTGGTCGGCACTGGAGCCGAGGCCATCAGCGTGGCGAAAAAGCAGCGCTTTGACTTCGTCTTCCTCGACCTCAAGCTGCCGGATGTGCCGGGTGACGAGGTTTACACCCAGCTCAAGGAACTGCATCCCGATCTCCCGATCGTGGTCATCACCGGCTATCCCGACAGCGAAATCCTCAGCCGCATCCTTTCGCACGGTCCAGTCACGGTGATCAAGAAGCCTCTGGAATACGACCAGATCAACAAGGCGGTCAAGCAGCTCGGCCACAAAGGCGCGGAGTGATCCCGCCAGGAGCGCTCTCAGCCAAGCCGGAACACCTCCACCGGCTCCGACATGCCCTTCAACCGCATCGGCGGCATGGCCTCCACCCGCGCGCCTTCGCCCAGCGCGCGCATCGTCTCCGCATCCGTCATGATTTCCCCCGGCCCGGCCACGCTGCACAGCCGCGAGGCCAGATTCACCCGGTGCCCCAGCACGGTATAGCTCAGCCGCTGGTCAGACCCCATGCAGCCCGCCACCACATCCCCCGTGGCAATGCCGATCCCCACCTCCAGCGGCATCCCCTCCCCTGACTCATTCATCCGCCGCCTCTCCGCCAGCATGGCCCGCGCGCAAGCCACCGCCTGCTCCGCGTCGCGGCCCGTGCTCACCGGCGCGCCAAACAGCACCATGATCAAATCGCCGACAAACTTGTCCACGATGCCGCCATGCTCGTAGGCCAGGTGCGTCATCGTCGTCATGTGCGTGTTCAGCAGCACGATCAACTCCTGCGGCGGCATCCGCTCGCTCAGCGCGGTGAAGCCGCGGATGTCGCAAAACAGCACCGAAACACTCCTCAGCTCGCCGCTCAACGCCTCGCGGTTCTCAATCAGCCGCTCCGCCACCGCCCGGTCCGCCACCGCATTAAGCACGCTGCGGTACTTCTCCTGCAGCGCCAGGCCCGCCGCCATCTGATTCAGCGCGCGCGCCAGCCGGCCCGTTTCATCAGGCGTCACCGGCACACGCATCTCGAAGTTCCCCTGCTCGATCTCATGCACCGCCGCCACCAGCCTGTTCACCGGACCGGACAGCCCGCGCGAGACCGCCAGCACCACCCCCAGCGAAACCAGCAGCGCCGCCAGCGCCAGACCCGCCGTCCCTTTTCTCAGACCCCTGATTTCCTCATCCAGCGCGGACAGCGGATAAAAGCTCACCTGCACCGCCTTGGGAAAAGGACTGTCAGGATTGAGCACCCGGTAGATCAGCCTGTGACGCACCTCCCCGATGAGCGTGATGATCTCGCTACCGGCGTCACCCGCCCCCGCCAGAGCGGCCTCCAGCAGCCCCTCCACCACAGTCCGGCGCGCCTCCGGCAGCGTTGAGGAAACCAGCCGCCCCTCCACATACACACCGCTCATGATCTCGCCATTGTCCCCGCGGCGCGTCTGGTCATACAGCAGCCGCTCCGCCAGCGCCGGCAGCGGCAGGCCAAAAGCAAACGCACCCAGCAGACTGCCATCCTCCGGCGAGCGCAGCGGCGTGATGAACACCTCCCGCACCTGCGGCCTCCCGCCCGCCTCCAGGATCAGGTAACCCGCCTCCTGCTTCCTCAGCACACTCTCAAAATCCCGCCCGCCCAGCCACGGCATTTTCAGCGACCTGCGCCGCAGCTCCATCTCCTCCCCCTCCACGCCCGCGTTCCCCGTCCGCGGCTCCACCAGCGGATTCCCCTGCCGGCCGCGCGGACTGCTGATGAAATTCCCCTCCTTGTCCAGCAGCCCGATGAAGGGCGCGCCCAGCGACACCCCGGGCGGGCGCGGCGGCCCCGCAGACTCCCGCCCGCGCCCGTCACGAAGTGGCTCGCGCCGCTCCCCCGGCCCGCCTACCTGACCCGACGCGCGCGGCAACGGCGCGCCGGGAAACTCGCTTTGCAACCGGCTCGTCGCCAGCGCCTCCAGCACCGGGCGCAGCACCTGCATCGCCCCGGAAAAATCCCCCCCATTCACCGCCGCCACCAGCGCCGGAGACAGCGCCAGCCTCTCCAGCTCCGAAGACAGCGCCTCAAAGCGCCGCGCCTTCGCCTCCGCCACCGCCGCGATCTGGCTCTCGAACTGCTCCTCAAAAAGCCGCTGATACGTCGCCGCAAACTTCCACTCCGCCAGCAGCAGCGCCCCCAGCGCAATCCCCGCCACGACAGGAAAAATCGTCACAATCAGCCTGGCACGAAAACTTGAGGGAAATTTCACAGACATAAAATGCGCCGGACTCAAACACCAGGCCGAGCAAAAAGCCGCGTCCGAATTTCCCTTCCCGTCAGAAAACTGGCATCTCAACGCTTCTCGAAAACCCCATTCACCGCAAACCAGCCGCGCCACCCGCCACAGCCCCCCCCAGCAGCACACCAGCCACACTCTCGCAGCGAAATCCCGGAGCCGTCCCGCTTGTTGGCACTCTCCCCAAGCTCGATTGCGGAGTCGTCCCGCTTGTTGACAGTCTCCCCATGCCCGATTGCGGAGTCGTCCCGCTTGTTGACAGTCTCCCCATGCCCGATTGCGGAGTCCTCCCGCTTGTTGACACTCTCCCCATGCCCGATTGCGGAGTCCTCCCGCTTGTTGACACTCTCACCATGCCCGATTACGGAGTCGTCCCGCTTGTTGACACTCTCCCCATGCCCGATTGCGGAGTCCTCCCGCTTGTTGACACTCTCACCATGCCCGATTACGGAGTCATCCCGCTTGTTGGCAGCCTTCCCCGCTCCGATTACGGAGTCTGCACGCTTGTCAGGAGCCGGAGGATTGGGCAAAATGAAGCATGAGCACACCCACCGCACCTCCCACCATCTCCGCGCCACCGCCGCAAGTCATCCCGGCCGATACCGTCTATGCCGCGCTGGGCGATCCCACCCGCCGCCGCCTTCTCCAGATCCTCGCTGATGGCCAGGGGCGCACCGCGACGGTGCTGGCCGGGAACGTCGGCAAGCGGCTCGACGCTACGCTGAAGCACCTCGTCGCCCTGCGCGGCGCGGGCCTCGTCGTCACCGCCGAAAACCCGCAGGACGGCCGCCGCCTCCTCTACCACCTCGCCCCCGCCATCCCTGCGACGAAGACGGAACGCGGCTGGGAGATGGACTTCGGGTATTGTTTGGTGCGGGGGTGAGTGCGCTCGACAAAGCTGCTGCCAATCTCACGATCTGGTTAACCTCCCACACCGATTTGCCATTCATGGATAATGCACCGCAACGTTATGTAGCTCACTTGGACATTCTAGGAATGCGTGCGCTTACGAATCGAGATCATCAAGAGGCATGGCAGATGCTCTCTGCGCTTGAGATCGCACTCACGAGATCAACCAGGATAACCATCGTGTCCGAGAGCTTCGCTGATCCCATACACATTCCTGAAATGGTGAAATCAGTTGTCTTCTCTGACACGATCATCATCTACTCCAACGCTGACTCGCCAAGAGACTTCCTCGCAATCTTCACGGCTGTGGTCAACCTATTCAGCAAAGCCTTGCATCTGCGTGTGCCGATCAGGATCGGTATAAGCAAAGGCATCTTTTACGCTGATGAGCAACGTTCGATGTATGCGGGTCCCGCACTAATCGAGGCCTACGACATCGGAGAAGCATCTCAGTGGTTGGGAATTGTACTCTCGGCATCCGCAGCGAAGGACGCGATCGCGCAAAATCTGCAAAAGGGAACCAGCAACATTGTGGTGGATTGGGACGTCCCCACGAAGAATGGAACAGTTAAAGCCTCCGTTGCCAACTGGCCTGTTGCGCTTGAGGACAGCTTTAAGATTCCGCCGCCACTAACCGAGCAGGAGTTATATCAAATATTTGAAGAGTACTACGGCCCCTTTTCGATGCTCCGTGAATCCGATGCACGCAAATACATCAACACGGTGAAGTTTATCAATGAGCAATATGCCTTGCACAAGCAAGCCTCGCCGCCTGCTGAACCGGAGCGTTAGCCTGATCGATCACTCCACCCACAGCAGCAACCTCCAAGCAACTCGCTAATCTTGACGCCTTCCGGCCCGCCGTTGTCGCGGTGGAGGATGATAACGGTGTCTTGAGCGCCAAAGGCGCGGTTCATCCCAGCCTGGGCCAACGGCCCAGGAATGCGTGGCAAACCACGAACACCCCAGTCGAGGGCTGAAAGCCCGAGCCATGCACGCCACACGTCTCTTCCGAACGCCCGGATCGCCAAACCGACGCGGTGCATGCATGGGGCGGGCTTTCAGCCCTTTCACTGATCTCGGGGCCTTTCCCGGCCCCCTGGGCCGTTGGCCCAGGCTGGTATCGGTCGCGCCTTTGGCGCTGAAAGGCGATTGGGAAAGCAACATGGCCGGATGGAATGCCGCCTAGGGCGCTGGGGAGAGATGAGCCCCGTCAGAAAGCGATGGTGTCTCGGTGCCTGGAGCGCCAAAGGCGCGGTTCATCCCAGCCTGGGCCAACGGCCCAGGAACGTGGCAATGCCCGACACCGAGGGCTGAAAGCCCGCCCCATGCTCGCCTTGCCTCAATCCCACACGTAGGCCTCGTCGTAGGTCACGCCGTATTTGTTCAAGAACGCCCGATACTCGTCCTGAAACGTGCGGGTGCGGTGATGTTCCTCTTGGTTGTCGATGTAGGTCGTGACGGCCATCAGGTCCGCTGGTGCCACGGAGAAGCAGCCGTAGCCGCGTTGCCAGGCGAAGTCGTTCAAGGCGGCGGATTGGGTCTTCAGCCATTTGGAGGACGAGGTCTTCAAGGTTTCGACCAGGTCCGCGATGGTCAGCGTGCGAGAGAGACGGATGGCGAGATGCACATGATCGGCCACGCCGCCAACGCGGTAGGCTTCGCAACCCGCGTTCCGCGCCACCTCGGCCAAATACGCGTGCAGGTGCGGGCGCAGCGGGGCGTCGAAGCGCGGGAGACGGTCCTTGGTGCTGAACACGAGATGGACGATGACGAGGCTCAGGGACTGCGGCATGGCAGCAGGAGCATGGGGCGGGCTTTCAGCCCTTCATCTGGTTTTTTCGCCCACACCTGGGCCGTTGGCCCAGGCTGGGATGGGGCGCGCCTTTGGCGCTGGACGCTGATTCAGCGTAGGGCAAGCCAACGCTTCAAGGCATCTTCGACCTTGGCGAGTGTCCCTGCATCGCAAACCGTGAGGCGGCGGACCAACTGTACATCCGGCACGGTGCCGATGGATTGCACGTCGAAGGCCCCCGGGAGGAACTTGGCTGCTTGATGGGGCACTTCATACTCCGTGCCGCGCAGGCTGGTGGTGCGGGCGACGTAGCTGACCAAGGCACGCTCTTCGCCTTTGTAAGCCACACTCAAGATGAGCACGGGCCGGGTCTTTTGAGTCATGCCGAGGTCCACGAGCCAGATTTCACCTCGCAAGGCGGTCAGTCTTCCCATTGCTGTGCCTCGCCCTCCTCGGCGTCGTAAAGGGCAAAGGTGCTCGCCGACGCGACGAGGGTGGCTTCACGTTCGTTAAACCACTCGCGCAACTTGCCCAGCTCCTCCTGCGGAAGGGCTTCGATGGCCTTTTCGATTTCGATGACAGTACTCATGGCTGGATTTTAACGGCCCAGCCATGAGGCTTCAAGCCAAGAATCAGCTCACCAACGGCAGCAGCTTCCCGAGCAGCTCGCTGATTTTCACGCGCTCCTGCTCGCCGCTGTCGCGGTGGCGGAGGGTGACGGTGTCGGCGAGTTCGGGGCCTTTTTCGCCGCAGGTTTCGAAGTCGATGGTGACGCCGAAGGGCGTGCCGACTTCGTCCTGGCGGGCGTAGCGGCGGCCGATGCTGGCGGTTTCGTCGTAGAAACAGTTCAGGTGCTTTTTGAGCAGCGCATAGACCTCGCGGGCCTTGGCGACGAGTTCGGGCTTGTTCTTCAGCAGCGGGAAGACGCCGACTTTGATCGGGGCGACACGCGGATGCAGGCGCAGGACGGTGATGACCTCCTTCTTGCCCTTCTCATCGATCTTTTCGGTCTCGCTGAAGGCCTTGGCGATGACGGCGAGCGCCATGCGGTCGAGTCCGGCGGAGGGTTCGATGACGTGCGGGACGTAGTTGCCTTTGAAGAGACGCTCGAACCACGCACGCACGGCGGCTTCGGGCATCGGCTCGCCCTTGGTCTTCGCTTTCTCGGCGGCGAGGCGTTTCTGGATGAGTGCTTCCTTCTGCTCGTCGGTGAGTTTGGCGGCGGCGTTCTTGAGTTCCTCGTCGAAGATCTCCTGCGACTTCGTGCTGGCGCTCTGATGTGCGGACAAATCGAAGTCGCCACGCGCGGCGATGCCTTCGAGTTCTTCCGTGCCGAACGGGAATTCGCACAGGATGTCCACGCAGGCGCGGGCGTAGTGAGCAAGGTCGGCGGGCGTCTGCCAGTAGTATTCGAGCACGTCGCCGAGGCCGATGCCCTCGTAGAACTTCGTGCGCTGATCCACCCAGTAACGGTGCCACATCTCCCAGCCCCAGTTCAGCTGCGGTTCGCTCAAATCGGCGCCTTCATGCCACTTCGCGACTTCGCCGCTGATGATCTCGACGGCTTCGTCGGGCTTGATGAAGAACTCGAGCTCCATCTGCTCGAACTCGCGGCTGCGGAAGGTGAAATTCTTCGGCGTGACCTCGTTGCGGAAGGCCTTGCCTATCTGACCGATGCCAAAGGGCACTTTCACGCGGCTGGAGTCGAAGACGTTCTTGAACTGCGCGAAGATGGCCTGCGCGGTTTCCGGGCGCAAGTAGGTCACGTCGTCCTCGGTCGCGGTGGGGCCGAGGTAGGTCTTCAGCATGAGATTGAAGGGACGCGCCTCGCCGAGCATGCCGCCGGTCTCGGGATGGAAATCGCGTGAATCTTGAACTGTTGCGGTGGCTTCGTCGTCTAGCTGCGGATCATTAACCCCTCGATTGGAATAAAACTCTTTGGCAACTTTTCGTGCTGATTCGACCGGCTTGCCCTGCGGAAGAAGCATGGTGAATGGCTCACTGCTTTGCTTCTGAAATGGCTTTAGAAAGTCTTTCACGAACTCACGAATCAAAAGCGTAGGCTGGTAGTTACGCTGAATTGCGCTGACCCATGCCTCAAGAGATGAACGTGTAATATCAGGCAGTTTCAAAACTGCCGCACATTGCTCAGCTTCATTTCGATGTTCATGAGGGTAGGCTTTAACCAGGGAATCGAGCTTTTGAATAAAGTCTGCAATCTTGTCAGCAGGGATTACTTCCCCAGGACGTGCACCTGTATAACTGACCGAAGTTCCGCTCTGCGGCTCGACGTGGTCGGCGCGGACGCGTTTGTTCGTCAGCGAGCACTCGCGCATGAGGTCGGCGAAGGTATCGACGTGGCCGCTGGCCTTCCAGATGGCGGGATTCATCAAAATGCTGGCATCGAGGCCGAGCACGTCCTCGCGTTCGCGGGTCATGGTGTTCCACCAGGCGGTGCGCAGGTTGCGCTTCAGCTCGGCGCCGAGCGGACCGTAGTCCCACACGCCGCCGCAGCCGCCGTAGATCTCGCTGCTTTGATAGATGAAGCCGCGGCGCTTGCAGAGAGAAACGATCTTCTCCATTTGAGCGAGGGAGTTCTTGGCGTCGGACATGGTAGGTAGATGTGGGATGAGATTGGGCCGCATGGCTGGAGTGCCACCGGCAAGGGGGCGCGAAGGGAGCACCAGCGGGGCGCGGGCGCAACGGTTTTAAAAACGGCACCTCCCTGCCCGTCCCGCTTTCCGCAAAAAACCATGCGCTCAAGCAGCGCGCCCGGCAGCCTCTTGAACATCAGCCTGATCTTGCGGGCGCTCCGCCTCCCTGCGGTCCGAGAAGCGCCTCAGGAATCATGGACTCCGGGATGCGCCAGGAACATCTCCCAATCCTGCACCTTGTAGGTGTTGCGGATGAGATGGGTCACCGGCACCTCGCGCGGGGCGAAGGGGCGGCGCAGCAGCTTCAGGCCCGCCTCGTCGGGGAGCTTGCTGCCTTTCTTGCTGTTCACTTTTTTGTCGGCCAGCACGCAGTTGTCCCAGGTGCTCTTGCCGCCGCGCGAGACGGGCACCACATGGTCAATGTTGCCCTCGTTGGGCTTGAGCTTGCGCCCGGTGTACTGGCACACGCCGCCGTCGCGCTCCCAGATGGCCTTGGCGCAGAATTTCGGGCGGCGCTTGGGCACCTTGTCGAAGCGCGCCAGCACCAGCACCGTGGGCACGCGCACAGGACCGTGAACCGTGCCGATGCTGTTGTCGTCATCACGCACCGGCAGGCGCAGCCAGTCCTCCCAGCGCACCGGGCTCATGAAGTCATCGCCGCTGATCTGGAGGGCTGTCGCATTGCCTGCGGCCATCATGCCGAAAGCCTCGGCGGGTGTTTTCACGCCGACTGCCTGCCAGTTTCGGTTCAGCACCAAAACCGTCGTTTTATTCAGAACGTCACTCATAAGTCATGGCTGAGGATTGAGGGTCCCGATCATCACAGCCGGGGAACCCGGCAGCGGTGTTCGTTCTGGGACGCCGAAACTATGCGGCGGCCCGGGTTTGCCAAGTGGCAAGTTTGTTGGAATGCGACATGAGGCGCTGGCATCCTGCCTGCGATGGTAAGGAGTGACGGCTCCTCATGCCGCGTCGTCTGTGCGTTTTCAGGTTGGCATTTCGACTTTCAATTTATCCCTTCAATCCTCCGCGGGTCCCTCCGGGCACATCTTCACGATGCGCGGACGAAACTCGCCGAGCACGTCCACGAGGTCGGTCTGCGCGGCCATGACGCCGTGGATGTCTTTGTACACGCCGGGCACTTCGTCGATGCCGGCGCTGAGGAGTTCCACACCGGCGGCGGCGAGCTGCTTTTTCACGGCGCTCCAGGTGAAGCTCTGCTTCGCGGCGGAACGGCTCATCACACGACCGGCGCCGTGCGAGGCGCTGAGGAGCGACTCGGGTTTCCCCTTGCCGCGCACCACATAGCCGGGCGTGGCCATCGAGCCGGGGATGACGCCGAGCACACCCGCACCGGCGGGCGTCGCGCCTTTGCGGTGCACGATGACCTCGCGCTCCGCGCCGTTCACGACGTGCGTTTCCTTCCACGCGAAGTTGTGATGGTTCTCGATGTCGAGCACGACATGCGCGCCGACCTTCTTCGCGATGTGCTTGTGAATGAGCGCATGATTCGCCGCCGCGTAACGGCCCATGAGGTTCATGGCAGCCCAGTATTCCTGGCCCGCTTCCTCCTCAAAGGTGAGCCACGCGAGGTGCTTCAGCTCCTTTGGCAGATCGTAGCGACGATCCATCGCGATGCGGCTGTAGTGCTGGCACACCTGCGCTCCCGTGCCGCGCGAGCCGCTGTGGCTCAGCAGCGCGAGGTAATCGCCCGGTGGCAGGTCAAAGCCGCTCTCCTTCAGCGCGGCGGACTGCTCCGCATCCACGTCAAAGGCGCCGAACTCGACAAAGTGGTTCCCGGAGCCGCTCGAACCGAGCTGCGCATAGGCTTTGTCTTTGAAGCGTCGCGTGATGGGCGAAACGGACCAGTCCTCGTCCATGACCTCGTGCTGGCGCTTCTCCTTGAACGCGCCGCCCATGCCAAAGCAGGTCTCGCTTTCGAGGATGTTCGCCAGGCGGTCATTCTGACCCGCGATGGTGCCCGCCTTCCGATCATAAACCGAGAGCCGCATGCGGCACGCGATGTCCACGCCCACGGCGTAAGGGATCACGCAACCTTCCGTGGCCAGCACGCCGCCGATCGGCAGCCCGTAGCCCACATGCGCATCCGGCATCAGCGCTCCCGCGACCGCCACCGGCAGCGCGCATGCGTTCGCCATCTGCCGCACCGCCTGCGCGTCGATCCCGGAGCCCCACTGTGCCCACGGTGCGAGCACATCACGCTGCTTGTAAGCCGGCGCATACAGATCCCGCGCAAACACCTCGCGCAGCGGATCGCCGAGAAACGCCTCCGGCTTCGCGATGATCGCACCCAGCTCCTCTTCGAGCCGCGCCGCATCACCACCCTGCGCCATGAACTTCGCGATGAAGTCCATGCCAGACTGGATCGCCGCGCCCTGCGGCACGCCGAGTCGGATGAGGTCGTTCGGTTTCATGGTGGTGAGTGAGTGGAGAGTTGGAGGAATGGAGTGATGGAAGGGGTGAAATGGGCACGAGGTGCCCGGCAGCGGTGTTCGTTCTTTTGTTGTCGCCGAATACAGCTTGGAAGGGTTTGAGGCCCTTCCAAGCTGCCAATTCTGCAATCAAGCGTCTAAACGCCATTCAGCGCATAGCGACGGAAGAAGCAGTTCAGGTCGCTCACGTCACCTGCGACATCTTCGGGCTCGTTGAGAGCCTTCAAGCGTTGCAGCTCCTGCACGACAAAGCGCGAAAGCACTTCATCGGGCGGTGCGACGGAGAGTTCATCACCAGCTTGCTTGCGTGCCACGAGAGCAGTGAGTGCCTCGCGGACTTCGTGTTCCTCGAACACACCCTCAACCAGCTCATTGAAGAGCATCGGCACCTGGCCGAGCGAACGCTCGATCCATCGGCAGGCAAGCAGCGGACGGAAGACGTAAAGATACTTCTTCAGGCTGACTTGCTCGCGACCTTCGAGGTAGCCGCGCCAGTTTCCCGACGCCATGTGCAGGTAGTGGGCGAAACAGCGCCGAGGCGAATAGAAGCGCTCCGAGAGCTCGCAGAACTCGCGGGTGAAGACAGCGTCGTGCTGATACACAACGGGTGACTTCAGCCATTCGAGCAGCGGAGGGTTGCTCTTGCGGAGCAGTCGCAACGCCTTGCGCAGTTCCCAGCCGCTGACATCGAGTTCATCGTTCAGCGGCTCCTCGATCACGTCGCGACGATCTTCGACGGACAGATACCAGTCGCTTGAGTGAACGTAGAGAAAGCGGACATCGTAATCGCTGTCGTGCGAGGCGAATCCCCACGCACGGCTGCCGCTTTCGCACGCGTAGAGCACACGCACGTTCCGCTCGCTTTCAAGGCGAGCTAGCGCGTTGCGGACGCGCTGGAATACTTCGTTGTTTTGCATGGAGAACCTCCTTTCTATCAATGGTTGTGAATGAATGTCTCCACGCACGCCGGGTGGCGTGCGTGGAGTTTGAGTCGTGCGGCGTTTCGACGCGGGGCAGAAGCCCGGTTGAGGTTTGAAGCCTGAGTCTTGCGGTTTGCGGCTTGATCCGTTGCATGATGCGGGTTGACGCTCGGCATCGACATCGGAATTCCACGTTTGGCAGACGCGTTGGTGTTTATGAGACACCTAGTTTGAGGCTTTGGCCGCGCAGAAGCCGAACGCAGACCCAAATTCATGCCGCCTGGGCGACGGAGTGCGTGTGGTTGAACTCGTCGAGCGCGTCCTGGAGCGTGATGATCTCCGCCTCGAGTTCGGCGACGAGCTGGTCCACCTCGGCCTTCTTGATCTGGGCGATGTATTCCACCTCGAAGGCGGCCTGCATGTAGCTGCCGCCTTCCTTGAACACGCCCTGGCGGACATCGAGGCTTTTGAGCAGTGCCACGAGACCCTTGATCTCCGCGAGACGGAAGATGCGCTCATACTGGGCGGCGTTCGCCACCGCAATGGATGCTTTCACCTTCACGAGGTCGTCCAGCTTCGTGCGGAGATCGGCGAGCACCTGGCGGCTGTCATAATCGAACGGCACGGAGGCGGCGCGGGAGTTCTGCTTCGTCAGGCGGTCCTTGAGGGTCGTCACATCACCTGCGAGCTGGTTTTTGAGTTTGAGGGCTTTGGTCAGTTTCATGGCGGTTGGGGTTGTTGGGTTGAGGATTGCGGAAATGCAACGGACGGCCCGCCAAGGGCCGTCCTCGACGACACGATGATGCCGCCGCCACCAGCGGCGGGGCACTCCCGCAGGCCATGGTGCTGGTGAAGGCACGGTCATGGTTTGGGCTGCCGCTGGAGATAAAAATGGTCGCCCGTGAAGGTTCTGCCCCCTCGATTTCTGGATGTAAGCCAGACGTGATGCTGTTTCACCAACGGGCGGAAAATGGTCGGTCCACAGGGACATGCACCCTGCTATGCCGGTTAAAAGCCGGCTGCTTCGCTGTCTAAGCTTTGGACCGAAAGTGGTGCTCACAGCGGGATTTGCACCCGCACTGGCGACGCTCTCGACGTCGTGTCTCTGCTGTTGGACTACATGAGCATGAAAAGTGGCAACCCTGGCGGGATTCGAACCCGCAGTGATCCGATAGAAAGTCTGATGTCTTGGCCAGTTAGACGACAGGGTCATGAAATGAGCTGGCATGGAGCGTGGAGCCTGATGTTTGACTCCACGCTCCATGCCAAAAAGGGCGAGGGCTGAGACTACACCTCGCGTGCTGCTCCCTTGGGGCCATTATCCATCGGTTTGCGGCCGATGGTTCGGCTCGTATCCACCCCGTCGAACGAGGTCGAACAGCATAGCTGCCTTTGTTGAAGTGTGGCGTTTCACTTGTCGCGTGACGATTCTCGGCGCTGCACCTACCACCGACCTTTTGGGCCGTTCAGGGGAGCTGCCCCTTATGTGCGGATTCACACCGACACCTCCGGGCTTGCGGCCCTCGGGTGCCTCCATTGCCAGCCTGGCTGGAGGATTGAGCTATTTACTCGTCACACCGGACACCTCTTTGCATTTGGATTCTGTTTACGAGACAGATGCTCTTCTCAGGAGCTGCAAACCTGCGACGATGCGTGTGTCCAGTGGTTGTCGCCGCCTTTTGGGCTGCGAAATGCCACACACCATCTGCCTTTCACCTGCCGGTTACTCGACGGAGTCTCAAGACCACGTCCGCATCGCTGCGGCCGGAGCCTCTCGCTCTGCGCCGTCACCCTTGCCGACAAGGCTCGGATGGCTGGCACTACCCTTGGCCATGCTGGTTCGCAGGCTGGTTCATCGTGAGGTCGGCACCACCCGTTACTCTCCAGCGGCTGATGTTCCCCGTTTCCGGGCATCTGAGCCGCCGTTCTTTCCACGATACCTGCATCGCCATGACGACCACGGCTTGGGAGCCGTGATCGCCCGCTTTCGCGGGAGGCCTGGGCTTGCATGGGCTGTCCGTGATGACTCACGGCGCGAAGGTTTTCAGGCACCTTCGCCTCTGACCGGCTCACACCGGCTGTCGGGGCCATGCCCCCATCGGATTTTCGAGTTTCCTCGCGGGACCGACGGCCCGTTGATTGAAAAGGGTTTGTTTGAAGTGAGGCGGACACTTTTGTCTGCCCCTCAGATGATTGGTTTGCTCACGCGCATGCAGACAGGAGTGTCTGCATCACCATCAATCGCCGCCTTTGAGCAGGAAGCGATTGCTGATGGCCTTGAACGAAAGTCGGCCGCCGAGAACGAGGCTGTGCGTTTCCGTCTGTGGACGGATGACGAGGCCTTCGCGCTCGTTTTGCGTGTCGGGGTAGAATCCTTCGGCAAGAGCGAACAGGGAGGCCTGATCGTGCGAGAAGCTTTCGCCACGCTCCAGCACATCGACCATGGGAAGGCCGTTTGTCGCGAGGATGCTGGCGGCTTCGCCGTGATCGAGGTAGCGGCCTTTTTCCTGGTCATAGACATTGAAGACACGCAGCTCGATGCCTTTGAGGCCGAGGCGGTTCTTTTGAATGCCGGGACCGACAAGCTCGGCCTGGATGATCCATTGAGGGAATCGCCCGAGCAGGGCTTCGAGGCCGTATTTCTCCGCGGCATGCCAGTAGGCATTGTTGCCGCGTTTGATGCTCCAGTTCCGGCCACAAACGGTGAAGACGCCGGTGTGGCGGTTCATGCCGTAGGTGGCGGAGGTGCCGTCGCACTTCACGGTGATGACGTAGGGCTTTCCTGTGTTCTCGGTGAGCACTTCGGGAACGCTCTGCACGCGCATCTCGTCCGTTTTGGGCACGCCAGGGAGGAATGTGCCGTCCACTTCATCATTGAGCGGGATTTGCGGCTCCCACTTCGTGATGCGGACGACTTCCGTGACATCGGAGCCTGTGGTCAGGACGGATGGAAGCTCCGGGAACTGCGCGAGCGGCATGAGGAGCCCCTGCGAAAGCATTCCGCGAAGGCGGAGCGTGCGCAGACGAAAATTCGCTGGCTGAGCCAGCGCCGAGCCGTCTTTCGGACGCCAAAGGAAGGCGAATCGCTCGTCATCGGGCGGCACCGAGTCGATCTCGAAGAAGACCCCGGCATCGCCCACGCGGAACTCCCCCTTTTTGACCACGCACTGCCATCCCTGGATGCGGGCCAGCTCGATGGCATCTGCATTCGCGATCGGCTCGATGGCGAGGACGCTCTGGATGGAGGCAAGTTTGCGTTTCATGGCTGTGGGTGGTTTTTTGTGTGGCGCTGAATCACAGACAGGAGTGTCTGTGTCACGGCAAAGAATGGCGGAACGCCGAGGACATGCTCCTCATGCCGCGCGGTGGCGGCACGATCTCGTTAGCAACAAGTCCCGGCACGCTGGTCCGGTTGACGTTCCTTTGTAGAACGAACTTTCCAGTTCGTTCAGCCACGAGTTGGAAAACTCGTGCTACGTTGAAGTGGCGCTCCCGGAAGGACTTTCGCCTCCAGCCTCCGCGTTCGAAGCGCGGCGCTCTATACATTGAGCTACGGGAGCGAGGAAGCTTAGAGCGAAGGGCAAAGAGCGTAGAGTCTGAGTGCATTGCAGGTCGTCCTTCGCGATGAATGGTGCCTGTGGCGAGAGTTGCACTCGCACTGCGCCGGTTTTGAGGCGGCTGTCTCTGCTGTTGGACTACACAGGCGCGTGAACGTGCTCCCGGTGAGGATCGCACTCACACTGACACCGGGTTTAAGCCGGCGGCCTCTGCTTTGGGCTACAGGAGCATCGAAATGGTGCCCACGGCAGGAGTTGCACCTGCACTCGACCGCTTCTGAGACGGTTGTCTCTGCTGTTGGACTACGCGGGCATGAAAAATGGCAACCCTGGATGGACTCGCACCATCAACCGTGCGCTTCAAAGGCGCATGCTCTCACATTGAGCTACAGGGCTACGGAGGCGGAGGGCAAAGGGCGTAGAGCGAAGAGTTCCAATTCGCACTGACGCGTGCTTCAGCGTTGGTTTGGACTCTTTGCTCTATGCCCTTCGCTCTTCGCGTCTTGATTGGTCGGTCCGGCTGGATTTGCACCAGCACCCTCCAGGTTATGAGCCTGGTGCTCTGCTGTTGAGCTACGGACCAGTGAAAATGGTCGGATACCCCGGTGCTGCCCCGGGCGCCTCTTGCTTCCAAGGCAAGCGAGTTCGCTGGCTCTCTCGTATCCGATTGAAAAAATGGACGTGCGCCCCGGACTCGCACCGGGTTGCGTGGACTTGCAAACCACTGGCTCGACGACTTCGCCGTGCGCACGATTGAAATGGTTCCCTCAGCCGGTTCCGCCCCGGCACCGCCTCGTTCACAACAAGGAATGCTGCTGTTACACTATGAAGGGAGCGTGAAAATGGAGCCTTCGGTGGGATTCGCGCCCACATGAGCCTGTTTACAAGACAGGTGCCTTTCTGTTTCGGCCACGAAGACATGAAAATGGTGCGGTCAGCCGGATTTGCACCGGCGTTGCAGCGTTGGCATGGCCGCGTCCTGCTATTGAACGATGACCGCATGAAATGGCGCTCTCACAAGGACTTGCACCTCGAACTTCCACCTTCGCAAAGTGGCGTGCATGGCTCTTACACTTTGAGAGCATTGAAAATGGTGCGGCATGCCGGTGCTGCCCCGGCACGCTCTGTTTGGAAGACAGACATGCTTGCTGTTACATCAATGCCGCGTGAAAAAATGGCCGCTGGAGTTGGTAGCGCGCCAACCTCTGCGGGTCTTCAACCCGCCGCTCATCTGTCTGAGCCATCCAGCGTTCTTTGGAAATGGTCCCTCGGCGTGGTGACGCTCCACGGTCTCTCGCTTATCGGGCGAGTGCTCTGCTGTTGAGCTACAGAGGGATGAAATAAAGTGGCGGAGCACCAGAGAATCGCACTCTGGACGCCAATGAGCGGCGCAGCGGTTTTCGAGACCGTTTCCTCGTCTATGCCGGACGTGCTCCTTTGAAAATGGCGCCCGCACCAGGATTTGAACCTGGAACCTCCACCGTTAGAAGCGGCGTGTGCAAAGTTCCGTTACACCTTGCGGGCGGTTAGGGTTGAAGTGGCTCCCCGGGCTGGGGTCGCACCAGCGCGTCCGCTTTAACAGAGCGGCATCCTACTGCTGGATCACCGGGGATTTTGAAACTGGTGGACTCGGACGGTAACGCTCCGTCGCCTGCTGTGTGCAAAACAGCCGTGCTGCCTTCTGACACCACGAGCCCTTTGAAAACTGGCGGTCCGTGCGGGCTTTGCTCCCGCGTCCCACCGCTCGACAAGCGGGCGCTCTGGCTGGACTGAGCTAACGGACCTGAAATGGGCGCAGGGATGGGAGTTGCACCCACCAAGCCCGGCTTATGAGACCGGGCAGAGCACTGGCTCTCCCTGCATTTGGAAAATGGTGCGGCGTCACGGTAATGCTCCGTGCCGGCTTGATGAGCGCTGGTTTTACAGACCAGTCCGCCTCTTCAGCGGGCTACCGCCGCGTTCTGTGTTCGAAGGCAGTCGAGGACGGCTGCACCACTCTATGAAAATGGCACGGCGGGTGGGTACTGCCCCCACATTTCCAGGGTTTGGAGTCCTGCGCATTGCTTGTCTGCCACCGCCGTTTCTGTGTCTGGTTGTATCCAGCCATGAAAGGGCGCAGAGGCTGGTCATCCACATTCGGCGGCTTCTCCCAAACCCGTCCGACCCGTTCCAACTGCACCAGCTCTCTGCGCCCTTTCATGGCCGGCCACCCGGTTTCCCGGATGACCCGCCACAAAAGAACGAACACCGCTGCCACGCGCGGGATGAGCGTGGGCTCATCGCTGGCGTCGCACCCGCGGGATGTTTCACGGCGGATGTTTCGGTGTTTGCGGCACACCTCCTGGGAAGCCTCTGGACATGTCAAATGGAGCGCGGTGATTCCCTGGATTTCCGCACTCAGTGCTTAGGAAATCCTACTCGTGAATGGCGACTCGAACTTGACTTCCCTGGAGGATGCCGGACCTGTGGTCAGGTCTCGTCTTGGATGCATTGAAAAGACTCCTCCGGGAGTCAGCCAGGTCTTGGCCGCCGCCCCGGCATCCGCGTCAACGGATGCCGGGGTTTTCTGTGATGGGGGATCAACCGTCTAGGTTGTGAAATTCAATCTGGGTGGAAATGAAAACGGGGTTGAGTTTGAAAAAACAAAAAGCCCTGCCGCCTTTGGTAGGTGCGAGCAGGGCTGGGAAAAGCTAAAAGGGCTGTGTGTGCGCCAGTGGACTTTAGTGTCCTGCTCGTTGACCTCCGGATTTGGGGTTTCTCCAATCGCGTCCCACCAAACTCGGGACCGTGCCGGTAAACTCCGCACATGGAGCCACCCCAAGACGCTCTGCGAGCGCCGCGATGGTCTGATGTGATGTGCGATAAGAGTTCATGACTTTTGAAGGTAACGAGAAGCTGCCACACTTCTTTGAGGCGTCAACAAAAAATAATAGATTTTTTTATCGGCGGGTGTTTGCGATGAGAACATCACTCCTAGAGCATCCTTCTGATGGCTGAACCGGCCTGAAAAATTCTTCTCCCGCAGCAGTACTTGCGCGCCAAAATGAGGAAGCCGCTTGCCAAACTGCGCGCTTGACTCTTTCTCCACCCATGGCTTCCATGAACATTTATGAGACTCGCCGCCTTCTCGATGAATACCTGCTCTTTCACTATGGCGCGGCGAAAGAGGTGCTGCCTTGGGAGCGCGGGCCGCATGAGGCGCTGAACTTCGCGCGGCGCACGGTGCATGAGCTGCTGGACAAGGACGCTTTGCCGCCGGGCGCGCGCGCGCTGGACCTTGGCTGCGCGGTGGGGCGCTCGTCATTTGAGCTGACGCGCTTCGCTACCGAAGTGATTGGCCTGGATTACTCCCTCAGTTTTGTGGGTGCGGCCCGGACTCTGGCACATGAAGGCTGCCTGGATTATGAACGGCTCGATGAAGGACGGGCGAGCACGTTGCTGCGCGCGTCTTTGCCAGAGGGCGCCAGGGTGGAGGCGACAGCTTTCGAGCAGGGCGATGCGATGAGCCTGCGCGCGGGTTTGGGAGGGTTTGACATAGTTCACGCGGCAAATCTGCTGTGCCGGCTGAGCGACCCTGCGAGGCTTCTTGAAAGGCTGCCTGATTTGGTCAGGCCAGGAGGACAGCTTTTGTTAGCCACTCCATGCACCTGGCTGGAGGAGTTCACACCCGCCGCGAACTGGCCCGCAGGGTCCACGCGGGATTGGTTGAAGGACCGGCTCAGCGCATGCTTCACGCTGGAGCTTGAGAAGGACATGCCATTTCTCATCCGCGAGCATGCGCGCAAGTACCAATGGAGCGTGGCGCTGGGCATGCGCTGGCGGCGGCTGACCTAACTGGAAGGCTGCCAGGCCTCCATGGCCAGGCTGGCGGCGCCGAGCGCGCCCGCGTTGTCGGTGAGCGAAGAGCAAGTGATCCTGGGCTGGCGGGCCGCCAGTCTTGGCATGAGCCTGGCGGTCTCCTCGGAAACTTCATTCCAGAAGGAATCGCCGAGCGCGGTGAGCGGGCCGTGGAGAATGAAGGCTTCCGTGTCGAGCAGCAGTTGCAGCCAGCCGGTGACTTTGGCGAAGTCGCGCACCACTTCCTCGCGCGCGGAGTTTCGAGCCACCAAGGCCAGAGCTTGGTGCAGGTCTGCGGGCAATTTTTCAGTTTCAGCCGCGCCGGCAAGACGCCGCCAGACGGCCGGGGCTGAGAGTTCATCATGCATCTCGCGCATTGCGCCTCCAGAGGGCCACCACCAGTTTCCCACCTCGCCAGCGGCTTGGTGAGCGCCGCCGAGAAGCTGTCCTTCATTCACAATGGCAACGCCAAAGCCCCGGCGCGGGCCTAGCACGATGTAATTGGCGAGTCCTCCACCGTCACCGAACCAGCGCTCAGCAAGGGCGATGACGCGCAGATTGTTCTCAAGCGTCACCCGCACGCCGAATTCGAACCCCAGCTCCTCCACCACAGGCACATCCCGCCAGTCTTCGATGAACGAATAATGCAGACCCGTTCCATTTTTCGGATCCACCACTCCCGGCGCGCCGACACCGATGGCCAGCATCCGCCCAGGCGACCGGCCTGCGAGCCATGCCACCGCCTCGCGCAACTGCTCCATCACCGTCCGGGTAGTTGGATTCGCCGGCAGCGCAAAGCTCTGCGAATGGATCAGGCGGCCCGAAAAATCCACCCGCGCCGCCTGCACGCGCCCGGCGTGGAATTCGACACCCGCAAACCAACCCGCTCCCGGCACCGTGCTCAGCCGGCGTTTCGGGCGTCCCATCTTTCCCTGCTCCAGTCCGTTCTCGCGGAGCAATCCAGCCTCGACCAGTTCGTCAACATATAAGCCTGTGGTGGAAGGTGACACGCCCAGCGCCTCCGCCAGCCCGCGCCTGGAGATGGCGCTTCCGCTGCGCACATTCAGGATGACCTGGGCGGCCAGACGCGATTGGTCCACGGGATTCTTTCTCATGCGCGGATGTTGTTCGCCACATGCCGCGTCCTATCAATCGCCAAATGAGCTTGCCATCCGTTTTTTGGACCGTGTCAGAGGGCATTCCAGGCGCAAACCTCCGACGAACGGCTTGCTTGCACGGTCTCTGCGGCGAAGAAATCCATGCATGCACTACCTGCTCTCGCACGACCCCATTTCTGACACCACGCCGCCTTTCGGTCCCGGCCTGGGAGCCGAGGCGCGCTTTCTCGGCGTTGTGCGCGAACTGGAGGATGGGCGCGTCATTGCAGGCATCGAGTACAGCGCTTATGTGCCGATGGCGGAGAAAATTCTGGCCGCCATCATCGCGGAGGCGCGCGCCGCGCACGGCGGGCATGAGGTCTTCATCCAGCACCGTCTGGGCTTTGTGGCGGCGGCCGAGGTTTCCATCCTCATCCGGGTGCGCGCGCGCCACAGCGCGCCCGCCTTCGACTTGTGCCGCTCCTATTTGCACGCGGTCAAAACGCGCGTGCCCATCTGGAAGCGCCCGGCGGAAACGGCGGCCTGACAAAAAATGCAGATTGGGATTGCCAAAACGGCCTGTTTTCAAAGATACTGCTTTTTGGTTCGTCCAGCCAGTATCACGACTTCGATCCCCAACCCGCCCGCAGCCATGAATGAAGACACTCCACGCAGCTCCCTTTGGTCCCGTTTTGTCAAAAAATGGCGCGCCGTTGGCGGCGGCTCGCTGACGCTGAGCGTGGCCATCCACCTCGGCATCCTGCTCTTTGCCGGCGCCATTGTGGTGAGCACGCAGATGATCCAGGAGCAGGTGGACTTCCTGCCCGGCGGCGGCAGCCAGCAGGGCGCGGCGGCAAGCGCCGAGATGCGCCACAAGGTGCAGCAGAAAAAACGCAGCCAGCTCAACAAGGTGATGCCGATGAAAAAAATCGTCACCACGAACATGAATTCCGAGATTTCCCTGCCCGAGGCGCCGCTGGACCTGCTCGACGTGCCGGACATGTCCAGCCTGCTCGGCGGCGGCAGCCTGGGCAGCGGCGGCTTTGGCAAGGCGGGCGCCGGTGGCGGCTTCGGCACGGGGCTGGGGCGCGGCGGCATGGGCGGCGTGACTTTCAAGCCCATCATGATGTTCGGCATGGAGCTGAAGGACGCGCGCAAGATCGCCGTGGTCATGGATGTCTCCCGCTCAATGACACGCTACCTGCCCATCGTGGCGAAGGAGCTGGACAAGGTGGCCTTCGGCAGCCCGCTGGTGCTTTATTTCGGCTGCGGGCTGCAGAAGCCGCCGCGCGACATGGATGACAAGGTGCGCAAGGCCCAGGGGGACGAGTTTGCCCGATTCTGGCAGCACTGGCAGGGCAAGGCCTCCCTGCGCATGACGGCCGAGGAGCGCAAAAAGCTGGTTTATGATCCGAACACACCGATGCCGCTGGAGGCGATCTACGCGCAGATGGTCAAGCGCCCAAACACCTATTTCATTGACTTCAACGGCATCACCTACACTTCGCCGGCGCTGATGTGCAAAGAAGTCATGGAGGCCGACACGATCTACTGGTTCGCCGACTTCCAGGACCGCGTGGACGAGGCGCACATGGAGGAGGTGTTCAAGAAGCTCAAATCCCGCAAGCAGAAGCTCTACATCCACGCCTCCATCCGCGGGCGCTCCTTCGAGCAGGTGCGGGACAAGCTCGTGCTGCCTCTCGGTGGCGAGGTCATCGAGACGAAGGCGGAGTAGCCATGGAGACTGGCGTCCCCGCCTGTCTCGTGTGAACCGGGCATCCCGCCCGGTTCCCTGCGGCGGCCAAAGCCAGCACACCCGCGCTTGAGTTTTCCGCAGCGCCGCACATTGGAGAGGCATGTTCTACATCTCCACGCGCGGGCAGACACGCCCGCACACTTTCACGGAAGCCGTCGAAGCCGGACTGGCTCCCGATGGCGGCCTGTTTCTGCCGGAGCATTTGCCCGACATCAGCGGACGGCTCGCGGGCTGGGCGGAGCTGGCGTATGCGGAACTGGCGGCGGAGTTCTTCCAGATCTTCGCGCCAGACATCCCGGCGGAGGAATGGCGGGCGCTGACGCGGCAGGCTTATGCACGCTTTGACTCGCCGGAGGTGGCGCCCCTGCGCAAGCTCGATGACAAAACTTATGTGCTCGAACTCTGGCACGGGCCCACGCTCGCCTTCAAAGACTTCGCCCTCCAGCTCCTCGGCCTGCTCTACAAGCGCCAGGTGCGCCTCACGGGCAAAAAGCTCGCCGTGCTCGGCGCCACCTCCGGCGACACCGGCAGCGCCGCCATCCACGGCTGCATGGGGCAGGACGGCATCCGCATTTTCATCCTCTACCCAAACGGCCGTGTGGCCCCGCTGCAGGAGCGCCAGATGGCCTGCACCGGCGCGGACAATGTCTTCGCCATCCCCGTTCCCGGCACCTTCGATGACGCCCAGCGCGTGGTGAAGGACTGCTTCGGCGACTCGGACTTCACCGCCCGCGTGAACCTCTCAGCCGTGAACTCGATCAACATTGCCCGCGTGCTCGCCCAGTGCGTCTATTACATCCACGCTTGGCTGCGGCTGCCGGAAGAGGCGCGTACCGCAGCCGAGTTCGTCGTGCCCACGGGGAACTTCGGCAACGTGCTCGCCGGCTGGCTGGCCCACCGCATGGGCATGCCCTGCGGCGGCTTCCGCGTGGCGACCAACCAAAACGACATCCTCTGCCGCTTCTTCGAGTCCGGCGACTACCGCCAGGGCGATGTGCATCCCAGCCACGCGCCGAGCATGGACATCCAGGCCGCCTCGAATTTCGAGCGCTACCTTTACTACCTTGTGCATGGCGACCAGCTCCGCGTGCGCGAGCTCATGCAGCGCATGAAAGCCGGGCAGCACGTCACCCTGCCAAAAGTGGACCTCGGCTTCCGCGCCTCGCGCATGGATGACGCGGTCATTGAGGAAACCATCGCGCGGGTGTGGAAAGAGCACGCCTATGTGGTGGACCCGCACACCGCCTGCGCCTTCACCGACATGGCGCCGGACCGCGTCAGCGTGGTGCTCAGCACCGCCAGTCCGGCGAAGTTCCCCGAAGTCGTCGCCCGCGCCACCGGCGCCGAGCCCCTGCACCCCAGCCTGGAGACCCTCAAAGACAAGCCCCTGCAAACCCACCCGCTCGCCGCCGAGGCGGAGGCGGTGAAATCTTTCATCGAAGGAAATCTGTAATTCTGCGCATCTCCGCACAGTTGCCGCCGGGTGCGCGCGCGCTAGCATCCGCGCCCATGCAAAATCTCCCCGATGCGCGGCCGGATGTGGCCGTGTCCCTCAGTTCCGCCTTTCTTGGCTTTCACAGCCACGCGGGGTTCCTCCAGGGCCTCGTGGAAGGCGGGGTGTGGCCGGGGCAGATCGCTGGCGCGTCCTCCGGGGCGCTGGTGGCGGCTTTGGCCGCCGCCGGCATGAGTCCGCTGGAGATCTTTGAGCTGCTGCAGACGCGCCGCTTCCGCTGGTCCTTCTTCGAGTGGGGCATGCTCTACGGCGGCGCGTTTTTACCCGTCCACAAACGCAAGCACACCGGCGGCATCCAGGGACGCGCCATCCTGCGCTACTTGAGCGGCATCTTCGGCGGCCGCCGCATCGAGGACTGCGCGCCGCGCCTTGGTCTCGCGGTCACCAATCTCAGCTCCCGGCGCGCCGAGATCCGCACCCGGGGGCCGCTGGCCGAGACGGTCGTGGCGAGTTGCGCCTTCCCCGGCGTCATCTCCCACCAGATCATCGGCGGCGAAGCGCTCTGGGATGGCGGCATCGCGCAAAACCCCCCTTTCATGCACTGGCTCGGTGAGGCCGCCGTCTCCCGTGTGCTTGTGCATGATGTCGGAGTCAAGGACACCCCCTCCGCCGACCGGATCGGCCTCATCCCCGCCTTCGCGCTCGCCCATGATGTGGTCATGGCCGAACTGCACGAGCTGCGGCTTGAAAAGTTCGCCGAAGCTGGCAAGACCCTGGAGCGCTTCCGCACCGCCTCGCCCCGCCCCGGCATCCTCGTCCGTGAAAAAACCGGCCGCGCCTGCTTCGAACTGGGCCGCCTGTCCGGGCGGCGCGCCGCTGAAACCCTCTCCCCTTCCCCGGCACTCCCGGCCCTCTGATTTCCCGCAATGCCCGCACCCGATTTTTCCGATCTCCTCACCCGCGCGCGCCGCATCATCTGCGCGGACCTGCTCGCCACCGGCCCTGATTTTCAAGACAGCAGCGACCTCTTCGACGCCGGCCTCGACTCCATGGCCATCATGCAGCTCCTCCTCCTGCTTGAGGAGGAGTTCGGCTCCCCCATCCCCGTCGAGACCGTCACGCGGGAAAACTTCCGCACCGTGCATGGCGTGGCACTCCTCGTCGCCTCCCGCCTCGGCATTGAGCCGCCCGCCGTCGCGCAGCCCGCCACTACCGCCGCGCCAGAGCCGCCCGCCGGAGAAAAGCCTGCCCCCGTCCAGGACGCGCCCGCGCAGGCCTTCACCACCCTGCCCCTGAAGAACTGCGACTACTTCGTCCTCTCCTTTGACGCCATGATGCGCGCCAAGGGCGAGGGCGGCCATGTGGCCCACTCCCTCATGGAGCTGGACGCCGTGCCCGATGTGCCCGCCCTGCGCCGCGCGCTGGAGCTGGCCGCGGACCGCTACCCCCTGCTCTCCGCCCGCCTCCAGAAGACCGGTCTTTTCAGCCCGCACCACTGGGTGGCCGGCCAGGAGCGCCTGCCGCCGGACCTCCTCCTCATCAGCGAAAATGGCTCCCCCGGATCCCTGCCCGGCGCGCAGCCCTGCGCCGACGCCGATGCCGAGATCGCCCGCCTCATCAACACCCCCATCCCCTGCCGGGATGACGCCCGCTGGGTGAAGATGCGCCTCGCCCTCGTCGAGCGCCGGGACGGCACCACCACCCTCATGCTGAGCTGGAGCCACTTCGTCGTGGACGGCAAAGGCGCCGAGCTATTCCTCCAGGCGCTCCACGACCTCGGCAGCGCCAGCGCCACCGCCATCACCGCGCTCGACACCGCCGCACCCCAGCCAGACCCGCGCCACTACGGACAGAAATGGCAGGCCACCTTCCCCATCACCGGCCGCTTCGAGGAGATCACCAAACACCGGTTCGACTCCCTGGCCCCGCGCAAAAGCGGCCAAAGCGGCCCCATCCGCTACGAGGTCCGCCTGCTGGACGACGCGCAAACCGCCGCCGTCAAAGCCCGCTCCCGCTCCTTCTCCGAAGTGCTGAACCTCCCCTTCCAGCTCGCCTGCGCCATGCGCGCCCACCGGGCCGTCTTCCAGCACCGCGGCGGCGTGCCGGAGAGCCTGCTGTGCAGCGTCCCCATCCAGACCCGCCGCCCAGGCGCCGCCGGCCCCATCTTCCAGAACCACCTGCGCATGTTCTTCGGCCAGTGCCTGCGCGAGGAGCTGCGCACCCTGGAGGGCGCCGTCTCCAGCATCGCCGCCCAGCACCAGCGCTACCTCAAGGACGGGCTGGACAAAGCCTTCGACGAGCTCATGAACGTCATGCGCCCCGTGCCACCCGGCATCTACATGAAGTTCGTGAGCTGGCGCATGAAGGGCCTCTTCAACAGCTTCTTCCACTCCGACACCGGCGAGTTCGCCCCCGGTCTCACCGCCTTCCTTGGCGCGCCCGTGCGCACCGCCTGCCACATCCCCGGCTTCACCTCCCCGCCCGGCACCGGCCTCTTCATCAATGAAAAGTACGGCCGCCTCGTCCTCGCAGCCTGCTGGCGCGGCAACGTGCTCAGCGAGCGCGAGCGCGCCATCCTCTGGGAGCGCTGGCTCGCCGACCTCGGCGCCACACCTGCCTTCACCGGCGGGTGGCTCGCCGAATAAAACCGCGCGTCACCAGGTTTGTCTGTCGGCGAGTTCCGCGCTGGATCAAAAAAGATTTTTCGTGTCGGCGGGGTCCGCTCCTTGCCGGGAATGCGGGTTGCTTCTGAACCGGGGCGGGCAGGGTGGTGGCGGTTTTTTTCACTGCCATGAAGGAGTCTGCCGCCAAGGACGCACCGCTCCCGGCGCCTGGCCGGGGCACGCGCTGCTTATTCCCTCGCCACTCCCCGGCCAGCTTTCCCTGATATGCCTGCCCCGCGCGCTCTGTATGGTGTGGGATGAAATTCTCCGCCCTGCTCCTGCTGCTCGCCGCTCTGCCTGTCTCGGCCCGCTTTCCGGAGGCGACGCCGGATTCGCCGGGAAGACGGATGCTGGACCGCTACTTCCAGCAGCAAGTGCGCGAGATCGAGGAGACAGGCGGGCTGAAGCACATCGGCTCGGCGGAGCAGTGGCGGGAACATGAGCCGGAGTACCGGCGGCAACTGGCGGAGATGCTGGGCCTGGAGCCGATGCCGGAGCGGACGCCGCTGCTGCCGGTGAAGACGGGGGAGCTGAAGGAGGAGGGCTTCCGCGTGGAGAAGATGCATTTCCAGGCTGTGCCGGGGTATTATGTGACGGCGAATTTGTATCTGCCGGAAAAGGTGGAGGCGCCCTGCCCGGCGATCCTCTATGTGTGCGGCCATGCGAATGTGGTGAAGGACGGGGTGAGCCTGGGCAACAAGACGGGGTATCACCACCACGGGGTGTGGTTCGCCCGGCACGGGTATGTGTGCCTGATCATTGACACGGTGCAGCTCGGTGAGATCCGCGGAGAGCATCACGGCACTTACAGCAAGGGGCGCTGGTGGTGGTTCTCGCGCGGTTACACACCTGCGGGGCTGGAGGCGTGGGCGGGCATGCGCGCGCTGGATTTTCTCGAGACGCGCCTGGAGGTGGACAAGACACGCTTCGGGGTGACGGGCCGCAGCGGCGGCGGAGCGTATTCGTGGTGGGTGGCGGCGCTGGATGAGCGCATCAAGGCCGCGGCTCCGACCGCCGGGGTGACCTCGCTGAAGAATCATGTGGTGGACGGCTGCGTGGAAGGGCACTGCGACTGCATGTATTTCGTGAACACATACCGCTGGGACTTTGACCGCCTGGCGGCGCTGGTGGCGCCGCGCCCGCTGCTGATCGTGAACACGGACAAGGACAGCATCTTCCCGATTGACGGCGTCTTCCAGGTTTATCAAAACACGCGCCGGCTGTATTCGCTGCTGGGGCGGGAGAAAAACATCGGGCTGCAAGTGGCTGAGGGTCCGCATTCGGACCTTCAACCGCTGAACATGGGCGCTTTTCACTGGTTCGAGCGGCACCTGAAAGGCGCGGACGCGATGCAGGTGCTGCACCAGGGCGCGGAAAAGTGCCTGGACCCGGCGGCCCTGCGCGTGCTGGCGGAGACTCCGGCGGACGAGCGCAACACGACGATTGACGAGACCTTTGTGCCGCAGGCCGCCGCGCCCGCGCCGCCGACGAATGCGGGGGAGTGGGAGGCTCAGAGCGCGAAGTGGATGCAGGGGCTGCGGGAGAAGGTCTTCGCAGGCTGGCCTAAGGACGCGCCTGGCATCCAGCCGGTCAAGGAGGGCGGCATGGAGCGGGACGGCATCCAGATGAGCGTTTTTGACCTGGTGACGCAGCAGCCTTTCCGCCTGCGGCTGCACATCACGCACCGCGCGGGGCTGCGGCTGGAGGATCTGGAGCTGGTGGCGCTCAATGTGCTCGACGAGCAGGGCTGGCAGGATTTCTGCAACACCTATGAGTCACGCTTTGCGAAGCTCTTCGATTCCTTCCCGCAGGGCGAGGCGGACGAGACCGCCTTTACCAGCGAGCGGAAGATGTTTGAAAACTTCAAGTGGGGCATGGCTTACCTCTGCCCGCGCGGCATCGGCCCGACGGAATGGACGGGGAGCGAGAAAGCGCAAACGCAGAGGCTGCGGCGGTTTTACCTGGCGGGGCAGACGCTGGATTCGATGCGCGTGTGGGACATCCGGCGCGCCATCCAGGCGGTGCGGGAGATCAGCGGGCTGAAGGAGACACCCCTGTGGCTGCAGGCGCACCGGGACATGGCGGCAAACACGCTGTATGCGGCGCTCTTCGAGGAGGGCATCACGCGCCTGGACCTCCACGACCTGCCAACGACGCACATGCAGGGGCCTGCCTACCTGAATGTGCTGAAAATTCTCGACATGCCGCAGGCCGCCGCTTTGGCCGCCTCGAAGACGCGCGTGGTGCTCCACACGGCGGACGAGACGCCATGGGAGTTCGCCTCGACGACAGCTAGGAATCTCCAGTGGCCGGAGAAGCAATGGCAAATCCGCAAGCCGCCAGGCGAGTGAGCAACCGCCCCCTTCGCGTCAATACCCGAGCCAAGGCCCGAGCCAGCGCTCCATTTCCTCAACGCTCATGCCTTTACGCTTCGCGTAGTCTTCGACCTGGTCTTTGCCGAGGACGCTGATGCCGAAGTAGTGGGACTCGGGGTGGGCGAAGTAGAGGCCGCTGACGGCGCTGCCGGGGTGCATGGCCATGCTTTCGGTGAGTTCGACGCCGGTTTTCGCGGTGGCGTCGAGCAACGCGAAGAGGATGGGCTTCTCGGTGTGGTCGGGCTGGGCGGGATAACCAGGCGCGGGACGGATGCCTCGGTAGTTTTCCTTGATGAGATCGGCGTTGGCGAAGTCGCCGGGCTTTTCGTAGCCCCAGGCGAAGCGGGCCTGCTGATGGAGATACTCGGCGAAGGCCTCGGCGAGTCGGTCGGCGACGGCTTTGGTCAAAATGCCGTGGTAGGGATCGTGCGCGGCATCGAACTCTTTCGCGAACTCATCGGCACCATGAATGCCGACGCAGAAGCCGCCGATGTGATCGGTGCGGCCGCTGGATTTCGGCGCGACGTAGTCGCTGAGGGCGAAGTTGGCCTTGTCCTTCTTGATGACCTGCTGGCGCAGCGTGTGGAAGGTCGTTTTGAGCTTTCCTCCTTCATAGACTTCGATGTCGTCGCCGACGCTGTTGGCGGGGAAGAGGCCGAAAACGCCTTTGGCGGTGAAGCGCTGCTCCGCGATGATGCGGTCGAGGAGCGTGTTGGCGTCGTTGTAGAGCTTCAAAGCCTCCGCTTCGGCTTTTAGCTTCATTTCGGCATCTTCATGCGCGGAGGAAAAACGGCCTTCATTCGCGATCCAGCGTCCGCGCAGCTCCCACGAGTGGAAGAAGGGCGACCAGTCGATGAACTCGCGCAGTGTGGAGATCAAGTCAGCGCCTTCATAGACCTTCGTGCCGGTGAAACTCGGCGTGGCGATGTCCTGCGTGCTCCAGTCGAATTTTTGGCCCTTCTCGCGTGATTCAGCGAGGCTGAGCAGCTCGCGATCTTTTTTGCGGCCGTATTCCTCGCGGAGTTTGGCGTGGCGCTCTTCGTTGGACTTGATGAAGCCTTCGCGTTGATCTTCGGAAAGCAGCGCGGTGGTCACCGGCACGCTGCGGGAGGCATCGAGCACGTGAACGATGCTGCCGCTGTATTTCGGCGCGATCTTGATGGCGGTGTGCGCGGCGCTGGTGGTGGCTCCGCCGATCAAAAGCGGCTGCTTGAAGCCCAGGCGCTCCATTTCCGCCGCGACATGCACCATTTCATCGAGCGAGGGCGTGATGAGGCCGCTGAGGCCGATGACATCGGCACCGACTTCGACGGCTTTGTCGAGAATCTTCTGGCACGGCACCATGACGCCCATGTCGGTGACTTCGAAGCCATTGCAGGCCAAAACGATGCCGACAATGTTTTTGCCAATGTCATGCACATCGCCCTTCACGGTGGCGAGCACGATTTTGCCACCACCCTGCTTCGCCGCCTCGGCAGGGATCAAATCGGCGGCGGTCAGGGACGAGGCAGCGGTGCTTCCGCTGGCTTTTCCATCACCCGGTTGCCCAGACCCGAGGCCCGGCTCAGAGCCTCCAACGTGCCTTCCTCGATCTGACGAAACCGCTCCGCCACTTCCTGGCTCAGACGTGGCTTGAAATTGCGCCAGGAGTCGGGCGCTGTAGTCGGGATCGTCGGAGTGGAGCTTGAATTCATCTTGGAGGGTAGTTTGGCCGGTTTGGAGGAGTTCCTCAACGGAATTGTGCAGGTGCTCGGAGAGCCACGCGAGGTTCAAGGAGCGCGGAAGAGCGCCAACGCGGTTCTCGACGACAAACACGTCGAGCTCCGGTTTGTCGGCAAATTCACCGCATAGCTTCAGCGTGGTGCGGGCGGCTTCGAAATGGCCTTTGGCGGCTCGTTTGAGAGGCACCACACGCCCCGCGCCCTTCGCGGCGCGGTCCGCCATGTTCCTGACCGCATCCGGCCAGTTACAATAGACGAAGCGCAGCTCGACGGAGCATCCGGCGGCGAAAGCGGCGCGGAAGTGCTCCACGGAGCGGGCGTGGTTTTGCAGCGTGCCGTCCATGACGAGGATGGCGTTGCCTGTGACCTTGATGTCGGCAGTAGCGGTCGTTTTGCCGCTGCCCTGGCCGCCGGCATTGAAAACGATCGTGTCCTTCGGCTGCGCTGTGCTGAGCACTTTGGCGAAGAACCAGTCCACAAACGCACCCGCAGGTTCCAGCGTGGCGATGCTCCATTTTTGGCGGCTTTCGCGCGTGGCGGCGTAGTCGGGGCTGAGTTCCTGGACGTTGTTGCGGTCGAGGACGTTGGCAAAGCGGCGCTTGTACTCGGTGGCGGCGGCTTCGAGGTCGGCAGCGAGCTCGGCGGCGAATTTCACCTCGATGCGGCGCTCTTCGAGGCTGAGGCCGGGATAGGGCGTGTAGGTGAAGCCTTCGACGGCGGTCACGTCGCTGCCACTTTCGAGTGCCTTCACCGTCTTCTCCGCGATCTCGATGAGCAGCTCGCGTTCGCGGGCCTTGCGGGCTTTTTCGGCCTCCATGAAGGGCGCGAGATACGCGACGCTCTGCTTCATCACGCGGGCGCTTTTCACGACCTGCGGCAGGAACATCTTCCCAGCGCCGAAGAGGTCGCCGACGACGCTCATGCCGTCCATGAGCGGGCCTTCGATGACGCTGAGCGGCTTGCCGAGCTTCGCGAGCGCCTCGGCGGTGTCTTCGTTGATGAAATCGGTGATGCCTTTGAGCAGCGCGTGCTCGAGTCGCTTCTCGACGGGGGCTTCACGCCAACTCAGGTCGATCTCAGCCTTCTTCGCGCTGCCAGCCTGGCCTTTGAACTGCTCGGCGTAATCGACGAGCACCTCGGTGGCCTCTTTGTTGCGATTCAAAATCACGTCCTCGACCTTCACGAGCATCTCCGGCGGGATCTCTTCATACACTTCGAGCATGCCGGCATTCACGATGCCCATGTCCATGCCCGCTTTGATGGCGTGATAAAGGAACACGCTGTGCATGGCTTCGCGCACCTTGTTGTTGCCGCGGAAGCTGAAGCTGATGTTGCTGACGCCGCCGCTGACTTTGGCGTGAGGCAGGTTCGCTTTGATCCAGCGTGTGGCCTCGATGAAATCGACGGCGTAGTTGTTGTGCTCCTCGATGCCGGTGGCGACGGTGAGGATGTTCGGATCAAAAATGATGTCCTCCGGCGGGAAGCCGACCTCATCGACGAGGATGCGATACGCTCGCTCGCAGATGCGGATCTTGTCGGCATAGGTCGCAGCCTGGCCTTGCTCGTCGAAGGCCATCACGACGGTGGCAGCGCCGTATTGTTTGATCTTGCTGGCGTATTCTTTGAACTTCTCCTCGCCCTCTTTGAGCGAGATCGAGTTCACGATGCCCTTGCCTTGCAGGCACTTCAGACCGGCCTCGATGATCTCCCACTTCGAGGAATCGACCATGATGGGCACCTTGTTCACCTCCGGCTCGGTTTGCAGGAGCGTCAAAAACTTCGTCATCATCGGCACGCCGTCGATGAGGCCTTCGTCCATGCAGACGTCGATGACGTTCGCGCCGCTCTCGACCTGCTGACGCGCGATGGCGACGGCTTCCTCGAGTTTGTTTTCCTTGATGAGCTTCGCGAATTTCGGCGAGCCGGCCACGTTCGTGCGCTCGCCAATCATGAGGTAGTTCGAGCCGGGGCTCAGCACATACGGCTGCGAGCCGCTGAGGCGCATCGTGTGCGGATCAGCGGGGATTTCGCGCGGCGCGAGTTTTTCGACGGCCTTTGCGATGGCGGCGATGTGCTCCGGCGTGTTGCCGCAGCAACCGCCCATGATGTTCACGAAGCCGCTGCTGGCGAAGTCGGTGGCGTAACCGGCCATGTCCGGCGGCAGCAAATCGAAGCCCGTGGGCGCGAGCGGGTTCGGCATCCCGGCGTTCGGATAGCAGGAGACGAAGCAATCTGCTTTCGCTGACAGTTCTTCGAGGAAAGGCCGCATCTTGTCTGGACCGAGCGAGCAATTCAGGCCGATGGAGAGCGGCTTCACGTGCCGCATGGCATTCAAATAGGCCTCCGTGACTTGCCCGGAGATCATCGTCTCGCCACCCGGGCCGACCGCGGCGCTGATCTGCACGGGCAGCTCGAGTTTGTCTTCTTCAAACACCTCGCGAATGGCGACGAGCGCCGTCTTCGCGTTCAACGAATCGAAAATCGTCTCGACGAGCAGCGTATCGACACCGCCGGCGATCAAGGCGCGCACCTGATGCTTATACGCCTGCTTCACCTGGTCGAAAGTGACGTAGCGGAAGCTCAAATCGCTCAAGTCCGGGAACTGCGACAGCGACACCGTGAGCGGCCCGATGGCCCCCGCGACGTAGCGCTTCCGTCCCGTTTGCTCGCCGACGATGTCGGCCCATTTGCGGCACTGCTTCGCCGACTCGAAATTGATCTCCCACGCGAGGTCATTCAGAAACGTGTCCTCGATGATGCCCTGGAAGAATTCCGGGTTCTTCTTCCCTTCGCGGAAGAATTCCGCCTGCGCGATGCTCGTCGCCGAAAACGTGTTCGTCTCGATGATGTCCGCGCCGGCTTCGAGGAAGCGCTTGTGGATGTCCTCGATGATGTCCGGGCGAGTGACCGAGAGGATGTCGCCATTGTTCAGGATGTCCTTCTCGTTGTCCTTGAAGCGCTCGCCGCGAGCGGAGGCTTCATCGAGCACGCCTTTCGCCTTATACTGCCGAATCGTCGTCCCCATCGCGCCATCGATCACCAGGATGCGCTGGCGCAGGGCGGCTTCGAGTTCAGGACGGCAGTTGGGACGGGCGGGCATGGTCGGAGACTACCCAAAGGCCGCGAAGGGTCAACCATTCGCATCAACGCATCATGATTTGATGATGCGAAACGGAATAGGACGCGCATGCTCAATTCTGACTGCCCGGCGAAAGATGTCGTACTCACGCATGAAACGCTCGTCCACCACCGCACCGGGTCTCATTTGCCGCCAGAGTAGCGCCAAGATGAAAAAGCTGTGGGTGAAGATGCATACTTGCGGGTCATCCATGCTTCGCAGCCGCTCCAGGATGGCATCCACCCGCGCGATGAATTCGGCGAATGTCTCCGCGCCAGGTCCATCCCGATGCTGCGGGTCCGCGCGCTCCCAATAGCGCGCGACTGGTGCATGACGGTCTTGCTCAGTGGTGTTTATGTAGTGTTCGGGAGCCAGGTAGGTGAACTCATGCACGGGCCAGGTCTCCACGGGCACATCGCTGAGTCTTTGGCAAAGCGGTGCGGCCGTCTCCTGGGTGCGCAGGTAGGCCGAGACGACGATCAGCTCGGGGTCCAAGGCGGCGTGCTCCAGATCCCGCGCCTGCTCCCGCCCCAGCGGGCTGAGAGGGATGCCGGACGGCGTCCGTGTGCGTTCCCCCGCATTCGCCATGCTCTCGCCGTGTCGGATGAGGATGATTCCGTTCAAGAAGTCCGGTTCGAACATGTCGTCCATGAAGCAATCATGCGCGCAATCCATGAGGAACTCGCTCAATTCCTCGCGGCGTTCCGCGCTGAGGCCGGGTTTTTCGAGTTCGGTTTTGAGGAGTTGAATGGTCTGGATTTGTCTGGCTCGGCGGGTGCGGTTCATGCTGCGGATTGATTTTGGAGGGGAGTTCAAAAGTTCAGATGATCCGCCCAGGCTTCATGCGCGGCGGAGTTGGCGTTGAGCACATTGACAGCGGACTCTGTGACCAGGAGCGTGACGAGCGAAGAGGCGGCGGAGTCCTGAGCCTGGATGATGACGGCATGGGCTTTCATGGACGCCTGGGTCAGCCATGACAAAAGGCGCGCGCAGTGCTGGCGAATATCCGCCCCTTCAGCATGGATATCGGAGATGTCAAAGATGAGACTGAAGGCATCATGCTTGGCCTCACACCAGTCATCACACAGTTCGAGGATGTCAGCGCGCAAGCCCTCGGGGACTTGCAGCGAGGGCAGCTCCCGCCGGATGTATTCGGCGTTGAGCAGCATTCGGAGCGCGTTTTCGCGCGCTGCGGTGAGGAAGGCATCGAATGAAGCGTGTGTTTTCATGGAGTGTGCGTGGTTGTTTCGGGCAGAGAGGCGCACACGAATTTTTCCGGACTCAGCTCGCGCTCCCCGTCCCAGCGGTAGGCCACGAGCGGCCCCTGGCGTGCGCCGCTGAAGTCGAGGCAGGCCAGATTGCGGGCGAGGGGCGCCTTTTCTTTTTCGGGCGGCAGCCAGTAGTGGCCGAAAAACACGGGCGGCTCATTGCTTCCGTAACAGGGCAGCCGGCGCAGGTCGTGCGGAGCGGCCTCGCCTGGAGAGTCGAAGGGTTCCGGCATCGCCAGAGCGCAAACATGGGATTGCGGCGGAATGTCCCACCAACGGACACGCACCGTGCGGCGCGCGGCGCCTTCCTTGTCGTGAAAGCACGATCCCTCCGGCATGAGCATCTCGGGACCCTTGAGCACATTTTCGACCGCGCGGTGTTCCGGCGTTAGCTTGGTGGCGCTTGCGCGCAGGAAATCCGGGTCGAGCAGGCTGGCGCCGCCCAGCCGGCTTATGCGGCGCGCATCCCAGCAGGCATGGACGGCGCGCAGAGCGCCGAGATCGAGAAACATCGGCAGTCCGCGCATCCATAGCAGCCACTCCGCCCACTCGGCGGGCCGCCCGGCAAACTGGTCGAGCGTGGCCTGGTGAGTTTTCGTGTTGCGCGCCGAGTGCTCCTTGAGATGGCCGCCGTTGCCGTCCGGTGTGGCATAAAGCACGGCGTTGTATTCGTGGTTGCCCATGATGGCGAGCGCGTCGCCGCTTTCCACCATGCCGCGCACCGTCTCCAGCACCCGCCGGATGTCCGGTCCCCGGTCAATGTAGTCGCCCAAAAAGACCACCCTGCGCCCGTCAGGATGACGCATGCCGCCGCCAGGGCGTGGACGGTAGCCGAGATTCTCCAGGAGCCGCGCCAGCTTTTCATGCTGGCCGTGAATGTCACCAATGAGGTCGTAGCTTTGTTGTTTCATGACGCCCCATCATGGCTCATGCGCGCGCTTGCAAAATAACTGAATCCACAGGATACATGACTCAAAAGTCATGTTTGAAAAATTGTTTTCCAAAGGCGGCCTCACCCTGGAAAGGCTGCGCGGCTTCATGAGCATGGCCGAGGCGGGAAGCATCGCCCGCGCCGCGCCTGATGATGCGAACCGCCAGAGCCAGATCAGCCGGCAAATCCGGGAGCTGGAGGAGTTTTTCGATGTGGAGCTGACACGGCGCAAGGGACGCACGCTCTCGCTTTCTCCGGCGGGCGCAAGACTGGCCTCGCTGATCCGGGAGCAGCTTCAAGACTTGGAGGACTTCCGCCGCGACCAGCGCGGCCTGCCAAAATCATTCACAATCGGAGCCGGTGCCAGCGTGCTGGAGTGGCTTGTGGTGCCCGCCCTGCCCAGACTGGCGGAGCTTCTGGGAGGAGCCACGCTGCTCATCCAGCCAATGCGCAGCCGCTCGCTGGCGGAGGCGGTCTCGGAGGGGCGCGCGGACTTCGCCATTCTCAGGCGCGATGCCATTCCCGCAGCGAAGTCCGTGCTGCCGCTGGTAAAGCTGGGATTTGTGATCTGCATCCCGGAGAGGCTCATCCCGCAGGGCGTGAGCGACCGCCAGGCATCCCACCCGTCCTTCTGGCGCGACTTGCCCTTTGCAGCGGGGCGGGATGGCGGCCAGCTCGATCTGGCCATCCGGGCCGCGATGGCTGACGCCGGGGTGGACTACCGTCCGCGTTTTGAATGCGGCTCCATCCTGCAGGCGCGTCAGCTTGTGGACATGGGCGAATGCGCCGCCGTCCTGCCGGCGCTGGGGCTGCGCGGAATGGACCGGAAACGAATCCGTGTCCTGCCTTTCGCTCCAATGAAGGGCTACGGTCGCGGCCTTGTGCTGCATTGGAACGAGCGGCAGACGCGCCGCCGCGCCGTTGATGCTTCGACCATTCAAGCGATGGCACGGTCATTGGTCCTAACCGTCAGAGAGCCTGGCCCTTGATGAATGCCGGGCTTTGCATGGACTCATTCAAACCCACTGGCAAAAACACGCGCCATCCGCTTTATGACAGAACTTTGCGGCGCACGATCTCAGTCACGAGTTTGGGGTTGGCCTTGCCCTGGCTCGCTTTCATGGCCTGGCCGGTAAACCAGTTCATGGCTTTGTCGTTACCGCCTTTGACTTCGGCGACTTTTTCCGGGTTGGCGGCGAGGATTTGATCCACAATGGCCTCCAGCGCGCCGGTGTCGCTCACTTGCTCGAAGCCTTTGACCTGGATGACTTTGGCGGGATCGGCACCGGAGGCGGCCATTTCGGCAAAGACCTCCCTGGCCTGTGTGTTGGAGATTTTTCCCGCCTCGACGATGGCGACGAGCGCGGCAAGCTGTGCGGGCCGCACAGGGCAGGCGGCGAGTCCGCCCTCGCTGTCTTTGAGCACGCCGAGCAGGTCGTTGATGACCCAGTTGGCGATTTTTTTGGCGGGCACGCCGGGCTGGGCGGCAATGGCGGCCTCATACCAGGCAGCGAGCGCTTTTTCACTGGCAAGCACACCGGCGTCGTAGGCGGAGCAGCCGTAGTCCTTTTCAAACCGGGCGCGCTTTTCGTGGGGCAGCTCGGGCACCAGCGGGCGCACGCGGGCCAGGATGTCCGGCGTGCGCAGAGGCAGCAGATCAGGGTCGGGGAAGTAGCGGTAATCGTGCGCGTCCTCCTTCGTGCGCATGAGCGTGGTCTCGCCGCGGTCGTCGTCCCAGCGGCGTGTGGACTGAATGAGTTTTTCACCCCGGTCCAGGCAGTCCATCTGACGCGCGGCCTCATACTTGATGGCGCGGCGGACGGCGGACATGGAGTTCAAATTCTTCAGCTCGATCTTGGCGCCGAGCTGCTCCTGGCCCTCGGGCCGCACGGAGATGTTCACATCGCACCGCATCTGCCCCTTTTCCATGTCGGCGTCGCTGACGCCGCCATAGACGAGGATCTGGCGCAGGCTGGTGAGATAGGCAAACGCCTCCTCGGCGCTGGCAATGTCAGGTTCGGAGACAATCTCCATGAGCGGAGTGCCGGCGCGGTTGAAGTCAATGGTGGTGAAGCCGGCGTGGTGGGTGCTTTTGGCCACGTCCTCCTCCAGGTGGATGCGGGTGAGCTGCACCACTTTGCCGGGATTGGCGATGCTTTTCTGAGCATCCTTCGGATAGGCCAGGTCATACAAGGGCACGCCGCCGCCCAGGCACAGGGGCAGATCGAACTGGGTGATCTGGTAGTTCTTGGGCATGTCCGGGTAGAAGTAGTTTTTGCGGTCCCACTTCACGACAGGAGGGGTTTCGCAGCCGAGCATGAGACCCGCGAGGATGGTTTTTTCGATGGCGTTTTGATTGAGCACAGGCAGCGCGCCGGGCAGGCCCAGGCAGGTGGGGCATGTCAGAGTGTTCGGCTCCTCGCCGTAGGCGATGGCGCAGCCGCAAAACATCTTGCTGCGGGTGGTGAGCTGGGCGTGGACCTCCAGGCCGATGGTGACGATATACTTGGGCATCGCGGCAATCCCAAGCGCCAAGTTGCTGTGGATGCAAGGGGGAAGGTGAGGCCTCGAGAGCAGTCTCTACTCCATAGCCACATCGTCCTTGCGCGGCGTGAAGTACTCGAAGTAGCCGATCATCATCTCGTCATGCGTCTGCGGCCCCCAGCGGACAGTCTTGGAGGGGTCGGGGTTGGCGGGGTTGGACTCGCTGTTGTCGAAGACGGCGGTGAGCTTCACACGGCTGCCGGCGGGCAGGAAATGCGGCTGCGCGTAGTCGTAGCGGAGCTGCCAGTTGAAGTCGTAGCGCGGGATGTCGAGCAGCACCTCGTGCGTGCCGTCAGGACGAGTGGCCTCGAATTTAAAGGCAGCCCCGCGCACATGCATGTGCGCCATGAGGGCAGTGAGGTTCATGTTCGCCGGCACGGTCTGCTCCTTCACCTCGACATGGCGCGCGGTGTGCGGCGGGATGCTCAGCCGGGGATGGGCCACGGCGGCGGTATGCACCACATAGCGCGGAGGCTCCTTGGCGAAGTGCAGGCCGAGCCGGAGCTGATCCTGGGTCTTTTTGCCATTCGGCGTATAGTGAATCTGGAAGCTGACAGTGGCCCCGGCGGGCAGCTTTTTGGCAAAGCCGGCGGGGTAGCGGTGGTGGGTGTTTCCGGGCACATAGGCGGCCCAGTAGCCCTCGCTACCCTCGCCCCTGTTCCGCACGCGCGCGCCCTTTTCATGCACCTGGATGATGACGTGATGAACCACACTGCGGTCGGTGGGCAGGATCTCGTAGGCGCTCACCCAGCGGTCCTCGGCAAAGGCGGTGGGCACGGTGATGAACTGGTAGGGCATGGTGCCCTCAGCCTTGATGGCGACAGGCTGGGGGAGCTGGACCACGACCTCCGGTTTGCCCAGCAACCACTCTGCGGGAAAGTTGCGCGGCAGGGGCGCGTCCGCCGGATCACCGGGCGGGCGGTCGCTGGCGAGCCAGGCGAGCAGGTCGGCCCTGTCCCGCGCGGAGAGAGAAGTGTCGTTCGCCCACGGGCTGGCGTGGCCTTCCGCGGTCGGAGCGGCGAACCAGGGCGGCATGACGCCGCGCTCGACCTGCTTGCGGATCATGCCGGCGTTTTCGACGAGGTCGTCATACGTCTCCAGGCTGAAGGGTCCCACGCCATCCTTGCGGTGGCACTCAACGCAGTGAGCCTGCATGATGCGGGCGATCTGGTTGTGATAAGTGACGCCGGTCTGTGCCGGTGCGGCGGTTTTCACATCGAGCGCGCAACCCGGAGCGCTGGTGGCCGCGATTTCAGGCGGCTCACCGCGAAGCAGGGCGGCTGCGGCATCGCGCAGGTAGGCGCGGGTGGGCTGTTCCTTCGCGTAACCGAGGCCGTACTGGTCATTGATGGCGCCGCGATACACAAGCGTGCGGCGGGCATCGAGCAGGAAGCATTCCGTGGTGGTCGTGGCGGCGAGCGTGGCGGCGAGAGCGCCCGTGGTGTCGTGGACGACGGGGGATTTCAAACCGTGGCCGGAGATGAACTGGCGGATGTCGTCCGTGGTCTCGACGCCCACCGGGCAGACGAGAATGACGCGCAGCCCGTGCGCGGCGGCGTCCTTTTCCAGCCGCGACATCTCCGGGCCGTATTTCTGGCTGATGGGGCAGGTGGCGCCGAAGAAAATCAGCGCCAAGCCGCGCGTGTCCGCCAGATGAGCGCTGAGTTTTTTCTCCTGACCGGCGAGGTCGCGCAGAGACAGGTCGGGCACGAGGTGGCCGACTCCGTGCTCGGCGGCCTTGAGCACGCGCGGCGCCTCTTTGAGCGAGGCGTCCTCCGGTTCGGCAGGCTCCTCAGCCGCCGCGCCCATGCCGCGCGCTCCACGCAGGCGGGAGGCTCCGGCAATCGCCTCGGCGCGGGTGATCTGTCCGTCATTGTTGGCATCGAGAAGGCGGAACCACATTTTCACCGGCAGCTCGGCCTCGGTGACGATGCCGTCCTTGTTTTTGTCCACCGCGTCGAAGCGCTGCTCCATCAGCGTGGTCTGCGCGGCCAGCGGCGCGGCGGAAAGAAGGATGGCGGAAAAATGGGTGACGTGTTTCATCGGCGTGACGGGAACACTCAACGCGGGGGAGGGTTGCGGGTAACGCGGAATTTGCACCGGGAAAGCCCGGAGCGGGAAGCGGGCGTCAAGCCAGGATCTCCCTCACCACGTTGCCAAAGACATCCGTGAGACGAAAGTCGCGGCCCGCATAGCGGTAGGTGAGCGCCTCGTGGTCAAAGCCGAGCAGGTGCAGGATGGTGGCGTGCAGGTCATGCACATGCACTTTCCCCTCGGCGATGCCCAGGCCGATGTCGTCGGTGATGCCATGGGTATGACCGCCCTTCACACCGCCGCCCGCCATCCAGACGGTGAAGCCGTCCGTGTGATGGTCGCGGCCTATCTTCGGAGTGAGTGGAAGCTGCGCGGTGGGCGTGCGGCCCATCTCGCCGCCCCAGATGACGAGCGT
>DDQZ01000075.1:934-1235 GCA_002343505.1 Verrucomicrobiaceae bacterium UBA2429 | reverse complement strand
CGCCCCAGATGACGAGCGTGTCCTGGAGCATGCCGCGCTCCTTGAGATCCTGCAAAAGCGCGCCGATGGCCTGGTCGCACTCGCGGGCGAGGCGGCGGTGATTTTCCTCCAGGCTGGCGTGGCTGTCCCACGGCTGGCCGGCCCCGTGATAGACCTGCACATAGCGCACACCGCGCTCGGCAAGGCGGCGCGCCATGAGGATCTGGCGGCCCTGAAGCGTGTCACCATACATCTCGCGGATGCGCGCCGGCTCCTGCTCCACATCGAAGGCATCCGTGGCCTCGGTCTGCATGCGGAAGGC
>DDQZ01000075.1:310-786 GCA_002343505.1 Verrucomicrobiaceae bacterium UBA2429 | reverse complement strand
GGCCTCGGTCTGCATGCGGAAGGCCAGCTCCAGGGATTGGATCCGGGCTTCGAGCTGCGGATCACCCGCACGCTCCGCGCGGTGCATTTCATTGAGCTTCTGGATGAAGCCGAGCTGCTTGCGCTGCTGGCCTGGAAGGATGAAGTCGTTGCGCAGATTGGCGATGAGCTGGTCCGGCGTGGTCTCCTTGGTGTCAATGTGCGTGCCCTGGTAGATGCCGGGCAGGAAGGCGTTGCGCCAGTTCGCGCTTTGCGCCGTCGGCAGGCCGTTCGGGCACATGACCACAAAGCCGGGCAGGCTTTGATTCTCCGTGCCCAGGCCATAGAGCGCCCATGAGCCGACGCTCGGGCGCGGCAGGGTGAAATTGCCCGTGTTCATGATCATGAGGCCGGGCTCGTGGTTCGGCACGTCGCTGAACATGGAGCGGATCACGCACAAGTCGTCCGCGTGCCTCGCCACATGCGGGAAAAGCTCGC
>DDQZ01000075.1:0-169 GCA_002343505.1 Verrucomicrobiaceae bacterium UBA2429 | reverse complement strand
CGCCACATGCGGGAAAAGCTCGCTGATCTCCATGCCGGACTGGCCGTGCTTTTTGAACTCGAAAGGCGAGGCCAGCGCCGCGCCGCCAAGGCGGCGGTCCTTCGCCAGATTCTTCGCGGAGGGCAGCGACTTGCCATGAAATTTCTTGAGCAGCGGCTTCGGATCGAAG
>DDQZ01000045.1:23522-23814 GCA_002343505.1 Verrucomicrobiaceae bacterium UBA2429 | reverse complement strand
CCCATCATCGCCGCCAACTGGAAGATGCACATGACCCCGCAGGAGACCGACGACTTTCTGCGCTCCTTCTCCCGCCTCGTTCCGGACAAATGCCCCGTGCAGATCGTCGTCGCCCCGCCCTTTGTCAGTCTCGAGCGAGCGCAGCAGACCCTGATGAACGCCCACGAGGAAGTCGTCGAGCTGGCCGCGCAGAACATGAGCCAGCACGCCGGTGGCGCCTTCACCGGCGAGATCAACGCGCGCATGATCAAGGAATGCGGCTGCAAGCACGTCATCCTCGGCCACAGCGAGC
>DDQZ01000045.1:23144-23382 GCA_002343505.1 Verrucomicrobiaceae bacterium UBA2429 | reverse complement strand
CATCCTCGGCCACAGCGAGCGCCGCAGCATCTACGGCGAGACCAGCGCCGTTGTGAACGCCAAAGTGCTCGCCGCGCTTGAGGCGCGCCTGCACCCCATCCTCTGCATCGGCGAGACGCTGGAGGAGCGCGATGCCGGCCTCATTGAAAATGTGCTTGGCGGACAGCTCCGCGAATCGCTCGCCGAAGTCGGCGCGCGCCGTGTGCAGGATTGTGTCATCGCCTACGAGCCCGTCTGG
>DDQZ01000045.1:0-23000 GCA_002343505.1 Verrucomicrobiaceae bacterium UBA2429 | reverse complement strand
GCCCGTCTGGGCCATCGGCACCGGACGCACCGCCAGTCCGCAGCAGGCGCAGGAGGCCCACGCCTTCACCCGCGCCGTGCTAGGCGAGATGTTTGGCGAGGACACCGCGCAGAAAATCCGCATCCAATACGGCGGCAGCGTGAAGCCGGGAAACATGGCCGAACTCATCGCCCAGAAAGACGTGGACGGCGCCCTCGTTGGCGGCGCCAGCCTGGAGTCCGGCAGCTTCTGGGAGATCTGCCGCGCCGCCATTGACCATGTCAACGGCAAGCTCTAAAACCTTGGGGCAGACACTTCCTGCCAGTGATTGCGGACCGACGAAGTGTGGCTGCGCGACAACTCTCCAAGCCAGATTTTGAAACCGTCACCGCGCCCTCAAAGGGCGCGAGAAGGGCATTCGGAGTCTGACGGGCAAAATCGTCGGAGGAGCTTCGTCATCTTCTCGCGCCCCTGCCGGGGCGCATCCCGTATCGGAGGTGGTGGGGCGGTCCGGTTCCGGTGGTTCCCGGTCGCTCCGCGAACTTCACCACCGGCTAATCTCTTTCGAGCCTCCGGCTCGGGAGATGAGTTTCAACTGGACGTGCGTGACGGAAAACCTTTATGCTCTGAACATGTCCTTGGCTGCCATGAAACCGATGTTTCGAATTGTTGCAGTGCTCATTCTAATTGGCATTGCTGCGCTGATCGGTCTGGCCTCATGGCGTCTTGCGACAAGACCAAAGGCTATCGAATGGCCGGTTCGTCAGATTCGCTCACAAATAACAGAAGGAATGTCCCGCGATGCCGTGCTGAAACTGCTCGGACCTCCCCACGGCACAGGCAAAGACGACCACTATTTTTACATCAACTCCTACAGTTCTCGTGAAGCAAGACACAGGGCGGAGATACCCTCCACTTTCTCAATCTTCTTCAAAGATGAGAAAGTGGAGTCCATTTTGTCGGCTTACGATTACTGAGGCTCAATGCTTCACCGAGCATCCCGGACCGACGGTCTGGAAGAAGTCGTTCCCCTTGTCGTCGATCAGGATGAAAGCGGGGAAGTCCTCGACTTCGATCTTCCAGATGGCTTCCATGCCGAGTTCGGGGAACTCGACGACTTCGACCTTTTTGATGTTTTCCTTGGCGAGGATGGCGGCGGGGCCGCCGATGCTGCCGAGGTAGAAGCCGCCGTGCTTCTTGCACGCGTCGGTGACCTGCTGGCCGCGATTTCCTTTGGCGATCATGATCATGCTGCCGCCGTGGCTTTGGAAAAGATCGACGTAGCTGTCCATGCGGCCGGCGGTGGTGGGGCCGAAGCTGCCGCTGGGCATGCCGGCGGGTGTTTTGGCGGGACCGGCGTAATAGACCGGGTGATTTTTGAAGTAATCGGGCAGCGGCTTGCCGGCATCGAGCATCTCCTTCAGCTTCGCGTGCGCGATGTCGCGGGCGACGATGATGGGGCCGTTGATGAGGAGGCGCGTGGTGGTGGGATACTTGCTCAGCTCGGCGCGGATCTCGGCCATGGGGCGGTTCGTGTCGATGCGCACGGCGTTGGTGTCTTTGCGGTGGCGCAGCTCCTCGGGGATGTATTGCAGAGGGTTCGTTTCGAGCTTCTCGATGAAGACGCCGTCACGCGTGATCTTGCCTTTCGCCTGGCGGTCGGCGGAGCACGAAACACCGATTCCGATGGGCAGTGAGGCGCCGTGACGCGGCAGGCGGATGATGCGCACATCGAGCGCGAAGTATTTCCCGCCAAACTGCGCGCCGATGCCGCACTCGCGAGCGGCCTGGAGCATCTGCGCCTCGAGTTCGACATCGCGGAAGGCGCGGCCGTGTTCGTTGCCGGTGGTGGGGAGGTTGTCGTAATACTTCGTCGAGGCCAGCTTGACGTGTTTCATCGTCGATTCGGCCGAGGTGCCGCCGATGACGAAGGTGAGGTGGTAAGGCGGGCACGCGGCGGTGCCGAGCGTGACCATCTTGTCGGACAAAAACTTCACGATGCTCTTCGGATTGAGCACGGCGCGGGTCTCTTGATACAGGAAGGCTTTGTTCGCCGAGCCGCCGCCTTTGGCGATGAAGAGGAATTTATACGCATCGCCATCGGTGGCATACAAATCGAGCTGCGCGGGCAAGTTGGTGCCGGTGTTCTTTTCGTCGAACATGTTCAGCGCGGCGTTTTGCGAGTAGCGCAGGTTGTTCTCGGTGTAGGCGAGATAGACGCCCTTCGAGAGCGCGGCCTCGTCACCACCCCCGGTCCAGACCTGCTGGCCTTTTTTGCCCATGATGATGGCGGTGCCGGTGTCCTGACAAAACGGCAGCAAGCCCGCGGAGGCCACGTCGGCATTCTTGAGCATCGTGAGCGCCACCATGCGGTCGTTTTCGCTCGCTTCCTTGTCATCGAGGATGGCGGCGACCTGCTTCAAGTGCTTCGGCCGCAGGAAGAAATTGATGTCATGAAACGCCTGGTTTGCCAGCAGCGTGAGCGCTTCGGGATCGACGACGAGCATCTCTTTATCGCCCAGTTTTTCGACGCGGACGTGATCCTTCGTCAGCAGGCGGTATTCGGTGTCGTCGGTGCCGAGTTCGAGGAGAGGCTGGTAGTGGAAAGGGGGCGTGGGCATGATGAGGGACAGTGAAATGGATACGCCGCGCGGCAACGGGAAAGCGGCTCAGCCCGCTGTGAGCTGCTCTTTGTAATAGACCTTCACGAACTTCATCCCTTTGGCGTCGTCATAGCCGCGTTCCAGGACGGGGTCGTGCTCGGTGGAGAGGGTGGATTTGACGTGGATTTCGACGCCGGTGTCGAGCTTGAGGACGGCACCGATGCGCCTTTTTGCCTTGGTGATGTCCTTCTTGGAAATCTCGAACCTGGTGTCTAGCGGCTGGCCTTGTTCTTCGATCACGCGGGCGCGGTGGCCTTCGAAGGCGGCGACGGCATCAGGTGACTTGAGCACCTCCTTCTCGAATTCCCCGAGGTCAAACTGATCGCGCTCCTCAAAGTAGGTCAGGGCTTCGCGGGCGGCATTGCAGGTGTCCCAGGGCGGCGTGTCCCCGGCGGGTTTGTGCTCCTCGATGAAGGAGACGGCCATTTTTGCATAGGCGTTGGTGAGGAAGGCGGAGTCCGGCACGGCCTCGACGCCGAGGAACTCGCGCACCCAGAATTTGGTGTCCTCGCCGCTGCGGTCAAAGGTGAGCACATAGCCGCCTTTGGCGCCCTGATAGTCGAGGATGAGGCAGCCTTTGTCTATCTTCTCCGGCTGGATGCCCTGCTGCGTGGAGAGGTGGAGGTCGCCATCCTGCGTGGTGATGCTGAGGAAGGGCACGACGCTCTCGGACTTGAGGATGCACAAGCCGTTGACCAGCTCCCCCTCGATGTGGATTTCCTTGATGAAGACGATGCAAAGATCGCCGGATTTGATGTTGGGATGATTCGATTTGGCGTGCAGACGCCTGGCGATCTCGACGCCGGTCTCGAGCATCCTGGACGGATCGGCGAACAACGCCCTGGAGCAGCGGTGCATCTCGTGGTGATCCAGCGAGGCGTGGTGGACGAAACGGTGGGCGATGAGGTTCTTGAAGGGTTTCAAAAACAGCGCGGTGAGCACCTCCTGGTCCGCCTCGGCGATGTCGAAGACCTGGCGGGACGTCTGGAGAGGTTCCTGGCGCTGCGGGTTGCCGACCTTGGCGAGGACGATCCGCGTGGCGGTGGCGGTGTTGAGGCGGAGTTTGACGGGCATGGCGGGGAAAAGGGCGCGGAGAATAAAAGACAATCCCGCCGCGGAAAGCGAAACCCTTCTCCAAAGCGAAAGGTTTTTCTTTGGAGCCGGGAAGGAGCCTTGTTTGACAATCCATCACGCCGCCGTTTGATTGCCGCATGTCCAACCCCCCCCACGACATCCCGTCCCTCATCACGCCGCCCTCCAACTACATCGTGCCCACCGTCATCGAGACTGAGGGGCGCATGGAGCGGGCGTACGACATCTACTCGCGGCTTTTGAAGGACCGCATCATCTTTCTGGGCACGGAGGTGAACGACCAGGTGGCGAACATCATCATCGCCCAGCTTTTGTTCCTCCAGATGCAGGATCCGAAGAAGGACATTCACCTCTACATCAACAGCCCCGGCGGCTCCGTGACCGCCGGACTCGCCATTTATGACACCATGCAGTTCGTCACATGCGACGTGAACACCTACTGCATCGGCATCGCCGCGAGCATGGGCGCGGTGCTGCTCTCCGCTGGCACCAAGGGCAAGCGCTACGCGCTTCCAAACAGCGACATCATGATCCACCAGGTGTCCGGCGGAGCGCGCGGCACGGCCAGCGATGTCGAACGCACCGTGGACTTCATGTACAAGCTCAAGCGCCGCCTGAACCGCATCCTGGCGCACCACACCGGCAAGAGCCCCGAGATCATCGAAAAGGACGCCGACCGCGACAACTACATGACCGCCGAGGAGGCCGCCGCCTATGGCCTGGTGGACAAGGTGCTGCAAAGCAACAAGGAACTGAACCCGCCGCAGTAACCGCGGCGCAAATCCCCTCCGCCGCATGGCCCGCGCCTCCACCGTCACCCTCTGCTCCTTCTGCGGCAAAAGCCACGCGGAGGTCAGGAAGCTCATCGCCGGGCCGGGCGTGTATATTTGCGACAATTGCATCAACGTCTGCAAGGGCATCCTTGATCGCGAGGCCGTGCAGGAGGCGGAAGCGGACCAGGGGCTGCTGGTGCCGAAGCCGGCGGAGATCGCGGCCGAGCTGGACAAGCATGTCATCGGCCAGACGCACGCCAAGAAGGTGCTCAGCGTCGCCGTCCACAATCATTACAAGCGCATCCTGCATCTGCAGCAGCAGTCTGGAAACCAGGGCGGGGGAGCCAGGGCGGTGACTGACATGAACGATGTCGAGATCGAGAAAAGCAACGTTCTCCTGCTCGGCCCCACCGGCTGCGGCAAGACCTTGCTGGCCAAGACCCTTGCGAAAATCCTGAACGTGCCCTTCAGCATCGCGGACGCCACCACCCTCACTGAGGCCGGATATGTGGGAGAGGATGTGGAAAACATCATCCTGCGCCTGCTTCAGGCTGCGGATTATGACATCGCCAGGGCTGAGATCGGCATCGTTTACATAGACGAGATAGACAAGATCGGCCGCACCACGGGCAACGTCAGCATCACCCGTGACGTGTCCGGTGAGGGTGTGCAGCAGGCGCTTTTAAAGATTGTCGAGGGCACCATTTGCAATGTGCCGCCGCAGGGCGGGCGGAAGCATCCGCAGCAGGAGTACATCCAGGTCAACACTGAGAACATACTGTTCATCTGCGGCGGCGCGTTTGTTGGACTCGATGAGATCGTCAAGCGCCGCACGGGCAAGCAGACACTTGGATTCAATATCGCTGGAAAAACGGACGAGGCGGCCCCCGCCAAGCTGGAGGCGGAGCCTGAGGATCTGCTCGCCTACGGTCTCATCCCCGAATTCATCGGGCGTTTGCCCGTCGCCTGCTCCCTGGAGCCGCTCACCGAGGTGGAACTCGTGCGCGTCCTGACTGAGCCAAAGAACGCCCTGGTCAAGCAGTACGCCAAGCTCATGCGCATGAACGGCGTGGACCTCAATGTGAACAAGGAAGGGTTGGCGGCCATGGCGCGCGAGGCCATCAAACGCGGCACCGGCGCGCGCGGACTGCGCAGCATCTTTGAGCGAATCATGCTTGATGTGATGTATGACGTGCCCAGCCGCGCCGATGTGCGCGGCGTCTCCATCAACGAGGCCGTGGTCAAAGGCGAGCGTCCGCCCATTCTGCGCAAGCGGGTCGAGCGCAACGCCGCGTGACATGCGGCGGTTTTGAGGGAAAACCCGGTCGCTTCCGCCCTGGCGTGAGGATCGTCCAGGGTGAGCGTGGTATTTATGGATTGCCGCCGCGCTGCTCGTCCTCGCGGGCGAGTTCCTCGGTGGTCTTTTCCTCGCGCGGGGTTTCGGGGCCGCGTCCTGTGACAAGGGGCTCGTCCTCCTCGTCGGGCACGGAGGAACCTTGGTCCTCGTGCTCGGGCTCCTCGTCCTCCGGCGGCGCGGGCGCGGGGTCGGTGCTCATGGGCACGGTGTTCGGCGCTTTCTCCACCTCGGGCGGCGGCGCGGAGGGGCGGGGCTTGTGGTATTCGTCCTCCTCCTCGTCCTTGTCCTCGGAGAACCAGGGGTTGTAGTTCTCGTTGTCCCAGTCGTCCTTCACTTCTTCTTCGAGTTCTTTTTCGTCCTTCTCGATCTGGGCGTAATACTCGGGATAGGCCTTGCGGTCCTTCTTCTCCATGAAGTAGGCCAGCACGATGCAGATGCCGTAGAGGAAATAAAGCGGGCCTGACATCAGCATGAGCGTGAGCACATCCGGCGTCGGCGTGATGATGGCCGCGAAGAGTGTGATGGCGATCAAAGCGTGCCGCCAGGTGGACTTCATGAGCTTGTAGTTCAGGAAGTCCAGCTTCACGAGGGCCATGACAATGACCGGCAGCTCGAAGGCGATGCCGAAGACGAGAATGAAGCGGGTGGTGAAGGTGACGTAGTTGGAAAGCGTCCAGTCCTGCCGCGAACCCAGTGTGGCGGCGAAGTCGTCGAAAAACTCCAAGGCTCTCGGCAGCACGACCCAATAGGCAAAGGTGCAGCCAGTCAGAAAAAGGCCGGTGCCGATGCCGATGGCCGGCCATAGCACCTTCTTTTCATTCGCCCTCAATCCCGGCAGGATGAACTGGAGCACAAAGATGAGCAGGAGGGGGAAGGAAATGATGACTCCCGCGATCAGCGTGACATTGATCGCCATCATGAAGGGGCCTGCGACATCGGTGTTTTGCAGCAGCGCCTCCGCGCCCGCCTGGTCGTCCGCCAGCCCGGCGAGGATCATGGGATAGCGGATGGCGCGGAACAACTCCTGATAAAAAAAGAACATGCCGATCACGGCGATGATCAGCGTCACGCCAATGCGCACAAACATGTCGCGCAGGTCGTCGAGGTGCTCCAGGAAGGGCTTCTCCTCATCCTCCTTGCCGAGGTTGAGCGCCACTTTTTCGCGGACTTTGAAGACTTTGTTCAGGATGCCTTGCCACATGGTTCAAATCGAGGGGGTGAATGGGTTTGCGCCTCAAAGAGTTCCCTTCGCCGCCATCCGTGCGAACAAGGCCAGTGTCAGGGCGGTGGTGATCTCATTGGCAGCGATCATCCTCCGCAGTTCTCCCGGACTGGCCAGGCGCACGTCGCTGATGTGCTCGCTTCCATCCGGATCGGGACGGCTGGCGACACACACGGGCTCCGCTCTGAAAAGATAAACGTGCTCGTCGGTGAATCCTTGCGAGGGAAGGAACCAGCCCAGCGGCTCCAGGCGCCCCCCTTCGGCCAGCACGCCGCCGCATTCCTCGCGCAACTCGCGCAGGGCGGTCTCGACGACGATCTCCGGCGTGATCTCCGCCAGCGGCACGTCTATCTGGCCGGCGGGGAATTCCCATAAAGTCTGCCGCACCGGCAGGCGCTCCTGGGAAATGAGCACAAACTCTCCGTCCGCCGTGACCGGCGCGATGGCCACGGCGGCCTTCCTTTCCACCACCAGCCAGGGCACGGGCTCCTGCCTGCGGTGCGGGGTGAGGTAGCGGTTCTCATCCACGCTGACGTGCGGATTTTCAAAAAGCCGGCGGCTGGAGACCAGCTCCCAGCCGTCGTGATCCTCGACACGGAACAAGGGGAATTCGAGTCTCGATCCATCCCCCGCCATCACGAGAGCGCCTCCTTCCAGCGGGCGATCTGCGCCGCCACATTTTGCGGCGAGGGCGCGCCCACGGCCTGGCGCGCGGCGAGCGCGGTTTCGAGGTTCAGGCAGTCAAAGAGGTCCGCGGCAAAGGCGGGGGAGAATTCCTGGTACTTCGCGAGTGGTATTTCGGCAAAAGGCGCCCTCTCCGCGATGGAGTGCGCCACCAGTTTGCCGATGACCTCATGTGCCTGGCGGAAGGGCACGCCGCGCTTCACCAGGTAGTCGGCGAGGTCCGTGGCGAGCAGCATGGGATCACTCGTGGCGGCGAGTGTGCGCGCCGCGTTCACCTCCATGCCGGCGATCATTTCCGCGAAGACCTCGAGCGCGGCCTTCAGCGTGTCGAGCGAGTCAAAGAGCGGCTCCTTGTCCTCCTGCATGTCGCGGTTGTAGGTCATCGGCAGGCCTTTGAGCAGGGTCAAAAGCGCGACGAGGTTGCCAACGAGCCGGCCGGATTTCCCGCGCGTCAGCTCGGCGACGTCCGGGTTCTTTTTCTGCGGCATCAGGGAGGAGCCGGTGGTGTGCGCGTCGCTCAGCGTCACGAAGCCAAACTCGGCGCTGCACCAGAGAATGATGTCCTCGCTCAAGCGCGAGAGATGCACCCCGCAGAGGGCGATGGCAGAGACCACCTCCACGGCGAAGTCGCGGTCGCTCACCGCGTCCATGCTGTTTTGGGAAACGGCGGCAAAGCCGAGCTGCGCGGCCACATGATCGCGGTCGAGCAGGATGGTGGAGCCGGCCAGGGCGCCGGAGCCGAGCGGCATCACATCCATGCGGCGGCGCGCGTCGGCCAGGCGGCCCGCGTCTCGCTCCAGCATCTCCACATAGGCCAGCAGATGGTGGGCGAAAAGCACGGGCTGCCCGCGCTGGAGATGCGTGTAACCGGGCACCACGGCCTGCCCGGCGCGCTCGGCGGCCTCGATGAGCGCGCGCTGCAGATCACGGATCAGCGCCGTCAGGCCGTCCACCGCGTCGCGCGTGTAGAGGCGCACATCCGTGGCCACCTGGTCGTTGCGGCTGCGCGCGGTGTGCAGCTTCGCCCCGGCGGGGCCGATGCGGCGCGTCAGCTCCGCCTCGATGTTCATGTGGACGTCCTCCAGCGCCTCTTTGAACTCAAAGTCCCCGTGCTCGATCTCCGCCTGGATTTCCAAAAGGCCGCGCTCAATCTCCGCCTGCTCCTCCGCCGTCAGGATGCCCGCCTTCAGCAGCCCCTTCGAGTGGGCGATCGAGCCCCGGATGTCATGCGCGAAGAGCCTCCAGTCAAACGACACGGACTCTCCGTAAGCCTGCACAAGGCGGCTGGTTTCCTGGGCAAAACGACCTTTCCACATAAAACGGGCGCTGAGCCTAGCGGCATTCGTCCTGGATGCAACCCTGCCCTGGGACAAGAATCTCCTTGCTTCGAGCAGTCTGGGTGGGAGCTTTCCGCGTCCGTCTCATAGCAACGCTCAACAACCAAGCCGGTCCATGAAAAAATCCCTGTTCTTAATGGCGGGAATGCTCGTCATGTCCTGCCTCGTCGCGCAGGCCCAGCAGAAACGCATTGTCGGTGGCATCAACACCACCTCGGGGGAGTACCCCTTCATGACAGCACTCGTTGAAAAAGGAGCCACACCGTCGTCGGGGCAGTTCTGCGGCGCGGCTCTCGTGGCTCCGCAATGGGTGCTGACTGCGGCGCACTGCCTGGAAGGCACACCCGCCTCCACTCTGGATGTCTGGGTGGGCGGGCACGACCTGCGCACCGCCTCCCAGGGCGTGCGTGTGGCCGTCTCCCAGGTCATCATGCATCCGAACTACCGCGAGACCTCCCAGGGCGCGCTGGTCAATGATTTCTGCCTGCTGAAGCTGGCCAGCCCCGTAACCACCCGCGCCACTCTGCCCCTGGTGGAAACCTCCGACCAGATCGCCGTCGGAACCATGACGCGCGTGCTCGGCTGGGGGGCCACGCGCGAGGGCGGCGCGGGATCGAAAATCTTGCGCCAGGCGGATGTGCCCCTGGTTTCCCTGACGCTGGCGGGTGTCACCAATCCGGGCCTCAACAGCACGCATCTGGCCGCCGGATTTGCCACCGGCGGCGTGGACTCCTGCCAGGGGGACAGCGGCGGACCGCTCATGGTGCCGGGTTTTTCAGGGCAGTGGCTGCACGCCGGAACGGTGAGCTACGGCAACGGCTGCGCGCGGCCCAACGAGTATGGCATCTACGGCAACACGCTGACTTTGAAGCCCTGGATCATCGGCCACATCGGCGACCCCGGCGAGCCCCCCAAGCCCGACCCGGTGGACGACCACGGCAACACCACCGCCGCTGCCACGACTCTGGCGGTCAATGGCACGCTGCCCGGCGTTCTTGAGGCCGGTGGCGACCTTGATGTCTTCAAAATAAGCGCCCCTGGCGCGGGCGTGCTTACCGTCACCTCCGGCGGCGGCACTGATGTCACCGGCACGCTTCTGGGCAGCACCGGTGCCGCGCTCGCCAGCGATGACAACGGCAATGGCGCGCCCAACTTCAGGCTCACGCGCACCCTTACCGCCGCAGGCACCTATTATGTTCGCGTGGCCGGAGTGAACTCGTCAACCTCCGGTGCCTACAGCATCACCTCCGCCTTCACCACCACAACCGGCGGAGACATTGCCCTCAAAACCGGCACCACCGCCCTGCCCATGAACGCCACCCTGAACTTTGGCGCGCTTCAGGTCAATGCGGCCACAGTTGAAAGAACTCTCACCCTTACCAACACCGGCACCACCACCCTGACGATTGTCGGGGCCAGCTTCGATGGCGCGGACGCGGGCAGTTTTCATTTTGTCTCCCTGCCGGCGGCCAGCCTCGCCAAGGGCAAGTCCACCAGCTTCATCATCTCATGCGCGCCGGACCGAGCGGGCGCCCTCAGCGCGCGCCTGCTGGTGCAAAGCAGTGCCGCAGGCAAAAACCCCTATCCGGTTAACCTCGTCGCCTCTGCCACCGCCACTACTCCCGACGACCACGGCAACAACTTCTACTTCGCCACCGCCGCGCCCGTGCCGGGCGGCATTCCCGGCGTCATCAATCACGGCGCCGACAAGGATTTCTTTGTCATCACCGTGGCCGTGAAGACCACCGTGACGATGAAGACCACCGGCTTTGTGGACACCTACGGCACGCTGTATTCCTCAGCCGGGAAGGTGCTCAAAAAAGCGGATGACACCGGCCGTGACCTGAACTTCACCCTCAAGCGCGCGCTGACGCCGGGCACTTACTACCTGTGCGTGGAAGGCTACGACCGCCATGCCACCGGCCCGTACACGCTCCTGCTTTCCCGCTGACCCCTGGCACGGGCCGCGCGTATGAAGACCGCCCTCAGCCTCACTTTGGCAGCGCTGCTATTGCTCGCCGTACTGGCTGGCATTCGCCTCGCTGGGCCGGGAGCGCGGCCGTTGAAAAAGGAAATCGAAACCGTTGCCACCGCTCCGGTGCGTCCGCCGCCGCTGGCTCCCGGTTTGCCGCCTGCTCAAGCCGTCGAGGTGCCGCTCCAGGTACTTGACGCCGCAACGGCTCCACCGCGCGATCCTGTGGCCGCCATCCTGGAGCGATGGTCGCGCGCGCGCACGCCGCAGGAGCACGATGAGCACGCCGAGGCCCTGGCCGCGCTCGGCACCGTGGAGGCCGTGCAGGCCCTGATGGAAAAACTGGCCCGGGTGCGCGACGCGGAAGCGCGCGGACTCATCGCCGCCAACCTGCGCGCCATCGCCGAGCCGGATACTCTGGCCGCGCTTGTGCCCGCCCTGCTCGGAGACTTCCGCCAGGGCAGCCCCGAACTGCGCGAGCTGTGCTCTGCCATTGGCAGGCTGGCGCAGGCTGAGACGGTGCAGGCTCTCGAAGACCTGCACTGGCATGCCGCCAGCCTCGCGGGCCAAAGCCCGAAAGTCGTCCGCGCCATGGCCTCCATCCGCAACCCCGCCGCCGCGCGCGGCCTGGAAAAACTCGTGGCGCGCGGAGACGCCGCCGAGTCCCTCACCGCCGCCGCGCGCGAGGCCCTCATGGCGATGGGGCTGGAGCCGCCGCAGCCCGGCAAGGTGGACTGAAGACTCCAAGCCGGACAAAAAACGGCATCCCGTCTCCGGGATGCCGTCTTGAATGGATCAGATGGATGCGCCGCGCGCTGGATCAATAACGACCGCCGCCGTAGCCGCCACGACCGCCGCCTTTGCCGCCGCGGCCACCGCCGCCGTAGCCTCCTCCTCCTCCGGAGTAAGCGGGTCGTTCTTCTTTCGGGCGGGCTTCATTGATGGCGAGGTTGCGACCGCCGTAGTCTTTGTCATTGAGGCCCTTGATGGCCTCGTTCATGGCCGTCTGGGAGTCCATGGTGACGAAGGCGAAGCCGCGCGGGCGGCCTGACTCGCGGTCCATGGGCAGATAGACTTCGGTGACGGTGCCATAGTCGGAGAAGAGGGTGCGAATGTCGTCTTCGGTGGCGCTGAAGGGCAGGTTGCCCACATACATTTTGGTGTTCATAGATTTGGATTTGTCGCGCAAGACTGCTCAGGCTGCGGGAAGCTCCAGGTGCGGATTTCAGAACACCAAAGAATCAACCTGATGATCAGCTTCATTTAGCCTTTGTCAGGTTAACTTGCGCCCCCTCTGTCGTCTGCTTTGAGGGAATGGCAAACGATAGTTTGGAAATCTTGCCGGGAGTGTCCGCGCTCGAAAAATCAGGCGTGATCCTTCGGCGGCGCCAGTGACTCCGGCGGCGCGGTGCTCAGCTTCTCACGCACGCGATCGGGGATGGACACAGCCTTCATCCGGCCGCTGGCGGGGTCTTTCTGGACGCAGGCGGCCACGAGGCTGCCTTCGGCGGCGAGCGTGCCGTCGCTTTTCCAAAAGCGCACCCGGTAGCGCAGCGTCCTGGCGCGGATGTCCTCGACGAGCAGCTCCATCTCGAACTCCTCTTCAAAGCGCAGCGGCGCCTTGTAGTCGCACGAGGCATGGACACGCGGCCAGCCGACGCGGGCCTCCGCCGCCACCTCCAGGTTGTTGCCGTCCCAGATGGACATGCCCAGGGAGCGGAAAAAATCATGCTCCACGCGCTCCATGTATCGGAAGAAATTTGAAAAGTGGACGATGCCGGCCATGTCGGTGTCAGCGAACTGGACGCGGTCCTTGAGAGTGTGGCGGAAAGACATGCGCCGACTATGGAGCGCGCCGGATGCAAAGCGCCAGCCTTTTGTCAAAGCGGGAGTGCGGAGCTTGCGCGCGGCGGGCGGCCCGCCAGACTGCGCGCGTGAATTCCGTGACCGCCGACCTTGTTGGAAAACTCCGCGCCCTGCTCGCTCCCGACCGCGTGCTGATGGCGGATGTGGACATCCTGCCTTACAGTTTCGATGGCACGGCAGCGCTCAAGCAGAAGCCGGGCGCGGTCGTTTTTCCTCTGACCCCGGAGGAGGTGGCCGCTTGCGTCGGCGCGGCGCGGGAGGCCGCCGTGCCGGTGGTGACGCGCGGCTCCGGCACGGGCCTGAGCGGTGGCAGCGTGCCGGTGCCGGGCTGCCTGGTTGTGTGCCTGGCGCGCATGGACCGGCTCATCGAGGTGGATGAGAAAAACCTCACCCTGCGCGCGCAGTGCGGCGTCATCACCAAGGAAATTGACGACGCGGCGGCAAAGGCGGGCCTGTTTTATCCGCCCGACCCCGGCTCGATGAAGATCAGCACCATCGGCGGCAATGTGGCCGAGAACTCCGGCGGACTGCGCGGCCTCAAATACGGCGTCACGCGCGATTATGTGATGGGCCTGCAAGTGGTGCTGCCTGACGGCACCCTCGCCACGCTCGGCAACAAGTGTGTCAAAGACGTGGCCGGCTATTCGATGAAGGACCTCTTTATTGGCAGCGAGGGCACGCTGGGCATCATCACCGAGGTCACGCTCAAGCTGCTGCCCCGCCCGCAGGCGCGCCGGACGATGCTGGCGCTCTATGACAGCATGGAGGCCGCCGCCGAAACTATCTCCGCCATCATCGCGGCGAAGATCATCCCCTGCACGCTGGAGTTCCTGGATCGCGTGACGGTGGAATGCGTGGAGGACTACGCCAAAATCGGCCTGCCTGTGGATGTGGAGGCGCTCGTGCTCATGGAGACTGACGGCCATCCCGCCGTGGTCGAGGAGGAGGCCGCGCGCATCATGGATCTGGCCCGCCAAAACGGCGCTCGCGAGGTGCGCGCCGCAGCCGACGAGGCCGAGGGCGCGCGCCTGGCTGCCGCGCGGCGGAATGCTTTCTCCGCCCTGGCCCGCGTCATGCCCACCACCATCCTGGAGGATGTGACCGTGCCGCGCAGCGAGCTGGCGGCGATGGTCCGCTTCATCCGCGAGTGCGCGCGGCGCCACAAGCTGCGCGTCGGCACCTTCGGTCATCTTGGCGATGGCAACCTGCACCCGACTTTCCTCACCAACGAGCGCGACACGGAGGAGATGCACCGCGTCGAGACCGCGCTGGAGGAGATCGTGGGCGAGACACTGCGCCTCGGCGGCACGGTCACCGGCGAGCACGGCGTGGGGCTGGCGAAGAAAGCCTTTATCCGCCGCCAGCTCGGCGAGGCCAGCTATGAATTGATGCGCTCCATCAAGCGCGCGCTCGACCCGCAGGGGCTGCTCAATCCGGGGAAGATCTTTGATCTGTGAGCCGCGCCGTCATCACCGCCGCCGAGGCCGTCTGCGCCCTTGGTGAAAACCTTGAATCCTGCCTGGAGTCCTGGCGCCTGGGGCGCGCGGGGCTGACCCTGCAAGACGGCCTGCTGGCCGGCCGCATCGCCGACCGCGCGCCGCTCAAGGGCAGGCGTCACGCGGCGGCGTCGAATCTGGCCCTGCATGTGGCGCGGAGGACGGTGGCGCGCGCGGGCTGGACGCCGGAGCAGACACGCGAGGCATGGCTTTTCGCCGCCAGCAGCCGGGGCAACGCCGCCGAACTGCTCGGCGAAAACACCTGGCGCAGGCCCAACCGGAGATTCAGCGCCAGCAACACCCTGCACAGCGAGATCGCCGCCGCTGTCAGCATCGGGCTGGCCATTCGCGGACCCTGGCAGATGCTCGCCAACGGCTGCGCCGCCGGACTCGACGCCCTCGGCATGGCCTGGATGGCAATGCGCGCGGGCATGACCCGCCGCGCCCTCGTCGTCGCGGCGGACCTGCCCCTGCTGCCGGCGCTGCTGCGCGACTTCGAGGACACGCGCCTGCTGGCGCGTGATGAGATCAATGACCCTCTTTCACCGCTGACCAACGGCTTCCACCCCGGCGAGGCCGCCGCCGCGCTGACGCTCGAGCTTGGCGACGGCGGTTTGATCGTCGAGGACTACCGCGCCAACAGCGACGCCCACGACTCGCTCGTCGTGCCCGAGGATGGCGGCCCTCTGGCGGAGCTGCTGCACGGCATGGGCAGGCCGGACTTTCTCTGCCTTCACGCCACCGGCACCCCGAACCACGCCGTGGCTGAGGTGAGCGCCCTGCGCGCCGCCTATGGTGAAAAAGTGCCGCCCCTGCTGCTGATGAAACCCTTCACGGGACACACCCTCGGCGCCAGCGGCCTGCTGGATGCCGCGCTGCTGGCCGGCGCGATCCAGGCGGATATTTCACCGGGAAACCTGCCCGGCCTTCACTGCCCCGGCGGACTCGCGCTGGCGGACGCGCTGCGCGTGCCGGAGGGCGGTGGCGTTTTAAAAATCGCCTCCGGCATGGGCGGGCACAATGCCGCGGTCATGCTCCGGCGCGTTTGATTCGCGGCAGCAAAGCGCGCGCTTGCCCGCCGCGTGGACACGGCCATCTTGCGCGCCCATGCCCGCCAAAGACCTCCGCTCCGCCCCCCTCGGTGTTTTCGACTCCGGCGTCGGCGGGCTGACCGTGGTGCGCGCGCTGCGCGAGTTGCTGCCCGGCGAGTCCATCATCTATCTTGGCGACACCGCGCGCGTGCCTTATGGCTCGAAATCCCCCGACACCATCCGCCGTTACGCCGTCGAGGACACGCAATTCCTCACCCGGCTCGGGGTGAAGGCCGTCGTCGCCGCCTGCAACACCGCCACCGCCCATGCCCTGCAGCTTTTGCAGTCCACATTCCGCGTGCCCGTCATCGGCGTGCTGGAGCCTGGAGTCGAGGCCACCCTGGCCGATCCCGCCTGCCAGCGCGTCGGCATCATCGGCACCGAGGGCACCATCCGCAGCAGCGCCTACCAATACTCCCTGGCCATGCGCCGCCCCGACCTGCGCATCCACGCCGCCGCCACGCCGCTGCTCGTGCCCTTCATCGAGGAAGGCTGGACGGAGCATCCGGCGCTCAAAGCCGTGCTCAGGGACTACCTCAAACCGCTGCTGGACAAAGGCGTGGACACGCTCGTGCTCGCCTGCACCCATTATCCGCTGCTCATCCCTGTGCTGAAAAAAATGCTCGGCGGCAAAATCCGCCTCGTGGACAGCGCCAGCACCTGCGCAGCGCATGTGCGCAGTCTGCTGGACTCCCACGACCTCCGCCGCGCCGCCAAATCCAAGCCCTCTCTGGAAATCTACCTCACCGACCTCTCCGAGAAGGCCGAGGTCATGGTACGCCGCTTCCTGGGCGACGATGCAGGGAAGGTGAAAATGGCGGTGCTTTGATCCCGCAGGCCCTTGAGGCACGCGCCAACGACATGGTTCGGTGGTAATTCTCATTTTTGAAAATCAATCGAGCGAGTTTTATATAATTACCAGAATAAAGTGTTGCCATCACGCTTTGAATTATCATAATTAAGGCAAATAAAAGCCACGAATATGAAATTTGAGAATTCCAGCCGCCGCACCTCTCTGGGCTTCAGCCTCATCGAGCTGCTCACCGCCATCGCCATTCTCGGTTTGATCGCAGGCATCGGCATTCCTGTCTTCGGCGGCAATGCGGACCACGCCCGCCATGCGCGCGACCAGCGCAACGCCCAGACCATCAGCTCCCTCTATGTCACCGCCCAGGCCGCCGGTGTGGATTTCTCGACCGACATCCAGGAAGTCGCTGCCATCGTCAGCCGGCTGGAGCAGGGCGTGACTGTGGGCAAAGGCATCCTCAAAGGCCGCACCTACATGCTGCCGAATCTGGGCACCGAGGGGTTCAGCGGCGCGGTCCAGTTCCTCAAGCTGGAAAACGGCATGCTCGTCTATCAGGCCAATGGCGCCGCCGTTGCGGGAGAGCACCGCGCCGGCCTGGCGGAGTGAGCGCGTTTTGCCCCTGGCATGTGCGGCGCTCCTGCCGGACAATGCGCCGCCCATGCTGAAATCCGCCTCCCTTTTTCTGGCCCTCCGCCATCTGCGCCCGCGCCGGTCTTTCGTCTCGGTCATCACCATCATCTCCGTGCTCGGTGTGGCCGTCGGCGTGCTCATGATGATCGTCGTGCGCGCCGTCATGCTCGGCTTCGAGGTGGACTTTCGCGACACCCTCATGGGGTCCGAACCCCACGTCCTCATCTCCCGCGCCGGTTCCGGCCCCGCTTGGCAGGACGCGCTGGCCGGTGTCCGCGCCCGCCCGGAGACCGTCTCCGCCGCGCCCTACGCCGGCGGCATGCTCTACATGGCGGCGGGGGATTACCAGACCGGCGGCCCGGCCCTGGCGCTGCCGCCCGCGCAGGCCCTGCCCGTTTTGGAAAAGTTGCGCCGCCACCTGCTGGCCGGCAGCCTGGATTTGAAAGAGGGGACCATCGTTCTTTCCGACCACCATGCCGGGCAGTTGGGCGTGGATGTCGGCGGCGAGATCAGCGTCTATGCCGGGCAGAACGTGAACGAAGCCGTCCGCCAATACAGCCGCGCCAACGAGGAGGATGCGGCCGAAAACAAAAAGGCCATTTTAGACGCCATCCGCCTGCGCCCGCGCAAGCTGGCCGTGGCCGGCATCCTGCGCGCCGAGACCGGCGGCTACACCGCCTGGCTGGGGCTGGAGACGGGAAAAGACATCTTCCAGCCCGCCGGCGGCGTCACCGGTATCGCCATCGAGCTGGCGAACCCGGAGCGCGCCGTGGAATTCCAGGCCGCCGCCGCGCCGGAGCTGCCTGGGTGGGGCTTCACCCTCTGGACCGACGCGGGCGAGGCGCGCCTGGCCGCCATGCGCAACGAGCAGACCATGATGCAGTTCGTGCTATCCATCATCGCCCTGGTGGCCGCCTTCTCCGTCATGAACACCACCATCACCGTCACCACTCAGAAGCGCAAGGAGATCGGCGTGCTCGCCGCCCTCGGCGCCCCGCGCGGTCAGGTGGTGCGCGTTTTCGTGTTCCAGGCCGCCATCGTCGGCGTGCTCGGCACCGGTTTCGGCGTCACCGGCGCCCTGCTTGTGCTCTGGCTGCGGGAGGACATCCGCGCGCTGCTCGCCGCCCTCACCGGCGGCCAGATCCACGCCGTGGAGGGCGTTTTTCTGTCCAGCATCCCCGCCTTCATCCAGCCAGTGGATGTCGCCCTCACCTGCCTCATCTCCCTGGTCCTCTGCCTGCTCGCCGGTCTCATCCCCGCCTGGGCCGCCGCACGCGTTGAGCCTGCCGAGGCGCTGCGGGATTGACTCGTGAACCGCTCCACCGCGATTCGCTGTCCACAGTTCACTGGCGGCTTGGCCGTGAGCGAGTGGCGATGCCTGCATCATCCTTCCGCTGTCTGCAAAAAAGCAGGTCTTCCTCCTTTACCGAGCTTTCGGAAATAAAAAACGACAGGTGTTTTTTGCCAGCCTTCCGAAGGTTTGGGTTCCGTGCTTGTGCCGTTCGGAGGGGCCGCCGAGCGGGTGTTGGGAAAGGCAGCCTCTCGCGACACCACTGGATCGCGGGCGGGGCTTCACGGCCAAGGTAGTTGGAGCCGCCGGGACACCCCAGGAAACGGCTGGAGGGGGCTTACGGGGGCGATTCAGGCTCCCGTCCCGCCGGCTCAACGAACACGACTCAGGCCGATGCGCGGGCAGCGGGTTTCCGCAGGGTTTGCAGGCAGGCGTGGCGCTGGCGGAGCTTGGTGAGCATGTCCAGCTTCTCCAGCCACGGCAGTTCCCGCAGACGGCGGCGTTCCGCGTCCTTGGATTGGATGATCTGCTGCATCGGGTCGCTCATGGAATGAGGAAACGATCCTCGAACTTCCAGCAGATTCAAGGAGGCCCGCAGATTCTTCCGAAACCAATGTGCTGGCCTCCGTGAGCCGCAAGACAGGCGCAGCCAATCTGTGGGAAGAGGCTGGACTTTGGGGTTCTGCGTTCCGTGTATTCCGAGTCTTTCGTGGTTGTTGTCCGACGCGATGGCATCCACGTCGGGCATCGCGTCCTAGGAGCCGCCGGGACGCCCAGGGAACGGCTGGCTGGGGATTTCGGGGCTCGATCCAGGCTCCGCAGCCTCGCGAGAAATGAAGCGTTTGTCAGAATTTTGCACACTGACCCGAATGGCACGGGATTAAGCCTCGTTCGCAGAGGCTGTGATTCACTTCGGAGAAAGCACAAGCATCAACTCCTTGGCGTGCTGACGTGCTGCTCGTGCAGCTTCGCTTTTACGTTTCTTATCGCTCGTTCCGCCGAGAGTGCTGAACTTGCTGTCAACTTTGCCTCCTCCTACCGTGAAGTGTTTGGAAGCAACCTCATGGACTATGTCACCAGAAAGCCCGTTGGAGCATTCGTGATCCGGAAAGGTGAGGATTGCTTTGGCTCCACGAGACGACACGGTTTTGAGCAGCGAGTCGAGAGCGTCCTCGGATTCAGAGATCATGCTGAATTTCGATTTGGGACGCAATTTCGGATCTGGGTAACGTCCGATCCCGGTCACTTCGCCACATGAACCTTGGGAAATCGTTTCGAGGACGTGATAAAAGCGGCTGTAGTGAACTCCTGAATATGGGGGGTCGATAAAGGCAAGATCACCTTCATTGAGACCTCGAGCGGCTTCTTCCGCATCAGAAACCATGGCACTACCCACCTGTTTCGCCGTCTGCTTTGCTAACAATTCAAAAACAGCACGAGTTTTTGCCACAAGATCACGGTTCCAAGCGTCGAGAAGAAACTTTTTGGCCGTGAACGTCGGCTGAAACGGCTGCGCAGTGTGCCCCGGTGCCGCCGCGCATTGGCTTGCCGCTTGAATTAAAGCCGCGAGAGCTACTGTCCGCGCGGGATCTGATTTCGGGAGTGATGCACGAAGAGCATCAATCCATACCGCCTGCACTGGACTGAAATAGTGCCCGCCATAGGCCACGGTGATCGGGAGCGAGCCTTGGTCTGCGCACCATTTCCGCCACTCTGACACGGACTTCTTTGAGATATGTGATGCGTCGGGAATCTTGAGACCGTTGATGCGAGTCTTCGCTCGTTGTCGCCAGTTCTTGAACAAGTTTTCCAATGGCACCGCAACTTTACGGTTGATGACTGCCCCCGCCAGGACGCTGCTGTAATTCTGAAGGTCAAATGCGAGAACAGGTAGGTCATAACGGCGTGCGACATGGATCGCAACGGCGGCTGATCCCGCGAAAAGATCGGCGAAACGCTTCGCAGTCGGAACTTCGGAACCCAGCAAATCGCCAAGGCCGTTTCCCAACATTGCGCGTTTCGAACCCATGTATTTCATATCAGTTCTTCAACGAAGCCAAATCACTCTGCTCGGTTAATTGGAAATCAGTCATTCCATCAACCCACGAAGGTGATCGATGAACACTCCAAAAGCGGTTCTTCCCTCCAAGGATCTCATCAAGAAATCGACGGAAGAACACGAGGCGGTGATAAGCGATAACCTGAACAGCCTCCACATCTGGGGCTTTGCTGCGTTTTGGGATGGGAGGTGCCGTGAATTCAATCTGAGAAATGAATTCGATGCGCGTCCTCAATGCGGGCATGTCAAGATTTCGAAAAACAGGCGTTTGCCCGATGTGATCGTTATAGTTGAGCCTTTCTCGATGCCCTGCGTCGCTGGCGTCAACGCCAGGATCCGAATTGTTGAATGTAAACAATGGTTCTGATGCAAAATGCGGATCTTCTTTCACAAGTTTCCAATACACTTTGTGCTCGCGTTCTGACCCCTGTTTTTTATCAAAGTTGCAGACGTGGTCTCCTCCAGTTGTGATTCCAATCTTCACGCTTCGCTTCTTGTGATACATTTGGAAATAGCCCAGCAGATGGGCAATCGCACGAACGGAATAGTGACTTGAATAGTAACCACTGACCGATGACCATACTGGACTTGCGTTGGTAAGCGCGGCGGATGTTAAAAAACCATGAACTGCACGAAGCCAGCAATCGACTGCGGCAGTCGCAAAAAGCGTTGAAACAGATTGATCAACCTTCGAAGGGCCGACAAAATCCTTTTTCGGCATCGCATCTTCAAGCGCGGTAGACAGCGACAACGGGGGCGGAAATGCCTTCGATGCTGCCACTCGGTTGAGTGGAGCGAAGCTTGCTGCTAGACGAATGCGAAGGTCCGCGTCGATCTTCATGCCTTGGATAATTCAAGATTCACTTTGGATCGATTGTCTTCTGCGCGCTTCGCAATGTCCTCAGCGGATAGCGTTGAAACTGCGGTGGTGCCTAGTGCGGCCGCCCACAATACATCCCTAAACCTCGCCAAACCACCACTTCCCAAGAAGCCTTTTGACTTGAAGTTGCGTTTGCTGACGAATTGTCCATCCTCTTGAAGATCGGCTCTTTTAATTACTTTTAAGAGCCAGTCGGAAAGCACTTTGTGCGACTCCTCAGAGACAAAGACCTTTTTTGCTTTCTGCAGCATCCAGATGCAAGCGGGAACAAGAGTGAGGAATGAAACGATGACACGCCCTTGATAGGCTACGTTGTCGGCATCCAAGGCGGGGGATTCTGTTACGTCGGCACGCCGTCCGGTCGCTTCAAGCCAAGCATCAAGGCATTGGGCCAAAAACTCAGCTTGGGTATCGAGGCTTGAGATTTTTGCTGCAAACATCACGTCCAATGCGTCTTCGATCGCAGAATTTAGGGTTGAAAGTGTGACGACGTCTTTAACACCAAACTTGATGCCAGGAATTTGAATCATTCCGACTAGGGGGCCGACCTCGAGCATTAGTTTTCGGCCCAAGTCTTGAGAGCGCTCTTTGTTATCTAGGGGGCCGCGCTTGCCCCGAGCGGTCGGGAACAGATCTGCTACAAGAGAACGATCCACTTTTTTCTGGTAGAAATTTACATCGATGAATATCTGGGCCTGTCTTCGTGGTGGGTCGTTAACGGCGTCTAAGTCGAGGAAAATCTCTGCGGGTATTTCCCAGGTCACATCTGGTTTTTCCATCCGCATGATGCAGACCGCAAGATACGCTCCATTGACCCGGTGCTGGCCGTCTATGACCGAGAAATTTAACTTCTTGTCGGACTCATCGAACTGCAGCTTTGCAGCTCCATTCTGTCCGCCTTGCGGAAATTTCGTGACTTTTGCGCCATTCACATGGAGCAAAACATTCGAAAAGGTTGGATACTCGCTGCGTTGAAAGCCAACGACTCGGGGCACCTTTGGTGGCCACACTCGCCCTGGTTCCAGTTTTTTTGGTTCATAAATCTTTCGAAAGAACTCATCGAGTAGATCAGGAGCGTCTATAATTTCCTTCTGTAGAAGATAGGCAGCAATCTGTGTTACGCGCTTCCAGTCCAACGATCGTTGAATAGCCCCGACTTTCTCGGCATTGCGATGTGGCGTGTGTGGTTGCCCCGGCCACCACTCCATCAGCTTAGAGACATCAAGTGCTGCCAAACAGTGCTTAACATTGGCCAAGTCCGATGGCGTGAATGGGCTTAATGGCACGATAACGGAAATAGCCTGAACCGGGTCGTGTTTGCTCATAAGAAGCAGAGTGGTTGGTGCATCGTTAGGTCTTTGTATCGTGCGGAAATGAACTGTGAAGTCATGCCTTGGCGTAAACCTCCGCGCCTGCTTCGACGAACTCGCGGGATTTTTCTTCCATGCCTTTGGCGAGGGCTTCTTCCTCGGAGATGGCTTGTTCGGCGGCGTATTTGCGGACGTCCTCCGTAATTTTCATCGAGCAGAAGTGGGGGCCGCACATGGAGCAGAAGTGGGCGGATTTGGCTCCGTCTTGGGGGAGGGTTTCGTCGTGGTATTCGCGGGCGGTGACGGGATCAAGACTGAGATTGAACTGGTCTTCCCAGCGGAACTCGAAGCGGGCTTTGGAGAGGGCGTTGTCGCGGTATTGGGCTCCGGGGTGGCCTTTGGCGAGGTCGGCGGCGTGGGCGGCGAGTTTGTAGGTGATGACGCCGGCTTTGACGTCTTCTTTGTTGGGCAGGCCGAGGTGTTCCTTGGG
>DDQZ01000088.1 GCA_002343505.1 Verrucomicrobiaceae bacterium UBA2429 | reverse complement strand
CGCGGGTTTGACTCCCGCCGCCACACCCAAGCCCGCATTCTGGCGAATGCGCCTGCACCGGCGCGGGCGGGGCGCTTTTTACAAGAGGCGCATCTGCTCGGCGGCGGCGGGGTCCGGGGCGGGGGCGTGGACCTGGCGGCGGTGGGCGACTTCGAGGGTCTCGGTGCAGGCGCGGCGCTCGGCGCAGAGGACGCGGGTGTCTTTGATGCCGAGGCGGTGGAGGGGCTCCTGGATGCGCCGGATGGCGCGGGCGGGGTCGTTGCAGTCGTCGCTGAGGTGGCCGAGGATGACGTGGCGGAGGCCGGGGTGGGCGAGGGCTTCGACGAGCTCGGCGGCCTGGTCGTTGGAGAGGTGGCCGTGGCGGGACATGATGCGCTGCTTGGTGGCCCAGGGGCGCTTGGTGTCGGCTTCGATGAGCTGGGTGTCGTAGTTGGCCTCGACGAAGAGGCTGTCGGACCCGCGCAGGCGGTCTTTGATGAGGTTGGTGACGAAGCCGACGTCGCTCAGGACGCCGAGGCGGGACTCCTCGTCGGCGATGACGTAGCCGACGGGGTCCACGGCGTCATGCGGGACGGGGAAGCTCTCGATGCGGAGGTCCCGGACTTCGAAGGGGCTGCCGGTGGAGATGAGCTTCCAGGCGGGGGGGGAGCGGAATTTGAGGGTGCCGAGCAGGTGCTCCTGGGTGAGGGGGGTGCAGTAGAGGCGGAGTGGGAGTCTGCCGCTGAGGACTTCGAGCGCGCCGGTGTGGTCCTGGTGCTCGTGGGTGAGGAGGATGCCGTCGAGCTGGTCGAGGGTGTGGCCGGCGGCTTCGAGGCGGACCTGGATTTGCTTCGCGCTCAAGCCGGCGTCTATGAGCAGGGTGGCGCGGCCCGTGGTGATGAGGGCGGAGTTGCCGGAGCTGCCGCTGCCGAGGACGGTGAGTCGTACCATGCGCTCTTTCTTAGCGGCGGGGGCGCGTCTGGCAAGGGCGCGGCGCGGGTTTCGCGGGCGCGGGCGCGGGGGCCGGCCGCGCTGCCGGGCTGCCGGGGTGCGCGCTTTTTGGCTTTCACGGGGCGGGGCTTGGCGGGGGCTTGCGGCGGGGCCGGGTGGTCCGTTTAATGGGCTGCCATGAATCCTTCCATCTGCCGCACGCTGAGCACGGTCTGTTTCCAGGCCGGCATTCTTTCGATCCTGCTTTCGATCTGGATCTGGTGGTTCCTGAGCGGGGAGGGGCCGGAGCAGCAGGCGCACGCGGAGCGCTTCGGCATTTTCATAGGCCTGTGGGCGCCGACGCTGCTGATCCTGTCGAACCGCTTCGACCGCTACGCGGACAAGGCGCGCCCGGTGCCGGGCCTGGTGGATGAGAAGGACGGCGAGCAGGGCTGAGCGCCAGGCCCGCGCGGCCGCGCGGGTCAGAGGAGGGTGCCGGGCGGCGGGCCGGGCATTTTCAACCCGTCCGCGAGCAACTGCCGCTGCCATTCCATGAGGACGGCGTCCCGGCCGGTGATGACGAGGCTCTCGAGGGTGCCGCGGGAGCCGAGCAGGCTGCCCTCGATGTCGAGCCCGGCGGCGATTTTGTCCCGGTGGGCGCAGAGGCGGTCTATGTGCTCGCGCTGGGGGTCGGTGAGGCGGGCCTTGGGCTTTTTCACGCGCTGGGGCCAGGCGCCCTGGCCTTCGCGGAAGACGGAGGCGACGAGGTCGTGGAACTCTTTTTTCCAGCGCGGGCGCCAGCCTGCGGGCGGATTCATGACGCCGCCGGCCTCGAAGGTCTCGGCGTAGGCGACCATTTGCTTGTTCGACATGATGCGGTAGCAGGGGATGTCGCGCTCGCGGGCGATGCCCTCGCGCCACTCCCACATGGCTTTGAGGATGGCGAGGCCTTTGGGGTGGAGCCTGCCGCTGCCCTGGACGCGCCAGGGATCCTCCCTGGCCTCCGCGCCGCGCGCGGCCACGTCCACCTGCAAGTCGCGGCAGCTTTCCTCGAACCATGCGACGCGGTTTTTCTCCCTGAGAATGCGCATGAGGTGGTCGGCGAGGGGGATGAGGTAGCGCACGTCGTCCACGGCGTAGTCCATCATGTGGACGGGGAGGGGGCGGCGGCTCCAGTCGGCTTTTTGGGAGGCTTTGGAGAGCTGGACGCCGAAGACGGAGTGGATGAGGGCGGCGAGGCCGAACTGGCGGAAACCGGCGAGGCGCGCGGCGATCTGGGTGTCGCGCACGACGCGCGGCTCCCAGCCGTAGGTGCGGCGGAGCATGGTCAGATCATAGTCGGAGCCGTGAAACCAGAGCTCGTGGCGGTCCAGCAGCGCGAGCAGCCCGCTCATATCGGGGATGGCGAGCGGGTCCACGAGGGCGAAGCGGCCCGCGCACGCCACCTGGAGCAGGCAGAGCTTTTCATGATAGTGGTGGAGGGAGTCGGCCTCGGTGTCGAGGCAGCAGCGCTCCTCGCCGAGCGCTTCCATGTGGCGCTCGGTCTCGGCGATCCAGCGGGCAAGCTCGCCGGGCTGGTGGATGAAGACATAATCCCCCGGCGCGACTTCGGGGGGGGCTGCTGGGGGAGCGTCGCTCATTTCAGTCCAGTGAGCAGGATTTCGGCGTTGTTGCTGGTGCGGGCGATGTTGCGCAGGAGGAGCTCGAGGGCGTCCACGGCGGGGAGCTGGGCGAGCTGCTTGCGGATGGCGCTGACGCGGCGGAACTCCTCGGGATGATAGAGCAGGTCGTCGCGGCGGGTGCCGGATTTGAGCACATGCAGGGCGGGGAAGATGCGCCGCTCGGAGATCTCGCGATCCAGGGTGGCCTCCATGTTTCCGGTGCCTTTGAACTCCTCAAAGATGAGCTCGTCCATGCGGCTCTCGGTCTCGACAAGGGCGGAGGCGATGATGGTGAGGCTGCCGCCCTCCTCGACGTTGCGCGCGGCGCCGAAGAATTTCTTCGGCCTGGCCAGCGCCTTGGAGTCCATGCCGCCGGACATGGTGCGGCCCTTGCCGCCGGCGTTGGCGTTGTAGCCGCGTGCGAGGCGTGTGAGGGAGTCGAGCAGGATGACGACGTCCTTTTTCTGCTCGACGAGGCGGCAGGCGCGCTCGCGGACGATCTCGGCGAGCTGGGCGTGGCGCTTGGGGCTTTCGTCAAAGGTGGAGCTGTAGATCTCGCAGCCGCTGACGGACTCCTCGAAGTCGGTGACCTCCTCGGGGCGCTCGTCGAGCAGGAGGATGATGAGGGTGACCTCCTTGTGGTTCTTGACGATGGATTTGGCGATGTCCTTGAGCAGCATCGTCTTGCCGGAGCGCGGGGAGGCGTTGATGAGGCCGCGCTGGCCTTTGCCGAGGGGCGCCACGAGATCAAGGATGCGCGCGGATGGAGGGGAGGTCTTCCCTGTCTCGAGGATGATCCGCTGGTTGGGGAACATGGCCGTGAGCTTGTCGAAATGCACGGGCGGCTCCCAGGTTTCGACGGGTATGCCGTCTATCTCCAGGATGCGGTCAATGGCCAGGTACTTGTCCCTGTCCTTGGGCGCGCGCGCAAAGCCGGTGATGCGGTTGCCGGGACGGAGCTGGAATTTGCGCACCAGGAACAGCGGGATGAAAACATCCTCGGGCAGCGGGGCGAAACTGTACTTCGGGTAACGTATCAGCCCGTAGTTGTCCGCTCCGATTTCGAGGATGCCGTCAACTTTGACGCGGGTGCGGTGGTCGGCCATCCAGGACAGCAGGTCGTAAATGAGCTGGTGCTTGGTGCGGCTGGCATTGAGCCGGAAGCCGACACTGGAGGCGAGCTCCTGCAGCGCGGACAACGGCATCTCCTGCGCGTCGTTGAGGGAGATTTCGACAGGGAATGGAGGCTCGGCGGCGGGGGACTGCTTCTCCACGGGAGACTGGCCGCCTCCCGGCTCTGCTGGAGCAGTTTCGGAAGGCTGCGGCTGCTCCGATGCCTCCGTGGCTTCGGCCGCTGGTTCTCCATCCACGGCGGGCGCCAATGTGCGGGGGGCCGCCTCCGAAGCGGTCCCGGCAGGTTCGGAGGGAACAAGCGGAGGTGGGGTGGTTTCGATGGGATTCATTCGTGCCGGATCTGTCTTGCCAGCGTCAGCGCCTGGGCTTCGAGGGCGGCGGGGCGGCCATCATTCCAGATGACCACGTCCGCCTTCTCCACTTTGGCTTCGATGGGCAACTGGGCGCTCAACATCTTTTCGATGATTGATTGGTCGAGACCCCGGGTTTCCATCAACCGCCTCACCTGGACCGCGCGGCTGGAAGCCACAACGATGACCAAGTCCGCTGATACTGTGGATTGAATCTCATAGTGCAAAGGCACCTCCGCAAGGAAAAGATTGACGCCAGCCACGCGCGCCTCCCGCCGCCGCTTTTCCAGGGAGGACAGGACACCGGGATGAAGCAGCGCTTCCAGGCTGGACCGGTGCGAGGGATCTGAGAAAACCAGCCCGCGCAGCCAGTCGCGATTAACCTTGTCTGCCCCAGCCTCCTGAATAACAGCCTCCGGGCCGAAGACCTCCAGGATGCTTTGCAGGGTTTCCGGCAAACTCATCAGCCGCCGGACCTCGGCGTCCGCCGAGAACACCTCCACCTTCTCCTCCACTGAGCGAAACAGCACATCCAGAAAAAAGGTCTTTCCGCAGCCCATTCCGCCGGTGATGACCCAGGTTTTCATGGTAAGTCAACGATTAAAAAAAACAGGCAGGCGTCCGGGGGGGGCGCCTGCCTGATCTGGTCAAACTATGAAATCAAAGACCTGTGACTGGCGGCAAAAGGTCGGTGCTAGGCCCTGAACCAATGCCTTCTGCGCCGCCTCCGCCAAGGTTGGTGTTGATGGGTTGCCCGGCAGGGTCAATGAGTTTGGCGGTCACGAAAATCATGAGATTCCGTTTAAAGTGGTCCTCGGCCTGAGATTTGAACATGCGGCCCACCCAGGGGAGATCACCAAGGAGAGGAATCTTGTCCTCGACATCCTGCACATCCTCACGAATCAAGCCACCCAGCACCACGGTTTGTCCATCCCAAACAGTGACCGCCGTGGTGACTTTGCGAGTGGAGAACACGGGCTGGTTGATGATGTTTTCGGTCAGGACTACTCCATTGCTCAGAATCGGGCTGCCGTAATTGATGAAGCCGTCGAATTCTGTCACTTCAGGCAGAAGATTGAGATCAATTGTATATCCGTCCGCTCCTACGGTGGGATCCACCTCCATGCGCACACCTACCGGGCGCATTTCAAAGGCCGTCGGGGTGGTAGGAGTAACCGGAATAGTGGTTGTGCCGCCGCCAAGAGCCCCAAGAGCACCACCACCACCAACGTTGGTCGGAACCTGGGGCGGGTCGAACTCGGTGGGATAGATGAACTCGCGAACGACTTCGATCGTGGCGCGCTGGCCGCCTTTGGTGGTCACGCTTGGAGCGCTCATCAAGTCCACACCTTTGCGCTGGGCAAGCGCGCGAATAACGACGCCGAACTGCGGATCTGTGAGGACACCCGCCAAACTGAACACACCTGGAGCTTCGGTGGCACCAATCTGGCCTCCGATTCCCTGCGCGATGGTGGCGTCAATCGCGTTTCCGGTGATAGCCCTGGATCCAGTGCGCAATCCTCGCGAAACGGGGGAAATTGCACGGCTGACAACGGCACCTGTCACAGGGTCGAAAGTGGTGAGCGGATTGAAAGTCACCGGATAATCCATGGTGTTGGTGTTAAGCCCGGAGTTGCCATCCGTACCGCCACCCGCCAGGACTTCGCCACCCCAGCCGCCGAGCAGCCAGTCAAATCCAAGTTCATCGGTGTTCTTCTGGGAAACTTCCACGAATTTGGAGGTGATGTAGATTTGCTTGGGCGCGTCTGTTTTGGACGCTTCGACAAACGCCTCGACAAGATCAAGGTTGGGCTGGGTGTTTTTGACGATCAACTGGGAAGTCACCGGATTGAACACGGCGGATGAGCCTTCAGGGAAAGGGATGCCCTGGGCCTTCAATATCTCAATCGCCGTCTTTCTTTGCAGCAGTCCCGAAGCTGGAGCAGCACCTGCATTACCAGCAGCAAAGGGGTCTGCGGAGGCGGCGGGAGCCGCGGCGGCGTCCGTGCCTCCGAGGCTCAGGAAGTCCGGCCTCACCTTGTAGATGCGCGTGTATTGATTGTCGCTGATGTCGGACACTGGCACGATGAGCACAGCGTAGGGCTCCACTTTGTATTTCATGCCGGCCAGTTCTGTGACATACCGCAGCGCTTCAACCATGGGCACATCACGCAGATCCAGGCTGATGGAAGCGGTGATCGGAGCGTCACCAGCTTTCAAGATGATGTTCACACCCTTTTTGGTCGGATCAGTCTCAGCAACATCAATATCCTTGCTTTTGACTCGAAGGAACTCCACTGCCTCCTCAATGCTGGCGCCCGCAAATTGAACAGAAGGGAAGATCAACTGCTGCATTTTGCGTGTGAGATGTACCGTGGGCTCCTCTCCCCCGGTCTGCAGGCTGTCAATTCTGAGGCCGCGAACCGGCGGCTTGTGCTCCCATGCCTCATTAACCATGTTCAGCATGCGAGAGCGCTGATGATCGCGGGAGGCGTCAAAATACTGCGCGCGCTTTTGCTCGACAGCCTCCATGCCTCGTCGTGCGGCGATATTGTAAGGGTCGATTCTGAGCACGTCCTCATACTGCTCAAGGGCGTCGTCATAGTTGCCGATTTCCATCGAACTGTTGGCAAGGGTCAACTGCTGCGTGACTTTGGACACATTCTCCACATGCTGCGGGGTCAGCGCGGGAGGCCAGCGATCAGGGTCATTCATCTGCTTGGCAAAAAGCGCGGCGGCCTTGTGGCCGGGGACTGCCAGTTGCGCTTCTTCGAGCAATTTTCGGGAGGCGGCGTAATCGCCCACTTTTGCCTTCTCACGCGCGACAACCACCGCGCAGTCCGCGAACTTCAAATTTGCCAGGTCACGCCAATCTTGGATGAACGGAGCGTTTGGAAGCTGGTCCAGCGTGTCCTTCGCGGAGCGGTACTGGGCCAGGGCATCCTCATATTTGCCCTGGGCAAAGAGTTCATCGCCTTTTGCCATCGCCTGTCTGGCATCTTCGATGCGGGCTGCGCGGCGCGCGATCTCGCGCTCTGCGATTCCTGGAACTCCAAGTCCGCCTTCCCCGGCTTGTCCGGTGACTGCGGAGCAGGCGGCGGCGAGCGCGACCAGGAGGGCGATTTGTGGCTTTTTGATTCGGGAGGGATGCGTCATAGAAGGAGCGATTTAACGGAATTTGCGTTGAGCGGCGTGTCTTTATCAGGTTTTTCGCCTTTTTGGCGAGATGTTTTTTTCAGATTTTTGGAAAAAATTCAGGCCTTGCGGATTGTGATGGGTTTGCTGCCTTCCTCGACCGGCTGGATCACCGCGTGATCCTCCTCGACCTCAAGCAGACGGAAGGTCTGGCCGATGCCGGGTATCTGGAAAGTCTCGCCCTTCTTGGCCACGCGCGTCTGGCGCTTGCCGAGCAGGAACTCAAACTCGGCCTCGTATTCGGCGAGGTTGGTGTCGGTGCCCTTTGCGACGACAAACTCTTTATTGGTGGCCTTGTCGAGCACGGTAAGCTCTGAGACATCCTTCTCGCCAACAGAAGGGTCGGGAATTGTTTTTTTGTCAAACTTGATGACCCGGAATCTCTCAGAACCTCTTTCAAAGCCGAAGTCCGCTCCGACGGAGACAAACCTGCTGACTGGACGGTCCGGCGCGGGAAGGACTCTCTGCACCTGGAAGGGGTCAGAGGTGCTGTTCAGGCGGATGATGTAGTCGTGGGTGATGCGTCGGGCGAGAAAGAGCTTGTCGGTGACAGGCGGGTGGCTGCCGGAGTCCTTGGGGTTGGTCTTGGCATTGAACTCCTCCAAATTCGAAAATCCGTCCTCGTCAGCATCCAGATCGCCAAAGTTGGCGAACAAGTAGTTCGGCAGATCATTTGCGACGATGAAGGAGTTCGGCATCGGCGGGCGCAACTGCACCTCCTCGGTCATGAGGTCTATCAACTGGTCGCCCTTGAGCACAAGCCGGACGGATTTGTTGAGCGGCACGGGCTTGCCTTTGATGACCGGCGACACCCAGGAGACTTTTTCCACCAGACGCTGGATGGTGGCTTTGACAATTTCCGTCGGCGGCTGTCCGGGATCGTTTTTGGAGGACGCCTGAAGACGTGTCAGCCGTTCTTCGAACTGCTGGCTCTGCCAGACCAGGAACCCGGCAATGCCCACCGCGACGAGGGCGCAAACGCCAAGAAGCACTTTCTCGTAATTTCCGTTCTTCTTCTGCATAAAATCAAAATGATGTGTCTGTTATCTGGCGCGCGGTCGCCGCGTCAGCGGCCGGGGGCGGCGGAGGCGGTTGTTTGAAAGCTGATGATGTCTATCTCCAGATAGGCTTTGAGCGCCTCCTTGCCGAGCACGTCCACCGCATCCTGGTTCATCGGCTGCACAGCGGCGATTGTGTCGTCCTTTTCGGGCGGATTGGCGCCGCCCGGCGCAGGCACGGGGGGGGCGACGGCAATGAGAGCAGCGTTGTCGGCGGCTTCCGTGCCTTCCGGCGGAGTGATTGTATGAAGCCCGACGTCGGCGCGAAGCGGGCCTTCCTTTCTTTCATTCTCGATCCTCACGAGTCGGACCACGGTGAAGTAGGGCATCTCGGAAGGGCTGGCGAGTTTGCTCAAGAGGATCTGCAGCGCGGCTTGATCCGTGGTGATCACCGCAGTCACCGTCTGCCTCTTCACCAACTGCGGCGCGGCGGGCGCCGGCTGGCCGCCTTTGCTTTTGGGGGCGGGCGCGGAGCTCTTTTCGGAGGGGAGGTCCGAACGGCTGATCATGTCGAGCTGGGCCACGCCGGATTGAACCATGCTTTTCACGATGGACTCGACAGCGTCGAGGTAGCCGGACAGCTCGGTGGCCTCATCATTGGATTTGGGCAGCTCTGAATTGTAGCGGTCAAAGGCCAGGTTGAACTCGGCGGGCAGGGCCATGCGCCCGGCGGCCAGGTTGCGCACCTCGGCGATGCGGGTTTTGAGCTTGGCCTGGAAACCCGTGTCTGAGATCGCCTCCGGCTTCACATCGCCCTGGAGGCGTGTGAGCACGGTGCTCAGCTTTCCAGCCTCCGTGGTCAGCTCGCCCACCAGGCCTTTTTTCAACTCCAGGTTCTGGGGCGTGGGGGCCAGCACGGCGCTGTTGAGGCCCTGGATGCCGCGGTTGAGGTTGTCGAACTGCTCCAGCGCGGAGCTGTGCTCCTGCCAGGATTGGAACATCATGAAGCCAAGCCCGGCGGCGCCGGCCGCGGACAGGCCCATGATGGCCGCGGGCACTTTGTTTTGTTGAATCCAGCTCATCAGTTTTGGAATTGCATGGGCTGCTGGAGGGGCAGCTTGATGTTGAACTTGTAGGCGTAGCGGTCCTCCTCGACCCCGCTCTCGGCGCTGACGTACTCGGCGCGCTTCTCCTCGAACTTGTCCGCCGCGAACCAGCCCGACTTGGCGAGCGCGCCGGCGTAGCGGTAGACGATCTGCTCGCCCTCCTCGTTTTTGCGGTAGAGGCCCTGGAGCTGCAGCTCGTACACCGGCTGCCCGGCCGCCCCGGACTTCGAGGAGGACGAACTTTGCTCCTGGCCGAACAACGCCGGTGTGATGGGTTTGCCGTCCTTGAGCAGCTCGACCGTGGTGAGCCAGATGAGGTCGTTGTCGAACCTGCTGTTCATCTCGGTCAGCAGCCTCACCCAATAGGAGCGGTCGCCCACGGCTTTGATGAGCGGGTCCGTCAAGGCCAGGGTCTGCGCGAGCTGGCCGTCCAGCGCGCGGATCTGGCTGGCCAGGCCCGTCAATGCGGCGCTCTCCTGCTGCATGCCGGCGAGCTTCTCCTGGGTCACGCGGGCGGTGTTTTTGAAATACATGATGCCCGCGCCGAGGCCGGCCCAGAGGCAAAGCCCTGCCATCACCAGCGCGGGGGCGCGGCGCGCGGCGTCACGCGCGCTGGCGACGACGTCCGGGACCAGCTCCACCTCGCTCGGGCAGGAGCCGCCGCGCAAGGCCAGGCCGACCAGCTCGCCCATGAAGGCGGAATCGGCGGAGGCGGCGTCCGCGCCGACGGAGCGGTCGAGCTGCACGCCGCGCAGCGGATTGAGAATCTCGACGGGCAGCTTGAGCTTCTCCTCCAGAAACAGTGCCATGTTGCCCAGCAGCGCGCCGCCGCCGCAGATGAACACGCGCTGGGGGGCCGCGCCACCCTGCTGGGTGCGGTAGAAGTTGATGGTGCGCATCACCTCCCCGTGCAGGCGGGTGGCGGCGTTGCGGATGACCTTGGAGAGCGCGGCGATCTCCGGGTCCTCATGCTCCATGACCGCGCCCCCCTGGGCGACGAATCCGTTCGCCACCTTCTGCCGTTCAGCCTCGGCAAAGCCAATGCCGAACTCCTTGGCGACGGCCGCGGTGATGGAGGCTCCGCCGACCAGGACGTTGCGCGTGAAAAATTTCCCATCCTCCACGAACACCATGTTCGTGGAGCGCGCGCCCAGGTCTATGATCACGCACGGCTCGTCCACGTCAGGGTAGCTGTGGCGGAACGCGTTGAACAAGGCCAGCGGCGCCAGGTCCACCAGCGCGGTCCTCATCCCGGCCGCGGCCACCTGGTCGTTGATCTCGTTGAGGGTCTCCGACTTCATCGCCACCAGGATGACCTCCGTCTCGCCGCCGCCATCGGAGACGATCTCGTAATCCCAGGTGACCTCGTTGATCGGGAACGGCACGTTTTGCTTGGCCTCGAACTCGACGATCTGCGCCACGCGGTCCTTCTGCACCGGGGGCAGCTTGACAAAGCGCGAGAACACCGTGTGCCCCGCCACCGCGTAGTGCACCGCCGCCCCCTTGAGCCGCAGCTTCGACGCCAGCTCCTGGACGCCGAGCCGGATCTGGGGAAGCCGCGAGGCATCCACCGTCGGGTCCCCGGACATTTCCTCAATGGCGTATTTTTTGAGGACCAAATCGCCGCCGACTCTGCTGAACACCGCCCCGGACAACCTTTGGGAGCCGAGATTCAGGACTGCTATGCTTTTGCTGTCTGCCATGTGGATTGTTGAATGAACCTGCCATTGCGCCGCCCGTCAAGAGCCGCGGTTACTGCTTCTTGGCGGAGACATCGTAGTCACCCCAGAGAATGGAAAACGGCGTCTCCTGCTTCATGAGCAGCGCCCCGTCGTTGATGTTGAGCGAGTCCGTCTTCTCCCACCACGGGCTGCTGCCCAGGCTGGAGTCACCGGCCACGCGCTGGCCGCCGACGAGGATCTCGTAGCCCCAGCCCTGCACGTCCGACGCCGCGGTGAAGTTGTCCTTCTGCAGCACGCGCCTCAGCGTGGCGGGCGACGCGAAGGCCAGCGCGTGGCAGGTCGTGGCCGCGGGGATGTCCACATAGTTGAACGAGCCTTTGAGCACCTCCCGCTTGCCGTCCTTCGTCGTCGCGTTCATCGCCAGATAATAGTTCACCGTCATCGAGTCCAGGCTGCCGCTGCGCCCGCCCTCGGACTGCGGCACCCGGATGTCGAACTCCAGGTCTATCTCCAGCCACGACTTCGGGCGCCAGCGCTTCTCCCCCACGTTGCCGGCCTGGAACTGCGGCGTCTCGATCGCCGAGATTTTCAGCTTCTTGGCGTCCACTTTCACCGCGGGGGCCGCTGTCTGGCCGTGCGTCATCAGCGCCGGCGCGATCAGCGCCGCCGCCAGGGCTGGGAGGAGTCGTTTCATGTGCATGGAGGGAGGTTGAGGGTTGGCCCGTGTCCGCCGCCGTTTCATCCGGCGGCTGACAGGATTATTTTTCGTTTTATCCGCAAAGCCGCGCGCCCGGCAAGATGTGATTTCAAAAAAGTGGAAATTCTTTTCCACCGACGCCGGCCCCGCGCGGGCGAGATTTTTCACAAATCCAGGTTGCCCAGCCTTTTCGTACTTGGATACTGCGCATCATGGCCCCCCCCGTCCCGTACCTCCCCGGCAAAGAACCCCACCCCCGCGAGCACCGCCTCATCTTCAAAAACGTGGACCGCGCCGGCTGGGACCCCTCCATTGACTGCTACCTCGCCGACGGCGGTTACGAGCAGCTCAAGAAAGCCCTCGCCATGGAAAAGAGCGCCATCATTGGCGAGGTCAAAGCCAGCGGCCTGCGCGGGCGCGGCGGCGCGGGCTTCCCCACCGGCGTCAAGTGGGGCTTCATCCCGCCCGCGAACACCAAGCCCGTCTATCTCATCTGCAACGCCGACGAGTCCGAGCCCGGCACCTTCAAGGACCGCTACATCATCCACCAGGACCCCCACCAGCTCATCGAAGGCATGGCCATCTCCTGCTACGCCGTCGGGGCCAAACTCGCCTACATCTACATCCGCGAGGAGTTCCCCGAAGGGGCGAAGATCCTGGAGAAAGCCATCGCCGAAGCGCGCGCCAGGGGCTTCCTCGGCGCCAACATCCTCGGCAGCGGCTTCGACTGCGAGATCCACGTCCACCGCGGCGCCGGCGCCTACATCTGCGGGGAGGAGACCGGGTTGATCGAGTCCCTCGAAGGCAAGCGCCCCTACCCGCGCATCAAGCCCCCGTATTTCCCCGCCGCGCTCGGGCTCTACATGTGCCCCACCATTGTGAACAATGTGGAGAGCCTCTGCCACGTGAAGCACATCCTCCAGATGGGCGGCGCCGAATACGCCAAGCTCGGCACCCCCAACAACACCGGCACCCGCATTCTCTGCGTCAGCGGCGACGTGCAAAAGCCCGGCTACTACGAGGTGGAGGTGGGCAAGGTCACCATGGGCGAGGTCATCGAAGATCTCTGCGGCGGGCTGAAGCCCGGGCGCAAGCTCAAGTCCATCATCCCCGGCGGCTCCTCCGCCAAAGTCCTGCGCGCTGGCGACCGCTACAAGCTCAAGGACGGGCGCGAGCTCGGCATCATGGACATCCCCATGGACTTCGACACCATGGCCGCCTGCGGCTCCATGGCCGGGTCCGGCGGGGTCATCGTCATCGACGACAGCCGCTCCATCAGCTGGGTGCTGAACAACCTCAACAACTTCTACGCCCACGAGTCCTGCGGCCAATGCACCCCCTGCCGCGAGGGATCGCTCTGGATGAAGAAGATCACCGACCGAGTCGTCGCGGGCAAGGCCTCCCCGGCCGACATCGACACCCTCTACGGCGTCGCCAAGAACATCGACGGACGCACCATCTGCGCCTTCGGCGAAGCCTGCTCGTGGCCCACCGAGAGCTTCGTCGAGAAATTCCGCGACGAGCTCGTCGCCGACACCAAGCCCGAACTCGAAGGCGCTCTCGTCAGCGCCGAACCCCTCACCGCCGCCGCCGGACTCAGATGAGCGAACCGACGAAGACCGATCTCGTGGACGTCCAGATCGACGGCGTCTGGCACCAGTTTCCCAAGGGGACGCGCCTCATCGAGGCCTGCCGCCAAGTCGGCGTCGAGGTGCCGCACTACTGCTACCACCCGAAGCTGACCTCGCCCGGCAACTGCCGCATGTGCCTCG
>DDQZ01000051.1:6097-6373 GCA_002343505.1 Verrucomicrobiaceae bacterium UBA2429 | reverse complement strand
AAGCTGAAGCTTGAACTCCAACGACTCCGCCGGCGGGCTTCAACGGCGCAGGATGAGGCCGACGATGAGGCCGACTCCGAAAGCGGTGAGCAGGGCCTGGCGGGGCTTTTCACGCGCCATTTTCTCCGCCTCGGCGAGCAGGTCCTCGCACTGCGCGCGGGCCTGGCTGAGGGTGTCCTGCGCGGCGTGGCCGAACTCGCCGGCCTTGTCACGCAGGTCCTGCGCGGTCTGGCCGGCGGCGTTTTTGAGCTGGGCGGCGCGCTCCCCGGCGGCCTG
>DDQZ01000051.1:5256-5939 GCA_002343505.1 Verrucomicrobiaceae bacterium UBA2429 | reverse complement strand
CGGCGGCGCGCAGTTCGTCGGCGGCTTTCAGGGCGCTGGCCTTGGCGGCCTGGAGGGGATCGGTGCCGGGGGAATCCGGGGCGGAGGGAAAAGGTGAGTCGCTCATGACAGCGGTGATTTAAAACCATCCGCCACTGATGGCGACAAAAAAAGCGGCGGCTTCAACGGGCGGCGGCGAGCTCGTTGACCACGCCTTCGAGCACGGCGAGGCCGAAGGAGATTTTTTTGAAGAAGGAGGCGTTGTGCGGCACGAGGTGGAAGCGCGGGTGCCGGCTCCAGAGCGCGCGCAGCTTTCGGTCCAGCTCCACGGCCTGCTGGAGGCTCTCGATGCGGGTGGGGTTCCCGCCCTCGATGCCCATGCCGCCGACGGCGGCGCTCTCGAAAAAGATGACGGCATCGTAGCGCTCCAGCTCGGCCTTCATGCTGGAGCCCAGGTCAGTGAAAAAGCCCGCCGGCTCGCCCGGCCAGTAGGCGGCGCCGTCCACGGTGCCGCGGTCGCAGAGCAGGACGCGGTCAGGGTAAAGCGCGGCCTGCACATCCTCCAGGTTCCGCTGCACATGATAAATGGCGCGCTGCGCGGCATGGACGGCATGAGGCTCATGCACGCGCGGAAAGCCGCCGCTGAAGACCATGGTGGCGGCCTCGGGCACGAGCACGACGCGCTCGCCGATCTCGCGGCGGAA
>DDQZ01000051.1:4982-5124 GCA_002343505.1 Verrucomicrobiaceae bacterium UBA2429 | reverse complement strand
GCGCTCGCCGATCTCGCGGCGGAAGAGGTCGGCGGCGGTCGTTTTACCTCCGCCGGGGCCTCCGGTGAGGACGATGCGGCAACGGTGCGGGTGGGTGGGTTTCATGGTGTCTCCTCCATCGTAATCCGTGTCTTAATCCTTG
>DDQZ01000051.1:3928-4853 GCA_002343505.1 Verrucomicrobiaceae bacterium UBA2429 | reverse complement strand
GTGTCTTAATCCTTGTCGTAATCTGTCTCTGTCTGTGTCCGGGATTAAGACAGGGATTAAGACACGGATTACGAGGAGAAAGCGGGAGAGCGCGCCGTCATTTGGTGATCAACGCCACCGCACCCACCTCCCACGCGCGACCGGCGGCGCGGATGGCAAGGGCGGTGGCTTTTTCCGGCCAGTCGAGTTCACGACGGTCGCGGAAGGTGACCTCGATGGTGAGCCAGCGGCCCTCGATGAGCGCCTGGACGATCCACCAGCGGCCATAGGTATCCCAGCGCGGGTCTCTGAAAGCCCAGCGGACTTTTTTGCCGCCCTCGTATTTCTCCACCAGCGGCGCTGGCAGCGCCATATTGCTGAGCCAGGGGCTGGCGGGCGGGATGGCGTGGACGTTGTAGGCGCGCTCTTTGGCCAGGGAGCCGAGCTTGCCGAGGTCTTTGTCGAGCGCGTTGAAGTTCCAGTGGAAGTGCCCCGGCGTCATGCGCGCGCCGCGCTCGCGCAGCACGCTGATCTGGCGGAGGATCTCGCCCGCGTTGCGGTCGTCTCCGACCTTGCTGCTGTTCATGCCAGGCCAGATGTGCCGGCCCTGGGGATTCTGCGCCAGCCACCAGTCGTAGAAAGTGGCGAAGCCGAGCTTGGGCCGGTCAATGATCCAGTAAAGCTGCGGCGTGAGGTAGTCCACCCAGCCTTGCTGGAGCCACTTGCGGCTGTCGGCGGCCAGGTCCTCATACGGGTCGAGCCCGCCGCCGGTGCCCTCGGGGTGGTTCGGTCGCCACAGGCCGAAGGGGCTGATGCCAAACTTCACCGCCGGCTTGATGCCGCGCAGTCCGCGGTGGGTGGAGTAAACCACCTCGTCCACATTCTGCCGCCGCCATGCGCTGAGCTCGATCGCGCCGCCTGTGGCACGGTAGGCGGCGAAGGCGGC
>DDQZ01000051.1:1656-3744 GCA_002343505.1 Verrucomicrobiaceae bacterium UBA2429 | reverse complement strand
TGGATGCCATCCACATCGTAGCGGCGGGCCACATCCAGCATGACCTGCACGGCGCGCTCGCGCACCTCGCGGATGCCGGGGTTCATCCACCAATCATTCCCGTATTTCACCGTCCACTGCGGATGCGTGACGCGGATGTGGTTGCCGCCCGGCGCATGCTTGTCACCCGCCAGGGCGCGGAAGGGATTGAACCAGGCGTGCAGCTCCATGCCGTGCCGGTGCGCCTCGGCGATGGCAAAGGCCAGCGGGTCCCACTCCGGCTCGGGAGCGCGGCCCATTTTCCCCGTGAGGTAGGGCGACCAAGGTTCGAGAGCGGACTCGTAGAGCGCGTCTCCGGCGGGACGCGCCTGGAAAATGAGGCAGTTCAGGCCTCGATCATGCGCGGACTGAATGAGGCGACGAAGCTGCTCCTGCTGGCGCGGCACGGGCAGGCCGGGCTCGGAGGGCCAGTTGATGCAATGCACGGTGGCGATCCACGAGCCGCGCAGCTCGCGCGGAGGCTGCGGCACCTGCGTCTGCGCGGCGGCGGTGCCAGCGTGCAGCAGAAGCATGGAGAATAAAAGCCGGCGCGTCATGCGCGCAGAGAACCGGCGGCGCGCGGCATGTCAACCTTCGCGGACTGCGCGCAGAGGACTGGACGTGACGGTATCAGCCCCACACTAGGAACCGTTTGCTGCTCCTCGCGCGCCAGCAGGTGGACTTGGAACATTGGCATTCCCGAAGATATTCCGATAAAGCGCGGGAGTTGGTCGCTGAATCCACGAGCCTTGTGGAAATGGTGCCCCGCGAAGAGGCGCCGGCGGTTTCCTCGACCTGCATGAAAGTGTCACCACAGCTATGAAGGGATAACCCGCGCACCATGCTCAGAGCCGTTCATGACACCGATGTCGTACTCGCAGCACAACGGAGCACTTTCGAGTCTTGGGCAGAAACATTTGCCATGCCGCCGGCTGACAACTCGGGCGGAGGGGCTTATGATGCGGGCGTGAAACCTTTTGAAGAAATCGTCCAATTCATCGCGGATGCGGCCGGAGCGGAGCGCTTGAGCGCTTTCCGGCCCTCAGCCGCGGCGGAAAGCCGGGTGTCCGAACTGCTCGCCAAACAACAGGAAGAGACATTGACGCCAAAGGAGCGCGAGGAACTGCAACTCTTCGTGCAGCTTGATCATGTGATGAGCCTTGCCAAGGCGCGCGCGCAGGCCCGCCATGGAACCCGCCGTTTGATGAAAGCATGAGCGGCCAAATTCCAGCCGCGCTGCGCCGTCTGGTCTTTGAGCGCGCAGCCGGCTTGTGTGAATACTGCCTCATCCATCAAAGCGACGCGCATTTCACCTTTCCGGTGGATCACATCATCAGCCGCAAACATCAAGGTGCCACCAAGGCGGCGAATCTGGCGTTAGCCTGCCTGCGCTGCAATGTGACGAAAGGCACGGATGTGGGCGCGCTGATCGGCCGGCCGAGACGACTGTCGCGTCTCTACCACCCTCGCAAGGATGATTGGCGGGCTCACTTCCATCTCGCAGGCGCGCGCATTGTGCCAGTGTCGGATGTTGGGGAGGCGACGGTGCGTTTGCTCGACTTGAACGCGCGCGACCGCCTGATGCTTCGGCGCGCGCTGGCCAGGGCCGGGCGCTACCCCTCTCTGGAGGCCCTGGCCTACCTGCGTGGTTGAAAAGAACAACGCCGGCCCCAAGCCCTCACTTCTCCCGGCGCAGAGAACCGGCTGCGCGCGGCATGTAACCTTCGCGGCTTGATGCGCGCGCCGGAGGGGTGTTGTATGGGCGTATCCTTTTCGAAAGCCCGATGCCCTCGTTTGCCCAACTTCTCTGCCCCGCCCTGCTGGCGTTCGCCCTGACGGGCTGCGGGTCTTTGGAAAAAGGCGGGGCGAAGGAGGAGCCAGGCAAGACGGCTGAGCAAAGCCAGGCGGACGCCGCGCCCTCGGTGGACCTGGCTTTCCTGCTGAGCATGAACTACGCGGAGGCCAAGGCGCTGAGCGGGCAAAGCCTGGAGCTGGGAATGACGGTCAAGCTGGCGGCGGAAAACATCGAGGTGCTGAAGACCGACGCCGACGGCACCCCGCGCAAGGTGC
>DDQZ01000051.1:852-1560 GCA_002343505.1 Verrucomicrobiaceae bacterium UBA2429 | reverse complement strand
CCGACGGCACCCCGCGCAAGGTGCGCGCCAAGGGCAGGGTGTACCTCGAGCTCGGCTTCGGCGACACGGCGAAGATCCTCTGCCAGGAGGCCTGGCTGAACGGCGACGAGGCCGTGGTGCGCGGACGGCCCATTCTGCAGCGCGGCGGCAGCATCATCGAGGGCATGGCGGATGACACGCTCTTCTATGTCTTCGGCACCCGGCTGCGCGTGCTGGGCCTGCACCGCGTGACCAACCAGCGCGCCATGCTCGCCGCACCGGGGCCGGGCATGCCAATCGCCAGCGCCTGGACACAGGGTCCGAATCCGCTCCTGCCCTCTCTCGACGAGACCGTGGTGCCGCTCGACATCCGCCAGGAAATGCAGCGCGCCGCCGAGGCGGAGGCCGTGCTGCAAATGAACCGCGACGAGGCGCTGCAAGCACCGGCGGGAGCGCCCGCTCCATGGATCAAGGACACCCAACCGTGAGCGGAGCGGACATTATTTGAACTCGGGGTAAAAAGGATTGCGCGCCTTTTCCTCGCCGACGCTGGTCATGGGACCGTGGCCCGGGGCGATGATGGTGTCATCAGGAAGGGAAAAAATTTCCTTCCGATTCGTGGCGAGAGCATCCGCATAAGAGACCTTGCCGCCGCCCATGGAGCCGGCAAAAATCGCGTCACCCACAATCGCCACCGGCCGCGCCAGCCCGCGCACGACAAAAGTGGTG
>DDQZ01000051.1:0-719 GCA_002343505.1 Verrucomicrobiaceae bacterium UBA2429 | reverse complement strand
CGCCCTTCGAGTGCCCCCAAGTCGAACGCGACTCGATGGTCAGCCCGCCGAGAGTCCATGTGGCGCCAGGAGTGAATGTCGCGGCACCCGGGTGATCCTCGCGCTCGCTGACGAGGATTGCAGGCGCGTCCACCGTGGCAATGTCCGCCACATGATCCGCGTGGGTGTGCGTGAGGAAAAGCGTGCGCAGAGTGAGGCCGAGAGAGCGCAGCTTTTCAACGATGCCGGCCGCCGAGGCCCCCGTGTCAAAGACAGCCGCCTCGCGCGTGGCCGGGTCATAAACGAGGTAGGCGTTCACGGTCATGTCGCCAAAGGCCGTGTTGAACTGCTCCAGCCCCTCCAGGCTCACGGGCGCGGGCTGCCAGGCATTTTCCGCGAGAGCGATGAGAGAAGGCCCGTGAAGCTGCAACGCCGGCGCCACGCGCGAGAGCACCGCCTTGTCCACCGCGCCGTCCTTCACCGCCTCCAGCGCGGCAGGCTCGACATTGGCGGCGGCGGCCAGCGCCTCCGTGGTCAGGCCAAGGCCGAATTGGGCTTTGTTGACGACATCATTGAAAAGGTCTTCGAGTGGCAGGGGCATGGGGGCTTGATGGACTATGAAGGGGGGAGGGAAAGAGAGATCGAAATTCGAAATCAGAAATTCGAATTCCGATTTTCGTGATGACTCTGGATGAGCAGCCGCGCGCTCTCAACGGTCGAAGAAGCTCTGCTCCTCGCGG
>DDQZ01000032.1 GCA_002343505.1 Verrucomicrobiaceae bacterium UBA2429 | reverse complement strand
CATGCGATGGAAAACCACGAATGGGCACGAATGAGCACGAATTTTGGCGGCATCATGTCCGGTGAGCTGAAGCGCCGGGAGATCACCCCTGGGTGATGCCCCCATCCCTCTCTTCTCCGCATGGATTCGTGTCCATTCGTGGTTCAACCGCATCGTTACGGCTGAGTCGGGGCGCATGGCTCCACGCGCGACGCGCTGGGAGGGGCTGCCGGCCACGGGAGTCGAACCGCTTTGGGCATACCCCCGGGCACGCAGCGCATGGGACACCGCACCCCGCCTGGGGCCGGTCGCGGCGGGGATGACGGGCATCAGCCTGTGCCTGGCGGCGTGCAAATAGCCCCACAATTTTATAATTTCCTGCTTTTTATAAAGCTGCGCCTGCTTGGGGACAAGTTGCGACCGCTTTCCAGGTTCATGCAGCCGCTTTTTCAATGGCTGCAACGGCTTCATGGACTGATGCAGCCGCTTTTTGTGCCACTGCAACGGCTGCAGCGGCTCATGCAGTCGCTTTTTGTACCGCTGTAACGGCTGCAGCAGGTCATGCAGTTGCTTTTTGGGCTGCTGCAACCGTTGCAGCGGTTGAAAAAGCTGTTGCAGCATAGCATCAAGGTATTGCAGGCGGCATTTTTTATACTTCTTTGGTTCAATTAGAAAAATCATCAAATCAGAAAGCTGTTGCAGTGCTTTGGACAGGCGGCGTATGAAACTTTTCATTTGAACAATGCACCCATGCAGGGCGGGCGCGGGGCCTGCCAGCCTTTCTGGCATGGCATCCAGCCCCCGCGAACCCGGCGGCGGCGGATGCGCGGCAGACCGCCGCCCTCAAAAGGCGCGGATGGCCGGTGGCGGCGCGCGGTTCAGCCCGCGAAAATGCGCTTTGATCTTTGCGCTTTGACCTTTAAACATCCCGCGCCATGCCAAAAACCAGCCTCACCAAAGACGAAGTCAAAGAAATGCTCCTGCTCGCCGCCGAGCGCGTCATCGCCGCCGAACCCGCGCTCTCCGAGGCGGACCGGAACCTGGGTGATGGCGACCACGGCCTGGGCATGCAGCGCGGCATGACTGCGGCGAAGGAAAAACTGCTCGAAGGCGAGGCGGCCTCCGTGGAGAAGGCCTTCAGCACCGTCGGCATGGCCATGATGAGCAGCATGGGCGGCGCCTCGGGCGCGATTTTCGGCACCTTTTTCCGCAACGGCGGCAAGGCGCTGGCCGGCAAGGAGACGCTCGACTCCGCCGGGCTGGCCGCCTTTCTCCAGGCCGGTGTGGAGGGTGTGAAACAGCGCGGCGGCGCCGCCGTGGGCGACAAGACGGTGGTGGACGCCATGCAGCCCGCCGCGGAAAAGGCCGCCGCCGTCGCGGACCAGCCCCTGCCGGAGGCCGCCGCCGCCGTGCATGAGGCGGCGCTGGCCGGCCTGGAGGCCAGCAAGGGCATGGTCGCCAAATTCGGCCGCGCCAAGACGCTCGGCGAGGCCTGCATCGGCTTCCCCGACGCCGGCGCGCTCTCGGTGACAGTCATCCTCGGGGCGATGAAGGATTACATCCAGGCCTGAGCGGCGCTGGAGTTCAGCGTTGGAGTTCAAGCTTTAGCTTGTTCAATGAACTCCCATAGCGGAGCCAACTCCCGTGTCGCCTGAAGGCTTCACTCCAACGGCAGGGTTTGTACGCGCGGATTTGCAAAAACCGTTCACACTCTCCAGCTTGGGCCAACGAATGAAACTGCCGCGCTCCTTTTCTCCCGTCCTCCTGCGCGTCTGGCGGCTGGGGCTGCTGGCGGCGGCGGTGCTGCTGGCGCGGGAGGCGGAGCGGCGGCGGGAGGATGTGGAGCTGGCCTCGGCGCTGACGGCGGAGCGGGTGCGGGATTTTTTTCCCAATGCGGAAAATCTGGAGGAGCCGGACGCGCGCGGACGCCAGGCGGTGCGGGACGCGGAGGGGGCGCTGCTGGGGCATGTGACGACGACGCTGCCGGAGTCGCGCGGCATCATCGGCTACTCGGGGCCGACGCACTCGCTGCTGGCCTTTGATCCGCAAGGCGCGGTGCTGGGCCTGCGCGTGCTGCGCAGCCACGACACGCCGGACCACCTGGCGGAGGTGGTGGCGGAGCGGAGGTTCTTCGCGCAATTCCGGGGCAAGAAACCGGAGGAGCTGGAAGGCATGGAGCTGCACGCGGTGACGGGCGCCACGCTGACGAGCACGGCCATCGCGGAGGGTGTGCTGGCGCGGCTGGGCGCGGCGGCGAAGGTGTCGCTGCGCTTCCCGGAGGAGATCACGCTGGAGGAGGTGCGGCGGCTGGAGCCTGCGGCGGAGGCTTTGAAAAGACACGCGGGGCCCGCGGGCGGCATGGAGGTGCTGGACGGGAAAGGCCGGCGCATCGGCATCGCCACGCGCACCTCGCCGGTGACGGACACGCTGGTCGGCTACAAAGGGCCGACGGACACGCTGATGCTGCTGGACGCGCGCGGGGAGAAGCTGCGCCGGATCGCGCTGCGCAAGAGCTACGACACGGCGCGCTATGTGGCCTATGTCACGGGGGACGAGTATTTTCAAAATCTCTTCAACGAGCGCGCGCTGGAGGCGCTGGCAGTCATGGACTTCAAGGCGGCGAGGATCGAAGGCGTGTCCGGCGCCACGGAGACGAGCTGGTCGGTGGCGGAGGGGCTGAAGCGGCGCGCGGCGCACATTCTGGAGCAGCGGCCCGCCGGCTGGCTGCGGCAGGCGCGCTGGCGCTGGCAGGACACGGGCCACGCGGTGATGGTGCTCTCGGCTTTGCTGATGGCCTTCACGCGCCTGCGCGGTGTGGCCTGGGCGCGGCACACGCACCACGCGCTGCTGGTGGTGTATGGCGGCTTCATCGCCGGGGAGCTGCTCTCGCAGGGGCTGCTGGCCGGATGGGCGGCGCACGGCACGCCGTGGAAAAGCGCGCCGGGTCTGCTGCTGCTGGCGGCGGTGGCGCTGCTGGGGCCGGTCTTCACCGGGAAGCACTTGTACTGCCATCACCTGTGCGCGCACGGGGCCTTGCAGCAGCTCGTGGCGCGGCACACCGGCGTGGAGGCGCGCATCCCGGCGCGGGTGGACCGCTGGCTGGGGCGGCTGCCTTTTGCGCTGCTGGCGCTGGTGCTGGCCAGCGTGGTGCTGGGCTGGGGCCTGGACCTGAACGCGCTGGAGGCCTTTGACGCGTATCTGTTCCGCATCGCAGGCTGGGCGAGCATTTGCATCGCCGTGGCGGGCTTGATCGCGGCGCTGTTCACCCCGCTGGCCTACTGCAAGTACGGCTGCCCGACGGGGGCGCTGCTCAAACTGCTGCGCTTCACCGGCGCGGGGGACCGCCTTGGCGCGCGCGACTGGCTGGCCGCGCTGGCGCTGGCCGCGGGGGCGCTGGCCTTGTAAAAGGCTTACGCGAGGTGGAGCTCGAGAAGCTGGGCGCGGATCTGGCCGCGCCATTTGTCGAGGTAAGCGAGGCGGGCCTGGGCGGCCTGGATGTCGGCCCAGACACCGGGGTCTGAGGCGGCGATGCGCGCGTCGAAGGCTGGGAGCTGCTCCTCGATGGCGGTCCAGGCCTCTCCGATGCGCGCGCCAAGGTCCTCCAGGGCCTCGCGCTGGCGCATTTCCCCTCGGGCGAGCAGGGCTTTGGCGAGGGCGCTGGCGGCGGCTTTCTTTTGGTTCGCAAGCGCGGCGCTTTCGCGCAGGAGCGGGCCGAGTTTTTCAAACAGGCTCATGAGCGCGGCGTCAAGCGGGACGGCGCGCCAGACCGCGCCGGAGTGGCGCTCAAGGAGGTGCTTGAGGCGGGTGACGGGGGACTTGAGGGTTTCGAGCGCCTGGTTCAGCTCCGCGGCGGGCGCGGAGTCGCCGTGTGTGTTCAAGTCGGGGTGGGCGGCGCGCGCGGCGCTGTGCCAGGCGGCCTGGAGCGTGCCGTCAGCGAGCGCGGCGCGCGGCGGCAGGCCGAGAAGGGCGAAGGCGTCTGGCTGCTGCGGCATGGCCTGTGCGGGGATCAGGCGGAGAAGCTCTCGCCGCAGGAGCAGGTGACGACGGCGTTGGGGTTGGTGACTTTGAATCCGCCCTGCTGGAGGTCGTCGCTGTAATCCAGCTCCGAGCCGGTGACAAAGAGCGCGCTTTTCGGATCAATGACAACACGCACGCCGCCGGAGGCGACCATGATGTCGCGGTTGGCGGGGCCGTCCACGAGGTCCATTTTGTATTGCAGGCCGGAGCAGCCGCCGCCGACGACGGCGATGCGCAGCGCGCCGGTCTCCGCGCGGCCCTGGCGGGTGAGCAGGCCGGTGAGGCGGTTGGCGGCGGCGGGCAGCACTTTGATGAGCTTTTCGTTGCCGGTCTTGTAGGCGGGGGCGTTCATGCTCGGAGGAATACGAACGGCTCAGGCGGGCTGGCGCGCTTTCCAGGCTTCGAAGGCGCTTTTGGGCGCGCGGAAGACGGCGGCGCAGCGCGGGCAGGTGATGGTGGCGAAACCGTCCTCGAAAATGTAGTCGAGGTCGGCGTCAGGCAGCCGGGTGAGCAGCGGGTAGAGCCGGTCCGGGGTGCAGCCGCACTCGAAGATGTAGCCGCGCGTTTCGAGCAGGGACAGGGTTTCGGTTTCGCCGAGGCCGGGGATTTGCTCCAGGGTTAGGGAGGCGAGCCAGTCGAGGTCGGCATCCGGCTCGGCGGAAATCTGCGCGAACTCCTCGTCGGGCAGGCGGAAGACACGGGTGGGGCGCTGCTCGCTCTGAGTGTAAAACTGCTCGACTGCGGCCGGGATGTCAGCACCGGCAAACTCGATCATGCTCTGGCGCGGCTGCATGTGCGGCCGCGTGGTCTGGGCGATGAAGAGATTTTTTCCGCTGTCCTTCACATCCTCGGTGAAGACGCGCCCGGTGACTCTGCCGGGGCGGCTGCCGCCGGTGACGAAGAGGTTCATGAGCGGATCGTGGAAGTTCACCGTCCAGGCGCAGCCCTCGTCCTGCGGACGGGAGGCCAGGTGCAGGGCGAGGGTGGCCAGGGCGTCCTTGAGCATCTGGTCGGGATCGTCGGCCAGCTTCAGGCCGTGCTGCATGAGGTGCAGGTAGTAGTCCATGTAGAGCGGGCTGAACTGCCCGCGCACAAGCAGGCAGTTGCGCCCGCGCACGAACTCGCAGCGGACGGGGACGACGGCTGAATCGGGCTGCATCACAGCTTGCGGACTTTGATGTCCTTGTAATAAACGACGCTCTGCGGGTCGTGGCCCTGGATGGCGATGGTGCCCTCTCCGAGCTTGCGTCCGGGCATGTTTTTCAGCGCGGTGGAGGGATCCCAGCCGTCGGGCTCGGTCCACTCGGTGGTGGTCTGGCCGTTGATCTTGATGATGATCTTTTTGTCCTGGACGCGGATGAAGTACTCGAACCATTCGTCATCGCCGACGGGCGCGGTGTCGAGCACGTCCTTGACGGCGTAAAGGCCGCCGGTCTTTTTGGGATCCTTGTGGCCGGTGCTGTTGACCTGGCATTCATAGCCGGTGTCGGGCCAGCCTTTTTCCTGGAACTTGGTGTGGATGTAGATGCCGGAGTTGGAGCCTGGCATGTGCTTGACGGTGGCTTTGAACTCGAAGTTCTTGAAGCTGGCGTCGCCCGTCGGGCCGGTATAAAAAAGGTGGGAGCGGCCGTTGCAGACCTTGAGCGCGCCGTCCTCGACGATGAAGGAATCGGGCGTTTCCGCGCTGTCCTTCCAGCCGGCGAGGTCGTTGCCGTTGAAGATGGTCATCCAGCCTTTCTCACTGTCCGGCTTCGCGGCGGGCGTGCCGGTCGGGGTGAGATCGGCGGGCTTGCCGGTGAATTCTTCCTTGGGACCGCAGGAGGCGAGCAAGCCCAGGATGGCGAGGGTGGCGAGATGCGTGACTTTTTTCATGGGAGGCCGTTTTTACACGGGAAGGCGGGCATTACAAGCGCGCTTCCTGCGCCACCTGCTGGAGGAAGGCCCAGTTCCGCGTGACCTGCGCGGCGAGGAAGGCGGCGAGCAGCAATGCCACCGGCCAGCGCAGGCGCGGCCAGTGCTCCAGCGCGCGCTCCAGGCCGAGGCCGGCGGCGATGACCACCAGCGGCGTCCACAGGCATGCGTGCAGCAGCAGGCGTCCGGGCGAGCCGTGCCAGGCAAGGGCGGCCACAGTCCAGACCAGCGCGGCGAGAATGCCCAGCGCGTAGGGATCCAGCCGCGCGCGCCAGCACAGCCCCGCGCAGGCCAGGGCCAGCAGCAGCAGCCAGCCACCGCCCACGCCTTTCTGCCAGTCCATGCGGGACCAGTCGGCATCGTCGAGAACGACGATGCGACGCGCGCTCCGAGTGCGGCCGGGGTCGGACCGCGTCACGGGCATCGGCGGAGCCACGAGATTGGTCAGGAAAATCTCCCGAGTCACGCGGCCGGGCAGGTTTTCCCCGGCGGGCCAGCCGGCGTCCCGCACTCGCCAGCTCAGCAGGTCCTCCGGCAGCGGCGGGGACAAAGGAAAGACCGCGCGCTGGGTGTTCGCCAATCCGAACGCCAGCGTCAGCGCGGCAAGAGTGACAAGCAGCGGCCCGGGAGTGAAGCGGCGGTTCAATGCCGTGTCCTGCGCGCAGCGGACCAGGCCGAACAGGACCACGGCGATGACGCTGCCTATGAAGCATGACACCGCGTAAGCCGCCGCCGCCAGATGCAGCCACCACGGCGCCAGCGCCCCGCGCGCCGTCACCGCAGCGAGCGCGGCGACGGACATGCCGGCGAAAATCCACACCTCAGGCAGCGCCGCCATCATGAGCGTGCCCGTGCCCGCGCCGTGGACCGCCGCAAGCATCAGCGCGCGCATCCGCCCGATCCCGCTCCACAGCAGCGCATGATAGACCATCACCACGCTTAGCGCGCCGGCCGCGCCGGTGAGCATGGCCACGCCGTGCTTGCGCGCGCTGTTGAGGTCCAGGCCGAGCGCCAGCCAGCCTTTCATGAGCATCTGCACCGGCGGCTGGTGCAGCAATACAAAGGCGGGATGCTCCGCTCCTATGCCGCGCTTGTCGCGCTCGCGCGGCTCGGTAAGGGCAAGAAAGACGGACTGCGAGCGCGCCTCGAAGATGACCGCGTCCCGCACATGCGCGGGCGTTTCCTGGAGCTGGCGGTGCGCGGCGAAGAACAGGCTGTAAAACGCCACCGCCAGCAGCGCGCCCATGCCGCGCCAGCGCGCGAGCACCTGTGCCTGTGTTTTCGTGTCCGCGCTCATGCCAGCAAATCCGGGCGGTTCCGCCGCGTGCGCTCCAGCGACTGCGCGGCACGCCATTGCGCGATCCTTGCGTGGTTGCCGCCGAGCAGCACCTCCGGCACCCTCAAGCCGCGAAACTCCGCCGGCTTCGTGTAATGCGGCGCCTCCAGCAGCCCCGAAGCTCCAAAGGACTCCTCCACCGCGCTTGTTTCATCCCCGAGCGCGCCCGGCAGCAGACGCACGATGGCGTCCATGACCACCACGGCGGCGATGGCGCCATTGGTCAGCACAAAGTCCCCGATGCTCAGCTCCTCGTCCACCCAGTGCTCCACCACGCGCTCGTCCACGCCCTCGTAGTGGCCGGAGATGAAAATCAAATGCTCCTCCGCCGCCAGCCGCCTGGCCACCGCCTGGTCAAAGCGCCGCCCCCCCGGCGTCATCAGGATCACCCGCGCGCGTTCCGTGTCCAAGGCCTCCAGCGCCGCGAACAGCGGCTCCGGCCGCAGCACCATGCCCGGACCGCCGCCGCAGGGCGTGTCATCCACCTGGCGGTGCCTGCCCAGGCCGTGCTCGCGCAGGTCATGCACGCCGAGCGTGATGATCCCGCGCTCCCGGGCGCGGCCCATGATGCTCGTGCCCATCGGCACCGAGACAAGTTCGGGGAAAAGCGTGATCACATCCAGACGCACTTCGCTGCTCTAGGGCGGTTGCGGGGGAATTTCAAAAGCCGAAATGCGAATTTCGATCCGCCCCAACGCGGGCGGACAGGAGTGTCCGCGTCACGCGAACCGCGCTCACCTCACCCCCTGCCCCTGCGGCTTGATCTGCTGTGTCTGCGCGCGCTGCCAGCCCTCGGAGGTTTTGTCCATGCCGAGCGCCTGGCCCACACTTTCTCCCTGCCGCTCCTGCGCGGCGGCCAGGGTGCGGTCGGCGGCGTCTATCTCGTTGTCGCCGTCAAGGTCGTAATGGTCGCGGTCATTGGCGTTTATGCGCCCGTCGCGGTTCATGTCGTGGGAGAGATCGTCGGCGAGGTCCACATCCCCGTCGCGGTCCAGGTCCCTGCTGGCGATGAAATGCCGTTTCTTTTCCGCCTCCAGCTTCTGCCTTTGAAGACGCTGTTCTTCCTGGTTTTGGAAGGAGTCGCTCATGGTGACGGGGGTGCCGAAACAAAGGGGAAAATGAGCCTTATTTACGACGGTGGGTGCCGATCTTTTGCTCGCGGCGCTGGTGGCTGATGCGCGGTCCGCCTTGCCTGCGCACAGGGTAGCCTTCTTTTTTCAAGGCTTCGCCCACAGAGCCTTGCTTCCACTGTGCGGCCGCAGGGGCCTCGACGCCTGCCGCGGGAGCCGCTGGCGCGGCAGCGGGGGCGGCGACGGCTGGCGCCCCACCCGCTCCGCCAGCCACCGCACCGGCAGCCTGCTGGACGCCTTTGCTGGCTTGCTCCAGCGCTTCTCCGGCTTGGTCGGCTGCTTGTTCAATGCCTTCCACAGCTTGTTCCAGCCCTTCACCTGGATCGCCGATTTCGGGGGCGTCCATGCCCATGTCTCCGGCGTCAAGATCATCCGCGCCATCCAGCGCGTCCAATTCGTTCCCGTCCAAGCCGTGCTCTTGAGCATATGCCTCGTAATCAAGCATCTGGTCAAGATCATCCAATTCCTTCAGCAGCGCCTCCTTGCCCAGACATTCGGGCCTGGCTTCGACTTGTTTTCTGTAGTCATCGAACATCTTTCGGGCCTCAGGCCCTTTTTCCCGCAGCAATTGGGCTTTGTCGTCCCCGTCGGGCATCTCATTGAGCTTTGCTTTGAACTCCCGCGCTTCTTTGACATCTTTTTCGTAGTCGTACTCCACTTCGGGTTCTGGCGGCTCCCAGTCTTCGTCCAAATCTTCGTAGGGTGCTGAATAATCCTTGCCCTGTCCTTCACTCTTGCCCTCCCTGATGCCGCGCAGTTCCTCCATCATTTCCTCGTGTCGCTCCGCGGCGAGTGCCTCTTTGGCTTGCTCCTTGGCCAGCGCCTGGGCTTTTTTCTCCTCGTCTATCTTCAACTGATAAATCTTTTGCAGTTGTTCCAGCCACTTCTTGAGTTCCTGCGCTGCGGTTTCGATGGGATTGTCAGCCATAGGGAGTGAGAGGAAAAATTTTGGACTTAGGGGTTGCGCGTGTTGCCAGGGCGTGCGGCGATGATTTCATTCGGCAGCGCGCGGTTCGGGAAAACGGCGCTGCGGTAAGTGTGAGCGGGCCGGTAGGCTGGCTTGGGCGGCGTGGCCAGCACATAATAGTGCGTCCAGCGCATCCCGGCGTCGCGACGGCCCACTCCCTCCGCCCAGAGCCGCGCTTCCTTGCCGGACATGGGCCGGGGAAGGCTGAGCACATGGATGTTGGATTTCTGCCAGCCTATCTCCTCGCCGTCCTCATTTTTGGCGTCCCGGTAAACCCAGAATTCCACCAGCGTGCCGGGCGGCAGAAGCTGCGCGTCTCCAAGCGGCATCGGCCCGCTTTGGCAGGAGGGCAGCAGGCTGAACGCGATGAGGGCCAGCGCCTGCCAGCAGCGGCGGAGTGAGGAGGAGGCTACGGGGGTGTGGTGCATGACTGGCTGGGGTGGATTAGCCGCTCAGGTCTCGTGTGTGACAGGCGGTTTCGGCGGTTCGGGCGGCGGCTCGTGGATGAATGACGCGCCGGGCACCGGCTCGTCCTCCTCTTTGCCGGCGGGCGGGGGCGCGGACGATGCCTGTTTGGCGCGCGCGCCCAAAAAGTCTCCGACGGCCTGCTTGAGTTCCTGCATTTTTCTCTGCTGCTCCAACCGCCGCTGCTCCATGAGAATGCGCCCGCGCAGGAGGTGCTCCTCCCCCCAGCGGTCCACGGCGTAGATGACCAGGATGCCGCCCAGAATGAGGCAGGCGACGGGGATTTTCCCCATCGCCAGGGCGCTTACAAAGAGCAGCGTGCCCGTGCCGTAGCGAGTGAGGAAGCGCCGGTGCCGCGCCCAAAATTCACGGATGGATGACCAGATGCCCATTTTCTGCGACGAGTGTGCCTGATGTCGGTCTGCCGGCCATGAGCGCCTCGCGCACGGCGTGGCGGCAGTTGGCCTCGGCGGTGGCCCTCATGCGGCGCACGCCGAGGCGCGGCTCCACGCCCTGGGCCACGAGCAGGTCCAGGACGCCGGGGCCGGCCTTGAGGTCGTAGCCCTTGCCGCGCAGGAGTTTTAATTCCTTGTTCAGCATGATCTGGGCGATCTGCTTTTGCGCGGCGTAGCCAAGTTTTTGAAAGACGCAGCGCACATTGAAACGTGCGAGCACCTCGGGGCGCAGCTCGGCGGCGGCGAGGTCCTCGATGAAGCGCTCGACGGTGGCCATGGGGCTGTTTTTCAGCTCCATCAAGGCGTCTGCGCCGATGTTGGAGGTGGCCACGATGTAGAACTCGCAAAGGTTCAGCGTCTCGCCGCTGGCCACGGTGATGCGCCCGGCGTCGAGCACCTGCAGGAAGATGTCGAGCACACGCGGATGGGCTTTTTCGATCTCGTCAAAGAGGATGACTCCCCTGCCCTCGGCGCGGTCGTAAAAGCGGCCCATGTTGCCGCGGCTGGACTCGTCCTTGCCGAGCAGGAGGCCGAGGGACTCCTGGTTTTGATACTCGGACATGTCGAGCCGGATGCAGTGCTTCTGCACGTCTTTGAAAATGTATTCGGTGATCAGCAGGGTGATCTCGGTTTTGCCGACACCGGTGGGGCCGAGGAAGAGAAAGGTGCCCTTCGGCCTGCCCGGGTCGCTGAGGCCGAGTTCGCCGTTTTGGATGATGGGCACAACTCTGGGGACGACGTGGTCCTGGCCGATGATGCGCTCCTTGAGAAAGGCGGGCAGGCCCTGGATGTGCTGGAGGTCTGGCATGTGGAGGCCGGGACGGTTCAAGGCTTTCTGGCGCCGGACTGCTGGGAGGTCATGTCATAAAGGCGCTGCTGCTCCTCAAGCGCTTTGATGCGCTCCTGGGCGTTCTTGAGCTGCTCCTCCTTTTCATCGCGGTCGGCGCGGATTTCGGCCAGGTATTGCTTGATCTGGACGGCCTCCTCCTTGCCGGCGTCGAAGTCGGCGCTTTTCTTTTCCAGAGTGCGGCGCAACTCATCGAGGCGGGCCATGGATTTCTGCAAATTGAGCGCCATGGTGGCGAGCCTCTCGCGCTCCTGGGCGATGAGAATGTCCTTGGGCAGCGAATCACGCGCGGGGTCGGTGATGCCGAGGATGACGCCGCCGGAGTCCATGGGCGTGGCGGGCAGGCGGGTGTCCCAGCGCGCGTCCTGCTCGACGCGGTAAACCGTGTGCGCCTCGTGCATCTCACGCCGGTCCCGCGAGGGCAGGCGGCCGAGATGGTAGGCGTGGACTTCCTCGCCGAGGCGCACGCGGGAAACATCGCGCGGATGCAGGGAGCGTCCGCGCGGCCAGCCCTGGACGACTTCTTTGGAATAGGTGGTGATGCCGGCGAGCTCCTGCTCGTCCTCGGGACGAACGAGGGGATCGTCGGAAAGGTCCGTCTTTTTCGAGCGGCAGGAGGCGCCGGTCAAAACGAGGAGCGCGAGGAGAAGGGCGTGATGGAGTTTGGGGATCATGGCTCGCTGCGGGTGGAGGGGGTGGATGGTGCTGAATCGCCGGCGACAATGCCGCGCACCCGGCTGACGGGAGCGAGCGCCTGCTGGGCGGCACGGACCTGTCCTGCCTGCGCCTCGGCAGCGGCGGCATTCTGCTTGAGGGCGGCCTGCTCGGCTTGCGCGCGGGCGTAAGTCTCCTCGGCGAGCTTCCAGCTTGAGACAGGCTGCTCTCCCTGGACGAGACCCGCGACGCTGGCGAGGCCGGGTTCAAAGACATCGAGAGTGAAAATATAAAACTGCGTGCCGGCCGGGACGCGGACAAAGTCAAGGTCCTGCGCCAGCCTGTCTGTGAGCATGCGCGAGTAGGCGGAAGCGGCCTGGGAGCCGCCGCCGAGGGCCGCGTTGCGATTGGTGTTTTGCGGGGCGAGTCCGTAGATGCTCTGGAACTGGTCCTGCTGGTTGTTCATGATGCCTTGAAGCGCCTCGGCCACGAGAATCTTGAGTTCGGCGTAGGCGTCGGCCTTGACGATCTGCCCGCGAATGCCGGCGGAGCCGTCCGTGATGCCATAGGTGCCGTCCGGCAGCCGCTCGTGGTCGAGGGCGACTCCGTTAATGCGGTACTCGCGCCCGTCCGCCCAGATGAAAGTGTAAGCGCCCTTGACTTCGATGCGGTCGCGGCTGCGTCCCTGGGCCGCCTGGGCCAGAACCTGGGTGCCCGCCGGCACGATAAGCCGGCCTTTGAAATACACATCCTCGGTGACCAGGGCGAGCACCGGTGTCTCAAGAGAGGAGGAGTCCACCGTGATGACGAGCGCCGCCTTGATCAGCAGGCCGCGCGGCGCGAAAAAGCTCGGCGGCTGGGGCACATGCGGCTCGACGATGTCATTTTTGACATGGACGAGCCTTGGCAGCGGCGGCGGCCCGCTCTTTTTCTGCGGGCCTGAGTCCGAGGAAGTCTCAATGAGGGCTGGCGGCGGCTTGGGCTTCTCCTTGGGCAGCATGAGCCTGGACACGTCCGAGCTGACCTCGGCGGTGCGCTGCTGGCCGGCCTCGACTTTTTTCTCCTCCACCGCCATCTGGCCCACTCCCTTGGTGCGCGGGGTCTCGTTCTCGGGCGGCACATTCACCGGCGGCGGCGGGCGTGTGCTGAGGTAGTAGGCAGCGCCGCCGATGGCGACGACCGCGAACAGAAGCGCCATCTGGACGCCGGGTTTCTGGAGGTGCTTCATCATGGCGGCGGCTCACTTTCCATCGTCAAGGGTTGCAGTGGCGCCGCCAAAGAGGGCGGCGGAGGCGCGGGTGCGTCCCGCCTGGGGCAGGTCTATGCGGAAATCATTGTCTATGGAAAGATGCTCGCGCCCTCCGCCAGGTCCGCCCTGGAGCACGACATCCATGGCGATTTTTTCATTCGGCATCACGATCCCCGAACAGTCCACAAGCTGGGCGGCGTAGGCGCGCTCGTCGGCGCGCACGCGGATGTCCACGGGATCGAACTCGTAAGCTGCGGCGCCGGTGTTGTTCAGCCAGCAGCGGAAGACGAGCACATCCTTCTCCGGCCAGCGCTGGATTTCATAAATGGTGCAGGTGACGCCGTCCTTGGCGGTGCTCAACTCCAGGCCGTTGCGCTCCTGCCAGCCCATGTAGAGGGCTGGATTGACACTTTGAAGGAACTTGCGCTGACGCGCCCTGCCCAGCATGCCGACAAGCTCGTCGGAATTGTAGGTGATGCGTTTTTGGGCCACCTCGACCGGGGCGACCTCCCTGGCCGTGTTGCGCTGGCCGGGCGGCGGAATGATGACGGCCAAGTGAGCCTCGACATCGGCGGCGAAGCGCAGCAGGTGGATGTTTTTTCCAGCGCGCACGGTGACATGGCAGGGATCACCCTCCTTCAAAAGACGCACGACCAGGGTGTCGGACATCACAAGCTCGTAGTGAACCACGCTCGTGCGGCTTTGCGCCATGCCCGAGACGGCGGCGCTGTCTTCCACGAGGCCGAAACCGGTGAGCATGCTGACCGGCTCGGGAAAAATGACGGAGGTGGCCACATGGCTGTTGATGTGGATTTCATGAACGGCGGATGCCGGGTTGAGCATGACCATCTCATTCCCCTCCTTGACCTGGGCGTGAAGAAGCGCGGGGAGGAGCGTGTTCATCAGAACCGCGAGGATGTTCAAACACGGATATTGGATTTTCCTTCTCATGGCATGCTGAGCGGGATGCGCTCGTAGGAGTAGAGGTTGAAAAGCAGCGCGGGGAAGGACTCATTGCCGCGCACATCGGGGTTGAGCACCCATTGGAATTTGATTTTGAAGGTGGAGACTTCCTCGACCGCGCCGCCGAACTGCCCGCGCCGGAAGATGCGCCCGGTGGCCTGGGTGCCCGCCGCCGTGCCGGAAGCGCCCAGGCTCTTGACCTCCTCGATCTCATAGGTCTGCCGCACCTGCTGGCGACTGAAGTTTGAGGACTCCTCCTGAATGAGCTTGTTGATCTGGCCGAGCGCGTCGCGCGTGCAGAGTTTGTTCAGCCGCCTGCCGTAAGCCAGCCCCTCCGGCCCGCGTGTGAGCATGGTGTCCACCAGGATCTCTGTCAGCGCCAAGTGGATGGGGGTGGCTTTTTCGAAGTTCAGCCCTGGCGCGGAATAGAAGACCCCCGCGCCATCCATGATGACGAAGGGCGGGCGCTCCTTCATCGTGTCGGAAACCTTCACCACATACCAGGAGCACGCTGCCGCTGTCAGGCAGGCGATCAGGAACCAAAACACGGCCACACGATCCTTCGCCACGAAGGCGTCCACCGCGCCGCGCCGCTTTTTCGGAGTTATGTCTGGCTTGGCCTGGCTCATGATTCCGAAACAAGGGTGAGTGTGTAGGCCGCCTCGCGGCAGGTGTGCGGGTAGAGCTTGTTGTCGCGCAGATTGATGTTCGGCTCCCAGACGAGGCGCGCGCCGAGATTGAAGACCTGGTTGACGACCTTCTGCTGCACCGGGTCCACGCCGACGCGGATGACCTGGCCGGTTGCCATTGCTATGGCGCCCCCGTCCTCGCCGAGAAAAACGCGCACCGAGCCCACCTCCGCCATTTGGTGATACTGCCGGGAGCGGAACTCCTCTCGATTCTCCGCCAAATCCTTCATCAACCACTCCAGGGCCGGTCCGCCGAAAATTTTGGCCACCCGCTTCTGCGTGACCGGGCCGTTCGGAGCGCGGTTGAGCATGGTTTCCAGTGCCAGACGCGTCTGGGTGTCGAACAAGTCCGAAGCCGTCTCCGGCTGCAGATCGCGGTCCAGGTACATGACATCGGGCCGGTTGACCATGACGTAAAGCATCCGGCTTTTTCCATCCCCGGCGATGTCGTTCACATACCAGCCCGTGCCCGCGAGGATGGCCACGCAGACGAAGAACCAGAAAAAAGCCAGCTTTTCCTTGGAGATGAAGAGATCGGAGACGCCTTTCATGTGTCAGTGGATCAAAGAAAATCAGTTGCCCGCGCTCGTCACGCCCTTGCTCAGGGTGCCCGCCGCGCCGCCCATTGTGCCCGCGCCCCCAGCCATCATGCCGACGCCGACAGCCGCGCCTGCGCCGCCAGTACCCGCGGTGATGGCCGCGCCACCCGCGACCATCGCGGCTCCGGAGGCGGCCTGAATGCCGGCTGTGGCGGTGGCCATGCCGGCTGTGGCGGCGGCATTGACGAATCCCAAGCCGATCTGGGCGCCGGTGGTGATCGCCTTGGAGACAATCTTCGGACCGGCAAAGAGAACCACAAACATCCAGACGATGATGATGAGCAGGATGATGATGACGGCTCCCACGCTGATCACCGTGGCCGTTGTGGGTTCCATCATGATCGGGCCGAAAATTAGGGCGCATAATGCCGTGGCTTGGGGAATGCCGGTTGTCATCATGGCTTCCGTGAACAGCATGCCGATGCCCCACCCCAGAGGCCAGAAACACACGCTGATAAGCCCGACATGATATTTCACCGCGGTGTCGCGCGTCGGTTCAAAAACCAGCATGGCCAGGAAAAGCGGGCCCACGGAAGCCCCGAGGTAGATAATGATGATCTGGAGCTGGAATCCACACCAGAACAGGGCGTACATGACCAGTGAGATGAATATCATGCAGTAAAGCCCGACGATCTGGGCGGCCCATGTGGCCCAGGCGACAGGATCGAAAATGCCCAGTATAATGTCAGGGGCGCTGTCCGTCTCGAAGGGAGCATCGCCAAAGCTCTCCCCGAAATTGATCAATGTGGAGATCGGATCCACCTCCAGCGCGGTCAGCAAGTCCGATCCGAGAGCTGACTGCGCGGCCAGCATCCACTCCGTGTAGTGCGGCATGATGGCAATGAGAATGCCGCTGACCACCAGGTGGCGCATGATCCCGGAAAGATCACCGCCCATGATGGCCTTGTAACTCTGCATCAACAACCCGGCAAAGATGAGGGTGAAGGCAATGGCCTGCATGGCATCGCTGCAGCGCGCGCAGACATCCGCCAAGTCTTCATAGAAATAGAAGAGCGGATTCCCTCCCGATTGGATGAGATCTACGGTAGTTTGGGCGGCGAGCAGCATGAGCCTGAATATTTGGTGCTTTGGCTTGACTCAGACGCTGGGTGGCGGTCTCACGGGGCGACGGAGCCGGTTCCAGGGTTTCCATCACTGCCCTTTCTGCCCCAAGGCAGCTTTTTCGGGGCGATTCCAAAGCCGGGGAAGGTGGCTTTGCTGGCCGCGGAGGCATCCCGGTCGGCTTTGGACTGCATCTCTGTTTCCTCGCGCTTGCCTTTGGCTACGACGCGGGCGGTGCTCTCATATTCCTGGCGGACCATGTCCACATCCGCCCGCGCCATGATGACCTTCTGATTCCAGTCGTCAATCTTGCCGTTGATGATGCTGATGGTGGCGTTGAGCTTTTGCACGGTGGCGAAGTCCTTGGCGGCCTCCAATTCCTCCATGACTGTGACCAGCTCGTCGGAGAGCATTTTTTGCTGTTCGATGGCTTGCTCCCGGACTTCCTTGTATTGCTTGATCTCAGCCATCAAAGCGGCTTCCAGTTTGTACTTTTCCGCGTCACGATCCTGCTCTGAACCGTCTTCAAGGGTGACTTTTGCGCCAATGGCCTCCAGCATGCCGTTGGCGTCATCATCAAAGACCTCGGCCCCGGTCAGGGAATCGTACATCTCGCGTTTTTCCTGCTTGGTCATGAGCACGCTTGCGGAGCGTTTCACATCGTCCTTGATCATGGCGATGGATTCGGGGTTGACCGCGCCGGGGTCTCCCATGCGTTCAAGTTGCTGCTCAAGTTTGGATGCCTGCCTCTCGGCCTCTTCGAGCTGCTTTTGCAGCATGGGCATGAGCTCGCTGTGGTTTTTCATCAGCACCTCAATAATTGCCGCGTCCCCGGCCTCTGCCTGGGCATGAAGGGCGGCGGGCGCGAGCAAAATCGCGATGACAGGTATAAACCATGTTTCGAATTTCGAATTTCGAATTTCTGCCTGGCGTTGGTGTCTCGTTTTCATGACGGGCTGTGGTTCGGGTTCATTCGACGACTTCGATCACCCGCTTGTGCGGGGCCACGAGCACGCCGTCGGTGGTGATATGCTCGGGAACGGGGACTTCATAATAGCGGCGCTGTACGAGGCTTTCCTCCGGCGGGCGCTCGGCGTCGCGCTTGAGCCAGTAGAGCTCCTTGATCGAGTCGCTGCGGCCCTTGTTGTAACCTTCGATGTATTTCTGGCGCACCTCGTTTTTTGCGAAGGCGTCGGTGATGGCGCCCGCCGCGAATCCGGCCGCGGCGCCGGTGATGAGGCCGGAGTGCTCGTCGAGAAAGTCTCCGTCATTGCCGCCCTGGTTGCCGCCTCCAGCCCCGCCGCCCGCGCCGCCGCCTGCCGCGTTGTTGTTGTTATTGTTGCGGCTGAGGGCGCCATCTCCGAGGAGCGCGCCGATGACGCCGCCGGTGGCCGCGCCGAGGAGTCCCTTGTTGGCGGTGCCGTCACTGCTGGTGCATGCGGCCATCTGGGCGCAGAGCGCGGCGAGGATGAGGTGATGCGTTTTCATGTTTTGGCCTGGCTGAGGATCATCTTGTAGGCGTCTCCGCCGTATTCTTTGAGTTCCTGGTTCTGTCTTTCAAAGGCCTCGCCGGAGGTGGCGCTGGCCAGAATCATTTCCTTGGACGCCTGGTGCCTGCCGATGGCGATGCGCGGGCGTCCAGTGGCCTCGTGATAATACACGAAGGAGGCAAAGGGGTCATTCTTCATTTCCGAGGGGTCCGGGAAGCTGGTGACCTGGCGCTTGGTGACCTCGGGGATGCGGAAGCCCTCGGACATGCTCTGCACATCCCGCTGGTCGGGCTGCTTGAGCATGAACATGACGCGGCTGTTGCCAACCACGGAGGAGCGCACGGGGTGGTCCTTGATGCGCTGGAACTGCTGAATGATCGAGAAGACCCAGCAGGAGTACTTTCTCATGCGCTCGTAGTACTCGCGCGTGATGCGGTCCCCGTCCGGCATGGCGAGAAAGGCGGAAAGCTCCTCCAGGATGACGCGCTTGCGGGTGCTGCGCGGGCGGCTCATGATCTCCTTGCGCAGGTCGTTGGTGATGAGGAAGGCGGCCACGGTGCGCAGCTCCTTGGCGGACTCGGGGATGTAGGAAAGCTCGAAATGAACGACCTTGCCCTTGAGGTTCACATTGTTGACACCGTCCATGATGGCTCCGTACCGGCCGGTGCGGCTCCACGGTTCCAGAAGCATGCGCAGCAGGCCCAGGTCCTCATGGGCGCGGCGCTGGCGGCTTTCCAGGTTCAGCAGCTCGACGAACTGGCTGTGCGTGGGCATGTCCTCGGGTTTCATGAGGGTGTAGCCCATGCTCATGTGGTCCCACTGGTTGACGGGGTCGTTGAGGAAGTCCTCCAGCCTGGCCTCATCCAGGCTCATGCCGAAGAGGTCGTTGGCCTCGGTCTCGCCCTCCTGGTAAGCGCTGTGGAAATCGAGCCAGGCGTCGGAAATGACGGTGCCCTGGGGCATCTTGCGCCGCCGCCATTCATCCGCGACGGCGAAGCGGCGGGCGGCCTCGACGCGCAGATCGGCGTTGCGGTTGGCCCAGGTCTCGAACTGGTCCACATAAAGCCGCTCGACCTGCTTGGCGAGCAGGGCCTGGCGGATGCGGTCCTTGTCCGTGTCGGGCGGCGGGCCGGCCATCAAGTGCGCGACCGCGGTGGCGTCACCGAGCTGGTCGGGGCTGAGCGGCAGGCCGCGGGTGTCGAAGTAGTTGAAGGTGAGGTTGCCATTCGGCTGCACAATGATGGGGGTGCAGCCGTAGAGGCGGGTGAACAGGTTGTAGGAGAGGCCCTCCTCGACGATGGCCGTGTAGTCAAAATAAGGCGCGGTCTGGGTGAGCAGGTCAATGGTGAAGACGGACTTGCCCGCGCCCGAGGCCCCAAACATGATGCCATGCTCGGGCCGCTGCGCGCCTTTTTTGCCGACAAAGGTGACGCAGCCCACGAGCGCGCCGCGCGGCCCGTCATAGATGGCCTCGGCGTCCTCCAAGTCGCCCACGGGCGTGCTGGAGATGGGCAGCAGGTCGGCGAGGTTCACGTCCTCGACGTAGAGCTTGAAGTCGTTGTAGTTGGCCCATGTCCAGCCGGGCATGCAAAGCTGCCAGTAGTTGCGCACGCTGGTGGGCAGCGTCGGCTCGTAAGCCTGCGCGCCGCCGAGCTTGAGGATGGAGTTTTTGATGGCGGAGAGCTTGCTGGCGCAGGTGGCCTCGTCCCGGTCCCAGACGCGCACGAGCAGGTGCATGCGGTAGGGCACGACCTCGTTGGTGGTGAGGCGGCGGATGCGGGTGCGCAGCTTGATGAGCGTGGCCTCCAGCGAGGGCGTGATCTTGCCGCGCTCAAGGCGGGCCACCTTGGCCTCGGTGGCCACACGGTCCTTCTCGACATCCCCGGCCTCGATGTTCACCACGACCTGGTAATCCAGGATGTCGAGCTGGGTGAGCAGCCGCATCATGCCGATGTAGGTGAACTTGGGGAGCGTCTTCATGACGCAGATTCCCTGGTAAAAGCCGTCCATTTTGAAAGTGGACGCGCCCAGCTTCACCGGCGCGGCGTCGCTGTTGAAGCACATCTCGCAGACGGACTTGGTGGGATCGTAGATGTCCTCCAGTTTGAGCGCCTCGTTTTCAAAGGCGCTGGGGTTGAAGTAGCGGTAAAAGGTCTCGAAGTGCTCCATGTCAGTCATGGGCGAGACACGCCCGCCAAGACTGCCCAACTGCTGGCGCAGAGCCTCCTCCAGCTCGGCCTGCTCGCGCTTGGCCGCCAGCAGCAGCTCCTCGTAATACTGCCGGCCTCCGCCCATGGCGCGGCCCTGGATGCGTGAGGTGAAGAAATACTGCAGATGCTCGCGCCGCAGCATGTGGTTGCGGATTTTGCGGTCGTAGCGGCGGTAACGCTCCTCGCGCGCGCGGAGGGACCATTTGTCGCAGCCGAGCTCCTCGGTCTTGCTTTTGTAGCGCTCCAGCTCCTTGCGGTAGTCGCTGTCCACACTCCAGGCCACCTGCAGGCGCAGCTCGGGGCGGATGAGGCGGAGCAGGACGCGGATGTTGTCCTCGAGGGCCATGAGCCACGGCGCGTCCGTGTTCTCGGTGTCGGGCATCTCGACGTTGTAGCCCTTGCCGATCGCCCCGCCGCGCTGAAGACCGCGGTAGATGATGAGATCCTCGTCGAGGTAGGTGTTGACGAACTTGGCCATGCGTCAGACATCCTCCTTCTTTTTGGCATCCTCCACCCAGGGCAGGGCCAGCGGTTCCACCTGGCGGGGGGAAAAATAGGGGGCTTTGGAAAATTTGATGATGAGCCACTCGCCCAGCTCCACATCGTAAGACTTGGGTTTGCCCTGCTTGAGTCCGAAGACATACGCGGAGACCACGACGAGGGGGATTGAGGCGATGAGAGCCGCCATGCTCATGCTGGCGCCAGGCCCCTCGGAAAAGCGGCGGAAGAGGATCATGGCCAGTCCAAGGGCCCCCATGAAGAACAGGGCGTTGAGGCCCTCAAATCCCGCGATGCCCTGCTGGGTCTCGCGTCCTTCGTTGGTTTCGTGGAATCTGACAGTTTGCTCGTCCATGAAGGGATATGCCGCCGGAGTTCGGGATGAAACCGGGGACTTCCCGAACCCCGCGCGGCGGGCGGGGCCGGGAAATCAACGGACGCATCGGGCGCTTACTGGCCCATCTGAATGTTGTCCACGTCACCGGAACCGCCGGCGGTCGAGAACATGACCTTGACGATGAGGAAGGACAGGCCGCCGATGCCGGCGCCGACCAGGCCGTAAAGCACGCGCTCGGTCTGGCCCATCATGAACATCACGGCGGCGAAGAGCAGCCCGCCGAAGGCGAGCACCAGGCCGACGAGGTTGAGGATGTTGACGACCCCGCTGAACTGCTGGACGAATTCATCAGTGCCAGCGGCGAGGGGCATGGTGTGATGAAGGATGCGCGCTCCGAAGATGGAGAGGGAGATGGCTGTGGACATAAGGATGTGTGTGTTTGTGGGTTCCCGGCGCCTGGACGGCACCGTGTGATGGCGTTGTTAGCCTGACGCCCGCCTCAGTGTGACAAACTTTTTTTCCGGACTTGGAAAATCCTCATCCCGCCGCGCTTTCCTAGCCCACCAGCGCGTTGCGCAGGGAGGCCAGCTCCTCCTGAATGCTCTCCTCCGTCGGGTTGCTCAAAGTGGCGGCGACCAGTTCGTGCAGGATCTCGCGGAACCGTTTTCTGAGCCTGGAGATGGTCTTGCGCACCGCGTCATGGCTCATGCCCAGCGCGGCGGCCAGCTCGGCGTCGTTGCCGGAGCAGCTCTGGGTGGGATCGAGCCGCGGTCGCAGCATCTCGAACTGGCCGCCCTTCCCCGCCGCATCCTGCTCAGCGGCGAGATGGCAGACGGCGGTCTCGATCATGCTCAGCGCACACTGCCTTTGATAAACCTCCTCCGGTGTCCTGTGGTCAGCAGGGTCAATGGTGACATTGTCCTCCGCCTGACTGGCCTCGATCGAGACAATTTGCTGCCCGCCTCCGCGCTTGAGAGCCCCCGCCTGGCGCTGCCAATGCTTGATGTGGCGGCCAAAGGCGGTGAGCAGGTAGTTGCGCAGCCGCCCCAGCGCCTCGTCCGCCTGGGCAAAAAGGTCCTTTTCCAACACGAAGACCAAAAAGCTCTGGGTCAGGTCCTCCGCGTCCGCCGGCGCGATCCCCTGGTGGCGCGCATAAGAGTACAGCGGGTGCCAGTAAATCCCGCACAACTCATCCAAAGCCATGCGGTTGGCTGCCGCGTCCGCGCTGTTCCGAGACGCGACGACGACGCTCCAGCGCGTGGCGGGGAAGGCTCCATGTTGTGTGCGCATGACGAAGGGTGATGAAATTCCTTCCAAGCACGGGATTGCAAGCCTGGATTATGCTTCAACGCGGAAAAAAACGAGTCACAATCCCGCGCTCATGGCGTAAAACACGGCGGTCATGGCTGACACGAATTCCAAACCCGCCAGCACAGCCACCCGGAGCAGGAAGACTCCGGGCGCCAAACTCGCGGGCATGAACGCCCTGGCCCTGCTGGAGGGCGCGATGGGGGGCGGGAGCACGGACTGGGAGCCGCCCGAAGCCGCCGAGCTGGAGCCGGATTTCAAAGGCTACCGCGATTTTCAGTTCATTGACCGCGGCGGCATGGGCGCGGTTTACTCGGCTGTGCAGGAGTCCCTGGAGCGGCGCGTGGCGGTGAAAATCCTCCCTCCAGAAATGGCCCTGGACGCCGCCTTTGTGGAAAGGTTCAACCAGGAGGCGCGCCTGCTGGCCAAACTTCAGCACCCCCACATCGTGGCCGTCTATGACTTCGGCTCCACCGCCGCGGGGCATCTTTTCATCGTCATGGAGTATGTCGAGGGGGAGAGCCTGCTGGAGGTGATGAAAAAGCGCCGGCTGCCTGTCACGGAAGTCCTCGACATCATCGCCCAGGTCTGCGACGCCCTCCAGTTCGCCCACGACCGCGGAGTCATTCACCGCGACATCAAGCCGACCAATATTTTGATGGATGAAAAGGGCGCGGTGCGGGTGGCCGACTTCGGCCTGGCCAAGCTCGCGGCCGCCACCCCGCCCACCACCAGCACGCGCACAGGCATGATCATGGGCACGCCCGGCTATGCCGCTCCCGAGCAGCGCCGCGCCGACACACTGGTTGACCATCGGGCGGACATCTTCAGCACCGGGGCCACGCTTTATGAAATGCTCACCGGCCACCTGCCTGTGGGTGTTTTCGTGCCTCCCTCGAAAAAGTCCGGCGCTCCGCCGTCTGTGGACAAAATCGTCTTCAAGGCGCTCCAGGAGCTTCCGGCGGACCGCTTCCAGCGCGCCTCGGACATGCGCGCCGCCATCGCCACCGTCATGCTGCGGCTCGGCACGCCGCTGGTGAAGCACACCATCATCACCCGCCCCATGGTCTCCATGATGAGTTGCGTCATCATCGGCATGGGCTTCATCTACCTGCTCGACGCCATCAACAACGAGCTGAGGGGAACCCGCGCCCCGCTTCACGCGGCATTGACCACCGAGCTCGCCGTCTCAGACGCCATGCTCGTGCAGCTGGATGCTGAATATGCCGTCGTCCGCGCGCGGTTCAGCTGGGAGGATGCCAGCCGTCACATTGACGACCTGGCGGGCTGGAAAATGGCCGAATTCCACTCCGATGAGCAGCGCCTTGCCGTGGCTGGCCTGCTCAAAGAACGAGGCATCACCAGCCCGCTCTGGATCGGCGGATATGAAACCGAAAACGGCGGCCACGCCTGGATCAGCGGCGCGCCCTTCGACCACGCGGCATGGATGCCCGCGGCGCCGGAGCCGCCGCCGATCATCACCGAAATCCAGCCCAAAAACGAGACGACCCTTGTCCTGCCCTCCGGCACCAGCCCCGACTGGTTTGAAGTCTTCAATCCAGGCACGCTGCCTGTGGACCTCACAGGCTACCATTTGAAGCACTACACCAGCCGCGTGGTCTATGACGGCAGGCTCGGTCCCGCCGTTGTCAAAGACCCCGAAAGCCTCGTTCTCCAGCCGGGTGGACGCCTCGTCGTCTATTGTCACAGCGACATCGCGGCGCAAGTCCGGGAACCCTGCTTCCCCTTCCACCTCTCGGCGCCATCAGGGCGCGTCGTTTGGCTCGACCCGCGCGGCAGGGTCATCCAGAATTTCGAGCAAAACTGGCAGGACTTTCCCGCCGACGCCTCCCTGGGCTGCGATGACGACGGCACCCGCTGGGGCTGGCGCGCCAAAGCCACCCCCGGCGCTCCCAACAGCCCGCTGGAGGCGCTGAGTCATCAGCCTGTGGACATGATCAACCAGCCGCGCGCCATCCTCATGCTGCCCGAATTCGACTGCCGCTGGACACTGAACCCCACCCGCCGGGGGACCTGGTCCCTTGTGCGGCGTGTCAACGAACCGCGCGCAGCGAACTGAGACGGGCTGGCCGGCCTGCCTCCGGGAAATCTCCGCGCAGGCAATCATGCAACTTCTTGCCAAGCTGAGCGCATACCCTCAGGATGCGCGGCAGGATGAAATTCATTTATTTCTGTTTGCTACCCGCCGTGTCAGGCATCTCCACCCTCGACGCGTCGGAGACCCTCCGCCCGCCGGGGCACCGGCCTGTGGAGTCCGGGGTTCACGCGCTCACCGGCGCGCGTGTCGTCACCGAGCCGGGCCGGGAGCTGGAAAACGCCGTCATCATTTTGCGCGACGGGCGCGTCGCCGCCGTCGGCCCCGGCGCGCCCGTGCCGCCGGACGCGCGCGTGCATGACATGAGCGGCACCACGATCTACGCAGGCTTCATTGACATGCACGCCGCCCTCGGGAAAACCAGCGCCGCGCGCGCCACCGCAAGCGACGAGGGACCGCCCGTGGATGACCTCGCCGCCGGCGCCGGCAGCGGCTTTCTCGGAGTCGCCTCTGCGGCGGGAGAGGCGGGCGCAAAATCCGTCGTCACACCGGAGCGGCGCATGGCGCGCGAGTTCGCGCCGGACAAAAAAACCCTCGACGCCCTGCGTCACGAAGGTTTCACGGCGGCGAACTTCGTGCCGGACAGCGGCGTCATCCGCGGTGTCAGCGCCTTTGTCTCTCTCGGCTCCGGCGACCCGGACGAGGCCGTCATCCGTCCGGAGACTTTTCAACACATGGCGATTGACGCCCCGCGCTCCTCCAGTTCGGAGTCCTCGCGCCCCAGGGCCTATCCAGGCTCGCTCATGGGCGTCATCTCCGTCATCCGGCAGACGCTCCTGGACGCGCGCTTCCAGGCCAGGGACCACGCGCATTTCTCCCAAAACCCCGCCTCCAGGCCGCGCCCCGCATTTTCAACCATGCTGGACGCCCTGCAGCCTGTGACCGCCCAAAAAATGCCGGTGGTCTTTGAACCCGCCAGCGTGCTCATGGTGGACCGTGCGGCTCGGCTCGCTGGCGAGTTTGAGCTGCGTCCGCTCATCCTCGCCACCGGCCAGGAATGGCGCAGGCCGGACATCATGCGCGGCATTGACGCGCCCTTCATCGTGCCGGTGGATTTTCCCGAAGCCGTGAAGCTGCCCGATGATGAGGACTGGCAGGCCATGCCGCTGGATCAACTGAGAGCCTGGGACCACGCGCCGGGTAATGCCGCCCTGCTGCGCAAAGAGGGCCGGGAAATCGCGCTGACCACGCACGGCCTCGCCAGGAAGACCTCCTTCCGCCCCAACCTGCGCCTCGCCATCGCGCGCGGCCTGAGCCAGGACGACGCGCTCGCCGCGTTGACCACGGTGCCCGCCAGACTCTGCGGACTCGCAGACCAGCTCGGCAGCATCGCGCCGGGAAAACTCGCGCATTTGACCGTGTTCGAAAACGGCCGCGCCTTCGATGAGGATTCGCGAGTGCGGGAGGTGTGGATTGATGGCAGGCAATACCCCGCTCCCGTCCGCGATGAGAAGAAACCGGCTGCGAAAAAAGACACTCCCAACCCGCGCCACACGCTCACCGCCGCTCCCTCCAACCATGACCGAGGACCTTTGCTCGAACCGAAAAGTGTCCTCATTCGCAATGCCACCCTGTGGACCTGCGGCCCGGAGGGAAGGATCGAAAACGCCAGCCTGCTGGTCACTGACGGCAAAATTGTCAAAGCCGGCCGCTTCAAGGCCGACCCCGGCCCGGGCACCCATGTGATTGACCTGCCCGGCATCCATGTGACGCCCGGCCTCATAGACTGCCACAGCCACAGCATGATCATGGGCGGCGTCAACGAGGGCACCCTGCCCAGCACGGCCATGGTGCGCGTGGCCGATGTGCTCAACTCCGAGTCCGAAACCCTCCACCAGCAGCTCGCCGGCGGCCTCACGGTGGCAAATCTTCTGCACGGCTCGGCCAATCCCATCGGCGGCCAGAACTGTGTCATCAAGCTGCGCGATGGCGCGCCGCCCGAAGGCCTGAAATTCGTGGACGCCCCCGCCGGCATCAAGTTCGCCCTCGGCGAAAATGTGAAGCAATCCAACTGGGGGGATGCCTTCAAGTCCCGCTTCCCGCAGAGCCGCATGGGCGTCCCCGCCTTCCACACCAACCGCTTCACCGCCGCCCGGCACTACATGGCCGCCGTCGAGAAGGCGGCCAACGGCGGCCCGCCAGTGCGCCGCGACCTTGAGTTGGAAGCCATCTCCGAGATCCTTTGCGGCGAGCGTCTCATCCACTGCCACAGCTACCGGCAGGATGAAATCCTCGCCTTCCTGCGCGTCATGGAGGGCTTCAAGGTTCGCGTGGCCACGCTCCAGCACATCCTGGAGGGCTACAAAGTCGCCAATGAAATCGCCCGGCACGGCGCGGGCGCCTCCGCCTTCTCCGACTGGTGGGCCTACAAATTCGAGGTGCTCGACGCCATCCCGCACGCGGGCGCCATCATGCACGAGCGCGGCATCCTTGTCTCCTTCAACTCCGACTCCTCGGACCACGCCAGGCGCATGAACCTGGAAGCCGCCAAGGCCGTGAAATACGGCGGCGTCAGCGAGGAGGAGGCCCTGAAATTCGTCACCCTCAACCCCGCCAAACAGCTCCGCATTGACGCCAGGGCCGGCTCACTGGAGCCGGGCAAGGACGGCGACTTCGCCATCTGGAGCGGGCACCCGCTCGACACCCGCAGCGTCTGTTTGCAGACCTGGATCGAAGGCCGCCAATACTTCGAGCGCGAAGCCGCCCGCCAGCGCGCCAGCGCGCGCCACAGCGAGCACCTCGCCCTCATTGAAAAAGCGAAGAAATCCACCGCCGGCGCCGGCTCCGCGTCGGAAGATGACGCCAAAGCCGGGGCGAAGTTCTTCCTCCGCGCCCTGGAGGAGCGCCAGGGCCATCTCTGCGTGGACTGCTGCATGGACCGCGAACTCTCATGGAAAAACTGATCCTCACCCTCCTCGCCGTCTTCACGGCCTCAGCCTCCGCTGAAACCCTGCTGCTGCGCGGCGCCACCGTCCACACCGTGGCCGGCGGCACGCTCGCACCCGGTGACGTTCTCGTGCGCGATGGCAAAATCGCCGAAGTCGCCGCCGCCATCACCGCAAAGGCGGACCGCGTGCTCGACCTCAAAGGGCTGCACCTCTACCCCGGCCTCGTCAGTCCGGGCACCGACCTGGGCCTCGTCGAAATCAGCGGCGTGCGAGCCTCCGTGGACGACCGGGAAACGGGCGACTTCATCCCGGAGGTGGAGTCCTGGCTGGCGGTCAATCCCGACTCCGAACTCATCCCCGTCGCGCGCGCCAACGGCATCACCCACTTCTCCCCCATCCCGCAGGGCAGGCACATCGCCGGCACCTCCGCCCTGCTTGCCGCGCGCGGCTGGACGATCGAGGACATGCTCGTGAGGCGTCACACCGCCATGCATCTCTTCTGGCCCGACCATTCACTCAGCATCCCGGGCCCGAATCCTTCCCCCAACGCGAAGTCCCTCGAAGAACAGGCGCGCGAGCGAAAAGAAAAAGTCCGGGAAATCGAGCGCTTCTTCGCCGACGCCGAAGCCTGGGCCAAACGCCCGCCCGACAGTCCCTCCGTGCCCGCCTGGCAGGCCATGCAGCCCGTGCTGAGCGGCGAGGTTCCGCTCATGATTCATGCGCAGGACGCGCGTGAAATCCGCGCCGCCTTGAAATGGTCCGAAGGACGGCCCGGACTGCGCGTCATTCTCTACGGCGCGCGCGACGCATGGCAGCTCGCCGGGGAACTCGCGCAAAGGAAGATTCCCGTCATCTACAGCGAGGTCTTCGCCCTGCCCGCGCGCTCCAGTGACGCCTATGACGCGCACTTCAGCGCGCCCGCCATCCTGCACAAAGCCGGCGTCACCGTGGCGATCAGCGAGGGCCTCGAACGCGCCAGCGCTTCCGGCCAGCGCAATCTGCCCTACATCGCCGCGCAGGCCGCCGCCTTCGGCCTGCCCGCCGACGCCGCGCTCGCCGCCATCACCCTCGTGCCCGCGCGGCTGCACGGTGTGGACGACAGCCTCGGCAGCATCGAACCAGGAAAAGACGCCTCCCTTTTCGCGGCAACCGGCGACATCCTCGACATCCGCAGCCAGGTCAGGCATCTCTGGATCAGCGGCGTCGAGCAACCCCTCGACACCCGCCATACTCGGCTTGCCGAGAAATACCGCTCACGTCCGAAGCTGGAATAGACGGCTCCTGCCCACTCAGGCCACTTCTAGCCCGCTCATCCCGCCCGTGCTTGTGGCGAAGCTCTCATCCTGCATGCCGAGACGGTGCAGCATGCTCAAATAGAGGTTGGGCAGCGGATAATTGTCCTTTTGATCGAAAGCGAGGTGCTGGCCGTGTTTGAAACCGCCGCCGGCGAAGAGCACGGGCATGTTCTTGTTGTCGTGGCTGCTGGCGTTGCCGAGGTTTGAGGTCAGCAGCACCATCGTGTCATCGAGGAGCTTGTCGGTCTTCAGTTTGCGCAGGAAGGCGGCCCAGGTGTTGATCACGCCCTGCTCGACGAGGGCGAGTTGCTCCAGCTTGTCCGCGTCCATGCCGTGGTGGCTGAGCGTGTGGTAACTCTCATCCACGCCTTCGATGCCCTGCACGTTGTTGCCCGTGACATGCAGCGTGATGAAGCGCGTGCTGTCCGTGGCCAGCGCCATGTGAATGATGTCGAGAAAGATGCGGTCCACCTCCACCTCGTTGTCACGCGGGATCTGCGTCGGCGGCTTCAGGGCGACCTTCGGCTTCGGTTTGTGCGTCCAGGCCTCGTTCGCGGCCAGCCGCTGCTCCAGGTCACGCACGCTCGTGAACCACGCGTCCAGCTTGTCGCGATCTCCCGCTCCCAACTCGCGCTGCAGCGACTTCGCCTCCGCGCCGACCACATCCATCACGCTGCGGCCCTGGCGGATGAGTTCCGCCTGCCGTTCTTGCTCCGCAGGCGTGTCGTTGACGAAAAGCCGCGTGAAAAGCTTCATCGCGCTGTTCTCCGCCGGGATCATCGTGCCGTTCTCCGTGTAGCTCGGGCTTGTCTGCGAGTTCGTGTTCAAAACGAGCGATGGAAACCGCGTCTCATGCCCCAGATGCTTCGCCATGAGCTGGTCGAGCGAGATCGTGTTCCGCGTCGTCGAGCCGCGCGCATTCGGACAGGCTGAAAAGATGCTTCCCTCCGCCGTGTGACCGCCCGTGACCCCCGGATGCGACGAGCCGGACACCACCGTGAAATCCCCCCGCAAATCCTGAATACCCGCGAGATAACGCGAAGGCTTGTAAGTCCTCCCCGAGCCCTCCGGCACGAGATTCGGATTGTGCAGCCCCAACGCCAAGCTCATGCCGACGAAGCGCTTTGCCTGCTTCGTCTCCTTCACCGCCGCAAACGCCGGAGTCATCGCCTCCAACAACGGAAGGCCGAGAGAAATGCCCGCTCCGCGCAGCATGGCGCGGCGGGAAAGGTGTTTTTGAAAGGTGAAGGTGCTCATGATGCGGGTAAACGTTACTTGGTTCGGAAAATGTCGCTCAAAACGATCTCGCGGATGATCGAACGGATGTTGGTGGCTTTCTTCGCGATGTCATCGAGCGCCGCTTCATCGCTGAAGCGTGGGGGGGCGCCGGTGGCGTAGGTGAGGAAGTGGGTGGCGAAGCCGCGGGCGAGTTGTTCGGGGCGTTTCGTTTGGATTTGCTGCCAGGCGGCGAGGTCGGTGAAGGGTTCGCCTTCGGGGGTGAGTCCGCTGGGATCAACTTTGGCTCCGCGGCCGTCTTTGCCGTAGCCTTTGCGCCAGATGCCGACGGGGTCGTAGTTTTCGAGCGCGAAACCGGGCGGATCAATGGTCTGATGGCAACTGGCGCAGCTTTCGTTGTTGCGATGCTTGTCGAGCTGGTCGCGGATGCTCGTGGCACCGCGAATGTCCGGCTCGATGGCGGGGACGCCGGGCGGTGGCGGCGGGATGTGATTGCCGAGGATGCGCTCGTTGATGAAGACACCGCGCACGACGGGCGAGGTGCTAGTGCCGTCGGCGGTGACTTTGAGGATCGCCCCCTGCGTGACGAGGCCGCCGCGTTTTGCCTCGGCCTTGAGCGAGACTTTTTGGAGGCCTTCGCCGCTCTTTAAGTCGAGATCGGCCTGGTAGTGCCTCGCGAGACGTCCGTTCAGGAAGGCGAAGTCGGAATCGATGAGGTTCGTGATGCTCAAATCACCACGCAGCAGCTCGGTGAAGTAGGCGCGGGTTTCCTGGAGCATGGATTCCTGCACCACCGAGTCGAAATCGCGGAACAGGCGCGTGTCAGGCGTGGTGAAGTCGATTTGATTCAACTTGAGCCACTGATCGGTGAAGGAGGCGATGAAGCGTCTGGATTTGGAGTGCGAAAGCAAGCGCTCGACCTGCTGCGCGAGTGTTGCCGGCTCGTGAAGCTTGTTTTGATTCGCGAGTTCGAGCAGCTCTTGATCAGGCATGGAGCACCAAAGCGCGAAACCAAGCCGCGAAGCGATGGCGTGGTCATCCAGCGGCCCAGGAGCCTCGATGAAGGACAAAAAGCGGGGCGAGCACAAGATGGCGCGGTAAGCGGCGCGAAGCGCCTCAGGCACGGAATCGCCTTCTTGGAGTGATTTGGCCGCGATTTCGCGATACGGGGCGCTTTGGGCCTCGGTGACGGGCCGGCGAAAGGCGCGCGCGGCGAAGCGATGGACGAGTTTGTCGAGGTTTCCGGCTTTCAGCGCCTCCAGGCCGTCGCCGCCGAAGAGTTTCTTCCTCACACCCTCTGCATTCGCGACGGGGTAGATGCGTTCGATGTCGATGCCGCGATGCGCGATGCCGGGATAGCCTTCTTTTTCGAGGTTGCGGCCCGCAAAGCTCACGTTGCCGCCTTTCGCGCCGGTGGGGGCGCGTTTGTGCGTGCCGTCGTTCGGTTTGAGTTCCAGGCGGTGGCCTTCCTCGATCCATGCCTCAAAAGTCATGTCGCGCGGCGTCGTTGTGGCCTCGACGAGGCCGATCATGTAAAGCAGCGGCGCGTTCGATTCGCAGTGGCCGGAGCGCAGCGTGCCCCACACCGCGCCGTCGGAGGTGGGATTGATGCCGCGCACGCCGCGCAGCGTGACGCGATACCAGCCGCTCGCCGGCGCCCACGTCGGCGTGCGGCCAAAGAATTGCAGCGTGATCGGCCAGGTGATGCTCTCGCCATTGCGCAGATCGGGTCCGCGATAGTTGCCGCCGCGGTTTTTGATGAGCATCTCGGGCGTGTGATGCTTCGCGTAGGTGGCATCGCCTTTCATGGCGCGGTCGAAAGCATCATTGAGCGCGAGATCGGCCACGTCGAGGTAACGCGCGAGCTGGTGATGCGAGAGCTGCTGGCCATCCGCGACGGTTTCAAAGCCATGCGATGCTCGATCTTCCGGAAGCAGCGTCTTCAGCGGGATGTCGATGCCGAGAAGGTCGTGCATCGTGTGCTCATACTCGACGCGGGTGAGCCTGCGGCTGCGCACGCGGCCGTTCGCGGCGATGTCCGCCTTGTCGGCTTCGAGCAATGGACGCCTGAGTCCGCTTAAAAAGCCCTCCAGATCCGCCTGCGGCGGGCGTTCGCGCTTTTTCGGCGGCATCTCGCCGGAGTGGACGCGCTCAAACACATGCCGCCATTTTTCGAAGGCTGCCGCGTCCTTGAGATCAAAAGGCAGGGCCGCGAGATCGAGGCCGCCCTTTTTCACATCGGCATCGTGGCACTCCATGCAATGCTGGTCGAGGAAAGTGGCGAGCGGTCCGGGCAGCGCGGCGCCAGCCAGCGGCGCGGCGGCTGACAGCAGGGCAAGGCAGGCTCCTTGGGGAAAAGAGACGGGCATGATCGAAAGAGGGGGCTGATGGGAACGCCAGACCCCGCCGTGTCTATCGGCGCGCGCCGCGAGCCCGTCACTCAGCCGCCTTCTCCACCGGCACGCCCATTTCCTCCAGCACGGCGTCCACGGAGGCGAGATGCTTGAAGGGCAGGCGCTTGCGCTGGTATTTGCGGAACAGGACATCCCGCAGGGCCAGCCAGAGGTCTTTATCCGGCCTCTCCACGCGCTCCCAATCATCGCTCTCAGGCAGCAGCACGCGGAAGGTCCACTCGCGGGAGTTCCAGTAACCGCGGACGTAGCGGCGGCGTCCGTCTTCGAGGCGGTCATGCCATTCGTGGATTTGGTTTTTGGTCATTGAGAGCGGGCAGAATGCGGTGGATATGCGGCCCATGCAAGCCGTCCCTCCTCCCGCCGCTCCCGCCGCGCTGCCGCGCCTGCTGCTTTACCTGGCGGCGGTGATGCTCGGCGGCGCATTGCTGGCCTGGCCGCTGTTCGCGCTGGGAAAAGGCTTTGCCTCCTGGCTGCCCGGCTCGTCCTGGGCGGACTTCGGCCCGGCGCTGTGGCTGGCGGACACGGCGCAGCGCGCGCACTTCCCGCGCTACTTCAACCGCGCCGTCCTGGTCTGCGCGCTGGTCTTCATGTGGCCGCTGCTCCGCTCCCTGCGCGTGGATGGCGCGCTGCTGCCGGCTTGGCGGCCCGTGGCGGCCGGCATCCGGCAGTGGGCGCTGGGATTCGCGCTGGCCGCGGGGCTGCTGCTGGCGCTGGGCGCGGGCTTTGTGCTGGCGGGCGCGCACACGCTGCGCGAGGAGCCGGAATGGCCGGCCTTTGGCGAACCCATGAGCGCCGCGCTGGGCGCGGGCATCGTGGAGGAGTTCTTCTTCCGCGCGCTGCTGCTGGGCCTGCTCATGCGCACGCTGCGCGCGGGGCCGGCGGTGTTTTGGACCACGTTCATTTACGCGCTCGTGCATTTCCTCAAACCGCCCGCGCGGTGGAAGATCGCCGATGAATCCGTGACGTGGACGAGCGGCTTCGAGGTGCTGGCGCAAATCGCGCGCGGCTTTGGCGATGTGGACTTCCTCCTGGCGGAGTTCGCCACGCTTTTCGCCGTGGGCTGGGTGCTGGCGCGCGCGCGGCTTCAGACGGGGGCGCTGTGGGCGGGCATCGGCCTGCATGGCGGCTGGGTCTTCGGGCTGAAGTATTTCAGCGCGCTCTCCCGGCACCCCGGCGGCTGGCTGCCCTGGATCGGGGAGAACCTGAAAATCGGCCTGCTGCCGCTGGCGACGGTGCTGCTCACCGGCTGGCTGGCGCTGCGCCTGCTGCCGCGCCAGGCGGACAAATGATTTGCAGCGCGGCGGAAGCGGACAAACTATCCCGCCGCGCTCCCTGCCGGAGTGGCGGAATTGGTAGACGCGCCAGACTTAGGATCTGGTTGGGCAACCAGTGCAGGTTCGAGTCCTGTCTCCGGCACTTTCAAAGTCGAGGTTCGAAATCCCCCTCAAGGCTCCAGGCGCTCCGGCCAGTCCACCTGCGACTCTCCGTGCATGATGTCGAGCAGCACGGGGGCTTCGGCGAAGCGTTCGAGCACGGCGCGGTTGGAGATGCTGGCCAGGTCGCGCTCGTCGCGTGTGTGGTTGAGCACGATGCCGGCGCACTCCAGGCCGCTGGCGCGGATGGCGCGCAGGGTGAGAAGCGTGTGGTTCAGGCAGCCGAGGCGGTTGTCCACGACGAGGATGACCGGCAGGCCGAGGCTGGCGGCAAAGCCGGCCATCGTCATGCCATCGGCCAGCGGCACCTCCCAGCCGCCCGCGCCTTCCACGAGCACGCTGGCATGGCGCGCGGCGAGCGCGTCAAAGCCCTGGCGCGCCGCTTCGAGGTCCACTGTTTTGTTCTCCAGCAAGGCGGCGGCGTAGGGGCTGGCGGGGGCCTTGAAAAAGACAGGGTTGGTTTCCTCCAGGGTGAGCGCATGACCGCCGGCCTCGCGCAGGGCGTGGGCGTCGGCGCGGTCGCCGCAGGCGAAGGGTTTGTAGCCCACGGCGTCATGCCCGGCGCGGCGCAGGGCCTCGATGAGCAGGCAGGCGGCGTAGGTCTTGCCCGCGTCCGTGTCCGTGCCGGTGATGAAGTAATGCATGGCGGTTCAGGCGCGTCCGGCCAGGAGGTTGCGCGCGTGCTCGCGGGCGGACTCGGCCTTGCCGCCGAGCATCCTGGCCAGCTCCTCCACGCGCTCGTCCCCGGAGACCTCCCGGATGCTGGAGCGTGTGCGGTCGTCCTCGATGTCCTTGGTGACGACGAAATGGCTCGCCGCCAGTGACGCCACCTGGGGGAGGTGGGTGATGGCGATGACCTGGTGCGTGCCGCCGAGGGAGGCCATCTTGCGCCCGACCGCCTCGGCGATGCTGCCGCCGACATTGGCGTCAATCTCATCGAAGACGAGCAGCGGCACGGCGTCCTGCCGGGCCAGGGCGCTCTTCACCGCGAGCAGAACGCGGGACATCTCGCCGCTGCTGGCGGTGAGGCGCAGGGGCTTCAATGGCTCGCCGGGATTCGGGGCGAAGAGGAAATCCACCTCCTCGCGGCCAAGCGCGCCAGGCTCTTCCAGCGGGGTGAGCTTTGCCTCGAAGACGCTGCGCTTGAAGCCGAGGTCGGCCAGATGCGCGGCGACTTCGGCGGCGAGCTTGGGGGCGGAGGCGGCGCGTTTTTTGCCGATCTGCGCGGCCAGCCTGTCCACCTCGGCGCGCCGGTCTTTGACCAGATTCTGGAGTCGCTCGATCTCACTGGAGCGGTTTTCCATCTTGTTGAGCTTCGTCTCGGCCTCGCGCTGGAAGTCGAGAATGGCGGCGACCGTGGGGCCGTATTTGCGCTTGAGTGTCTGGATGACGTGGATGCGCTGTTCGAGGCGGGCGAGAACCTCCGGGTCGGGCTCCAGCCCCTCCAAGTAATCCCCCGCGTTGTTTTCCAACTCGGCCAGCTCGATCTGCGCGGACTGGTAGCCTTCAAACAGCCGGGCGCAGTGGGGGTCAATTTTCTCCATTTCATGGATGGCGCGGGCGATCTCGCGAAGGGCGTCCAGCACACCGCCCTCGCCCCCTCCCAAGCGGCTGATGATGATGCCGCACAGCTCGGCGAGGCGAGCGCCATTGGCCGCCACGCGGTGCCGCGCCTCGAGCTCCTCCTCCTCTCCCGGCTGGAGCGCGGCGGCGGAGATTTCCTGGACCTGGAAGCGCAGCATGTCGAGCTGCTGGCTGCCGGCGCGCTCGCTGTTTTCCAGCCCGTCCAGCTCGCTCAAAGCGGCGCGCCACTGCCGCCACGCCTCCTGGTAGGCGGCGAGCGCGTCCTCGCTGCCGGCGTGCTTGTCGAGCATCTCGAGCTGGCGCGCGCCGGAGTTCAGGGACTGGTGGTCATGCGGGCCGTGCAGGTCCACGAGCATCTCGCCCAGGCTTTTGAGCACCTGGATGGTCACGGGCGAGCAGTTGACGAACTGCTTGTTCGCCCCGCCGGCGCTGATGCTGCGCTTGATGAGCAGCTCCCCGTCCTGGCACGGCTCCAGCCCCGCCTCCTCCAGCACGGCGTCCACCGCGCGCGTGTCCGGCAGGTGAAAACACGCCTCGACCGTGCAGGTGTCCTGCCCGGTGCGGATGAGGGAGCGGTCCGCGCGCTCGCCCAGGATGAGCTTCAACGCGCCGACGATGATGGACTTGCCCGCCCCTGTCTCGCCCGTGACGCCGGTCAGCCCGGCCCGCAGTTCCCAGGTGACATCCTCGACGAGGGCCAGATGGCGGATTTTGAGAAAGGACAGCATTGCGGCGGATAGGTGCGCGAAGATGGGGAAGGCTGGCGGCAATGCAACCGGCTCGTCTTGTGGAATGCGGCGGCCGCCTCCCGCCGTTTCGATTTTCGATTTTCGAAAGCGCCTTCACACCTCCGATCCCGCCACTCATCCGCCCTCCGCAGCCTCCACCGTCTGCCGCCAGGCCTTGCGCAGGATGGAGAGGTCCGAGTCCACCGCGATGTGGGTGAAGCCGAGGTCCCGGTAGCGGGGGACTTCGGCGGGGTCGCGCAGGAGGATGCCGGTTTGTTTGCCCGCGGCGCGCGCGGCCTCGTTGACGATCTCCAGGCAGCGGGCGTAATCCCCCGGCGCGCGCTCCGGCCGGCTGCGCAGGTCGTGCTGGAGGTCGGCGGGGCCGACAAAGAGCACGTCAATGCCCTCGACGGCGGCGATGTCCGCGCAATGCCCGACGCCCGTGATCGTCTCGATCTGCGCCATGAGCAGCGGCAGCGCCTTTTCCTCGGCGGGGCGCAAGCCGTAGTCACAGGCGCGCACGGTGCGGGCGAAGCCGCGCTGCCCGCGCGGCGCGTGATGAGCCGCCCGCACGATGGCTTCGGCGGCGGCGGCGGACTCGACATGCGGCACCATGACGCCGTCCGCGCCCCAGTCGAGCACGCGCCCGATGAGGTCGGCATGAGGCGCGCCGACACGGACGATGCCGCGCGTTTTGCCGCCGCGCAGGGGGCGGAGCTGGCCGGGGATGGCGGCCTCGGACTCGCAGCCATGCTCCAGGTCCAGCAGCACCCAGTCCAGCCCGCAGAGGGCGGCGAGTTCGGTGACGGCGGCGGAGCCGGTGGAAATCCAGGTGCCGAGTTGCAGAGGCGCGGTGTTCATAAAAGGGAGAGGGGAGCATCCTCGCGCAGACCGCGCAACGCCAGGGCGAGCCGCTCCAGCGTGCGCTCCCGCAAGGCGCTGCCGCCGCCGTTTTGGATGAGAAAAAAGCCGGCGTCACGCTCAAAGTAGCCCGCGCCGACACGGATGACGGCTTTGACGATCATGTTGCGCAGCAGGTGCAGCCAGAAACGGCGCGCGGACTCCGCGGGCAGCGCGCGCAGGCTTTGATACCCCTCGATGGCGCGGGCCACAAAAGCGGCGTCGTGGAAGCAGCCGAGCAGGGAGAGGTCGTCCATGGCATCGCCGCTGATGGCGTCGTCGAAGTCAATGAAGGCGCGGATCTCGCGGGCGGTGCCGAGGATGTTCCAAAGCGCGAGGTCCTTGTGGACGAGGCAGCCTTTTTCCAGGTCCAGCAAAGCGCCGTGCTCCGCGATGGCGGCGGCGAACTCGTCCGCGCGCGCCCGGCTGAGAAACCGGCGCTCCACGAGAAAAGTCAGGTGCCGCTCCAGGCGCAGGTGAAAGTAGGCCGGGTAAGCCGCATGGCAGCCGCGCAGCCCGGCATCCAGCGGACCAAAGCCGGTGACGGGCGCCGACTGCCAGCGCGCCACGGCGGCGCCGATCTCATAGGCCGCGGCATGTGTGTCGAGCGCGCCGTCCTTGAACCATTGATTCAAATCCGGCGCGTCCACCCGCTCCAGCGCCTGCCAGGCAAAAGACACCCGCGTCCGCGTGGCATCGCAGCCGAAAACGCGCGGCGTGGGCACCCCGCAGGCGCGCACGGCATCCAGCACGGCGGACTCGGCTGCAAGGTGCGTGTCGCCCTCAGGCCCGTCCTCCACGCGGAGAAAAAGCGCGCGCCCGTCCACATCCGCCAGCCAGGTGAGGTGGTTCCCCTGCCCCGCGCCGGGCCGCAGCGTCACATCCCGCGTGTGGAAGTGCTCCTGCAAAGCCGCGCGCAGCGCGGGCCCGGTCTCCGCCGCCGCGCCATGCCCGCGCGTGCCGTGAAAGGCGGCGGGGCGGTCGCACTTCCAGTAATAAATGTCGCGCCGGCTCATGAGTCGTTCTTTGCCATGACCACCGGCGGGCGGGCCTTCCACCAGCTCGCGAGCAGGCCGCCGAGGATGTTTTGCATCACCCCGCTAAAGACCGCGGGCACGGCGGCCAGCGGCTGCGCGGCGAAGTGCAGGCTGGCCAGCATCGAAGCCATGCCGCCGTTTTGCATGCCCACCTCGATGCTCACCGTGCGCGCCACGATCTCGTCATAACGCAGCGCCTTGCCCACCGCGTAGCCGAGGCCGAAGCCGAGCACATGGATGGCCAGCGCGGCCGCCAGCAGGGTGCCGAAATACTGCGCGATCAAAGGCGCCCGCACCGCCACGATGCCGCCCGTGATCAGGCACAGCGCCACCACCGACACCGCCGGGCCGTAGGGCGCCACGCGGGTCACCGCGCGCGGGAAGCGCCAGTTGCAGAACACGCCCAGCAGCACCGGCACGATCACCGCCTGGAGCGTGGACTTGCACAGGCCCCAGGCATCCACCGGCACATACTGGCCCGCCAGCGCCCACGTCCACAGCGGCGTGGCCGCAAAGGCCAGCAGCGTCGAGGTCATCGTCAGCACCACCGACAGCGCCAGGTTCGCCCCGGCCAGGAAAGTGATCATGTTCGAGGCCAGCCCGCCCGGGCAGCAGCACACCAGGATCAGCCCCACTGCGAAGCCCGGCTCCAGCCCCAGCGCCCATGCCACCACCCAGCCGGTCAGCGGCATCAGCGTGTACTGGCAGGCAAACCCCAGCGCCGCCGCGCCCGGCATCCGCAGCAGCCCGCGGAAGTCCGCCGGACTCAGCGTCAGCCCCATGCCCAGCATCGAGACGCTCAGCGCCCACACGATCCACTGCCCGGCGAACCAGTCCAGCCGCTCAGGCCGCCAAAACCCAAAGACCGCCGTGCCGACCAGCCAGACGGGGTAAAGACGGGTGAACCAGGAGAGAAAACGGTGCATCATTCAGGTGTAGCGGAAGGCGCGGACAAAACGCAAGCCCCCCTTTTCACGGAGACCCGGCCCGCCGCGCCACCCCGCATCAACGCATCATCCCCGCGACTTCCACGACCGGAAACCCGCGAAACCCTGGTATGCTACCACAGCCCGGCCCGCCCCCGTGCGCGTCAGGCAGGGCGCGCTGCCCCCGGCGCGCCTTGGCCGCCATGCCGCACGTCCACGGGTCCTGGAAAAGCCTGTGTTTGGATCCAACCAACAGGGCTTGCCCATCCTTGCCAGGCAAGGATTGCGGCAAAGCCGCTCCCCTGGAATAAGGATGCCACACCCGCGCGTCCAGGGCAGCCCCGGGACCGGCGGCAAGACTCGTCTCCGGCAGGAAGGCAGACTCCGGCGTGGGAAAAAAACAGGGCGCGTCGCCGGAATGATGAGCGTAGGACGACTGTGGCTTTAGCCCGGTCGTCTGGTGGGCGCACGCTGCAACGACGCCTCCCCAAAGCCGGGCGGGCTGCGCCACACCCGGCCTACATCATTCTGGCGACGCACCCAAAAACATCCCCGTCAGCCCGGTGGAGCCTCGGGACCGGCGGCAAGACTCGTCTCCGGCAGGAAGGCAGACTCCGGGACGGGAGAAAACGAGTCCTGCGCGCCCAGGGCAGCCTCAGGACCGGCGGGAAGACTCGTCTCCGGCAGGAAGGCAGACTCCGGGACGGGAGAAAACAAGCCCCGCGCGTCCAGGGCAGCCTCGGGACCAGCGGGAAGACTCGTCTCCGGCAGGAAGGCAGACTCCGGCATGGTGAAACGGCATCCCTGCCGGCCCAGCGGAGCCTCAGGACCGGCGGGAAGGCTTTTGTGCGGGCGGAGGGGAGGCTCGGCAACCAGCGGACGGATGATTTTTCGCCCATGAAGACTCTCCATAAGCACTCAACCATTGTCGGTGAGTGATGTTCGAGTCTTTGGAACTCCAAAACGGCTTCCGTTTCAGTCTTTCAGAGTCTAAACGCCAACTCAATTATTTTCGGTGAATGGTGATCAAGTCTTTGGAACTCCAAAACGGCTTCCGTTTCAGCCTTCCAGAGTCTAAACGCCAACTCAATTATTGTCGGTGAGTAGTGATTGAGTCTTTGGAACTCCAAAACGGAAGCCCTGGCGTGCCTCCAAAGACTCGATCACCACTCGCCCACAATGTTTCGATGCCAGATGAGTCTTTTGTTCTTCAAAACGACAACCGTTTTGCCCTGGCAAAGACTCAATCACCACTCGCCGACAATGTTTGATTGCCGCTTGAAAGTGTTTGCCGGCGGGCGGAGAATCCGGGAGCGGTTCCCCGGCGGGCTTGCCGCCGCCGGGGCAGTGCCCGGCGGGGCGGGCAGT
>DDQZ01000033.1:1329-45982 GCA_002343505.1 Verrucomicrobiaceae bacterium UBA2429 | reverse complement strand
ATGTGTGTATAAGAGACAGGTGGGTGGGCGGGCGGGCGAGGGCGCGCTGGAAGATGTGGCTGAGGCGGGCCTCGTCGGAAGCGGCGGGCAGGCTTTGGGCGAAGGCGCGGGCGGCTTCGACGAAGGTGGTGTCGTTGAGCAGGGTGAGGGCCTGCTGGGGGGTGTTGGAGACGGTGCGGGCGGCGGTGCATTCGTCGCGCGCGGGGGCGTCGAAGTTCGCCAGCATGGGGTGGAGGAAGGTGCGCTGCCAGTGCATGTAGAGGCCGCGCCGCCACTGGCGGTCGTCGGTGTGGGGGATGTAGTCGCGGCTGGGGAATTGCAGGTTGTCGTAATAACCGGGCGGCTGGTAGGGCTTGGCGCTGGGGCCGCCGAGGTCGAGGTTGAGGATGCCGGCGGCGAAGAGGGCGTTGTCGCGGACGAATTCGGCGTCGAGCCGGCGGGGGTTCTGGAAGGCGAGCAGGCGGTTGTCGGGGTCGGCCTCGCGCAGTTCGGGGCGGGCGCGGCTGTCCTGGAGGTAGGTGTGGCTGGTGACGATGAGGCGCATGACGCGCTGGATGTCCCAGCCGCTGTCGCGGAATTCGCTGGCGAGCCAGTCGAGCAGCCCGGGGTGGCTGGGGGTCTCGCCCTGGGCGCCGAGGTCGTCCACGGCGCTGGAGAGTCCGTTGCCGAAGAATTGCTTCCAGAGGCGGTTGACGAAGGTGCGCGCGGTGAGGGGATTTTCGGCGGAGGTGAGCCAGCGGGCGAGGTCGAGCCGGGTCTGGCGCGGGGCGTCCGGCTTGAGGGGGCCGGTGAGGAACTCGGGCGGCGCGGGCGGGCGGAGGGCGCCGCTTTCATCCATCCAGTTGCCGCGCGGCAGGTCGCGCACGGGCATGGGTTCGGCGAGGGCGACGGTGACCTGGGTCATGGCCTTGCCATCGCGGCAGGCGAGCGCCTCGTGATAGAGCGCGCCCCATTTTTCCCGCGCGGCGGCGGGCGCCTGGCCGGACTGCATGAGCCAGAGGGTGGAGATGCGCGGGTGGACGGTCTTTTCCAAGGAGGTGAGGGCTTTGTCCAGAAGCGGCGGCAGGGCGGCGGCCCAGTTTTTCTCCAGGGGCAAAAAGGGCGCCACGGGGCTGATGGAGACGCGCAGGCAGCCGGCGCTGTGGTTGTTCAGGCGCAGGATGAGCGCGCCGCCCTCCGCCAAGTCCACGGGCTGCTCCAGGAGCCAGACGCTGTGCTGCGCGGCGCGGGCGTAGGCCACGGAGGTCTTCCAGCCGCCGCGGATGCCGATGACCTCCTCGGTGCCGGAGTAGCGCGGCTGCTTCTCCGGGGCGTCGGCGTGGAGGATGGCGAGCGGGGTGTCCTTGTCCGCGCCGGGCTGGCGGATGGTGAAGGCGGGGTTCAGCGTGAGGCCGCTGGCGGTGGCGCCCATTTCGATGCCGCGGTGGTGTTCGTGCGGCAGCAACTCCAGGCGGATGGCGGCGATGCGCGCGGCTCCTGGCTTGAGGGTGATGACGGTGTTTTGCGGCGCGCGGGTTTCCAGCAACACGCTGCCATCGGGCTGGACGGCGGCTTTGACGGGCGGGGCTTTTTTGTCCTCCTTCGCGGGCCGGGTGGCGGCCTCATGCGCGGGGGTGAGCCAGCCTTCGGGATGCGCCTGGAGATGCGCGCGGCTTTGGGCGATCCAGGACTGGATGGAGGCGCGGCCGGCGTCGGTTTTCACGGCGTCCTTCCATGCCTGGGCGGCGGTCTCGATCATGCGGGCGCGGGTGCGCTGGAGGCGCTGCTTCAAATAGGGGCTGTCCACTTCGATCTCGGGCGGGAAGGGGTGGTCGTTGCTCCAGCCCTTCAGTTCCTCGTTGGGCGTGTAGCCGTAGCTGGCATAGACGCCGAATTGCTTGATGTCGGCAAAGTAGGCGGAGAGGGAGTAAAAGTCCCGCATGGTGAAGGGGTCGAACTTGTGGTCGTGGCACTCGGCGCAGCCGAGCGTGGCGCCGAGCCATGCGCCGCCGACGGTGCGCACGCGGTCGGCCTGGTATTTGGCGAGGTATTCCTTCGGCTGCGCGCCGCCCTCGCGGGTCATCATGTTGAGGCGGTTGAAGCCGGTGGCCACGAGCTGCTCGGTGGTGGGGCGCGGCAGCAGGTCGCCGGCGAGCTGCTCGAGGGTGAACTGGTTGAAGCGCTTGTTCACGTTGAAGGAGCGGATCACGTAGTCGCGGTAGGGGAAGACGCGCTGGTTCTGGTCGCCATGAAATCCGACGGTGTCGGCGTAGCGGGCCACATCCAGCCACCACACGGCCCAGCGCTCGCCGAAGTGGGGGGACTTGAAAAGGCGGGTGACGAGGGCGTTGACGGCGTCGTCCGGGGACTGGGCGAAGTCTTTCTCAAAGCGCTCCACCTCCTGCGGCGCGGGCGGCAGCCCGGTGAGATCGAGGCTGATGCGGCGGGCGAGAGTGCGCGCATTCGACATGGGCGAGGGCGCGTGACCTTTCTCCGCGAGCCGGGACTGGATGAAGGTGTCTGTGGGATTGCGGATTGCGGATTGTGGAAGGCGGAATGAGGGAACCTCCGGCTTCACCAGCGGCGCGTAGGCCCAGTGCGGCTCGTAGGGCGCGCCTTGCTTGATCCAGTCGGAAAGGATTTTTTTCTGCGCGTCGGTGAGTGTCTTTTTCGACTCGGGCGGCGGCATGAGGTCGTCCTCGTCGGTGGTGTGGACGCGGTCTATGATGCTGCTGGCGGCGGGGTCGCCGGGCACGATGGCCTTCATGTCAATGGTGGCCTCGCGCACATCGAGGCGCAGGTCGGCCTCGCGGTGGTTTTTGTCCGGCCCGTGGCAGGCAAAGCAGTTGTCGCTGAGGATGGGGCGGATGTCGCGGTTGTAGCGCAGCTCGCCGGGCGCGGCATGAAGCGCGGTGGAGAGACAGAGCAGGATGGCTGTGGGGCGCGAGAACATCACCCCGAGGATACGGTGCCAGAGCGGAAGTGTGAAGCTCGAAGTTGGCTTGTGAGCACGGAACAATCCGGGGATTTGCGATTTAAAACTCTATGATAAGACAAGGGCGAGTCTGGGTGTGACAATTTCGTCACAAATGCGGGGATCGTTATTTTTGACAGCCAGCCTGACTTCCGCTCCTAATGCCGCTCACACACTCCCGACCATGCTGGCATTGCAAAATCTCTTTGGCAAAAAAGACGTCTTTTACGATCTATTGGAAGCCAGCGCCACGCAGGCGCGCAAAAGCGTCCAGTCCCTTCACAGCCTGCTCTCTGCGCCTGTGGGCGACGGGGCAACGCTGGAGGCTTTCGCAGCCTCACGGCGCGAGGACAAAAAAATCACCGAGCAGATTGACGAGGCTCTGTGCCGCACCTTTGTCACCGAACTGGAGCGGGAAGACATCTCCGCTCTCGCCACCGCCTTGTACAAGATACCCAAGACGGTCGAGAAAATCGCCGAGCGCGTCATGATCGCGCGCCAGCATCTGGAGGGCGCGGATTTCAGCCGCCAGATCACCCTCATGGACTCGGCCGCTGACTGCGTCGTCACCATGATCACGGAGCTGCGTTCGAAACTGCACCTTGAGCGCGTGAAGGTGCTCAATGACAAGCTCCAAAAAATCGAGGGTGATGCCGACAAGCTCGTTCTGGAATGCCTGCGCGACCTTTACAGCCAGACCTCCCGAGGTGCCATCACCATCATCGTGATGCGAGATCTCTATGATCTGATGGAGAAGGTGGTGGATCGCTGCCGGGACGCCGGGAAGGTCGTCGCCCACATCGTTTTGAAAAACTCCTGATCACCGGCGCATGACCCTCGTCCTGACCGTCGTCCTGGTCGCGTTGATTTTCGAATACATCAACGGTTTCCACGACACAGCCAACTCAATCGCCACCGTGGTCTCCACCAAGGTGCTCACGCCAAGGCAGGCGATTTTGCTGGCCTCTGTCACGAACCTGGTCGGCGCCCTGTTTGGCACCGCTGTCGCCAAGACCATCTCCTCAGGCCTCGTGGACAGCCAGTTTGTCTCCACCACCACCATCATCTGCGCGCTCTCGGGCGGTATTGTCTGGAACCTGATCACCTGGTGGTTCGGTCTGCCTTCCAGCTCCAGCCATGCCCTTATCGGCGGCCTGATCGGCGCCACGCTCGCCAGTGCCGACGGCAATTGGGAGGCGCTCATCTGGTCGAAGCCCCCTGATGCCGGCAAGCACTGGTATGAGGGCGGGGGCATCTTTTACAAAGTCGTGCTGCCCATGGTCAGTTCCCCGCTGGCTGGATTCACCTTCGGACTCGTTCTCATGGGCCTGCTTAACAGCATCTGCTACTACCTGCGTCCGCTTGTCGTCAGCCGCACCTTTGGCAAGATGCAGATATTCAGCGCCGGCTACATGGGCTTCAGCCACGGCCAGAATGACGCGCAGAAGACCATGGGCATCATTGCTCTCGCTCTTGTCGCCGGCACCAATGCGGGTGATCTCCAGGAGCTGCCTGGCTGGCTTTCCTTTCTGCGCATCGAGTCTCTCGGAGCCAAGGGCGACCAAATCCCTGTCTGGATCAAAGTCGTGTGCGCCCTCACCATGGCCGCTGGAACGGCAGCGGGCGGCTGGCGCATCATCAAGACCCTCGGTCATAAGATGGTGAAACTGCAGCCCGTGCACGGCTTCGCCGCGGAAACCACGGCCGCCACCGTTCTCTTTGGCGCGGCCTCCCTCGGCATGCCTGTCTCCACCACCCACGCCATCACCACCAGCATCATGGGGGTGGGCGCGGCCAGGCGGTGGAATGCCATCCAGTGGAGTGTCGTCGGCCGCATCCTATGGGCATGGGTGCTCACCATCCCGGCCACCGGCGCGCTGGGTTACGTTTTTGTTAAAGCTGTGGTCTGACGAATCTGTCGAATGCATGCCGTGCATCAGCGTCATGCATGGCATCATCGAGTTTATTGATTCGCCGGGTTAATGGATTCAAAGTAGCGCTCGGACGCCGGCGGCGCGGCCCCTTGGGGACTTCGTCGCGGTATTGGCAAATCCATCCAACTCCAACCGAATCCACTCATGAAATCCGAGCGTCTTCAATTCACCGCCGATGACGGCGAGTCATTGCATTACAAATCCTGGAACGTCCATGGGGCATCCAGAGCGCTGGTGCTCCTGCACCGCGGGCACGAGCATGCCGACCGCTGGGACAGCGTGGCGCCCTCGCTGCTCATGCCGGACACAGCGATTTATGCCTGGGAGGCGCGCGGACATGGACAGTCGCCGGGGCGGCGCGGACACGCGGCGGGATTCATGGAGTATGTGCGCGACCTCGACACATTTTTCCGCCATTTGCAAAAGCAGCACGGCCTCGTGCCGGAAAAGACGGTCGTGGTGGCGCACAGCGTAGGCGCGGTGGTGGCGTCGGCATGGGTGCATGACTTCGCGCCGCGCATCGCGGGCCTGGTGCTCGCCACCCCGGCGCTGGAGGTGAACCTCATCGTGCCCGGCGCGCTGACTGGCATCCGCGCGCTGCAAAAACTCAAGCCCGGCGCCACCATCAAAAGCTATGTGCGCGGAAGCTGGCTCACGCGGGATCCCGCAGCCGCCGCTGAATACGATGCGGACACCTCCATCTCCAAGGACATCTCAGCGCGCATACTCACCGGCCTTTTTGACACCGCCCGCAGAGTCGTTAGTGACGCCGAGGTCATGGACCGCCCGCTGCTATTGTTTTCCGCAGGCGCTGACAAGGTGGTGAAAAGGGGGGCCATTGACCGGCTCTACTCGAACTACGGCTGCGACCAGAAAATTCATCTCACACTCAAAGGCGCCCGCCACGCCATTTTCCACGATCTATGCCGCGAGGAAGTTTGCGCAGCCATCAAGCGCTTCGCAGTCCGCTGCATCGAGAACTTCACCCCGCCGCGGCTTGAGGCGGACCTCAGCCATCCAGCCACGAACGCCGAGTTCGCCGCCCTGAAAAAGCCGCTGCCCTCGCCTTCCTTGAAGGGGCTTTCCTTCATCCTGCAGCGCGCCAGCCTTGGCACTCTCGGCAGGCTCAGCCAGGGCATCCGCATCGGCCATGCCACCGGCTTCGACTCCGGTGAGTCGCTTGATTACGTCTATGAAAACAAGGCGCGCGGCAACCTGCTGGCTGGAAAAATCATTGACCACTTTTACATCAATGCCATCGGCTGGCGCGGCATCCGGCAGAGGAGGGCGTGCATGAACCAGGCGCTGCGCCACGCTCTGAGGCAGGCGCGCGAGGCGGGCCTGCCGCCTCAGCTCATGGACATCGCTGGCGGCGCGGGCCGCTACCTGCTCGATGTCATGGCGGATGAGGAATGCGGCGGGGATTTGCAGGTGCTGTGCCGGGACTGGAGCGAGTCCGCGCTCGCAAGGGGCCGCGCCTCCGCGAGTCAGATGGGGCTGGCGGAGCGCATCACCCATGCGCGCGGGGATGCCTTCGATGAGGAGTCGCTCGCCTCTGTGGAGCCGAAGCCCTCCGTGGCCGTGGTGTCGGGGCTTTATGAACTCTTCCCCGACAATGCGCGGCTGCAGCGCTCACTGCGCGGTCTGTTTCGCGCCGTGCCGCCCGGCGGCTGGCTCATTTACACGGGCCAGCCCTGGCATCCTCAGGTGGAGATGATCGCGCGCACGCTCACCAACCGCGACGGCGAATACTGGGTCATGCGCCGCCGTCCGCAGGGGGAGATGGACGCTCTCGTCGAGCAGGCCGGCTTCAAAAAGGAAAAGCAGTGGGTGGACGACTTCGGCATCTTCACCGTCAGCCTCGCCCGCAAACCGGTGGCTTGATCAGCGGCCGGCCAGCTTGTTGAACTCCGCGGCGAAGCGCCTGCCGATCTCCTCCTGTGCAGCCGTGTCGAAATGCACATTGTCGCCGATGTGTGTCTTCAAATCGCGGGCATCTACACAGGCGGTGTGCGGGACGCTTTTCGGCAGGGCGAGCTGGATCTCGTTCATGGCTTTGAGGTGGGTGAGTTGCGGTTCATCCCGCATCTCGCCGACGGTGCAGGCGATGAAGGGCAGGTCGGGCTGGGCGAGTTCGGTGCGAAAGGCTTCGATCATCGCGCGGAGGCGGTCGGCGTGCTGGGGGAGTTCTTCGGCGTTCGCGTTGGCCTCGCCTTGCAGCCAGAGAATGCCGCGGATGCGGGCTTTCACGGGCGCGGTGGTCTGCAGGGCGAGTTTGGCGCGGCGGAGGGCGTCTTCGTAAAGCTTCGCGCCTTTCTGCCAGAGCTTGATGGAGGATCCGCCGACGGCGCAGGGCACGAGGCCGATGGCGGCGGTTTTGTCCTGCGCGGCGAGCACTTCGGCAAAGGCCAGTCCGGGGCCGACGCCGGCGTTGTCGTGGCCTTGGAAGGTCTTCGCGTCGCCCGTGAGATGCAGCGGATGCCGCGCGAGATACCACTGGTCGTCCATCTTGTGCATCATGACGATGCGCGGGTCGTTCTTCGGCTCCTCCGGCATGAGTCCGCGTCCTTTCATGTTCGACTGCCCGCACAGCAGCCACAGATCGAGATGCGTCGCGCCCGCCGGCAGCTTCGTGATGTCCACGCTGACCAGCGGCGGCTTCGTGGGTGGCGGTGTGCCGGCTTTCTTGGCCTTCGCGGCCTTTTGGGCGAAGAGCGGAGAGCTGAGGGCGAGGAGACAGAGAAGGAAAACGCGGCGCATGGTGCGTCAACGGGACGCAGGTGTGGATGTTGCAGTGCAGAGGCACGATCAAAGCTGTCAATGAAGCCGTCAGATCCGGTCAGATTCGTCATCCAATGGTATGGAAAAATAGTCCACGCCGTTCGCCATATTTTCAACAGCGGCGTCTGGCGGAAAAATGTGGCCCCCGGCACCACCAGTTCCATGTGGAGCGACAGCGTTGCAGCTTATGCGATAACCGTTACTCAGAAGGAAGTCAGCATTCCAAGGGTAGTGAAAGCCCAAAGTGAGGTCGAAAGGCGCCGACTCCGGAGGACTCCACAGTGAAAATGGCGGCAGGGTCACTGGCGCAGGGTGCGTCTGCTTGGCCGGGTATCATCCAGCACTTCTCAGCCTCACGGCCCCCACCTGCCAGCCGGCATGACAGGCATGTCCCTTTGGAGCGGAAGACACGGGCACCCTGCGAATGAGCCATGCGGGTGAATTTCGCGGCTGCACTCGCGCGGTGCTGATGCATCTTGCCTCATGCACTCGCGGTTCTTTTTCCTGGTTGTCCTGCTGGCTGCGGCGTTCGCCCTGGCGGGGCTTTGGATGGAGAGGCGGGGCTGCCTAGACTGCTTCGCCCGCCACCTGATGTTTGACTCCCTGCGCCTGCCCTACCCCGAGCCGCCCGAGCCGGAGAAATGGAGCGCGCTCACCGCGGTGGAGCGTCTTGCGGACACGCGCGCGCGCCTGCTGCCGGGCTTGCATGACGAGCTGGCCATGCGCGGCGCCAGTCCCGGCGCGCAGGCTTATCTGCGCGCTTTCAAGGAGAGCCGCGAACTGGAGTTGTGGCTGCGCGACGGGTCTGAATGGGTGCTTTTCCGCAATTATCCCGTCGCCGCCCTCTCGGGCGGGCCCGGGCCGAAGCAGCGCGAGGGCGACGGCCAGGTGCCGGAGGGCTTTTACGCGGTGGAAAGAGGCGCGCTGAATCCCGCCAGCAGTTTTCATCTTTCCTTCAACATCGGCTACCCGAACGCGCATGACCGCCACATCGGCCGCACGGGCAGCTTCATCATGGTGCATGGCTCGAATGTGAGCATCGGCTGCCTGGCGATGACCGATCCGGTCATTGAGGAGATCTATTTGATTGTCGAAGCCGCGCTGGACGCGGGCCAGCGTGCCGTGCCTGTGCATGTCTTCCCTTTCCGCATGACGGATGCGCGCATGGAGCTGGCGCGCGAATCCGAGTGGCACTCTTTCTGGAGCGAGTTGCGCGCGGCGCACGACGCCTTTGAACAGACGGGGAAACCGCCGCGCGTCGTCTTCGATGCGGGGCGGCAGGTGATCACGCCGGAACGGTGAATCCTCCCTCCGCTCAAGCGGCGGCGAGACTGCCTTCGAGTCCGCCCTGCCTCCGGACCGCGCTTGGAGCCGGAAGCATGCGGCCCGCCTTTGACACCCGGAAGGTGAAGGCCACCAGGCTGAGCGTGGCCACCGAGCTGAGCGGCATCAAAATCGCCGCAGCCAGCGGGCTCAGGTGACCCATGAGACCGGCGATGACGGTGATGATGTTGTAGCTCACCGAGAAGGCAAAGACGCGCCGCGTGGCGCGCTGATGCACGCGCGCGATGTCAAGCAGAGCGCTGACAAAACGCAGGCTGTGGCCGAGAAAAAAGAAGTCCGCCTTTTGCTCCAGAAAGCTGCGCCCTGTGACCGGGCTGCCCGCGCAAAGGGCGGCGTCAAAGGCAAGGCTGTCGTTGGCTCCATCGCCAATGTAGAGCGTGTCATCCCTGTCGCGCCCGGCCACCCAGCGCGCTTTCTGCTCCGGTGTCATGCGCGCCAGCCAGTGCTCCTTTTCCAGCCCGAGCCGCGCCGCGATGCCGGCCACCTTTTCCTCGCGGTCGCCGCTGAGAATGTGGACACTCAAACCGCGCGCGCGCAGTGCGCCAACCTCCTCGATGGACTCGGCGCGCATCTGGTCGCGAAAACAGAAGTCCGCCAGTGGCACGCCGTCGCAAGCCAGCCGCGCATCAGCCGCGGGCGAGCGTCCCAGGCTCCAAATCCGGTTTTTGTCATCCGCAAGGGACAGGCCGAAGCCGATGTCCTCGCGCACCTCGGCGTCAAGCACCCTGCCGGGGCCTAGCGCGTCAAAAAGACTGCGGCTGACCGGATGCAGATTGCCTGTGACGAGTGTGCGCAGGGCAATCCTGGACTCCGTGCTCAACTTGGAGACTGTGAGCGCGTCCGCCAGCACCGGGTTCTCCAGCGTAAGCGTTCCGGTTTTGTCAAAGATCACACGGCGCGCGCGTGTCAGCCGCTTCCAGAGCGCCAGCGCGCGCACAAACACGCCGCTTTTCTCCGCGCGCGCCGCCGCGAGTTCCTCGGCCAGCGGCACCGCCACACCCAGGGCACAGGGACATGAGACCACAAAGATGGAGATCATCACCTGGAGCGCCCGGGCAGCCTCCGCGCCGCGCAACCACCATGTCAAACCGCCCGCCGCTCCGATGACGATGACGATGCCGAGGTACCAGCGCAGCAGACGCTCCAGGCGCAAGTCGCGGAAGTCCCCGGGGCGGCGCGCCTCCAGCAGCCGGCGCAGCGTGCTTTCCTGCCATCCCTCCAGCGCCTCCGCCTCCAGGGAGCGCGCGCCGATGTTGAGCGCGCCGGAGGGCAGCATCTGCCCTTCCTCGCGCTGCCGCGCCTCGCTCTCGCCATTGATCCATTCCAGGCTCACGGAAGCGCGCGGACTCAGCAGACGGCAGGCGACCGGGATGGATTGTCCCGGCTTGATGGCAAAGCGCGCGCCCTGCTTGAGCGCGGACAGCGGCGCCGTCCTGCCGGACTCCGGCAGCATGACGCTCTCCGGGATCGAGGTGTCGCGCATCAGCTTGCGCCGGTTGCGCTCCACAGCGGCCTGCTGCGCCCAGCGCCCGGCCAGCATGAGGAAGATGAAGATGGCGACGAAGTCGAAATACTTCAGGCCCTCCACTCCGGCCAGCCAGCCGCCCAGCGAGCCGGCATAAGCGGCAATGATGCCCAGCGCTATGGGCGTGTCTATGTGCAGCGCGCCCGCCTGCAAGCCGCGCCATGCTTTTTCGATGAAATAGGAGCCCCCAACCAGCATCGCCAGTGTGGCGGAAGCGGCGGCGATCATGTCGAACCACGCGGCAAAGGCGAAGTCCGGCGGCATGCCAAAGTAGGCCGGCAGTGAGAATGCCATCGCGTTCATGGCAAAGGCCCCGCACACGCCCATGCGCCGCTCCAGGCCGGATGACTGCTTGCGCTCCCCGCCTTCATGCGGGGGACCGACGAGGTAGCCAAAGCCCTGCATGTCCCTGGCAAAGGCCGCCGCGTCAAAAACACCGGGCTGGAACAAAAGCGTCATCTCGCCATGCACCACGTCCACATTCACCCGCAGTCCGCCGGGATGGCGCGCGAAGATTTTTTCGATCAGCCAGACGCAGCCGACGCACGAAATGCCCTGCAGAGCCAGCCTGAGTTCCTCCGTTTCACCGCCAGCCTGCGCCGTTTGTGCCGCAAGCTGCTGCAACCATGCGTAGTCGCGCTCGCGCAGGGCCTGTGGCGGCACGGGTGACAGGGCATTGCCTCCTTTGAGATCATAAAAATGGTCGAATCCCTGCGCATGCAAAAGATCATGGACATACACGCAGCCCGCGCAGCAAAACCCGTCCTCCCGGCCCTGCGGGACGGGGCATCCGCAGTGGGCGCAGGCGGTCGTTTCCTTCATCGCCCCAGCATCGGCGGCAGTGAGGCAGGCGCTCCGCGCGTCTTGTCATAGAGGCGGCGGGATTTGCGAGCCAAAGAATGAGGCGGATGCTTGGCAGACATTTCAATACGGCTCTTTGAAGGCGTCATTCGCGCTCCTGTGCCTCCCTTTGCGCCGAGGCCGCGGCTTTCATAAATCCGCCAACGCACGCTTGCCACCCGGCACCCGCACTCTAGCCTGGATGCCGATGCATGCTCTGAAGCGAAATGCCCGGCTTCTCTACCTGCTCGCCCTCTGCCAAGTGCTGGGCGGGCCGCTGGTCATCGGCGGGCTGCTGGTTCTGGAGCGGCTGACTCGCGGAAGCGGTCTGGAAGCACGCATGGCAGGCGCTCTCGCGCGCATGGAGGCCGCGGAATGCGCGGCGCTTCTCTCCCGCGCTGGCCTGCCCGCCGGGGAAGAAGCGCCTGCTTCCGCCCCCGCCAAAAAAAGCAAGTGCAAGGCAGACAAAAACTGGTCATTGGGCGGGCTGAACGCGCCGCGATTCTTCCCGCCCGCGCCCATCCAAGCGGAAATGGGATCACCCCATGATCCGCCGCCTGCAAGGCTGGCCCAAGCGCCGCCCTTGCCTCCACCGAGAGTGGGTTGAACAACATCGAACCCGCCTCCGCAACTGCGGAGACGGCTCGCATTGCCGCGCCCGCGCGCCGCCCGCCGGCATGCCGTGCCCGCATTCCCCCTGGCTCGCCCCGTCGTTTACCCACCAACCCATTCCCACTCTCATGCATCCCCTTTATTTTTTCAGATATCTTCAAATTTCAGATTTCAAATTTCGCACCTCCCTCTTTCTGGCTGCCGTCTGCTTCAACGGCCTGCTCTGCTCTCAAGAACCCGCCGCCGAAACTCAAACCACGCTCCCTGAAGTTGTTGTCGAGGGCAAGGCACGGCCCTTGCTGGGCGTCACCGACACCGCCTCCAAAGGCGTCGCCACCCAGGAGGATTTCCTCTCCCGCCCCCTGCTCCGGCGTGGCGAAATCCTGGAGACCATCCCCGGCATGGTCATCACCCAGCACGCCGGCGGCGGCAAAGCCAACCAGTACTTCCTGCGCGGCTTCAACCTCGACCACGGCACCGACTTCGCCGTCAGCCTGGATGGCATGCCGCTGAGCTTCGTCTCCCACGCGCACGGCCAGGGCTACACGGACCTCAACCCCGTGATCCCCGAACTGGTGGACAGCATCGCCTACGCCAAGGGCACCTACACCGCGGCGGACGGCGACCTTTCCTCCGCCGGCAGCGCCAACTTCCGCCTCGTGGACCGGCTGCCCGGGCACATGATCAAGGCCGAGTTCGGAGAGTACAATTACTACCGCTCCCTGCTCGCAGGCACGCTGCCGGCCACTGAGGCCGGCGCGCTCACCTACGGGCTGGAGTTCAACTACTATGACGGCCCCTGGACCCAGCCGGAAGAGTTCAACCGCTGGAACGGCCTGCTGAGGTGGTTCACGGGTGACGAGGATGACAACCTCTCCGTGACCTTCCAGGGCTACACCGGCTCTTGGACCAGCACGGACCAAATCCCCGTGCGCGCCTCCGGCCTGGGCCGCTTCGACACACTCGACCCCACCTCCGGCGGCGACAGCGAGCGCTACAGCCTGAACGTGGCCATGCAGACCCGCGACGGAGACGTGGTCACCCGCGCCAATGTCTATGGCATCCACTACTCCCTGAACCTTTTCTCCAACTTCAGCTACTTCGTCAACGGCCCCCTGGGAGACCAGTTCGAGCAGTCCGAGAACCGGTGGATCTTCGGCGGCCAGGTGGCGCGCACCTGGGAGAAGCGGGAGGCATTCGGCGTGGAGCACGATTTCACCCTCGGGGCTCAGACGCGGCATGACTTCATAGACGGCATCGGCCTCTGGAACACCACGCGCCGCGAGCGCACCAGCATCATCCGGCAGGACGACCTCATGCAAAACAGCGCCGGGGTCTATGCCGAGTTGCAAAGCCGCTGGGCGCCCTGGTTCCGCACCGTGCTCGGGTTGAGGGGAGACCTTTATCATTTCGACAATCAAGCCAGCACCGCGCGCAACCAGGAGGGCAGCGAGTGGGATGGCATCGTCAGCCCCAAATTCAGCGCCATCTTCGGCCCCTGGCATGACACGGAGTACTACCTGAGCTTCGGCACCGGCTTCCATAGCAATGACACGCGCGGCGTCACCGCCTCCAACAGCCCTGCGGATGCCCTGGTGCGCACGCTCGGAGCGGAGGCGGGACTGCGCACCCAGGCCATTGAGGATGTCACCGCCACGCTCGCCTTCTTCTGGCTGCGGAGTGACAGCGAGCTGCTCTATGTGGGCGACGCCGGCACCAACGAACCGGGCCCCGGCTCCGACCGTTACGGGGTCGAACTGGCAACCTACTGGCGCCCCGCTTCCTGGTTCAGCGCCGATGCCGAACTGGCCCTGACCTACGCGCGCCTGCGCGGCGTGGGCGGTGACGACCGCATTCCCAACAGCGTGCCCGTCATGTTCAGCGGCGGCATCAATCTGGGAGCGCAGGGCAATGCGCCAGGGTGGTTCGCCGGAGCGCGCGTCCGCGCCTTTGGCGCGCGTCCGCTGGACGAGGCCAATGAGTTCGAAAGCCGGGACAGCCTGATGGTCAATGCCACCCTCGGCTACCGGCGCGACAACTGGGAAGTGGCCCTGGACTGCCTGAACCTCCTGAATCGCGCCGACAACGACATCGAATACGCCTACGAGAGCCAGCTCAAGAGCGAGCTTGCACCCGTGAACGGCGTCCATGCGCATCCGGTGGAGCCGCGCATGTTCCGCGCGCGGGTCACTTTGCGGTTTTAAAAAACCGGTTCTTTGGAGCAGGCTGTATCCCGGTTGATGGCTTCCACCTAAAATTCAAATTTCTGCATGAAGGCAAACCCATTTGCCTGATGGAATTCTCGATTCCGGGTCCAGCCCATGGGACTCCGGTTCGCATGGGCGCGAATCAGCCCGCCTTAAAGCGCTCCGGCGCATCCAATCAAGATGCGCCGGGGTAACCACAAAAGGTGTATGCCACCCAACTGTCAGGTTCAAGGGACGAGGAAGAGCATCATGGCTGTCTCACCCGTGACGAACTCAAGGTTGACGAGGACAAAACCGCTCGTGCTGATGGCCTTGTAGGAGTTGCTGGCGGCTCCTCCCGAACCTGGATAGGAAAGGTCGCGAATGTTGACGTTAACGGTGCCACCAAGACCATCGGCGATGTCAAGCGCCTGGCCTTCACGGGCCACAAGAACAAAAACCCCTCCAGATGTCTGCGCGTAGACAGCACGATCATCATTGACAGTGACACCGCCTACACCAACTCGAAGCGTAGCCCCGATGACCACGCGTCCATCCGCGCTGATCACAGGATGATCAAACGAGTCAAACACAGCTGCGGTCGCATTACCGTTCGCATCCGGTGCAAAATCACCTTTGCGAAGGAGCAGGGCTGTCGCTCCAGCGCCCGAATTGCTCCAGATACCCGCATCATCATTCACGGTCACCCCACCGTCACCGACGGTGAGATTCGCCCGGAAGACAAGTGTGGTGGTGGAATTTAGATGAGGTCTGCCAAGGGCCGCGAAGGTAGCAGCCGCAGCGATTCCTCCAGGTCCTTCACCGCTAGCCTGGGTGGATCCCGTCCTGGCCAGGAGGACGGGAGCCGCGCCGTTCAGGCTGCTGTAAAGGGCCAGATTATTCGCCAGTGTGACACCCGCGCCTTGCAGGGTGGTCAGGAAGGCAATGCGGTTGGCATTGTTGAACGCGATGCTTTCAGCAGGCTTCAGATATTGCGCGCCACCGGTGCCAGGGGCAGTCTGAATGTTTGTCGCCGTCGAGCCAATCGCAACTGTGCCCAGAGTGGTGCCGTTATGATAAAAGACACCGGCATTGTTGGCACTGGTGATACCCAGTGCGGCGTTAACTCTCCTGGCTGCCACGAAGGCGGAATTGTGATTGGTGTTGAGATAAACATTGGCGTTGTAAAGATGCCCGAACACACCCGTGGCGGCCGGATTGGGCGCAGGCGGCGCAGGCACCGCGTCGCCTTCCCTGGCAATCATGCGGCGCGAGGTTCCGTGACGGAGAATGGCGCTGTCGTTGTTCGCGGTAACTCCCAGGATTTCATCAAGGGCAAATGTGCAGCTTGCGAGCAGACGCGCGCCATTGTTGTATGCCAGAGGTGAGCGGACCAAGTCATATACGAGTCCGGTCGGCAGCCCTGCAAAAGCCCCCACGGCATCCCCGGAGCGCGCAATCTCAGATAATGAAGCAAGTGTTCCAGCAAAGAGCGCGTTGCCACCGCCTTGAACCGGTGAGGAAAAAGCGATCTGATTGTTGTCGTTGAACACCGGATTCAGCGGCATCTGCCCATATACATCCCCGCCTGGAGTCATGTTCCCCTGACGAGCCGCAAGATTGAGCGTGGGCACGCCGCCCCCGCCCGGCAGTTCCGCCCAGATGCCCTGGAGATTCACACCGGCCAAAGCATCACCCGTTGTATCCTGCAAGAAAGCACGGAAGGCGATCAACCCATTTTCGTTGATGGTTCCGGAAGGACGCAGGGAATCAAACAAAGTGCCATTAGCCGTGCCGGGTGCCTCCTCGTTGGTGGAGGTGACAAGAAAACTCAGAGACTGCGCATCAGCGAAATAAAGTCCGCTGCCGCCCGCATAGTTCGCCCATAGCAACGGAATGAAATCATCTCCAAGCGTCCTGGAACGCCCAATCGGACCGCCTCCGTTCGACGTGAAAGCCTCTGACTCAGGGAGGTCAAGTCCGGTCAGGACACGGGCGACGCGATTGCTGTCATAAGTGGTGTCTCCCACCGAGATAAGACGCTGCGCCACAGCCGCTGCAACTGCTTCCCGCTTCCAGATACCCTTGATGGAGGATGCACCGGGACCAGCTCGCAACTCAATGGCAATATCACCATCCGAATTCATGGTGACCTGGTCAATATTTTTCACTGTGCCATATACCGTGCTGCCATCACGGTCAAAAATGTTTTGAGTAACCAGCGCCACCAGTTCCATGCCGGCACCGGCGTCCATCCAAACACCCCGGCCGATCAGACTGCCTGTGTCATTGGCAGTGTCGCGAGCGATTGCCACCACAACAATCACACCATTGTCCGCCAGGAACAATTCTTCAATCGTGTCGAAAAAGCCCCCGACAAAGCCAGGTGTTGCGTTGCCTTCCACCGCGATATCTGTGATGGTCGTCGTGGCAGAGTCATAATGCCAAGCGCCTGTGTTGGCCGAAGCTGGAGCCACTCCGCCAAGGCTGGCCCGAAACAGAATGTCTTCAGAATTGTTGATGTGACATGCCGTGAAGTCCAGGTAAGTAGAAGCACCTGCGCCGGGAGCGACATCACCTTCGCGAGCCACAAGTGTGGGGCCACCTCCGGGTATCGGGTCGGGCATGGAGAGCAGCACGTTGTTGTTGGCTCCAATCCCGCTCAAACTGGTGCGAAACACCACTTCGCCATCATTGTTGATGCAATACATGTCTCCAATGACGTTGTAGGTGCTGCCTGGAAGCGCCCCGATATTGGTTGGCTCGGTGTTTCTGGCGATATGCTCAATGCCCACGCCGTTGATGCTGCGCCAAAGGGTGCGGACCCCGGGAGATGGCTCCACTGTGGCTCGGAAAACAATGTCGCCATTATCGTTCACACTGGGCTGGTTCAAAATCGAGAAAGTTTTGCCAGCCAAACTTGCAGGAGTGGCGGCACCTTCCAGGGCGACCAAGTCCAAAGCTGGACCTACAGTGGTGGTCCAAATACTATCGTTGCTGTCGTCGAGCGTGTTGGAAAACGCCGCCTCAAAAGTTGCCGCAAAGGCTGTGGTATCAATATTGAACGTTCCGAAGTTCGCGCCCGTTCCAGGTGCTGCGTCACCTTGACGTGCCGCGAGCAGCAAAGAACCGGGTTCACCGTACCACAGGCCGCTGAGACCGCCAGCGGTCCCAACAAAGCTGACACCGCCATCCGCGCTTACTGAGGCCAACGATGAACTGAGGGAACTCCACGTTGAGACAGTGCCTGGAGCGGTTTCTCCTGTCTCCGCCACAGGCGTGAGCACGATGGAATTTTGCGAATATGACGGTGCGGTGGATAACGCGAGGCCAGCGGCCAAAACGGCGCATTGAATACGAGTGCTCAAAGATCCAGGGAGGGATGTTTTCATGCGAAGTCGGGAGACTAGTGGATTGTCGGGGTTTTTACCAGCAAATTAGGAATATCATGAATCTGTCAAGTGTCATCACGAAAGGCGAAGGGTTCCAGAAAAAACATCAGGGTATTTTCAAAATTGAGAATGCTATGGCGTCTTGGGTAGCAAGTCTTTGTCCAACCCGGAAGACGTCTTGGCCCACCAGTCTGCCGCCTGCCCTGCCCCATTGAACTGCTGGCCCGTAAGGCGTTGCAGGGATCTCTGAATGGCCGCTGAGCGAGCGGGATGGTGCGCAACAGCGGGCCATGCAGCCACCAGCGCTGCAGCCGCATCCCACCCGCCCAGAACGCCCAGCCATTCCGCCGCCTTGCGGGCAGTCTCCTCCCCTGGTCCGGTCAGTGCATTGCCAAAAAATGGAATCCGTTCACGAACAGGCAGTTCGTTGACCCGTGTGAACGCACGATCTTTGACATGCTCGTCCGAGTCTTGAAGGGCGATGTTCAGCACCGCTTTGTCTATCTCGCGCTCCGAAAGCAACCCGCTCATTTTCAGCGCCTCCATGCGCACATCCGCCTCCGGATCCCGCAACGCCGCCACAAGCAGGGCGCGCGCCTGGTCCGCATCCAGTTCCGCCACATGATCATGGATGAACTGAATTCTGGCCGAACTTTCTCCCGCTTTGGGAAATCCAGACTCCCAGTTCCTTGATGAGAACTCGCCCGATGTCGTCCGAGTCTGGCCATCTTTCGCACCACTCGTCGAGCCTTCTAAATGTGGCGGGCTTGCATTTTTGCGCCGCTCCACGAGCGAATCATCTTCTGTGCTTGGCGGACCAGCCAGCCACATTGACCAAAAGCCCCCCAAGATTGCTGCGGCCAGCACACCGGCAATGAGCCATTTTTTTTGATCTTGTTTGATTCGACTTGGGGGGGCTGGCATTCCGTTTCAATTCATCACAATGCCGCGTGGCGTGCAAATGAATATCTGCTGGCAACAGCCTTCGCATCCGGCCTTGTCCGCTGTTTTCAATGCCTCAGCGCTCCAAAAAAATGACCTCTCGCCCTGAGCCTTATGCGCGGTCATGGCAAGTTGCGTCTTGCAATCCACCGGGTTTCATTCGATTCGGCAGCCTCCCGATCAGCCATGTCCCTGACCCGAAAGATTCTCCGAGGCTCCACGCTCAATCTGGTGGATCACGCGGCGCGCATTCTGGCCATGCTGGTGGTCACGCCGCTCATGGTCGCCAAGCTGGGGCTGGAGGGCTACGGCATCTGGCTGGTGCTGACGGCTGCGGTGTCCTTTCTCAATCTGCTGGACGGAGGCATCACCCTCTCCGGCACGCGCTATCTGGCGCGCGCGCTGGGCGGGAAAGACGCTGAAGCGGCGGGCCTCGTCACCGGCACATTGCGCTGGCTTTACCGCCGCATCGGCCTCGGCTGCGCGGTGGCGACGGCGGGACTGGTCCTGGCCGTGCCCTGGCTGGTGCGGGACGCAGCCTGGCAGGAAAGCGCCCGCCTCGTGCTGCTGGCGCTGGGCGGCGGAATGACGCTGCGTTTTTTCCTGCGCATCCATCTCGTCATCCTCAAAGGCCATCTGCGGTATGACCTGATCGTGGCAGCCTCCCTGGTCAAGGTGGTGCTGCAAACCGCCCTCGTGCTGGCGCTCCTGACGCGCGGGCACGGCCTGGTGGTGCTGGCGGTGGCGCAGATCATCTCTGATTTGTTCGACCAGCTACTGGTGGTCTTCTTCTCGCGCCGCACCGGCGGCGGCGCGCACGCCAGGGCGGGGCACAGTCCCGAATTGCTGCCGGAGATCCTGCGCTACTCCGCCCTGGCCTTTCTCAACACCACCGGCCAGCACCTGCGCAGCCGCATAGACCCCTTTGTCATCACCAACTTTGTCGGCGTGGCCGCCGTGCCGGTCTATAACATGGGGCTGCGCCTGGCCACCCTTTTCGCGGACATGGTCAACGCGGTCATGGGCGGCACGTTGCTGGCGGGTTTCAGCCAGGTGGAGGGCAGGGACGGATTGGACGGCGTACGGCGCAAATTCCTGTTCAGCCTGCGTTTCAGCATCCCTCTGGCGCTGCTCGGCGCGGCGGGGCTGGCCGTGCTTGGCCCGGCCTTTCTGCTGCGCTGGGTGGGGCCGGACTTTGCGGACTCCGGCACCGTGCTGCGGCTGCTAGTGCCGCCCTACGCGCTCTGGCTCATGCAGTTCCCTTCCGGCAGTCTTTTCCTGAGTCTGAACCGGCATAATCTCATTACCAAGCTCACCTTTGGCGCCGGTTTGTTTAATGTCGCTCTTAGCGTAACGCTGGCCTCCTGGATGGGCTTTTACGGCGTGGTCTGGGCCACCTTCGTGGACATGACACTTTTTTACGGCCTGGCGGTTCCGCTGCTCGTGAGCCGGGTTTTGGGAATGCCGCTCATGCGCTATTATGCGGTTCTGATCACACCGGTGCTGAAGCTCGGCTTGGCGCTGGGCGCCGCAGCCTTGCTAGCACAGCCCTTGGTCAAACCGGATTATCTCTCCCTGCTCATGGCGGGCATGGCGCTTGGCGCGGCTTTTGGCGCGGCCTGCTGGTGGCTGCTCATGCACCGGGATGAAAGAGCGGTCATTCTACGGAAACTGCGCCCCGCATCCGAAGTGAAAAAAGCCGCGTGAATGACTCCCTGCCATGATTGAATCCCCGCCTCCCCGCCCCTCCGCCTCGCTTTGGTCCTCGTTGTCTCTGCTGCGTTTCGTGCTGGCCGCCATCGTCGCCGCGGCGCATGTGAAAGCCTTCTATGGCGGCACGCTTGCCGCGCTGGACCCGGTGAAAATCCTCGCCTCGTTCAACGGTCATGCGGCCGTGGTGGGATTCCTTCTCGTTTCAGGATTCTCCATCGCCCACTCGCTGCTGGCGGAGGGCAAGGGGTATGTCTGGCGCAGGTTTGTGAGAATTTACCCGCTCTATCTGCCGGCGGTTTTGTTTTCCGCCTGGGTGGGCGGCTATGTCGTGCCCGGCAGCGCGGCCGGCGAACCCATCACCTACGCCGCGCCGGGGCTCTTCGAGACGCTGGGCAACCTGCTCATGCTGCAATGCGTGCTGGTTCCGCCCATGTCGAACAACGGCCCGCTGTGGACCTTGAGCCTGGAGTGGTGGTGCTACATGGCCGCGCCGCTCCTGGCCATGCTTTCCCGGCGGCGGCTTTTGCTGGTTCTGGTCTTGATGACGGCGGCGCACCTGAGCTGGATGGTCCTGGGCGCGCGCTTCGGGTTTTACGCCCGCTGCCCGTTCGGGCTGCACATTGTGTTTCTCGGCGTCTTTTGGCTGGCGGGATTCTGGTATTATCAAGTCCGCGCCGCGCCCTGGGCGGCATGGTCCTTCATCGGGCTGGTCTGGCTGCTTACGGGTTTGAACCGCGACAATCTCGCGGGCAACTACCAGCCCACCCTTGCCGTGTCATGCCTGATGCTCATCGCGGGCGGACTCATCGCCTGGCCGGCATGGTCCGGCGGCCTGCTCAAGTTGCTCGGCAACGCCTCCTATTCCCTATATTTGCTGCACAAGCCTTTCTACCATCTGGCCCATGAAAACCTGGGACTGAGGCAGGGCTGGCAGATTTTCAGCCTCACTGTAGCGGTGGCGATTCTCGCGCACTGGCTCGTCGAACTGCCGCTGCGCAAAGCCTTGCAAAAACTCTGGAACCACCTACAAGGCAGCCGCTCTCCCGCAACGTAACCTCCCCCTGTTTTGGCTCCCTTGTCCCCCCTCCACCTGCCCGGTGGCAAAACCGCCCCCGACCTTTTCATCATCGGCGGCGCGCGCTGCGGCAGCACCTCCCTGCATTACTACCTGGACCAGCACCCCGGCGTCCACATGTGCCAGCCGGACAAGGAACCCAGTTATTACTGCGATGTCTATGGCGTCAAAGACCCGGAGGAATACGCCGCCAATTTCGCCGGGGCCGCGCCCGGCCAGCTTCTCGGCGACGCCTCCACACCCTACCTCACCTGCCCCGCCAGCGCCGGCCTCATCCATGCGGCGAACCCTGGCGCGCGCATCATTGTCATCCTGCGCCAGCCAGCGGACCGCGCGTATTCCCTGTATCTGAAAATGTGCAGCCTTGGGCATGAAACCGCCCCGGACTTTGAAACCGCGCTGGAACTGGAGAAGGGCATCGTCAACGACCCGCCGGAGTGGCGGCGGGAGGGCTACCATTACAATCACCTCTACTTCCACTCCGGCCTCTACGCGGAGCAGTTGCGGCGCTTCCACGAGCTCTTTCCCAAGGAGCAAATCTTTCATGTGATCTTCGATGACCTGACCGTCTCCCCGCAAAAGCTCTGCGCGGAAATCTGCGCCTGGCTCGGCCTGCCCGCCATGCCCGCCATCAATCCCGAGCCGCGCAACCGCGCGGTGCGTCCGCGCTCCCTGAAATTCCAGCACTGGCTGAGGCACAGCCTGAATCCCGCGTTGAAGAAAACGCGACTGCCCTGGCGCGGACAGATTCTTGAAAAACTGCTGGCCTGGAACACCGATCCAAGCCCTGCGCCCAAGCTCGACGCCGGACTGCGCCGCCGCCTGACGGAGCGCTACGCGGAGGACATCCAGGCCACCGCCGCCCTCATCAGACGCGACCTCGGGCGCTGGCTTCGCTGACTCATTCACCACGCCTTGATGTGAAGGACACGCCCGTCCATCTTTTCCTGACCACGGAGCTTTTCCATCCCGACCTGCCGGGCGGGCTGATGCGTTTCTTCCGCTACGGACCCGGCCTCAAGGAGCGGGGCGTCACGCCTCACGTCATCACCCTGCGTCATCGTCCCGAACTTCGGGATGAGGACGAGGCCAACGGCATCCTCATCCACCGCCTGGACCCGCCGGACTCGGCACCGGGGGAGCTTCAGCGCGCGTGGCTGCTGCGGCAGGCATTGCGTCGGGCGCGGGAGGTCCGCCGTCAGGAAGGCGCGGCTGTCTTGCAGCCCGGCATCCTTTCCCACACGATGACTCCGTCCCTGGCAGGCGCGCGCATGAGGGGCATCGGCTGCGTCCACAACATCAGCATCGCCCCGGAAACCGCCTTGAAGACCGGCGGCATCGCGCGCTTGCGTCAAAGGCTGCGCATGGGCTGGATGTGCGCCCCGGTCTCGCGTTTTGTTTTTCTCAGCCATCAACTGCGCCGGCAATACCAGCAGCGCTGGCCCCTGCGCGCCGCGCAGATCCAGGTGATCCCGAATGGCGTGGACCTGGGCCGTTTTCATCCCAGCGCGGACGCGGCGGAGCGCGCGGAACTGCGCGCCCGGCACGGCCTTGGCGGCGGCCAAAAAATCGCGCTGTTTGTCGGCGGCATCATGGCGCGCAAGGGGGTGGACATCCTGCTGCGCGCCTGGGACCAGGTGCTGGCGGAACATCCCGACGCGGTGCTCCTCGTCCTTGGCAGCCGGGGCGGCCGCGTCTCGCATGAGCGCGCCGGCTTCAAAGACGAACTGGCGGAGTATCTGCGCCAGATGGACGAACTGCGCGCCCGCTGCGCCGCGCCGGAGAGCATCCGCTTTCTCGGCGAGGCCGCGAACCCCGCGCCTTACTACCGCATGGCGGATGTCTTTGCCTTTCCCTCACGCAGAGAGGGCCTGCCGAATGTCGTGCTGGAGGCCATGGCATCCGCCCTGCCATGCCTGGTGGCGCGGTTTGACGGAATGCCACAGAATGGCGAGGAGTTCGGACACGCGGACAGGCATTTTCACGCGCTCAGCCACGAGCCGGGGGAATGGGCGGCACGCCTGGCCCGCATCCTGCGCGACGACCAAGACGGACCGCGCCGTAAAATGGGCGCCCTGGCGCGCGAATGGATTGAATCCCACCACAACCTCCCCACCATCCTCGATCAATGGTCCCGGCTGTATCGTGAAGCCGCCGGCCAGCGCTGATCCCATCCTATATCAAACATGTGCGGCATTTGCGGCGAATACTTTCTCAACCCCGAGCGCCGGGCGGACGCGGCCCGCGTTCGGGCCATGCAGCAGGCCATCGAGCATCGCGGTCCCAACGACGACGGCCAGTTCATCAGCGGCGCCTGCGGCCTGGGTTTCCGCAGGCTGAGCATCATAGACCTGGAGGGCGGGCATCAACCCATCGCCAACGAAGACGAAACCGTCTGGGTCACGCTCAATGGCGAGATCTACAACTACCCCGAGCTGCGCCGCGACCTGGAGGCGCGCGGGCACCGCTTCCGCACACGCTCGGACACCGAGGTCATCGTCCACCTTTACGAGGAGCACGGCGCGGACTTTTGCAGGCATCTGCGCGGCATGTTCGGCATCGCCTTGCATGATCTGCGCCGGGGCAGATTCATCCTGGCGCGCGACCGCCTGGGCATCAAACCCATCTACTATTGGCAGGACGCGGAGAAGATCGTCTATGGCTCCGAGATCAAGGCCGTGCTGGCGCATCCCGGCGTCTCCGCCGCGCCCAATGAGGCGGGCATTTTCCAGTTCCTGCTGCTGCGCCACTCCTTGCAGCCGGACACCCTGTTCGCAGGCATTCAAAAGCTCCCCGCCGCCTCAGTCCTCGTGGCCGACGGCGGGGGCGCGCGCGTCCAGGAGTACTGGCGGATGCGCCATCCGCCGGCCTTGCAGCGCGACCCCGCGCAGGCGGCCGCTGAATACGAAAAAGCGCTCGCCAACGCCGTGGACTGCCACCTGCTGGCGGATGTGCCCCTGGGCATGTTCCTGAGCGGCGGCCTCGACTCCAGCGTGCTGGCCGCGCTCGTCCAGCAGCGCTCAAACCGTCCCGTCATCTGCTTCACCGCCGGGTTCCAGGGCGGCAATGACGAAAGCGCCCATGCCGCCACCGTCGCCCGCCACATCGGCGCCGAGCACCGCCTCATCCCCATCCAGCCGCCCCCCCCCGAACTGCTTGAGCAGCTCGTCTGGCATCTTGACGAACCCATCGGCGACCCCGCCTGCCTGCCCACCTGGCTGCTGTCACAGGAAGCCGCCAAAGAAGTGCGCGTCGTGCTCACCGGTGAGGGCTCCGACGAGACGAACGCCGGCTACAGCAAATTCCTCCGCCATCATCTCTTCCATCAAAAAGCCGCCGCCATGCGCCTGGCGCGGCTTTTCTGGCCCGCTCTGCGCCGCCTGCCGCCGCTGAGCGGACGATTCGCCCATTACCAGCCGCTTTGGAGCGCTCCAGACGAGCTGAGCCGCATCCTCGCCAACGACCAGACAGACCCTTGCCAGCCCGGCTCCCTCCTGCACGATCTCAGCCCGCGCCTGGCAAAGCACCACGCCGCCACCCTGACGCGCCTTCAGGCCGAGCTGGACGCCTGCGACAGCCGCGATCCCACTCTCCGCCTGCTGCAATACAGCCGCTCCGTCTTCATGCGCGAGGACCTGCTCATGAAAGTGGACCGCATGACCATGGCCCACGGCCTGGAGGCGCGCGTGCCCTACCTCGACCACCCGCTGGCCGAGCTCACCGCCGGTTTCGCGCCCGATGTCCTCATGCGCGGCGGGCAGACCAAGGCCGTCCTGCGCGACCTCTCCGCCAAGCTCCTGCCGCCGGAGATCACCCGCCGCCGCCAGCACGGCTTCCTCGTGCCGCTGGCAGGCTGGTTCCAGGGCGACTTCGCCGCCTACGCCGCAGGCCTGCTTTCCCCCGAAACCATCCGCAAGCGCGGCCTGCTGGAGACCGGACAAGTGGCGGGCATCCTCGACCGCTACCAACAAACCGGCGAAGGCGCTCGCATGATTTGGAACCTTGTTTTGCTGGAACTCTGGTTCCGGCGCTTTATGGACTGACCCCTCTCCCGACACTGCTCCATGCATCCCGACCTGCTCAACTACCTCGCCTGCCCCAAGTGCGGCGGCGAACTCCGCGTCACACGCGGGGCATTGGACAACGGCCATGTCGAGGAAGGGGAGCTGGCCTGCCAGGGATGCCCCGCCCGCTACGCCGTGCGCAACGGCATCCCGCGCATGATCGCCGCGCTCAATGGCGAGTCCGCGCGCGGTGCGGACGACCGCGTGGACCTCACCGTGTCCCAATACTCCGCCTACCAGGGCGAGGTCTATGCCCCGATGGCCGAGTCCCTGCAAAACGAGGCCATCCTCAAAGCCCGCACCGGGCTGGATGCGTGGGATTACAAGGACAAAGTCTGCCTGGACGCAGGCTGCGGCATTGGACGCTTCAGCCGCGTCATGGCGCGTGCGGGAGCCAGGCGCGTCATCGCCCTGGATGCCGGCGACAGCATTGACGCGGCCAAAAAGCTGACCGACCCCGCCCTGCCCGTCTCCTTTGTCCAGGGTCACATCCTGGAACTGCCGCTGAAAAAAGGCTGCATTGACCGCGCCATCAGCATCGGCGTCCTGCACCACACCGCGCATCCCGAGAACGGCTTCCGCTCCATCGCCAAGGCGGTGGCGGAGGACGGCACGCTTTCCATCTACCTCTACACGCGCGCTTATGTGCCCTGGCACAAAGTCGCCAGCGTGCCCTTCTGGCAGATCCGCTTCGCCTTGTGGTCGGAGCCGCTGCGCCGCCTCATCGTGCGCCTGCCAAACACACCACGGCTCGCCTTTTGCAAGGCGCTCTACGTCATCCGCATGAAAGTGCTGGAGCCGCTCAAGCGCGCGGGAGCACCGGGTCGTTTTCTCACAAGAATGCTCCAGCTCTTTTTGCTGCCTGACATCTACAAGCCGCTCGAAAACGCCGCGTCAAACATCGCGCGCAATTTCGACGCCTACTCCACGCCCTACAATTACAACCACGAGCTTGAGGAGCTGGTGGACTGGTTCGCCACCGAACCCGGTTTCAACGAGCTGCGCGTCACGCCCTACCGGCTGTCCATCACCGGCTGGAAAAACTCAGCCGCCGCGCCGGACGAGCCGCTGCGCGTCACCCTGCACCGCGCGCGGTCCATCGCCGCCCTGGAGGCTGACGGAGTCGAACATCAACCCGCCGCGTGAATCATGGCCGTCGGACTTTGGGAAACCTCTCTTGTCATTCATGCCCGCCAGTCCGGCATGAGGCTCGACGACTTTCTCATGCTCGGCAGGCAGTCCCTGGCGCTCACTCCCGCCATGCTGGAGCACCTTTTCACCTGCTACGGCACTGACCTGCGCGGCGTGGACTGGAACGCCAAAAAATGGGCCGAGCCGCTCTTTGAAAAAATCGGCGCCGTCCAAGTGGACTCCCTCGACTACTCCGACTACGAAGGCGCTAGCTACATCCACGACATGAACCAGCCCTGGCCGGACGGAAAACCGCCGCGCCAGTTCGACGCGGTCTTTGATGGAGGCACCCTGGAGCATGTCTTCAACCTGCCCCAAGCCCTGCTCAATGCCATGAGCCTCGTCAAACCGGGTGGCTGCCTGTTGAGCGTGTCACCGGTGGACGGCTGGCTCGGCCACGGCTTTTACCAGCCGCAGCCCGAGCTGTTCTTCCGCTTTTTGACCCCGGAGCGCGGGTTCCGTCTGCGCGGCGTGTGGCTGGCGGAGTTTGGACCGGCTCCCGCCAAATCCCGCCTTTATCACATCAAAGACCCCGCGCAAAGCGGCTGCCGCCCGCTGGTGCCGGCGCGCCGCCCGCTGGCCATGCTCGTCTTTGCTGAAAAGACCTCCGAAGTTTTTGACTCGCCCGCCTGGCCCGGCCAGAGCAACTACACCGCCATGTGGCAGCAGGCCACCGTGGACCAGGCCAAAGGCAAAGGTGCCGTCTCTTTGAAAAAAGCCCTGCTGGCCTGCGTCCCCGAAGTCGTTTCACGCCCTCTCAAAAGCTGGCTCATCCGGCGCAAACACGCCCGCCTGGCCCGCGCCAGTTGGGAGCAGGTGGCACGGCTGGACACCGCCACGGCCTTGGATTCATCCGCGCCATGACCTTCGAGGATTTGCACAGCTTCATTCGCGCCGACCTCTTTCGTTATGAAAGAGCGGCGGGATGGCAGGGCTTCGCGCGGACTTTCCTGCGCGAGCCGGGCTTCCGCCTCACCTGCCTGCTGCGCGCCTGCCGCCACCTCCGCGCGCGCGCCCTGCCGCGCTGGACGGTTTATCCTTTTCTCAAGCTCTGGCTCGGCCGCATCTCGTCACGGCTGGGCGTTTATGTCTGCCACAGCACCGACATCGGCCCCGGCTTTTACATCCCTCATCCCTGCGGCATCGTCATCAACCGGCGCTGCCGGATCGGAGCGAACTGCAACATCGCCCAGCACGTCACACTCGGCCTCAAAAGCCGCGAGCCGCGCATGGGCTGTCCGGTCATTGGCGACCGCGTTTACATCGGCCCTGGAGCCGTCATCATCGGCGCCATCACGGTGGGCTCCGACTCCGCCGTCGGAGCCAACTGCGTCGTCACCAAAGACGTGCCCGCACATGCCGTTGTGGCCGGCGTGCCAGGCCAGGTCATTTCCATGCGCGGCTCCGAGGGCTACATCAACGACTGCCTGCCCGGAACGGCGGACACCTGACACTTCAAAGCATCCGTTTTTTATATCATGAACTCCCTCGGCTCCCTCCTGCTCCCCAAGTCCCTCCACGAGCGCATGCAGGTGGAGCGCTGGCATGTGCATGACTTCATCCGCCGCGAGGCGCTGCCGCTCATGAAGCCGGGCATGAAAGTGCTCGACGCCGGCTCCGGCAAGCTGCCCGAGCAATACCTGCGCGGGGAAATCCTCGACACCGGCGCCACCCTCCACACCTGCGACCTGAACTTCGGCCCCGGAGTGGACTACGAAGCGGATGTCTCCGCCATGCCATTCGATGACGGCTGCTACGACATCGTGCTCAACACCCAGGTGCTAGAGCATGTGAAAGACCCCGGCAGGGTGTGCAAGGAGCTGGCCCGCGTGCTCAAGCCCGGCGGCCTGCTTTTTCTCACCACGCCGCAATCCTCGCCGCTGCACAATCTGCCGTGGAATTTCTTCAACTTCACCAACCTCGGCCTCGGCCTGCTCATGGACGCCGCGGGACTTGAGCGCGTGAAAGTGCAGCCGCAGGGCGGGCACTTCGCCCTGCTCGCCTTCGAACTTCACTGGACCGTGCGCGAAATCCGCCGCTCCTCCATGCCGCCCCTGCTCAAGGCGCCGCTCCAGCTCGCCGCGCAGGCGCTCTTCGGCTTCGCTCTCAAGCTGCCGCTCATCTGGCTGGACCGCTTTGACCGCGACCCGCTCAACACCATGGGCTGGAACCTCATGTGCCGCAAACCTGACGCCCCCGCCACGCCCGGAGCATGAGCCTGAAGACCCGCCTGCGACTCCTGCTCTGGCGCGTGGAGGACGATCTCCGTTACTCGCGCCGCCTGCGCGCCGCCCTGGCATGGCTGCACTGGCTGCGTGGACGACTGGCGCGCGGCTCAGAAAAGCAGGCGCGGCATTTCTCCAAGGCGCTCAGCCTCGCCGAGACACCCCGCTCCGCCGTCTTCATCGCGGAGGATTTCCGCCACTCCCTCGCCACCGTGGCTGGGCCGGTCTGGCGGCGCATCGTCGCCTCCAATCCGCGCTACACGCCGCTCATCCAGGAAAAGCCGCTCCTCACCCGCAGCGTCATCCTCAAAGCGCCCGGTCCCGCTGGTGAAAAAGGCGCGCTGCTCAACTACTTCGAGTACAACCTCGCGCGCGTGCTCGCACTCTCTGAAGTGGACCTGGCCTGGCTCGACTCGCGTTACCATCTCATCTTTGTGGCGAGCTGGTCGCCCACCGACTACGCCCTGCTCGCAAGCGCGCTGCGCTGCCTCAAGTCGCCGCTTTTCATCCAATGCGCCAACGAGGCCGAGCGCGAAAAACTCGCCGCCCTGCACCCGCGCCTCATCTGCCTGCCCGGCCTGGCCTGCGACTGGGTGGACCCGGTCTTTTACCAGCCGAAACCGAACAGCGAGCGCTCCATTGACATCCTCATGGTCGCCAACTGGGGCGCCTTCAAGCGGCACTGGGAATTCTTCGCCGCGCTCACCCGCCTGCCCGCGCATCTGCGAGTCGTGCTTGTCGGACAAAAGGAAGGCGGCAGGGACAAGGACTTCATCGCCCGTCTCGCGCGCGAGATCGGCGTGCCGCAGCAGCTCCAACTGCTCGAATCCCTGCCCATCGAAAAAGTCACCGAACTCGAATGCGACGCGCGAGTGTCAGTCATCCTCAGTCGTCGCGAAGGGGGCTGCGTGGCCGCCGTGGAATCCCTCTTCGCCGGCTGCGCCCTGGCCATGCGCGCCGGCGCGCACATCGGCTCCTCCGCGCATATCAACGCGCAAACCGGCGCGCTCCTGCGCCCCGGTCGCATCGCCGAAGACCTGTCCGCTTTGCTCGAAAACTGCGGTGCGCTCGGCCCTCGTGACTGGGCTTGCGCCAACATTCGCAACGACCTCACCCTCTCCCGCATCAACACGGTCCTCAAAAGTCAAGCAGCAGCCGTCAGCCAGCCCTGGACTACAGACCTCGCCGTCCCGCGCTGGCGTCCGCACCCCGCACTGGCGCATGAGGCCGAGCGCGAACGCCTGCGCCCCGCCTACGCGGAGCTGCACCAGCGGCTGCCCGGCCTTGTCAGCGCCGATTTGATGGATCAAAGCCACCGCTGATCTCCCGCATGAAGACCCTCGTCTATATCGCCAGCACAGGCTATTCCGGCTCCACACTGCTCGAAAGCATTCTCGGCAGCAACCCGCGCTTTTTGAACTTGGGGGAGATCTACAAGCTCAGCTACTGGCCGGTCTGCTCGTGCGGGGAGAAAGTGGCCGACTGCGCCTTCTGGCGAGAGCTTGAGCGCCGCCTTCAACAACGCCCCGGCGCCGCCTCCAGCCGCCTCCAGGACTGGCACATCCAGGGCCGCCGCAGCCGGGCCAGATGGCAGCGCCTGCTGCACGATGCCTTCATCGCCATCGGCGGCCCCGAATCCCTGGGCTTGTTTAAACTGCTTTCCACGGAGGTGCGCTCCTTCAGCGAGGGCTGTGAACGCGCGTTGAAACTCTTCGAAACCGCCGCCGCAATGACCGGCGCGTCCGTCATTGTGGACTCCTCGAAGGATCCTCTGCTGCTCAAGCACCTCTACGCGCTGGCGCCGGACAAGCTGCGAGTCATCCATCTTGTGCGCGACGCCCGTGCGGTGAGCCATTCGTTCGTGAAAAATTTCAAGCGCGACGGCACCGCCTACGTCGCCGAAGACAGCGGCGCGCAGCCCACCCTGGCTCAGGCGGCGGAGTATTGGAAGGACCGGAACCGAAAGATTGGGATCGCTTCCTGGCACATTCCTCCCGATCAGCGGCTTTTCATTCGCTATGAGGATCTCTGCCTCAAACGCGAGGACTCTGCGGCAGCTCTAAGCCGCTTCATCGGCGAGGAAATCGTCATCCCTGAAACCATCCACCTCAAGCAGCAGCACACCATCGCCGGAAACCCGATGCGCCAGACGGAGACCAGCATCCAGGTCAGGCTCACGGAAGACTGGCAGGACAAGCTCGGCGGCGAAGACATCGCTCAAATCGCCAAAATCACCGGCTGCTCGTGGTGACCTCTCAGGATAGCTTCGGAGTCGCCAGCATCCAATCCTGCGGCGCGGGCCGGTCCTCCAGAATCATCGCGTAAATCTCCGGAAAGGTGAGTCCTTCCAGGGAAGGGTAGGCGGAGTAGTCGTGGCCTTTGCTGGAGAGCTTGCGGATGTCATGTGTAGGTTCGAAGCGCCGGATCACCTGCTCCGAGGAGCCGGCCAGCAGGCAGTCATGCAGCTCGACAAAAAGACTGGCTGTCCGCATCCAGGGCACGCGCTCAGGATCAAGCAGCCGGACTTCATAGCCTTCCACATCGCAGACCACCAGGGCATGGTTTCCGGCATCCAAAGAGACCAGGGACTCAGGCTCGCACCTGCCCGCCAGACGCAGTCTTCCCTCCACGTCATTCAGGGCCGCCATCTCACGGATGGCGGGGTGCAGGGCCTCATTGGCTTCAAACGCAAAGATGGGAATCTCCGGGAAATGTCTGGCAAGCCCGCATGCATAACTGCCCTCTGCGGCGCCGATGTTCACGATGGAGGTGAACCCGCCCCTGGCGATCAGCTCATCCAGCCAGGCGTGCGTCTCCGCCTCGTAGGACCCGATGATTTTCTCGAATCTGCAGGAGGCATAACCCGGCGGAAAGCGCGTGCCTTTTAGCGGCCCCTGCATCACAACATCAGGGTAAAGGCCCGCCGCGCGCAGACGCTCCTCCACTCTTCGTCTGAGCAGCCGTTTCTGCTCGTAGGCCACGGTGGTCATGACCTTGTTAAAGAGCGGGATCGAGAGGGCTGTCTGGCAGATCAAACTGAATGCGCGGCGCATGGGAGGAATGCGTCATCCTTGCAGGAAGGTCCCTCCGCGCGCAAGCACAAGTCCCGCCTGATTCCAATCACAGCTCCCGCACATTCACATTCCCATAGACGACCGGCTGCGCGAGGTCGGCCAGGCCGATGTTGCCGCGCGGGTTGCGGTCCACGGTGGCTTCGAAGCTGCGCGGGTTGGCCTCCTGGGTTTCGGTGACGAGCACCTTCAACTTGTCGCCCTGAAGGCTGGCCTTGATGCGATACCATTTGCCGGGGCTGATTTGATCCGGCCCGAGCACGACAGGCGCCTCGCCCTGGCCGAGCATGACAACCGGATGGCTGTGCCCGCGCAGGCAGAGGCCGGCGGCGGGCTTGCCGAGGTCGGTGTCCTTGGGCAGTTGCACATCACAGATGACCTCGCAGTCGCCATATTCCTGCTCGGTCCATAGCGCGGAGCCCGTCTGGCCGGGCTTGAGCTTGATCTGCCAGTCGGCGCTTTCCCACTTGTCACCGCCAGCGGCGGGCACTTTCCAGCCGCGGAAGTCGGTGCCGGTGTAGAGGCACTTCCAGCCTTCATCGAGGGGCGAGATCATTTCCGCAGGCGGGTTGCTCGAAGGCAGCTCTTTGATGCGGGCGTTGCGGAACTCCACCGGCGCGCCTTCGGATTCGAGGGCCAGATAGCCTTTGCGCGGATTGCAGTTGTCTCCCCCGCTGACCACCTTGCCGTTCACGGCCAGGGTGATGCGCCCGTTGTTCGCCTCAATGCGGTAGTGGTTCCACTCCGGGCTGGGCATGGAGCGCTCCTCGCTGGGGAAGCTGCGCATTCCATTGTGCTCGCCATGCGGCTCCATGGTGGCGCCGTGGATGGGAAAAACGTCGCCGTGCGTGGTGAACCACTTCGGCTTTTTCGGGTCCGCCTTTTTCATGTAGCCGTGATCGAGCACCTGCACCTCGATGCCGCGCAGAAAGGGCACGCCGGGCGCGTTCAGCGGGCCGCCCCAGACAAAGACGCCGGAGTTCCCGCCCTCGCTGAGGTGCCGCCACTCGATCTCGATGATGAAGTTTTCATACTGCCGCTCCGTGCGTAGCGCGCCGATAGGTTTGCCAGTGCAGGAAATGATGCCGTTTTTGATGCTCCAGGTCTCAGGCGCACAGTTGGCGTTCACCCAGCCTTGCAGGTCGTTCGCGTTGAAAAGCGGCACGAAGCCGTCGCTTTCGTCGGCAGGCTGGCAGGAGGCGAGGAGGACGAGGCAGGATGCGGCGGCGAGGGCGGTTCTCATGAGCGGGAAAAAACGACCTGCTCCCCTGCCATCGTTCAGCCGGCGTTACAAGGGCGGTTCGGCGACGACATCCAGGCTCGGCACGCGCAGGAAATCGCTGTCGAGCGTGAGCACGGTGGCCTCCACTTGCAGCGCGCAGGTGGCGATGACGAGATCGGTGACCTGCATGCCCTTGCCCTCACGATCCAGCTTCCATGCCAGCTCCATGGCTCTGTGCCAGATCTTCGGCGTGGTGGGGATCATGATCATGGTGGAAAAGGCGCGCTCGAAGCGCTCGCGCATCCGCTCATTTTTAAAACCCCGGCACACTTCCACCACCACCACGCCGCAGGTCACCACCTCCCATTCTTCGGAGATGGCGGCCAGCTCGGCCAGCGGGTCCTTGCCCTCGCGCAGCCGCCCGATGTAAAAGCTGCTGTCAGCGAGAAGACTTCCCTGCATTTTTGGCGGAGTATTTGACGGGTTTGCGCTCGAAGCTCAGAGGCGTCTCGGGCAGGTCAGCGTGACTGAAGTCATAGGACTCCCGGATTTCCTCGGGAGTCATGCCCATGCCCTCCCGCAAGACGCATTTCAACCGGTGCTTCCGCACCATCTCGGTCAAGGCTCTCTCCACGGCGGCGGTCTTGCTGCTGGCGCCGGTGATCTCCATGACGTCGGCCAAGACGTCCTCATTGATGTGCATGGTCATTTTCATGTCGCGAGTATGGCATACATGCCATACTCGGCAACTTCTTTTTGTCCTGCCCTTCATCCACTGGATAGCCGTCCCTTTCCAGCTTCGTTTTTGCAGGTGCCATGGACCCCTTTTTCCAGCATCACCTCCTGCAGACACGCCGCCGCTTTTTCGAGGGCATGGGCCTGCGCGCGGGCGGCATCGCCCTGGCCTCCATGATGGGCCGCGACTTCGCACGCGCCACCACTCCCGCCGCAGGCGCGGTGCATCCCTCATTGCCAGGGCTGCCGCATTTCGCCCCGAAGGCGAAGCGCCTCATCTATCTCCACATGAACGGCGCGCCCTCGCAGCTCGACCTTTGGGATTACAAGCCGCAGCTCCGCGAGCATTACGACAAGGACCTGCCCGAGAGCATCCGCAAGGGCCAGCGCATCACCACCATGACCAGCGGCCAGGCGCGCCTGCCGGTGGCGCCCTCCATGTTCCAGTTCCAACAGCATGGGCACTGCGGCATGTGGGTCAGCGAGCTCATGCCGCACACGGCGAAGATCGTGGACGAGATCGCGCTCATGAAGTCCGTCCACACCAGCGCCATCAATCACGACCCGGCCTGCACCTTCGTCATGACCGGCAGCGAGGTGCCAGGGAAAGCCAGCCTCGGCTCCTGGCTCGCCTACGGCCTGGGCAGCGAGAGCAACGACCTGCCCGCCTTTGTCGTCTTCACCCCCAGCTTCCCGAAGGAAAGCCAGGCGCAGGCGCTCTTCACCCGCATGTGGAGCAGCGGCTTCCTGCCCACGCAATACACCGGCGTGGCCCTGCGCGGGCAGGGTGACCCCGTGCTCTTTGTCAAAAACCCGCCCGGCGTGCAGCAGGGCGACCGCCGCGCCATGCTCGACGCGCTCAACCGCCTCAACCACATCAACCACTCCCGCATCGGCGACCCCGACATCCAGACCCGCATCGCCAATTATGAGATGGCCTTCCGCATGCAGAGCAGCGTGCCGGAGCTGACCGACCTCGGCAAGGAGAGCAAGGCCACCCTCGACATGTATGGCGACGATGTGAACCGCCCCGGCAGCTACGCGCACAGCGCCATCATGGCCCGCAGGCTCATCGAGCGCGGCACCCGCGTAGTGCAGATCCTCCACCGCGGCTGGGACCAGCACAACAACCTGCCCAAACTCCTGCGCGGCCAGATCAAGGACACCGACCAGGCCACCGCAGCCCTCGTCATGGACCTCAAGCAGCGCGGCCTGCTCCAGGACACACTTGTGGTTTGGGGCGGCGAATTTGGCCGCACCGTCTATTCCCAGGGAACGCTCACCAAGGACAACTACGGGCGCGACCATCATCCGCGGAATTTCTGCATGTGGATGGCCGGCGGCGGCGTCAAAGGCGGAGTCGTCCACGGCGAGACGGACGACTTCAGCTACAACATCGTCAAAGACCCGGTGCACATCAACGACCTCAACGCCACCATCCTGCACCTCATGGGCATCGAGCACGAGCGCTTCAGCTTCAAGTTCCAGGGCCTCGACCAGCGCCTCACCGGCGTCGAGCCGCATCATCCGGTGAAGGCCGTGCTGGCTTGATGCGTCCGGCTCCGCGCTCGCACGTCCGCGCCTTAGTGAGCGCGCAACTTCTCGACGACCACCGAGCGTATCCTGGCGCTGGTGCCCCAGGTGGCGAATCCAAACGGAAGGCAGTGGTCAATGTAACCTGGGCGCAGGCCGACCTTGCGGCCTTTGATGCTGGCATTGACGACGATGCGCCCGTCCACCCAGGCGCGGAGGTCATCCGGACGCACCTCGACCCGGACGCGGTACCAGCGGTTGTTTTCAAAGCGCTGCTCGCCGCGTGTCGTGTTCTCGCCGGCGTCAGAGTAATCAATGGATGAGATGCCAGTGACAGTGCCGCCCCATCCGCCCAGGACAAAGGTGGCGTGCGCGTTGTGACTGGAGACGGGAAAAGTGACCATGCCAAAGATGTCCCACCCCTCCACGCGCATGGCCTCGTATTCGATGGCATAATATGTGCCGGGCAGCCCGGCGCTCTCCCATGCAGTGAAGCGCGCGCCGGTCATGGGCTGGCCGGCCTGCAAAAAAAGCCCGCCATCCTGAACACGAACAACGCCTTCATCGGGAATGCCTGCCTGCGCCCATGAAGCCGCGTACGCGGACTCCAAAAGGCTCCAACGCATGGCGGCCGGTTTATTCTCCGGCACACAGCCAGTGAAGAACAGGCAAAGGCAGATTTTGAGATGGCGCGCTCTCATGGCCGCCCGATGAAGCCTAAAAGTTCGCGCCAAAAGGCATCGCCGGAGGTGCTGTTGGTGAATATGAGCAGGCCGTGTCCGGCGACAGGGTCGAACTCGACATGGCTGCGGAAGCCGGTGCCGTTCGAGCCGCTGTGGCGGATGAGCGGACCGGAGGCGCAGGGTTCGACGGCCCAGCCGAGACCGTATTGAACCACGCCCTCCGCCTTGGCTCCACGCCGGGTCAGGCATTCGCGCGAAGCGGGCGGACCGGCGGGTGTGAGCATGGCGCGCAGGGTTTCCGCCTTGAGGGAATGCGGTGCGGAGCGGTCCGCCTGTATCATCTCGATGACAAAGGCGGCATAGTCGCGCGCTGTGGTGTAAAGGCTGTAGGCGGCATTGGGCTTGGTGTAGAGTCTGCGGTCGGGCTTGGGTGCGCCTATGCCGTCATGGCCGGCGGCGGCGCTTGAGGCAAAACGCTCCTGCCAGACATGGCTGCTGTCCTTCATGCCCAGCGGTTGCAAGAGCGCTCTCTGAATGTCCTGCTCGTAGTCCCGGCCGGTGATGTGCTCAATGACACGCTGCAAAAAAAGAAAGCCCTCGCCTGAGTAAAGGTGGGCGGCGCCGGGCTCGTGCATGACTTTGAGCGCAGCGCCCTTGGGCCGCCAGTTGGGAAAGCCGCCGCTGTGCTGGAGCACCATGCGGGCGGTGATTTTTTCGTGCAGCGGCTCGTCCTGCAAATAAGGCGCGGGCAGGTAAGCGGCCAGCGGGCGGTCGAGGTCCAGGCTGCCTTGCTCGACGAGTTGGAGCGCGCGGTATGCGGCCAGCGGCTTGGTCATGGAGGCGGCCTCGAACACGGTGGCGGCATCCACGCGGGCGGTCTTGCCAGCCTCGCGCAGGCCGAGATACTTTTCCCAGGCGACACGGCCATTCTCAATGCCGAGCACGGCCGCGCCGGGCACATGATGGCGGCTCATGAGCACGGGCATGAGCGCATCCAGCGCCTCCGGCACACCACCTGAGACGGGCGGCGGCGCATAGGCGTCGAGGATGCGGCGCACGAGCGCGCCGAAATCGGCGGAGGAGACCTGGCGGCCTTCGATGTCCGTGTTGACTCGATGCACGATGACGAGATCAAGCGCGGGGATGACGAGGATTTTATGCCCGCCCGCGCCGCGCGCGGAGTAGCTGCCCTCCGGCAGGGTGACGCCGCCAAGATGCACGCCGCTTTGAGCGATCCACCAAAGGTAGCCGTAGCCCCCGGCGGCGCCCGCATCGGAATAGCTGGCGGTGCTCTCCACCACCCAGCCGGCGGGAATGACCTGCCGGTCCTGCCATTTGCCGCCGCGCAGAAAAAGCAGCCCGAAGCGCGCCATGTCACGCGCGGTCATGCGGAAAGGGTAGGCGGGGTGGATGGAGTCGGCGCCGGTCACATAGCTGCCATCAGCGGGGATGTAGTCCTCCATGCCGATGGGAGCGGCGATGAGGCGGGAGAAGTCCTCGTGAATGCGCGCGCCGCAGTGCTGCTCGTAAATGGTGCCGAGCGCGTTGAAGTCCCAATTGTTGTAATACCAGAAGGCGCCAGGCGAGTGGCTGTGGCGCGCGGGGCGCCGGGCCTTCATGCTCGCGGTCTCATACAGCGCGGGATGATAGACGCCGGAGCGCGCCTGGAGGAGTTGGCGCACGGTGGCGCCCTTTTCCACCTCGGTCAGGGAGGGCTGGTTGTCGTCAATGCCGAGGCTGGCCATCGTGGCATCGAGCCGGATTTTTCCCGCCTCGACCTGGATGCCATACATGGCGCTGAGGAAGCTCTTGCGGATGGAGTGGACGTTAAACTTCCGGTCCACCGCGCCCCAGGAGTCGAGCACCCTGCCGCGGGTGACAATCATGACCGCCTCCGTCTGAAGCGTGGCGGAGAACTCGCGCGCGGAGGCCAGCTTCTCACGCGACCAGCCCGCCGCGGCGGCGTCCGCGTCTGACAATGACTTCCACGTTTTGCCGGGATACTGCGCGCGCAGATGCGGCGCGGCGCTGAGAAGCAGGATGGAGAGGAAGCCGGTGACGGCGCGGATGTGCATGGCCTTTGCAAACGCGCACGCCGCGCCCGCTCTCACGCCGTTTTACCATGCAGCGCGCGGATGGCGCCCTCCTCCGCCGCGCAGACGCCGCGCTCGGTGATGAGGCCGGTGACGAGCCGCGCCGGGGTGACATCGAAGGCGTAGTTGGCGGCGGGCGACCCCTCCGGCACGACTCGCACACTCTCCACCCTGCCGCCGGCGGTGACGCCTTCGAGGTGCGTGACCTCCCCTTCCCCGCGCCGCTCGATCGGTGTCTCCGCCACCCCGTCACGCAGGCTCCAGTCCAGGGTGGACGAGGGCAGCGCCACATAAAACGGCACGCCATTGTCACGCGCGGCCAGGGCCTTCAAATAAGTGCCGATCTTGTTCGCCACATCGCCCGCGCGCGACACACGGTCCGCGCCGGTGATGACCATGTCCACCAGCGCGTGCTGCATGAGGTGGCCGCCGGTGTTGTCGACGATGACAGTGTGCGGCACGCCCTCCTGGGCCAGCTCCCAGGCAGTGAGCCGCGCGCCCTGGTTGCGCGGGCGCGTCTCATCCACCCACACATGCACCGGGATGCCCGCCGCATGGGCGGCATAGACAGGCGCGGTGGCGGAGCCGGTGTCCACAAAGGCCAGCCAGCCCGCGTTGCAATGCGTGAGGATGTTCACCGGACGTCCGGGATTGCGAGCGGCGATGGCGCGGATGATGTCCAGCCCATGCCGGCCGATGGCCTCGCACGCCGCCGCATCCTCGTCCGCGATGGCCTGGGCGGTCATCACAGCAGTCTCCACGCGCCTGTCAAAGCCCGCCTCACGGATGGCCTCAATCTGGCGGTCCACCGCCCAGGCCAGGTTCACCGCAGTGGGCCGTGTGGCTTTCAAAAGGCCGGCCAGCTTTTCCAACTCCCGCCACGAGTCCGCCTCGCGCGCTGCCAGGGTCATGGCGAATCCCGCCGTGGCGCCGATGCAGCCCGCGCCGCGCACAGCCATTTCGCGGATGGCATGGGCCGCCGCGTCCACGCTGGCGAGGTCGAGAAACTCGAAGCGCCAGGGGAGCAGCCTCTGGTCAATGACGCGCACGACATTTCCCGCGAGGCGGACGGTGCGGTGGTGTTCGCCTGCGACCCGCATGACGCTGCTCCGGGATCAGCGCTCCTTGGTGGAGGGCGCGTTGAGGTACTTGCGCACCTCGTTGAAGAACCCGTCGGGCGCCGCCTGCGTGGCGTGGTCCCTCATGCCGTCGAACCAGTTCTGGGTGCTCGGCGTGTGGCTGCGCGCAACGGTGAGCAGCAACTCCATCGGGATGGGCACCGCGTGGCCGCTGTGAATGGCGGCGGAGAGCGTCATCTCGGCGGCGCGGCCGAAGACCCACTCGATGTCCGCGCCGGAGAAACCCGCGGTGGCCTCGACAAGCGCGGGCACATCAAGATTCGAGATTGGCTTGTCGCGCGCCTGGAGGACGATGATCTGGGCGCGCGCGGCATCATCCGGCGGACGCACGAAGATGGCCTGGTCAAAACGGCCCGGCCTGCGGAAGGCGGGGTCGAGCTGCCAGGGCTGGTTGGTGGCGCCGATGACCAGCACACGCTGGTTGTCGCGCATGCCGTCCATCTCATGAAGAAACTGGTTCACCAGATTGCGCATCTGGCTCTCGCGCACGCTCCTGCGGTCCTGCGCCAGCGAGTCCACGTCGTCAAAGACCAGCACACAGGGCGCGTTCGCGCGCGCCGTCTCGAAGATTTGGTGGAGGTTCCCCTCCGTGCCGCCGAAGTAGGGGTCGAAGATCTCGTGCAAACCCACGGAGAGATAATTGCACGGCACCTCGCCCGCCACAGCGCGCAGCAGGAGTGTCTTGCCGCAGCCGGGCGGACCATAGATGAGAATGCCGCCGCCGGTGCTGCGACCATACGCCTTGTACAGGTCGGGGTATTGCAGCGGGTAAATGATCTTGAGGCGAATCTCCTCCTTCAACTCGTCCATGCCGCCGACATCGGCAAACGTGGTGCTGAAGCGCTGAGGATCACCCGGCGCGAAGAAAGTCTCCGGTCTCCAGTCATAGGGCGGCTCGTCGAAGGAGTCGTCGAAAAAGCCCTGCGCCGCCTCATTTTCCTCACCGGAGTCCGGCACGCCGGGAGGCTCGGGCATCGCCGGCGCGGGCGAGGAGCGGCGCGCGTCCCTGGCGGTGCGTCCGAGTTCATTTTCCAGGGCGGGATCATGCACGCTGCCGTCGGCCTGCGCCGCCAGATCAAAGTGCTCCACCGCCCTGGCGCGGTCGTTTTCACTCAGATAAACCCGGCTGAGCAGCAGATGCGCCTGCGCGTTTCCGGGTTCGAGTTGCAGCACACGCTCGGCGCGCACTGCGGCGCCGGAGGTGTCCCCTTCCAGGTAATGCACTCTGGCGATCCCGATCTGCGCGTCCGCGTGAGCCGGATCGATCTCCAAGACGCGCTCGAAGGCACCGCGAGCCTCATCCAGATGCAACTGCTCCAGACAGGCGCGGCCATAGAGCAGCAGCAGCGATGGATTGTCAGGCGACTGCTGGAGCGCGTCGCGGATGGCCTGGAGGGAAGACATAAACCTGTGGGGGTATCATCAGGGCGGCCTTACTCGCCGCTGGCATTGAGTAAAGAGCCGGAATCATGCCCGCGCCAGAGTTTTTTTCCGGCGGACGCGGCGCGCGGGACTCTCGCAGCCGCGCGGATTTGAGTCATGTGAACGGCGTTCCGCGCGGGTCATATTTCCATTTGACACCCGCACGCGAACTTCTACTCTCTGCGCCCCATTTCCGCGCGGTAAAATGGGCCTCATCCCCATCCACCGCCCCTCTCCCTCAAGCACTTTATGAAGACATTCTCCGCCAAAGCCCAGGACGTGAAACGCCAATGGTGGGTCATTGACGCCAAGGACAAGGTTCTCGGCCAGGTCGCCGTGGCAGCCGCCAACCTCATCCGCGGCAAAACCCGCCCGACCTTCACCCCGCATGTGGACACCGGCGACTTCGTCGTCGTCATCAACGCGGACAAGGTAGTGCTCACCGGCAAGAAGGAGCAGCAGAAGATTTACACCAGCAAGCGCGGCGGCTACATCGGCAACCAGAAGGTGGAGAACGTCGAAAAGCTGCGCGCCCGCAAGCCCGAGGAACTTGTCCGCCGCGCCGTCAAAGGCATGGTGCCGCACAACCGCCTCGGCAACGCCATCGTCACCAAGCTGAAGGTCTATGCCGGCGCGGAGCACCCGCACGCCACCCAGAATCCGCAGCCATTCTCCCTCGCCTGATACTCCCACACACCGAATCCCGTCCTTCATGAGCAAACCGCTTACCTCCGCCACCGGTCGCCGGAAAACTGCCGTCGTCCGCGTCCACATTCTGGACGGCTCCGGCTCCATCACCATCAACGGCCGTGATTTTGAGGAGTACTTCCCCACAGTGGCGCTGCAAAACCAGATTCTCACCCCGCTGGCCCTAACCAACACCCGCCAGCAGTATGACTTTAACATCAACGCCAGGGGCGGCGGCATCACCGGCCAGGTCGGAGCCGTCCGCATGGGCATCTCCCGCGCCTTGATCACCGTGAATCCCGAACTGCGCGGCACCTTGAAAAAAGCAGGCCTGCTCACCCGTGACTCACGCGCCAAGGAGCGCAAGAAGCCCGGCCGCCCCGGCGCCCGCAAACGCTTCCAGTTCTCAAAGCGTTGATCCGGGTTCATCGGCTTGTCATTGTCTTGCAGACCCCGCCTCGCGGCGGGGTCTGTTTTTTTTTGGCGGAACCTTCCACATGTGGAGGGGAAAATGCCGCGCGCATTCTCCCGCTTCTTGACCGCGGCGGAGGCGCGGGGAACCATGACTTCCCATGCCTCCGCCCGCAGACTCACCCACTCCCGCGCTCGTCGCCTGCCTCGGCCCCGAGGGCAGTTTCTCCCATCTGCTGGCGGGCATGCGCTTCCCGAACACGCCGGTGCGCCTGATGGCCGGCATTGGCGAGGTCTTTGATTTCCTGGCGGACGCGCCGGAAGCCCAGGGCATCGTGCCCATCGAGAACTCCTCAGGCGGCTTCATCATTGACACCGTGGACCGCCTCATAGACGAACGCTGCACTCTGCGCATCATCGAGGAACTGACGCTTGATGTGCGCCTTGCCCTCCTCGGCCGCGCCGGCGCGGAAATCGCCAGCATTCACTCCCACGCCATGCCCTTTTTCCACTGCGAGGAATGGCTGGCCGCGAACTACCCGCGCGCGCGCCGCGTGGTCGAGGCCAGCACCGCCAAGGCGGCGGAAAAAGCCGCCAGCCTCCAGAGCGCGGCCGCCATCGGCCCCCGGCAAAACGCCGCGCTCCACGCACTGGACATCCTGCATTTCCCCATCGCCGGCGAAGTGCCTAACATCACCCAGTTCTACCTTCTCGCCCGCGCCGGGAACGCGCCCGGCCCCGCCAACAACCGCACCGCCCTCGTCGTCGAACTGCCTGACCGCCCAGGCAGCCTGTGCCGCTTTCTCACCCCGCTCAGCGAGGCCGCCATCAATCTCAAGCGCCTCGAATCCCGCCCCATCCGGGGCCAGCCGAACAAATACCGCTTCTATATTGAGATCGAAGGCTCCCCCGCCGAGGCGCATGTGCGCGCCGCGCTCGACCAAGCCCGCGCCGACGGTGCCCACCTGCGCAGCCTCGGTTCCTATGCATCTGGGCGGCGCTTCGAGTCCTGACCCGGCTGGCTGATTCGTGGAAGTTCGGAACCGGGACGGCGTTTCGAGGTGCCCTGCCGCCATGAAAACGATCCTCACCGCCCTCCTGCTGTTCCTCGCCGCCCCCCTCCCGGCGGCTGACAAGCCCAACGTGTTCCTTTTTCTGGTGGATGACATGGGCTGGATGGACAGCGGAATTTATGGCTCCAAATATTACGAGACGCCGAACATTGATCGCTTCGCCGCTCGGGCCACGCGCTTCACCCAGGCGTATGCCAACCCGCTGTGCTCGCCCACGCGCGCCAGCATCATGACCGGGAAACACCCCACGCGCCACGGCATCCTGACCGCCAGCGGGCACCAGCCGCCGCAGCCGCCGGGCTTCCCGTTCATGCCGGAGACGTCTCCGGCGAACCGGCCGCTGATCAGCCCGGTGAGCAAAAACTACCTCGATCCTGCGGAGCGCACGCTGGCGGAGACGCTGCGGGAGGCGGGTTACGCCACGGCGCACATCGGCAAGTGGCACCTCGGCAGCGGCAAGGAATTCGGCGCGAACGCGCAGGGCTTCGACGAGAGCCTGCTGATGGCAAGCGGGCTCCATCTGCCGGAGGACAACCCCGGCGTTATCAACGCGAAGCTCGATTTCGATCCGATCGACAGGTTCCTGTGGGGGCGGATGCAATATGCCGCCTCGTTCAACGAAGGGCCGCTGTTCGCGCCCGGCGGCTACCTGGCCGATTACTGGACCGACGAGGCGGTGAAGGTGATCCGCGCCAACCGCAACCGGCCGTTCTTCCTCTATCTCGCGCACTGGGGCGTGCACACGCCGCTACAGGCGACGCGCGCCGATTATGAGGCGGTGGGCGATATCAAGCCGCATCGGCTGCGGGTCTATGCTGCGATGGTCCGCTCGCTCGACCGGAGCGTCGGCCGCGTGCTCGCGACGCTGAAGGACGAAGGCCTCGACGAGAACACCATCGTGGTGTTTTCGAGCGACAACGGCGGCGCGGGCTATGTCGGCCTGCCCGACATCAATGCGCCCTATCGTGGCTGGAAGCTGACGATGTTCGAGGGCGGCATCCGCGTGCCGCTGTTCATGCGCTGGCCCGCCCGCATCGCACCCGGCACGCGCNNGGCGCACATCGGCAAGTGGCACCTGGGGCTGACGCCGGAGTTCCGGCCGGAGGCGCAGGGCTTCGATGTGGCGTGGCATTGCGCGCCGGATCCAGGGCCGCCGGGGGAGTATTTTTCCCCCTACGGCGTGGTGCCGGAGGGCCATCCCACGGCGAAGAACAAGGTGGGCACCATCACGGACGGGCCGCAGGGGGAGTACATCGTGGACCGCCAGGCGGCGGAGGCGGTGAAATTCCTGCGCGAAAACAAGGAGCGGCCGTTTTTCCTGAATCTCTGGTGCTACGGCGTGCATGGCCCCTGGGGGCACAAGCCGGAGTTCACGGCGGAGTTCGCCAAAAAGACGGACCCGCGCGGCGCGCAACGGAACCCCATCATGGCCTCGATGCTGCGCAGTGTGGACGAGTGCTTCGGACGCATCCTCGACGAGCTGGAGGCGCTGGGGCTGACGGGGAACACGCTGGTCATTTTTTACTCCGACAACGGCGGCAATGTGCATAGCAACATCCCCGGCACGGGCAAGACGGCGGCGGCGGAGAAGCACAAGGGCGGGTTCCTGGCGGACTGGCGCAAGTGGGCGGGGGATGAGCCGCCTACAAACAACCACCCGCTGCGCGAGGGCAAGGGCAAGCTCTACGAGGGCGGCACGCGCGTGCCGATGATGTGGGCGCTGCCGGGGCGCATCCGGGAGGGGGCGGTGACGCCGGCGCTGGCGGGGCACATTGATCTCTACCCCACGGTGCTCGACCTGCTCGGC
>DDQZ01000033.1:0-1230 GCA_002343505.1 Verrucomicrobiaceae bacterium UBA2429 | reverse complement strand
CCACGGTGCTCGACCTGCTCGGCCTGGAGAAGAAGCCCGGCCAGGTGATGGACGGGGTGAGCCTGGCGCCCGTGCTCACCGGCGCGGCGACGGCGGTGCGGGAGGAGTTTTTCAATTTCTTCCCCTCCCAGCAAAACGGCGGCGGGGTGACGGTGGTGCGCGGCGCGCACAAGCTCATCCGCTGGTTCGCCCCCGGCGTGCCGCGGGAGCTTTATGATCTGGAAAAGGACATCAACGAGACGACGAACATGGCGGAGCGGATGCCGGACAAGGCACGGGAGCTGGACGCGCGCATTGACGCCTTCCTGAAAGAGACCGGCGCGCTTTTTCCCCGCCCGAACCCGGCCTACCAGCCGCGCCCGGATGGCGCGGCGGCTGCGGCGGCGCGTCCGCTGGGCGGCTGGGTGCCGAAGGGCTGCGTGGTGGAGCAGCGCGGGCGGGCGATGATCGTCACGGGTGAAAATCGCAATCCCTTCCTCGGCAAAACCAACCTGAAACTCAAAGGCCCCGTCACCGTGGTGCTCCAGACACGCGGCCAGGGCGGACCGGGTAAAATTCAATGGCGCGCGCAGGAGCAGGAGACCTTCCCCCCCGATGGCCAGACCGTGGAGTTCACCCTGCCCGACACTGCGGACCAGCACGCTGAAACCGTGGTGACACTGCCCGCCGAGTCCGTGCAGCATGTGCGCCTCTACCTACCCGCGCAAAACGCGCCGGTGACACTGGAAAAGGTGGAACTGCGCGGACGCTGAAACGGCCATGCGCGGCATTCCATGGCGAGTTACCGCGCCTCTATGGCTGGGCGTATTTTCTGGATTCCGCCGCTGCGGATGTATTATGCGGAAGGGCATGATCGAAAAGCCTTTGTCCGCCCCCAATGGGCGCATGAGAACTGCCGCACAGCGAATGAGTGTTATCTCATTTTTTACTCTGCGAATCGTGCCGCCGCGTGGAGCTTGAGCAGCAGCCGCTTGAGTGGCGGAAGTTGAATCTTCCCAGCCCCATCCACAAGAGAAGTGGAAAGGCGTTTTTCAATCCGCTGCTGATGCCAAAATAATCGGTGGAAAAATCGCCACGCACGGAGCCGATGGCAACGTTTGGAGTGGCGAAAGCGATCTTCGACGAAATGGGAACATTCCACAGCGCCCTCTTCCTGAAATAAGCCTCAAAAAATGCTGCACACTTCAGAATCCGGGAAAAAGTAGAGTGCGGACGAAGACGGGTAGTTGT
>DDQZ01000076.1 GCA_002343505.1 Verrucomicrobiaceae bacterium UBA2429 | reverse complement strand
GCTGGCGGTGTTTCCTCGTCCATCAAGATAAACTGCCGCAAACAATGACGCGGCGCAAGGCGCGGCCAGGGCGGGACCTGGCCCGCATCCGGTTGATTCCATTCCGTCCCTGGCTGACTTCGCGCCGTATCATCCAGCCCTCATGGACCACGACCCGATCAACGAAGACCTCGCCCAAACCGCCCCGCGCGGCAATTTCCTCCCCTACCCTGCCTCGCGCCTGGCGCCTCAGATCATCCCGCAGGACCTCACGAACTTCAAAAGCCGGGGTGTCTCCCGAGTGGAGAGAGAACTGCAGCAGGAGCTCGTGGAACTGCGCGAGCGCTACCTAGAAGTTATTGACGCCTTCAACTGGAACAAGCTCATCTACGAGGCCCGCTTCGGATTCGAGCCGGTCGTCGGAGAGGTGTATCACCTTTACGAGGTGGAGGGCAGGCACCACCTCAGCATGATCGAGCCGGAGTCATGGCATCAAAAGTGGATCGGCACCTTCCGCCTCAACGCCGACGGGCGCTGGCAGGTGGACAAGATTTCCCAAGACTTCGACCTGCGCGCCTGGGTCAGCACCAGCGTCGGGTGAGGCATGCGGCGGCTGGCTCAATGCCCCGCTTTGCCGGGCACTGCGCCCCTGGCCTCCAGCAGCCGGTCCGCGACGCGGTGCCGGGACTCGACGACCCTCGGGCTGAACCAGCCGCCGAAGAAAACGGCCAGGGCGATGAGGATGATGCCGCCGCGCTCGGTCCGCGTCTCCCGGAGCGAGACGGAGGTGGTGGGACGCCTGCCGGTGAAGATGGAAAAGTAGGCGCGCAGGATGGCGATGCCGTTGAGCATGGCGGCCACGGCGAGCGTGACGCTGAAGCCCAGCCCGTGCTGCGCGCTGCCGCTGATGAGCAACTCCATGGGCACAAAACCGATGGTGCCGGGGAAGCCGACACTGGCCAGCCCGGCGACGAGGAAGATGACGGCGAGCCCCGGCGCCTGCTCGTAGTAACCGTGGTGCTCGCGCAGGGACAGCGAGCCGAAGCGCGACTCCAGCGCGCGGATGGAGTAGCCGAGGCCGGCCAGGGCGAGGATGATGGAGATCCACAGGCAGAGCGCGGCGGTGATGCTGGTGGGCGTGTGCAGCATGACGGCGAACATGACCATGGAGGTCTGGCTCAGCGCCAGGAAGGCATAAAAACGGCGCGCGTCATTCTGCACCACGGCCATTCCGGCGGCGTACACGGCGGTGACGAGGCAGGCGATGCTGACCGCGTCGAGCATCCACTCCGGCGCGTGCGGGAGCAGCAGCCGCAGGGAGGCCACCACCTCGATGAGCGGCAGCACGAAGAGCATGGCGGCGCCAAAGGACGCTCTTTGAAACAAGGTGGGCAGCCAGCCGTGCAGGGGCACGATGCCGCCGCACAGCTTCAGCGCCAGAAGCAGCAGGCCGACGGCCCAGACCGGGCGCGCGCCTTCTGAAAATGTCCAGCCGATGAGCAGCAGGCCGATGAAGGGCACGACATAAAAAAGAAAGCCGCGCGCGCGCCTGCCCCGGCTTTTCAAATCCCACACCGGAAGCAGGGCGGCCGCAATCATGAGGGCGATGAGCACCGAGCCGCTCTGGCTGGTGACGGCGGCCATGGTGGCAAAGGCGGAGAGCAGCAGCCGCGCGCAAAACGAGGGCGTCATGCGCGACTTCGACGTGCCCAGCAGGGTCAGCAAATGCAGCACCGCGAGCACCGGCAGCATGGGCGCGGCGATTTCATCGGCCTTGAAAGTGCCGTGACTTGAAACCGCCGCCGCGTCCGCGGTGAGAAACTCCACCGCCGTGCCGAGCGCGCCGGCAGACACCGCGAGGATGAAGCCGAAGGCCCAGCGCGCCGCCGCCGCGGGCGTTTTGATGAAGGCGGTGACGCCGGCGCCAAGCAGCGGCGCCAGCAGCGTGAGTTCCAGCCAGGGGAAAGAGCCGGCAGTCATGGGCGGTCGTTCACGGTCCGCGCCGCCTCCGGTTTGTTTTCACGCCCGCCCTCGAGCATGGCGGCCCAGCGGGTTTCCAGGCCGTCGAACCAGGAGAACAGGGCGACGAAGGGCCGCGCGATGAAGCGGTCGAGAATGGTGTCGAGGTAGCCGCGCTCGAGCGAGAAGCGGTAAAGCGCGCGCTGGAAGGCGGCGGGCAGCCGCTGCTCCCACTGCGCGCGCTCCTCGCGCGGGCGGGTGCCGATGGCGTCCTCGAGTTGATGGTGGTCGTGCAGCAGGCTGGGAGCGCGGATGAATTGCAGCGTGCGCAGGCAGGCGTGGCCGAGCAGGTGGACGAGCGCCAGGTAGCGGAAACCGAGGCCGATTTCCGCGATGATGATGCCCACCTGCGTGAGCGAGGCGAAGGCCAGCGCGGATTTGATGTCGGTCTGCACGCGCCCGGCCAGGTAGGCGAAGGCGGCGGTGGCCAGGCCGAGCAGCACGACGAGCACGGACAGCCACGGGGCGCTGTCGAGCACCGGGCTGATGCGCAGCAGGAGGAAGACGCCGAGATGCACGGAGAGCGCGCCGTAAAACACCGCGCTGGAGGGTGTGGGCCCCTCCATCGCGCGCGGCAGCCAGCCGGAGAAGGGGACCAGCGCGGACTTGCCCGCGGCGGCGATGATGAAGAGCACGCCGAGCAGGGCGAAGTGAGGCCCGATGAGCAGAGGGTCGTGCTCCGGCCACGCATGCCTGCCGGTGATGTGGTCGAAGTCGCCCGCGCCGTTGATCTCGTGCATCATGATGGCGGCGAGCATGAGCGCGGCGTCGCACACGCGATAGACAATCCAAACGCGCAGGCCGTTGCGCGGCGGCGCGGGGCGTTCCTGGAAAAAGGCGATGAGCAGCACGGAGGAGAGGCCGACCATTTCCCACCCCGCGAAGAGCGTCTCCACCGTGTCCGAAAGCGCGGCGGTGACCATGCCCATGAGGAAGACGGCGAAGATCACGAAGAAGCGGTTGTAGCCGCGCTCGCGGTGCAGGTAGCGCGTGGAGAATGCGCCGATGGTGGCGCACAGCACGAGCGTGAGGATGGAGTAGGACAGCGAGAGCAGGTCCAGGATGAACTGGAATTTCAGGTGGTAATCCGGCGTGATGACCCAGTCCCCCAGCTCGATGACAAACTGCGGCACCCCGCGCGCCAGCATGACACCAGCGGCCCCCAGCGCGGCCAGCAGGCTGACCGAGATCGTTCCCTGGATCAGCCTCCCGATGGTCTCCTCCTGCATGCGGTGGTTGAGCAGGAAGGCGGTGAAAAACACGGCCAGCAGCAGCGCGGGCGCGGCGACGACCAGGAGTCCGAGCGTGGTGAGCAGGCTGTCGGTGGCGGGCATGGCGCGGGTTCAGTTGTGGCCGGCGGCGGGCGGCAGGATTTCGGCAAACTCCAGGTGGTCGCGCCAGCCGGCGTACCATTCCCGGGACGAGGCGGCCACGGGCAGCGGGCCGGACTGGCAGACATGCGGCTCGAATTCGCCGTCATGATGGACGCGGATCTCCCCGGTCTCGGGATGCATGACGGCGAGCTGCACCCAGCGGTTGCCGACCATGGTCTGGATGACGGGGTTTTTCTCCAGGATGCGCCGCATGGCCTCCGGTGTGGTCTCGATGACAAAGAGCAGCCGCACCGGCTCGTGAATCTCCACCATCTGCCAGGGAAGGCCGGTGCGCAGGTCGCTCATGGCGCCGTCCATGACGCCGAGCAGGCCGGTGATGTTGTGCGGCAGCTTGGAGCCGCTGCCCCAGCCCGGCGAGTCCACATAGGAGAAGTAATATTCGAGGTTGATGCCCGAGCACACCGGCACCACCGCGCCGAGGATGCGGGTCAGGATGGCTTTCTCCCCGTCGTCCTGCATGGGATCATACGAGACGAGGAAGGCGCGCCGGTCGAGGAAAAGCCCGCGCGTTTTGGCCCGCCGCCCGACGATGCAGATGGAGTTGGTGGCGTGCCCCCATTCGGGCCGCACCTGGGAGAGGTCCTCCGCGCGGCCCTCCATGTGGCGCTTTGCCGCCGCCGGGCTGAGGCCGAGTGAGGCGGAGCCAAACCGGCGCGCGCGCTCGTGGGCGTTGCGCACGGCGGCCTCCTGCGCGGCTTTGCAGGCCACCTCGAATTCGAATTGATGAGTCACGGGCACGCGGTCCACATCGTAAAAGGTGAGGTTGTCATTCGCCGTGTTGTGCATGCCGCCGACGAAGACGGTGTCCTCCGGCACGCTGATGCCGCGCTCTTTCAAAGCGGCGCGCACGCGCGGGTCGTTCAGCATCTCGGCGATGGCGCGCGCGTTCGGCCCGCCGCGCCCGCCGCCGCAGGCGCCGCAGTCATGCGCGGACTCGTGCGGATTGTTCATGCTGGTGGAGCCGTGGCCGAAGAAGAGGATGACGCGCGCGAAACTCCGGGTCAGACCCACGTCCCGCAACAGGCGCTCGGTGATGTTGAACATCTCCTCCGGCAGGAAGCCGTGGCTTTCCTCGCCGGGACCGGGCTGCGGCGTGCCGCGCTCCAGCACGAGCCGCGTCACCGGCGGCGGCGCGATGAAGCTGCCGAAGAACCCGCGGAAGCGCGCGGTCAGCCGTGGAAACACCACCCGCGCCACGAGCGGCACCGTGGCCAGCAGGCCGAGCGCGGCGGAAAAAAACGCGCCGCTGACGATGCGTCGGCTGCCGCCGTGGAAACTCTGCAGGGCCATGCCGATGCGCCGCCGCGTGCTGCTGCGCCGCCGCGCCTCGTCCGACAAACGGCGGTCCACTTTTTCAGAAACCCAGTGCTGCGGCCTGACCACGACCGGACAAAGCGGCACGAAATCCGCGGCCGCCGCGCCCCGGTAATACATGACCACGCCGAAGAAGCCCGCCGCGCCAAAGGTCTCCGCCGTGGGCGCCAACTCCTCGACATGCCTGCGGATGGACTCCTCCCGCTCGTCAATGCAGAACACGGCCTGGAATGACGGCCGCTCCGGCAGGCGCGCGGCGCGGCCGGTGTTCGAGGCGAGCGCGTCGAGCGTCTGCACACGAAAGCGGTGCTCGTATGCGAGGTGAAAAACACGCCGCCGCGCCAGCTCGTCGAATCCCTCGACCTCGTCGAACAAGACAGCCCAGGCCTTCGGCTCCAGATGGAACAGTGCCTCCGGCGTCCAGCCCAGCACCTGGGCGAGCTGGAAGATCAAAAACGCGCGCTGCTTGTCGCAGGCCGGGCGTGTGGAGGGCAGCCGGAGCGCCAGCTCTTCTCTCAGTGATGAAAGCGCGCCCTCATGCCCCAGCGATGACCGCGCGGCGGCGCGCAGGGCCAGCCTTTCCAGCAGCAGGCGCGCCGCCACGAAATCAATGAGGCTGCCGTCGGGCACGGCGTGATGGACGCGGTCGGCGCGCTGCTCCACATGCCAGATCATGCCGCCCCAGCCGCGCAGGGCCAGCAGGGTGGCGGAGAGGAATTTCTCCGTTTCATCCGGCTTCACGCCGAGGTCGTCGAGCGACTCGCGGATGCTGGCCAGGGCGCTGATGTTCTCCTTTTGCAGCCGCTCCACTTCGGCGCGCAGACCGCCCAGCCACCAGGCCGAGGCCGCGCCTCCCCGCGCGTGCAGCATGCAAAACGCGCGGTAAAAGCCCTCGTCGCGTCCGGGCAGTGGCAGGTGGGCGATGCCCTGATCCAGAAACGCGGCGCAGAAGCGGATGAGCACGTCATTGACCATGAGGTCCGTGTCCGCGCCTCCGAGCGCGTGGATGAAGTCGCGGTGCCGGATCATCGGCGCGGCGGCTGGCGCGCGCTCGCCCGCCAGCCGCACGCCCTCGCCGCAGACTTCCCAGAGCGCGGACATGGTGAATGCCTCCCATTGATCATCACTCCACTCCTCGATGCGGGTCTCTTTGAAACGGGTGAAGAGACTGTCCAGCCAGGCGGGCCGCTCGACATCCGGCAGCGAGCCGCGCAGGCGGCGCATGACCCAGTGGCGCGTCTCGGTGATGAGCTTGCGGCGCTGCACCTCGGAGACATCCCGCCGGGCCTTGAGCAGGGCGTCGGTCTCCGCCATGAACCAGTCCAGCTCATGCCCCCCGCCGCTGCGCAGCGGGTGCTCCAGCATGGCGAGGCGGATTTCCAGGCGCGAGGACAAGCCGTGCAGCGGCTCCTCGGCCTTCTCGCCCAGGTCACGCCTCAGCACGGTGCCCAGCTCGGCGAAAAGAATGCGCCCGCGCGCCAGCTCGTCGCGGTAGCGGTCCTCGGAGAGGTAGGGCTCGCAGCCGAACACGCGCGATCCCTCCCGCACCGCATCGTCGAAAGGCAGGTGCTCGAAGGCGTGAAGCGTGTTGTGGTGAATGAAGACGCCGATGGGTCCCTGCGCCGGCAGCAGATGCGCGGCGTGCAGCACGGTCTCTCTCAGCCGCGTGTCTGATTCGGAAAGGGGCGGGCCGGCGGTGGTTAGTGGGGAGATGTGCGGGCCGGCCATGATTCGGTTTCAGGATTTACGTCGCGGTCCTGGTGCTCTTGCGCAGGGATTTGGAGCGCCGGGGCCTGCCTTCGACCGCAGGTTTGTACCACTCCTCGTGGGTTTCATCAATGTCCACATGGCCGCCGGTGCGCTCGTGGTTCTGACGCCAGCCGTGCAGGGCCTCGAAGGCGGCGTGGTCAATGAAGTCCACCGCAAGGTCAATGTCCACCGGCGCGCCGGCGGGGATTTTTGAAAGTTCGAGGTTCACCTTGGGCACGCAGGCAAAGGTCATGGTGCCCTCAATGACGACATGCCATTTGTCACCGCGCTGCTCCATCTTCACCTCGGTGAGGGACAGGCGGCGGATGGCGAAGAACACGGAAAGCGCCACGCCGATGCCGACACCGGCCAGCAGGTTCACACAGGTGACGCCGAGCACGGTGGCGAAGTAGATGTAGTGCTCGTTGTGCGTCGCGAGGTCGCGGATGTGGTGCAGGTTCACCAGGTTCACGCCCACATGCACGAGCAGGCCGGCCAGCACGGCGAGCGGGATGGTCTCGATGAGGCCGCCCAGGAACAGGGCGAACAGCAGAATCCACACGCCATGCAAGATGGCCGACCAGCGCGAAGCCGCCCCCGCCATGATGTTGGCCGAGGAGCGCACGATGACGCCCGTGATCGGCAGGCCGCCGAGCAGGCCGGAGACGAGATTGCCCGCGCCCTGGGCGGAGAGCTCCTTGTCCAGTTTCGAGCGCTCGCCGGAGTGCAGCTTGTCGGTGGCCACCGCGCAAAGGAGGGACTCGATGCTGGCGATGATTGCCACGGTGAGCACGGCGATGATGAAGGCGCCCCAGTCCGAAGAGGGCTTCAACTGCGTGAGCTCGAATTTCTCCGGCAGGTCCACGCGCGCCACATCCATCTTGAAAATGACGGACACCACCGTCGCCACCAGGACCGCGACCAGGGGCGCGGGCACGGCCTTCAGCGCGGGCACGGGCAGCTTTTTCCACACGATCAAAATGGCGATGGTGAGGAAGCCGAGAATGGCGGCCTCACCGCTCATGGCGGCCAGTTGCCTCGGGAATGCCAGCACGTTCGCGATGGGCGAGCTGGCCGGCGATCCGCCGAAGACCACATGAATCTGCGCCAGCGCGATGGAGATGCCGATGCCGGCGAGCATGCCGTGGACCACGGCGGGAGCGATGACCAGCGTGCCGCGCGCCACTTTCAGAAAGCCCAGGATGAGCTGCACCACGCCCGCGCAGGCAGTGATCAGGCACATCGTCTCCCAGCCAAACTGATGCACCAGCCCGGCCACCACCACGGTCAGGCCGGCCGCCGGACCTGAGACCTGCAATGGCGACCCCGCCAGCAGACCGGTGACAATGCCGCCCGCCACCGCGCCGATGAGCCCGGCGATGATGGGCGCGCCGGAGGCGAGGGCGATGCCGAGCGAAAGCGGCACGGCAACGAGGAAGACAACAAGGGAGGCGGGAAGATCGCGGCG